>NZ_CP052766.1:616312-1232625 GCF_002499975.2 Alteromonas pelagimontana
GCAGCCTAAGTCCAACGAGCACGTAGCTTCTAGCGTAGGCATCAGCACTGTTTTCTCGGGACTAAGAATTTTTGCGGTTTCACCCATGAAGCGTACACCGGCTACAATAAGCGTTTGCTCGTTCGCATCCCGGCCAAAGCGCGCCATTTCCAAAGAATCAGCGACACAGCCGCCAGTTTCTTCCGCCAGCGCCTGAATTTCCGGATCAGTGTAGTAATGCGCCACCATTACTGCATTGCGATCTTTGAGAAGCTGCTTAATTTCAGCTTTTAACCTTTCCCGACGCTCATAAGATAAAGGTTCTGGTTTAGCAGGAAACGGATAATCAATTTGTTCAACTCTAAATGCGACTGACATAGCTCACTGACTCAGTTGACGACATAGCAAGGGCGAGAATTATACCCGAATGTCATAAAAATTACATAATTTAAAGGTATGAATGAAGACGGAGAAATCAAGGCCTACACAAACGAGAAAAAGAATCTTGTGTAGTTAAATTGAGGAAGATGGTGGGTCGTGCTGGATTCGAACCAGCGACCAATTGATTAAAAGTCAACTGCTCTACCAACTGAGCTAACGACCCATCTTCTGGTGCTAAAAAACGATTATCCATTTTGCTGATAAAAGGATGGTGGGTCGTGCTGGATTCGAACCAGCGACCAATTGATTAAAAGTCAACTGCTCTACCAACTGAGCTAACGACCCATCGTTTTTCTTTGTTACCGTACCGGTGGCAACGGCGGCATATATTACCCATATTCTGCGACGGCGCAACCCATAATGTGCAATTATTTTCACTTTTAATGAAAAAAGCGTTCAAACGTTCAAAATCAGACCGAATCGACCAATATTTCCGCGCTTTTCGCTTCACATGCGTGTTAAGTTCGCGTTAATTAACACTAAACCATCTAATTCTAGTGGGAAAAAATTTCCCCTTTTCCCTTACACTCCCAAAGTCCAGCCGCAATTTCATGCTTTCATCTGATGCGGAATAATCTACATAATTGATTATGGGCGCATTATGGCCTCCAACTCAGGAGGAGTGGGTCTTTAAAAATAAAAACACCACCAGGTATAATGGGGTGCTACCGTTAGAATTTCTGCCGCAGATTTTTCAAACTTCATGCATTTGACGTAAAAAATCGCTTTGCTTCTTAATGTTTCAGTAATTCCTTTGCACGGGTGACAACTCACCATCAATGACAATAGCATGAGTCACTCAAAATAACCCTTCCGGCATCGCTTGATAATCATTAATCTCCATGTTGTCTCTTTATCAATAGTAACTAGGTTGGGATTGCCAATCGTACTCACCCATAGCAACAGGGATTCACTCCGGATGCAGCCTGAGTCTGCGTTGCTCGAATTCGAAGCGTCATTTCTTTCACCATCGGCCTTTTCGTTCAGGCGCCTAAGCTAAGGGCTTTTGAAATTGCCCTAAGGGAACGCCCAGCGGCTAATATTCTATGTTCTCACTATTTGAAAAGGAACAGCCATTCCTGCATAGCGTCGCCTCGTTCATTAATCTATGGATGCATTCTGAGTGTGCCGTTATCGCTATGAATTGTAATGACATCAACCGCGTTGGTGCTGCTATTAAAAGTGGCGAGGCGGGATTCTTAGACAGTAGTTCGTATATGGCTAGAACGCACAGTACCGGTAGGCGCAACATGGCGCTGTCGAGCGGCGTGGTTTATTTCATTGAGATAAATGAGAACTTTTGCTCTCTTCCTGATGATGCGCTATTGCAACGAGCCCTCCTAAAGGAGCGAAGTGGCTTGCTGCGCGTTGGGGCTTATCTGACGGTAAAAAAAAGCCTCCCAACCGAGGGAGGCTCTTAAGCTAAATACGTTCTACAGGCCGCTGAGTCTCGATTCTGCCAGCTTCCTTGCGGAAGAGTTAGGATACTTACTAACAACCTCTTGCAGATACTGCTTCGCCTTCGCGTTATTACCTTTTCGTTCTTCAATAACGCCAAGTTTCAGTAAAGCATCAGGACGTTTAGTGGAACTGCTAAACTTGTTTGAAACAATGTTGAATTGTTCGGCAGCCTTATCCCATTGCTGTTTATTGAAGAGCAACTGCCCCAACCAGTAATGAGCATTCGGCGCGTACTGGCTATTAGGGAAACGTTTAATAAAAGACTGAAAAGCAGGTATCGCTTTATCATATTCACGCGACTTCAGAATAAGATTAACAGCGTCATCATACGCCGAACTTTCGTCTGCGCTACCCGCGGTTATTTCCGGCTCATTTTCTGGCGTATCGTCAGAGGCACCAGTCGAAGAACTTGTTGCGCTTCCTGCGGAAAAGCCCGACTGCTTAAGTGCCTCAACACGCTTATCGATCTCCAGGTATAATTCGCGTTGTCTTTCCAGTACTTTTTCCAACTGATTAGTATGAACTTCGACGGCTCCACGAAGTTCATCAATATCGCCTTGCATCATGTCCAGTTGTTGTTGAAGTCGATGCTGCATTTCGGTACGACTAGCGACTATGCGCTCTAATACAACAATCCGCTGTTCCAGGCTCCCGTTATTCCCGCTGCCACTAGCATTGTTATTGCTGCTATTAACATCGTAAACTGGAGCCTGCGCCAACACCGCAGTAGAAATAGCCAGGGACAGAAGTGTCGCCCCGCCCTGTTTTACGCGTTTATGCAAGGTAAAAACCATTATTGATATACAACCACGCCGCGACGGTTTTGTGCCTGAGCATATTCAGTAGAGCCCATAACCGCAGGTTTTTCTTCACCGTAAGAAACAGTAGAAAGCTGGCTGTTACTTACCCCGGCATTGCGCAGATAGGTTTCTACTGCCTGCGCACGACGCTCGCCCAACGCTATATTATATTCTGGTGTGCCACGTTGGTCAGTATGCCCTTCAATCACAACCTTCTGATCAGGATTTTGTACTAAAAACTCGGCATGTCTGTCTAACAGTGTTTGAAACTCAGACTTAATTGTCGCTCGATCGAAATCAAAATAAACGGTCTGCTCTTTTTTCAGAGCTTCCATTTGCTCCTGAACCATCTCTTGTTGACGTTCCATTCGTTGCGCAGATTCAGCCTGAACACGCTGTTCTTCAGCTGCTTGAGCCTGACGTTCTGCTTCAGCCTGCTCTTGCGCTACGCGATTGCGCTCTGCAGCCAACTCCTCTTCAGTAGGGCCTGAAGAACAAGCCATCATGGTCACCACGGGTAAGGCGATCATGAAGCTTCTCATTATTTTATTCAGTTGCATCCTCTTAATCCTTATAGTTTTTTATCAACAATCTAATATTAAAACAAAAATGGTGACCAACTTGGTGATTTCACCTGCCCATTGGTTGCTGGTAACCTGGCTTTAAAACGCCCGTCAAGTGATACTAAGGATAATACCTGTGTACCATCATGCAAGGTGCTATAAATTATCATGCTTCCGTTCGGTGCAACACTGGGAGATTCATCCAGATAGGTCTGGCTCAATACCTGAATTGCACCGTCTTCAAGACCTTGCTTGGCAATATGATAATCCCCGCGAGTCCTGTTCACCAAAACAACTTGCTTGCCATCAGGTGTAAAGGCACCGCCAAGATTCTGCTCGCCCTCAAAAGTAAGACGTCTTACTTTTCCTGATGCTAAATTTACGCGATAAATTTGAGGTTTACCACCCCGTTCCGAACTAAAAATCAATGTCTTACCATCCGGAGACCAAGCGGGTTCAGTATCTATTGCGCGATTGTGAGTAATTCGCCGCAAATTCTTTGATGCAATGTCCATGATATAAACTTCAGGATTGCCATCTTTTGATAGAACCATCGCTAACTGCTTGCCATCAGGAGAAAAAACCGGGCTACTGTTAATCCCCGGGAAATCCGTCATCTGCTTGCGTTGCATGGTATATATATCTTGGATGAAAATTTGCGGGCGCTTATTTTCAAAGCTGACATAGGTAAGCTTCTCACCGTCCGGCGACCATGAAGGAGACATGAGCGGTTCTGGAGAAGACAGTAAGCGTGTTTCATTTTCGCCATCATAGTCTGCAATGACTAACTGGTAGGGTAATTTGTTTTCCTTCCTGTCTCGCACTACCACATAAGCGATACGAGTTAAAAACGCGCCGCGCACGCCCGTTAGCTTTTCATATACAACATCGCTGATTCTATGCGCGTACTGGCGAAAATCTTTTCCATCAATAACAGCCTCACGGGAAGCTATTACATGGTCTCGAGCAGTGACCAGTTCGCCATTTTGAAGACCATGTGATTTTCCGCCCGTAACCTGGGCACGCAGCACATCAATTAACTCATACTTTACTTTGTATCTGTCAACTGACTCTTGTTCAATGGTTCCTACCAATATCGTGTCGACGCCTGTAGATGCCCAGGCGGAATAATTAACTTCGCTATCGGTGGTAGGCTGCTGCGGCATTTTTTCCGGAGCAATAGGATTAAATTTTCCACTGCGCATTAAATCTGCCATTACCACTTCTGAAATATTACCCGGCATTTGACCACTGCCTTTCCACTTGAAAGGCACCACGCCGATGGGGCGCGCACTATCGATACCTTCAGTGATTACTATTTCAAGTGCCGCACGCGCTAACGAGCTAAATATCAGCACCGTCAAGCCGAGTATTAAACCTATTTTTCTCATTGTCACTACAGTTCCACCGTCAAATTAATGTTTTTTAGTTCTGCATATACGTCTGGTGCCTCTGACATTGGCATCCGATCAGGCCGCAAAACGGCGCTCTGCGCTGCACGGCACAAAGCAGGGTCGCCATCCACTACAGAAACTTTTGTTACTAAACCCGTCGTCGCAAGCCTGATATTGAGTCTACAGCGCTTGCCGTCAAAGTTCGAATCTTCAATTAAATATCGCATTATTGTCTGTTGTATTAATGCTTGATAGCGCTCTACTTCAGACATGACCTGCTTCGCCCGACGCTGCTGCTGAGCGGCCTGCTCTGCAGCAAGCTGCTCTTGCATAATCCTTTCCATTTCCGCTTTTTCTTGTGCTTCCTTACGTCTTTTCTCTGCAGCGGCTCTTTCCTGCGCTTCTTTCTCTTTTCTTTCCTTAGCTTGTTGTGCCGCCAACTCCTTTAATTCCAACTGACGCTGCTTTTCTGCTTCTTCAGCTTGTCGTTTCTCTTGTGCTCGTTTCTGCGCAGCTTGTTTCGCAGCCGCCTCTTTTTGGCGCTGGCGCTCAGCAGCCTGTTTAGCCTGACGTTGTCGTTCCGCCTCTTGTTCCTTAGCCCTGGCTTGAGCTTCCGCCTGTTCTTTTGCCCGCTTTTGATCGGCGATGGCCTGAGCATCAATAAAAGTAGCCTTAATAACAGGCGCATTGGTGGCCGGTGCAGGAAGAGGATCATGAGAGAAACTGACGCTAATGAGTAACACCGCAGCGATTAGCAAGTGCACACCAACTGACTTGTAAATTGCCGCCGTCATCGGTGACACTGCCGCTGGTTTCTTTGCGGACGTTTTTAACTCTGGTTTATTCGGGCTCAACGGGATCTGTCATCAAGCCTACCGAAGGTACGCCTGCTCCTTGTAACAGCACCATAAGTTGAATCACTTTATCGTACTCCACTTTACCATCACCTTTGACCACGACCGGCGTCTCAGGATTCTTTTTAAGCTGCGCCTGCACTAAGGCTGCCAGTTCGTCACCGGCCAGCGATTGCTCTTGCTCTTCTCCCACATTAAGAAAATAGTCTCCGCGCACATCAACTGACGCTATCAGCGGCGGGGTATCTTCCTGTTCAATAGGTTGGGCGCTTGCTTTCGGCAAGTCAACTTTAACCCCTTGGGAAATTAGAGGTGCCGTTACCATAAAGATAATAAGCAGCACCAGCATCACATCAATGTATGGAACCACATTGATTTCTGAGACCGGCCGGCGGCGTTTGCGCGTATACATCGATACTCTCCTTACAGAAACACTGCTAGAACCAGCATGTTACGCTGGCTGGGCTGCGAGGGCTTGACGATGAAGAATGGCGGAAAATTCTTCCATAAAGTTACCGTAGCTATTCTCCAGCTTTTCCACTTTGTGACTGAATCGGTTATAGGCGATAACTGCTGGAATAGCTGCGAAGAGACCGATTGCTGTGGCAATCAACGCTTCTGCGATACCCGGCGCAACCATAGCCAGCGTCGCTTGTTGGACTTCACCTAAAGCGATGAAAGCATTCATAATGCCCCAAACCGTTCCAAACAAGCCGATATAAGGGCTAATTGAGCCTGCTGTTGCCAAAAAAGGTAATCGACTTTCCAATTCCTCTACTTCACGTGACATGGCTACCCGCATCGCTCTGTAAGTCCCGTCAACAATAGCGGTACTGCCGGTATTGCCTTTACGTAATCGCACAAATTCCTTAAAGCCGGCACAGAAAATATTCGCAATGCCTGTGATATCCGAACGGGCCGACAGTTCCTGATACAGACGATTTAGATCTGCACCTGACCAAAACTTATCTTCAAAGGTGCGCATCTGCTTTTGAGCCGCATTTAACGCTTTGGTGCGTTGAAATATAAACGTCCAAGAAGCAACCGAAACGCCCAGCAGTAACAACATAATCAATTGAACAACAAAACTTGCTTGTAAAAACAGACCAATAAACGTTAAATCAGATTCCACCCGTTAAATCCCCTGCTAATGTATGTGGTATTCTTTTGGCTTTCATTTTTAAAGGATCCACACACGCTACTTGTATTTCCGCCGTGACCAGCTGGTCATCTTGCGAGTTTCTTATCAATTGTTTGAATGTCATGCTCGCCCCCTTTAATTCTACAATGCGCGATTCAATACTCAACAACTGATTGAATCGAGCAGGCGCAAAATTATGCATCTCCACGCGTTTGACGACGAAGGCGATAGATTGTTCCATCAAATCATCTTGTTCGTAGCCAAGCTCTCGTAACCATTCCGTTCTCGCTCGTTCCATAAACTTAAGATAATTTGCATAGTAGACAATACCACCGGCATCTGTGTCTTCATAGTACACACGTACTTGCCACTTGTGCATCATTAACCTTCCACCGCAATTAAAATAATCAGAACTCACCTTTCTTTCGCGTCATTCAAGCCCTTAATGTAGGCGTTATGCCCCTTTATGACAATGATTACAGGGAATTTTTAAATATTTATTGACGAGACATTAACACATGATTAACGCATTAGTTTTATTAATCTTAAATCTGAATTTAACTCAATTGTACAAGGGGGTATTATCTCTATAATTAGCATCATCAAGTCGTACAGAGCATGATGGTCATGACGAAAGTTGCTGACGGTCATGTGAGAGTTTTCTCCTGTTAGACATGAGTTCCCTGGATTTATTTCCTTCAACACTTGTTGTTTTAGCCCGTTCACTTGAACGGGCTTTTTTTTGCCTGTAAACCTGACTAGCCTTAGATTTTTTTACGCCTTAGCGTCACTACTTCGGCGCGAAACCAAAATGTAAGTACGCCCGTTGAGACACAATGCGGCCTCTGGGTGTTCGTTGCAAAAATCCTTGTTGAATTAAAAATGGTTCAATAACATCTTCAATTGTTTCTTTCTCTTCACCAATCGCAGCGGCCAGATTATCCAGCCCAACAGGCCCACCATCAAATTTATCAATGATTGCGGTAAGCAGCTTACGGTCCATGTAATCGAAACCTTCTTTATCAATATCCAGCATGTCCAAAGCTTTTGCTGCAATATTTCCCACCACATTCCCGTCGGCCTTAACTTCAGCATAATCTCTTACTCGCCGAAGCAAGCGATTTGCGATACGCGGAGTGCCACGTGAACGACGGGCAATTTCCTGAGCACCTTCTAGATTCATCTCCAGATTCAAATAACTTGCGCTGCGTTGAATGATGGTGGTGAGATCCTTCATGGTATAAAACTCCAGACGCTGCACAATACCAAACCGGTCACGCAAGGGTGACGTCAAAGAGCCGGCTCGGGTTGTAGCGCCAATTAACGTGAAGGGCGGTAATTCAAGTTTGATAGAGCGGGCAGCAGGGCCTTCGCCAATCATGATGTCTAGCTGGTAATCTTCCATTGCCGGGTACAAGATTTCTTCTACTACCGGGCTCAGACGATGAATCTCGTCAATGAATAATACATCGTTGCGTTCCAGATTGGTCAACAGTGCCGCCAAGTCACCCGCCTTTTCGAGCACGGGCCCAGATGTTGTTTTGATGTTTACATCCATTTCATTGGCAACGATATTGGCCAGCGTTGTCTTTCCCAACCCCGGCGGACCGAATATCAACAGGTGATCCAAAGCATCATCGCGCTTTCTGGCAGCCTGGATAAAGATCTCCATCTGCTCCTTTACGTGATCTTGCCCGGTGTAATCGGCAAGTAATTTTGGCCTAATGGCGCGATCAATAACTTCATCATCAACGGTCGCACTGGGAGCGATTAATCTGTCGGCTTCAATCATTATTGCTTATCCATTAAAGAGCGGCTTTAAGCGCTTCGCGGATAACCGTCTCGCTCTGCATGCCATCTTCATACACGCCACTAACCATTTTGCTGGCCTGCACAGCTTTATAACCTAACGCAACCAACGCACTTAATGCTTCTTCTTTAGCATCATTAACTGCAAAGATGGTATTGCCAGGCTTAGGCTGAGCCTGATCTGATGGTACGACATGTTGACTTTTACCAAATTTAGCTAAGCGGTCCTTTAATTCCACCACCAGCCGCTCGGCAGTCTTTTTGCCTATTCCCGGTAAGCTTACCAAGGCTGATACATCTTCGTTTTGGACATTTATCAAAAACTGACCGGCAGACATTCCCGACAATATCGTTAAGCCCAATTTAGGACCCACGCCGTTTGCCTTTATTAACTCGCGGAATAATTCCCGCTCCATTTTTTCGACAAAGCCAAAAAGCAATTGAGCATCTTCGCGCACGACGAAATGGGTATAAAGCATCACCGGTTCGCCCACTGCAGGCAATTGATAAAAACTTGTCATGGGCATATGAATTTCATACCCCACCCCACCTACATCAATTAGCACTTCCGGGGGCTGCTTTTCCTGCAGAATACCCTGAATTCTTCCAATCATATTGCTTACACTACCTCTTATCGCAGCCGTCTGCGTACAATTTTAGTGGCCTGACCGGCAAGTCTTATCAGGCTTTGTTCGGAATGCGCGTGACAAAGCGCAACTGCCAGAGCATCAGCAGCATCGGCCTGGGGAGTACCGGGCAAGCTGAGCAAGTGCCGCACCATATGTTGTACCTGATTTTTTTCGGCGCTTCCCTTGCCTACTACAGCCTGCTTAATTTGTCGGGCAGAATACTCTGCCACCGATAAATTAGCCTGAGTAGCAGCAACAATAGCCGCCCCTCGCGCCTGCCCCAGTTTTAATGCCGAATCGGCATTTTTCGCCATAAATACCTGTTCAATAGCAAACTGCTGCGGCTGAAATTGCCGGATTATATCGCTGACACCGCTGTAAATTTGCGCCAGTTTGTCTGCCAGCGCATCACCTTTTACCCGAATGCATCCGCTGCCCACGTACACCAGCTTCCCCTGCGTGCGTGCCACCACTCCGTAGCCGGTTATCCGTGAACCTGGATCTATACCCAGTATTATCATTAAATGGCTCCAGGCACAAATTCTTCCACCGCCTGCCGATTCGATGCCGACCACAGCCGTTTTACGGCATCAGCAGCCGGAAGCCATTCATAGGCCAAATGTTCAGTAAGCAGCAAAGGCGTAGTGCTGTCGATCTTTGCAGAGAAAACATGTTCGGTATTATAAAGCGTATCCGGCGGATAGCGGTATCGCCAACGAGGTCGAATTACAAAACGATTAACTCGCTGGCAATCTTTAATGGCGGCCACTTCTGTAGAAAGCTGTATGCCAGTTTCTTCCGCCACTTCTCGATAAGCGGTCTCAATAGGCCGTTCCCCCGCTTCCATGGAACCCGTTACGGATTGCCAGAATAAGGGGTCATCTTGACGTTGCAGTAACAGTACCCGGTGGTTCTGATCGTACAACACCACCAATACTGATTCAGGCCGCTTGTAATGCATTTATTCCGCAGATTTCACTACCGTCGCGATGGCTAAGTCAGCTAGTTGTTGTGGACTAGCAGGACTTGGGGCATTTGTAAGCGGACAAGCGGCCGTGGTTGTTTTAGGAAATGCCATAACGTCTCGAATCGATGTTGCGCCAGTCATCAGCATTACCAGACGGTCAAGCCCAAACGCCAATCCCGCATGAGGAGGAGCACCAAATTGTAAGGCGTTAAGCAAGAAGCCGAATTTGTTGTTGGCTTCTTCCTCATCAATACCTAGTATGGCGAATACCGCAGATTGCATATGCTGCTCATGAATACGCACTGAACCACCGCCTAACTCTACGCCGTTTAAAACCATATCGTAGGCATCAGATAACGCGCCTACCGGATTGGCTTTAAGTTCTTCAGCAGACATCTCTCGGGGCGAGGTAAATGGATGATGCAGCGCATAAAGTTGTCCGTCTACTTCTTCGAACATGGGGAAATCTACTACCCACAGAGGTTTCCACTCTCCTTCCAGTAAATCGAAATCCTCACCTAGTTTTAACCGTAAAGCGCCCATGGCTTCGGTAACCACAGTGGCGTTATCAGCTCCGAATAATAGAATATCCCCGGCTTGTGCGCCGGTGCGTTGAATAATTGCGTCGGTAATATCTTCGCTAAGAAACTTGAGTACCGGCGACTGTAACCCTTCCTGACCCGCCGCCAGTTCATTGACTTTGATCCAGGCTAAACCCTTCGCGCCGTAGATACCCACAAATTTTGTATACTCATCAATTTGTTTGCGGGAAAGGCTAGCCCCACCCGGTACTTTCACTACAGCAACACGCCCTTTAGGATCGGTGGCCGGGCCGCTGAAAACTTTGAATTCAACAGATTCCAGTAGATCCGCTACATCAACCAATTCCAGCGGATTACGCAAATCCGGCTTATCACTGCCGTAGCGTTTCATGGCCTCAGCGTATGTCATACGCGGAAAATCGCCCAGATCTACATCCAGCATCTTCTGAAATAAATCCCGAATCATGCCTTCTGTAATTTCCATTACGCCTTCAGCATTTAAAAACGTGGTTTCTATATCAATTTGAGTAAATTCAGGTTGACGATCTGCCCGTAAATCTTCGTCGCGAAAGCATTTTACAATTTGGTAATAGCGGTCCATGCCGGACATCATCAGCAATTGCTTAAACAACTGCGGCGATTGCGGCAACGCAAAGAATTCTCCTTTATGCGTGCGGCTTGGCACCAGATAATCCCGCGCGCCCTCAGGGGTAGCCTTGGTCAGAATAGGGGTTTCAATATCCAGAAAACCGTCATTTTCCAAATAACGTCTGACAGCAGCGGTAACTTGAGCGCGAAACTTGAGACGCTGACTCATTACCGGACGACGCAGATCCAAATAGCGGTAACGCAAACGTTGCTCTTCAGAGTTTTCCTGATTCCAATCCAAAGGCAATACCGCAGATTTATTAAAAATTTCCAAACCGGTGCCGAGAATTTCAATTTCACCTGTACGCATCTGTTTGTTGATCTGCCCTTCAGGGCGAGGACGCACTTTGCCGGTAAGTTTGATACAGAATTCGCTACGCAAGGTATTAGCAATTTCCAGCACGTCAGGTAAATCAGGGTCGAATACGACCTGTACAATGCCTTCACGATCGCGAAGATCGATAAAGATGACACCGCCTAAGTCGCGACGTTTGTTTACCCAACCGCAAAGTGTAACTTCTTGCCCAACAAAAGATGAATCGATGTTCCCACAGTAATCTGTGCGCATGGTCCCGGACCTCTGGTAGTGTCTACGCTGATGTGAATCCGCTATTTTACGCAACTTGCGCATTTGGGCGCGCAATGCTTCAATGTCGGCACTATGAATAAGTTATCTAGCGGCGCCTGCGCAGCAGTCACATCAGCAACGCGATGTAAATTAAGGCCGCATAGTATAAACAAATGCACTCCAAACCCCAATGACTAATAATACTTCGTCAACGCTTTATAGTGGTGTTCTGCCAGATGTTTTAATCGGGCTACCAATATGGCAGGAAACGACCTGGCCACTGCACTGGTTTGGCAATATTGCCGCTCGACACCGCCCACTGAATTATTATGCTAAAGAATTGAACAGCGTGGAGGGAAATACCACGTTTTATCATCTGCCCGCCCCTGATCTTGTCGAACGGTGGGGCAATGATGTTCCCGCCGCTTTTCGCTTTACTTTTAAATTTAATCAGCGCATAACCCACGAATATCAACTTCGCCATGTAGAAGCGCTGGTAAAGCAACAATTAACGCTACTTGCGCCCTTAGAAGAAAAGCTGGGGCTTTATCTCATTCAGTTACCTGCGAGCTTTGGTCCGGACGATTTACCAGCGCTTGAGCAACTGTTAAAAATATTACCCGACACTTTCCAGTACGCTGTAGAAATGCGTCATCCGGCCTTCTTCGCAAAACAGGAATGTGAGCGGCAGTTTAATCAGTTGCTTATTCGCTATGGGGTCAATCGAATAATCATGGATACCCGGGCGCTTTTTACTGGCCCTTGTGACAGCGCTCTTACCGCCGACGTAAGAATGAAAAAACCTCGCGTGCCCGTTAACGTCATTGCTACCGGTCAGCATCCGGTATTGCGATTTGTGGGAGGAAATGATGAAAACGTCAATCGCCAATGTTTGCAGCCATGGGTGAAGAAGTGCCATCAGTGGCGTTTGGAGGGCCGAAATCCCTACCTCTTTTTTCATCGTCCTGACAACAAAGACGCACCCTGGCTGGCCCAGCTGTATCTTAAAATGTATAACGCCGCTTATCCTCAAGCGGCGTTGCCCCTATTGCATTTTGCAGCTTCCCAACAAGAGGCGCTATTTTAATGTTTGCTAACGGAAGTCGCCTGCATCCAGTTCGTGTTTTTTCATTAATTTATGCATATCGGTGCGATTACGACCAGCGAGTTCCGCAGCACGAGTCACATTTCCGTCTGTCATTTTAAGCAGCTTGTATAAATATTTCTGTTCAAACGCGTCGCGAGCTTCGGTCAAAGTTGGCCAGCTTTGCTTAGTGGCAGAAAGGGCTTGTTCAACCAAATGCAGCGGAATGACCGGAGTTTGCGTTAGTGCCACGCATTGTTCCACCACGTTCACCAACTGGCGCACATTGCCCTGCCAATCCGTTTTTACCATCAGCTGCATAGCATCATCAGAAAACTGGCTGACATTCACGCCGTGCCGCTGAGCACTCATTTGTAACAATGAGCGGGCCAGTAACGGAATATCTTCGCTTCGTTCTTTCAGAGAAGGCAGTTTTAGATTCACCACATTCAGTCGGTAATACAAATCTTCCCGGAATGTGCCCTCTTCCATCTCTTTGTGCAGATCTTTGTGAGTAGCAGAAATAATACGAACATCGATATCCACATGTTTGCTGCTTCCTACCGGCCGAATCTGCCGTTCCTGCAGCGCTCGCAGTAATTTCACCTGCAGCGTCATTGGCATGTCGCCAATTTCATCTAAAAACAGCGTGCCGCCGTCAGCTTCTCTGAATAGCCCTTGATTCGCCTGAACCGCACCGGTAAATGCGCCTTTAGCATGGCCAAAGAGTTCTGACTCCAGCAAATTTTCTGGCAGCGCGCCGCAGTTTATAGCCACAAAGGGTTGATCGTGGCGATTACTCGCCCGATGAATGGCGTTGGCCAGCAACTCTTTACCTGTGCCGCTGGCGCCGCTTATCAACACACTGACTTCACGCTGTGCAATGCGGTAGGCCTGATCCAGCACATTCAGCATGTCAGGAGAGCGGGTAATGATATCCTGACACCACTCACCCGGCTGCGCAGCCTGAGATTGACTTAACGCCTTTTTCAACAAACTTCGTAATTCTTCATGATCAACCGGCTTCGGCAGAAAGCCAAACACCCCGCGTTGCGTTGCTGCTACCGCATCCGCTATGGTGCCGTGAGCCGTCATCAGAATTACAGGGATATCTTTACGGATTCCCATAATTTCTTCAAAAAGACTCAAACCATCAAGCCCAGGCATCCGCAAATCACTTAGCACCACATCAAAGTCGTCACTGCGAATTTTACGTAACGCTGCCTGGCCATCTTCTACTGCTGTGACACGATAACCTTCGCCTTCAAGGCGAATCGTCAACAAACGCAATAAGCTTTTATCGTCATCTACCAACAAAAGTTGCGGGTGATTTCCTTTAATTTCGCTCACTGCTGACTACTCCTGTTCTTATCCATCAAAGTGGCTTCTACTTCTAATAATTCTTGCATTTTTTTGCGTTGCGCTTCCAACTCGGCATGAAGCGCTTGCAACGATTGTGTCTGATCAGAATTCACGCGATTTAAAATCGTCATTGCCGATTCAAGCTCAAGCATCTCGTCGTTAGGTGAAATAACCAGAGTTTGCACAACCTGCTGCATCTGCGGTGTTAGCTTATCCTTTACCGAGGTTAACCAATGTTGTGCCCGAAGCCTATCCTGATAAGGCGTATCCACGGGCAAGGCAAGCACAATCTTCCTAATCATATCCGGTAAGCTACTACCTAGCGCAGAAATTGCTTTCTTACGTTCGGGCCAGCGAGTCGCTTCTGCGTGCACCCACAAACTAATCCAGTAATTCAGTTCACATTGATGATCAAATTTAGCCGTTTCTTTACTGACTAAACAAGGCATATCGTCTTCATCCAACACAGGGTTGTCCGACACGGCCGGCGTCTCGGGCAAACTGATTGTTTTATCTATCGCTGCACATCCTGTCATGAACAGAATTATGGGCAATAACAAAACTTTATTCATTAAAATTTTCCTTTTGCGGGATTGCTACTCTAAAACATACATCCGCATAGTCCACATCGACTACGGCGACATCACCGTGCATCAATCTTGCACAGTCTGACACAATGGACAGGCCGAGGCCTGTACCGATGACGTTATCATTTCGGGGATCATCTCCACGGGTAAAAGGTTCGAACAACTTTGCCACCTTCTCCTGCGGAATGCGTTTCCCTCGATTTGCTACATCCAATATGGTGTTTTTTCCTTTATTATAAATAGTCATATTGATTGGGCGCCCTACGGCACCATGGGCAACCGCATTAGATATCAGATTATCCAAAATTCTTCGGTATAATTCTTCATCCACATAGATGCTGGCTACCTTAATATCAACTGTGACTTCTCGTTCCTGTAAGGCAAGCGCGTAATCTCCAAGACAGTCTTTAACCATCTGATGCGGATTAACATCCGAAAAGGTCGGCTGAGCCTGTTGTAACAAAAGATTATAATCCAGAAGCTTTTCAACAAGGGTATTTAATCGTTGGGTACTGGAAGAAAGTAAGGTCAAAACCTCAGCTTGCTGCGGATTTAGGTGGCCCACTACATTCTCCGAGAGCAAACTACATCCCTCTTTGATACTGGCTAAAGGTGTTTTCAATTCATGCGCCGCGTGACGTAACAACGCAGTGCGAATATGTTCTAGCTGTTGCAACCGCTCTGCCAGCCAGTGTAAGTCTCGTTCTACGCCAATCAATTCTTTCGGTGCTTGCGTAGAAAGTGGGGGAAGCTCTCCCTGTTGCTGAGCAAGAATTCGAATAATTTGCTTCAGCTTTTTCACCGGATTTACGATTAGTTGCGATCCGAGTAAGATTAGCAATAATGAAACGCTTACCAGCATCGCAGTAGACCAGGCTTGCTTAGCCTGCATCGCGTTTAGATCGTCCTGTTGAATCGCCAATCGCTGCTGAATCGCCTTTTCCACATCACCGCGCATTGCGGAAACGCCAGAACCTAAAGACGCCAGATACGCGTTCAAGAGCAACTGATCCTGAATACTCCGAAAGTTTTTTAACTGCGCGATCTGTTTATCCAAAAGAGAACAAGTCTCGCTGCCTGCGATAGTACTACATAAATCCTCTTTTGCATCTACAAACTGTCTAAGCGCGCTGTCTGTAAGCTCAGCCACCGTGTCATTTTGGATAATAGCGTATTGACGTAACGTTCTCTCTAAATCAATTGCCGCACCGTCAAGTTGCTGCATTAATCCTACTACGTTTACCACATAACGTGTTTCTACACTTGCCATCTGACCGACTTTTGCCAGATCGTTTTGACTTTGCCAGAGCAATGCGATGAGAGGAACTAAGGCCAGTACGAAACTGCCTACTGTTAATTGTCTTAAAGAACCGAGTTGCACGAATGGATCACTGATAATTAAACGGTCGGTCAGGATGGCACACCCCTAAAACCCAGGCAAGACCAGAAAGCATGAATCTTGCCTTCTTCACGCTAAACGCAATCAGGATTCCGACGCCAGGGTTTTAACAAATTCACTTTTTGCCAACTCGTCAGCGCCCAATAAACCATCTTTGTTTTTGTCAATTTTGCTAAAGTTTCGCAGCAGTTCGGTATTGCTAACCGCTTCTTTCAGAGAAATTGAGCCATCCTGATCAACATCCAGTTTCTTCAACAGACGGGATTGAGAGTCCGTATCCGCTATCGCTACGCCTTCAAATGCCACTGAGGTAAATAAAAGAAAAAAAGCTTTTCCAACACGTTTCATCACGGTCTCCATGTATGCCGTAAAGTGATTAAGAAGACACCTCTGTATTCTTCTGTAGGGTTTTACAATTTCTGTCACCAGGAGCTATGGCCTGCCGAAGCCCTGACAGATAGAATGATCATCTACGACCGTCGTTTGCGTAAATGCAAGCAAATGCAATCATCGGGCCAAAATAAAATATCTTAATAATCAAAAGGAAGTAGAAAGAGGTACTTTCCAATAGCGCATGAATGTCGCGGATAACAAACAACGATTACTTCCTGTTGCTGTAGTTAACCGATAGACGATTAAGCTGCTAAAGCCTGATGTTCTTTGCTGGCCGAATTTTCTAAACAACCCCTTCAGGCAGTGCTTGCAGGCTCTTTTCACTGTGATATCAACTGATCATGTAGATCCAGCCTCAGTCTTACATAACATAAGGAAGCTGTAGTCGCTGCAAACTTAATATCAAGGCTCAGCAGGCACTCAATAGCGGTTCGTAAGTGTGCTACATATGAGAAGTAGAAACAGTTATTTAAATAGCAACTTGTTCAGTAAGCTCAAATTTTTCTGGTAAGGAGCCAATTTCTGACAGGGGAATAGGTTTGCTAAACAAGTATCCTTGAAGATGGTCACAGCCGTGTTCAAGCAGGTACTCCCACTGCTGATAATTTTCGATACCTTCAGCGCAAATCGTCAGCGACAACCGCTTCGCCAAATCAATAATCGTACCGGTAACCAATCTACTGCGTTCAGAGGATTCCAGCTCTCGAATAAACTGGCGATCAATTTTTAATGTATCGATGGTGATTTGCGTCAGGTAACTTAATGAAGAATAGCCAGTACCGAAATCATCCAACGCTATCGCGCAGCCCATATTACTTAAGCGGCGAAAAAATTTGTTGGCGAACGCAAAGTTTTCAAGATAGGCCGATTCGGTGACCTCAAATTCAATACATTCAGGATTCACCTCATGCAGAATAAACGTATCGTGTATGAGGTCAAACAAGCCATTGTGGCGCAGATCATGACCTGACAAATTTATGGCGACGCGGAATTTATATTTTACCTGTTGCTGAATGAGCGGCATCTCCATACACACACGTTCAATAACCCAGCGGGTAATAGCCGAAATCTTCCCACCTTGCTCCGCGATGGGAATAAATTCACTCGGCATAATTAGCCCAAATTCTGGATGTTGCCACCTAATTAAGGCTTCAAAACCCATAATTCTGCCGTCTATCGCTACCTTTGCCTGGTAATACAATACCATTTCATCGTTAATAATGGCTTGATCAATGCTGTTAGCGATAGACATCTTGCGTTTATGAGACTCCACCATGTCGGGGGTAAAAATTGTGTATGTTCCCCTTCCCCGAGCTTTCGAGCGATACATGGCTAAATCGGCGTTACTCATTAGCTGACTCAATTCGAAATCTGCATCTGATGCTTTAGCGATGCCAAGACTTACGCCTACCGTCAGTGCCAGTCCACGAAACTGGAAAGGCTCTCCGAAGGCATTGATCACTCGGGTGGCAAGGTTAATTAACGCAGTTTCATTAACATCCCGATCCGGGATGATAATGAACTCATCTCCTCCTAGACGAGCGACCAGATCTCCTTCACGCAACATTGAGGTTACTCTGTCTGCCACTTCAATTAAAATTAAATCGCCGGTTTCATGACCAAGAGAATCGTTAATGCCTTTGAAACCATCTAAGTCAAAAAACATTAACGCCAGGTCTTCCCCTACCCTTTTTGCGCGGGCCAGCTCCAGTCGTAAGTTGTCCATCACAAACTGACGATTAGGCAAACCGGTTAAGCTGTCGAAGTTTGCTAACCGTGTCATGGTTTGCTGTTGCTCAAATAGCGTATGATTCTGTTCCTGATTAATTGTCAGCTCGACTTCGATTATCTCCATTAGGCTATTAATGTTTTCACCTAAACGAGATACCTCATTCTCACGCCGTGACAAGAACCGCAAAGAGTAATCTTTGGTTTCTCCTACCTGTTGCGTAAAGCGGGAAAGCGCATCCAGCGGCTTCAGCAGCCGGCTTACCCAAAATAAACACACGCCAATAGTAAGAAGCAAACCGAACACCACAAAAGGGAAGGATTGCAACAATAAACTTTGGCGACTTTGCTCTACCCTACTTTGAATATTTTCAGCAACAACCAGATATCCTAAGGGAAAAGCTTGATCACCAATGCGTTCCAGGGCAATAACCTGGCGATTGAGGCGATGGATACCGAGGGGATGGGACAACACCGTAGCGAGAAATTCTTCGGTAGGAGCGTCGTGGCTCAGTCCATATTTAGTGGTATGAGACGCCAGTAACTTTTTATCATCACTGTACACCTGAGCGTAAAGCATGTGTTGGTATGAGGAAAGGCGAGCCAATAGCTTCTCGACTTGCGCCACGTTTGCCGGTGTGGCTTCTAATAGCGGTATAAGGTCTTCACTTAAATTGCGAGACAGTGCAGATAAATCATCCCGCACTGACTTATAGTACAATTTTTCATGCTCATTAATAGCTAACCATAAAACAATAACAGACGTAATAACGACTGCGCCCACTATCGTAGCCGCTAATGGGGTTCTGATCGATTTAAACAAAATACTACTACCTGCCTTAACGTTTCAAAGCAAAAATTGTCTGCTCGACCAACCCCATTCTATTTATTTTTCGTCAGTGACTGCGAGCTTGGTCTTAATGTACTGACTATGCGGGATATACAGCAAATCTGCAATACGCCGAATAGTATGTTCTTCAATAGGAGCAATATCTTTGTCGGCGTAAGCGACTTCCCAGAGGCTTTTTAAAATAGCCTGTTTTTGATCATTATCGCACTGCTGATTGATCACTTGAGTAAATTGCACCATATCAACCGCTTCTTCGGCGCTTTCTCGTCCCTCGTCCATCAATGTGTGCAATGCCTGTTCATCTAATTTGAACTGCTTGGTTAACATTACCCGGTATGCCTTTAGCTCACGTTCATCTGATTCACGATCAGCGCGGATAATTTCGCTTAACAATACCGCAGTTGCAAGTTCAACAGAACCATTGGTGTCTTTCTCTTCATGCTTATCACGAAACAAATCTAATACGGATTTTAGCATTATCAGCTTCCTATATTAAAATGACATTATTCATTTATTACGACCACGGCTACATTTAGTTTGTTACGCGCTTTATCTGGGATATTACCTCATCCAGCTTAGTAAGGCCGTAAAATTGCTCCTGATAGCTCTGCTGGAGCTTTCCTGCTCGAAAAATTGGGCTAAGAAATTTTCGCTTATTGTTTAAAAAGCGTTCGCAATCTCTCTGCCTTTGTAGACCGGTCATTTTTTTAATATGATTCGCTTCTTTATACTACCGAATGGTATGTCTGAAAATGGGAGAAAGTTGTGGCGAACTCAAATCTGGTTTATAGCACCGACGGTGGCAGGATAAAAGCTGACCATTCTGCGCCTTCGCGGTCATCATCAAAAGACGGAATTGTGCGTATTCACCGAGAAACAAAAGGGCGAAAAGGAAAAGGTGTTTCTGTCATTCACGGCCTGAACATGGAGCCCGGTACACTAAAAGTCCTGTGTACAGAACTCAAAAAGAAATGCGGCTGTGGCGGCGCGGTGAAAGACGGCACGATAGAGGTACAGACGGATGATCGGGAAAAACTTAAAAGCTTACTGCAAGACCAGGGCTTTACCGTTAAACTTGCAGGCGGCTAACGCTGTTTTTAGCTACACTAATTCTCATAGATTCAACGAAGTACCGAATGAGACCCGTTATGGAAAAGCTGCAAATCTCTGATCTGCACATCGTATTGGTTGAGCCGTCTGATACGCAGAGAAAAATTATTACTACTTTACTTTTAAAAGAAAAAGTAAAGGAAATAGATCCCGTCAGCACCCTGGCTGAGGCTAGAGCGGCTATTAAGTCCCACGGCGCAGATTTAATCGTTAGCGCCATGTATTTTGAAGATGGTACTGCACTGGAACTACTCAAATTTATTAAAGAATCAAAAGATTACTGCACCATTCCTTTTATGCTGGTATCGAGTGAAAACCGGATTAGTAAGCTAGAAGAGTTCAAACAAGCCGGTGTCGCAGCTATTTTACCCAAGCCATTTGAGCCCCTTCATTTATCCCGCGCGCTAAACGCCAGTCTTGATCTCATTAATCATGACGAATTAGAGCTGGATTTGTTTGATGTGCAGGATGTTCGGGTGTTACTTGTAGACGATAGTCGCCTGGCCCGTAATCATATCAGGCGAGTTCTCGAAGGCATGGGCTTGCAGAAAATTCGTGAAGCCGAAAACGGAGCGATGGCGCTGACATTCATTAAAGAGGAAGAATTCGATCTGGTAGTTACCGATTACAACATGCCTGAAATGGATGGTCGGGAACTGTCAGAATTTATCCGATTTAATCCAGAAACGACGCATATCCCCATTATTATGGTGACCTCAGAATCTGCTGATAGCGCTCATATGGCAAATATCCAACAAACCGGTGTCAATGCTCTGTGTGATAAGCCGTTTGAACCTAATGAAGTTCGTGCGATGCTGGCGGCATTGTTGAGCGAGTAACAGTATATAGGTAATCGAAGAATTGCTATCACAGATAGTACGCATTTTAAAGAGAGCAGCAATATCTGTCCTAACAATCATGTAAAAAACGGTTGACACTTTTCGAGAGGACGAATAGAGTCTGAACGTATGAACACAAGCATATCTCACGTTTACGCATTCTTCTTTGGATTTACCACCTTCAATTGAGGGAGGATGCGTCGTGTATAAAAACCTCCCGAGCGGGAGGTTTTTTTTTGCCATCACTGAGTAGGAATTATGACTGAAACAGCCTTGGATGCCGTACGAAAACGAATTACCGATCTGGATAGCCAATTACTTACCTTGTTGTCTGAACGTAGGCAGTTGACCAATGAAGTCGCTGAAACGAAAATCAAACATCATATTCCGGTACGTGATATTAAGCGCGAAGAGCAGTTGTTGATTCGCTTGATCAAAGAAGGCCAAAAGGTAAATCTGGATCCGCACTACGTCACCCAGATTTTCCATGTCATTATTGAAGATTCGGTATTGAATCAACAGGCCATGCTGGCAGCAAGAGCAAATCCAGGTAGCGCGTTACCGCTAAATCGGGTCGCGTTTTTGGGCGATAAAGGTTCTTATAGCTATCTCGCTACGCAAAAATATTTTTCCCGTCGGCCAGGAGAATTGTTGGAAATTGGTTGCCAAAGCTTCAGCGAAATTATCCAAAAAGTTGAAAATTCAGAAGCCGACTATGCAGTACTCCCGATAGAGAACACCAGCTCCGGCAGCATTAATGAGGTTTATGATCAGCTTCAGCATACACAATTGAATATTATCGGCGAGCTTACTCACCCAATTCGACACAGCCTGTTAGTCGCGAAAAATACTTCTTTGGCAAATATCAAAACGCTTTACGCACACCCGCAAGTATTTACCCAATGCAGTCATTTTCTTGCTGAACTGGGAAATGTAGAGGTTAAAACTATGGACAGCACTTCCACCGCGATGTTGACGGTAAGCCAGATGAACCGGGATGATGTAGCGGCAATTGGGAGTGAGGCAGGCGGGAATCTTTATGGTTTAATGGCGATTAAGTCGAACCTGGCAAACCAAAAAGAAAATCATAGTCGATTTTTTGTTGTTGCCAGGGATCCCGTTAATGTACCTTTACAAGTGCCCGCCAAAACTACCTTAATTATGTCTACTGTGCAAAAACCAGGTGCGTTGGTAGAAGCGTTAATGGTACTGAAAGATAATAATATTAATATGACCAAACTTGAATCGCGGCCGATAACGGGCAACCCTTGGGAAGAAATGTTCTATCTGGATGTAGAAGGAAATGTTCAAGATGGCCCTATGGAAACTGTGCTGGCTAGGCTACGCAAAATGACTCGATATCTGAAAGTGTTAGGATGCTACCCAAGTGAAGAAGTCAGCCCCACAAAAGTGGCTGCGGCAAATGCGTTAGCTGAATAACCCGCATCAGATTTCGAGCTAATTACTCAGTGTAGCCAACGGCTCACCGTTCTTGTAAGAAGATTGAAAGATCTCAGTCTTCTTTGGTGCCGGCTCTGGGGCATGATATAGAACTTCGCTTCTAACCTTAAATGGTATAATCATAAAACATCATTCAGTGTTGAGCTCTATCTCTATTCGGGCGCGGCCAGCAGCGCGCAGCCAGGCGGGCGCGGCTTTTTCAGCTTTGAGCTGCGCCCACTGCGTTCGATTTAGCCCCGCGAAACCTTCACGAAATTGACTTGTCACAAGTGGAAAATTCTCGCGCTGGGTGAACAAACATCATTGCTGATTAGTAGTAGGTTGTAAATAAGGCAAAGCAGCATTTTGATTGGAAACTACAGAATTACTAATACGCGTTGTTTCTAGCAATTTATAACGAATCTCTGGCATGGCAGTGGTATTAGGCTTAATCCGTAAGCACCGTCTTTCCATTCGACCTTTACGCAGAGTTATTGATACGGTCTCTGCCGTCTGACTTAGCTCGGTAAAGCGCCGTATCTGCAGCACACAACAGCGCTTCTGAGGTACGATACTGGCCATTTTCATCACACGCGATGCCTTGACTTACGCTCACATTTACGGTGTGACATAACCCTTGGTCGACAAACATCAGCGACTTAACCTGTCGCTGAATACATTTGGCGACGACCTGCGCATTTGTGGCGTTACAGCGTGGCAGCACAATCACAAATTCTTCACCGCCATATCGGCAGCCAACGCTATCGCGTGATGGCAAACAATCGGTGATGACACCGGCAATTTTCTGTAAACACTTGTCACCCTGAATATGCCCGTAGTGGTCATTAAAGCTCTTAAAATAATCGATATCGATCATAATAAGGCTGACCGGTTGTTGCTGACTCAGGCAATCATGCCAAATTTGCTGTAAGCTCCTTGATAGCTGATGCCGGTTCGCTAAACCAGTCAAATGATCAGTGGTAGCTTGTTCTTTAAGCGCACGATACGTTTTTTTGTGTTCAGTAAGGTCATGTAACACGCCCATGTACAGTGATCCAGATTTACTATACATATCCGGCAGACGTGATAATGATAAATCTGCTTCCAGACAAGAACCATCCAAGCAGTCAATAACGACTTCTTTTGGCCCCATATTCAAGGGAATACTGCTGCTGTTTTTCCATTGTTGTTGTGTATTTTCATAGTGGTCACGAAAATTTTCATGCAGAAAATGGAGCCATTTTTGTCCAACCAGTACGTGTTTGGTTGTACCGAAAAACGATGCAGCCAAAGCGTTTATTACTTCAATTACGCCCTCTTCATTAACAATAAATATACCTTCAGCAGTGGCGTTAATAAGAGCGTGTAAAGCAGTAAGATGTTCATTGGTGGGAGCATCAGGCACTGATGCAGAATGAATGATGTTGTCTTGCTGAGGCATTTTCGTCTTCCTGAGCGCATCTTGCGCAACTACCAATGCCTGTAATTTACAAAATTTTCAACCGAAAAGCCTTCCGATAAACTTCGGATATAAGACGCTGAATTATAAGGAATTCGTATTTTTAAATGAAGGTAATTCTCTGCCAGGAAGGGCGCGATGCACCTAAGTGCATCGTCCCCGTGAAAAGAGATCTTAGTTTTCAGGTTTGTTTTTAATTTGCGGATCTGGACTGGTGTATTGCACATCGGGTGTCGCTAGCCGTGCCACAACAAGCCGCAAGCAAATATCCTCATTATCTGCATCAGAATCCAGAATAATCACCTGCTGCTTATTTTTCCCCAACGTGATTTGTAAATTCTGTTTGTCGTCACCTTCTACTTTCGGGTCGCAAAAAATCCATTCGTCGTTATTGTTGATTAAAGAATATTCAATTGTGGTGTCAGGTGCATCAATCTGAATAGGTGCGGTGGCGTCGTTACCCGCTTCATCTTTAATATCAAAAGTTATATCGTCACCATTTTGCTTAATGGCGACAGTGAAACCTTTCATTTGCGCATCACCCGTCATAGTATCATTTCCTTAAGATTGCTTTATTAGAATTCGAGGCGTGTTACGCCCATATTGTGTAACAGTGAAATCTTATCTTTAACTTTTTCCAGATCCCCAGAACAATCGTGCGCTCTTACATAAGGCACCAAAATTTCAACATTCTTTGAACCTTCTACTACCCCAGATAGGCGTTGGATTACATCGCCACAAGCTTCTTGAGTCGCATTAACCCGACCATAATGTTGGTACTGCTTGGCTTCAAGTAATCGAAACTTGGCAACCAACGGCTGAAATGTTTTTGCTGCTCCGGTTGAGTTTACATATTCATCTTTTACATCTAACGCTTGCAGAAGCGCTTCACTGCTCTTCCAGTTGCCCCGCAACTGATAGTACGCTATCAGATTATGCTGGGTGCTCCATTGTAGACCTTCTACTGCGCCAGCCTTTTCAATAGCTTCCTCAAAATCAGCGGTTACGGTGGCACCATCTTGTACTGCCAGCAAACCATTATAAATCCGTAATTCTGCAATATCTCTTTGCCACCTTACATTGGATTTATCTTGATCAAGAGCCTGTTCATACAACGCTATCGCTTGCTTTATTTGAAACCTTGCTTCGCCTAACGCATTGGTATAGTCCAATAACCTAGCATACTGCCAATGAGAAAGAGCTAAATTTTCGATAATATATGCATCATCTTGTTGAAGCATCAGCATGTCAAGCAACTCGCTTTGCACTTGTGTCTGTAAGCTCACTGCAACCTCTAACTTTCCCCGTTTAAATTCAGTAGAAGCCAGCCAGGACAGGGTATCTGCCCTATCGGCTAACAGCACTTTATCATCTGGATTAGCTGCAATTATCTTATTCTTTAAAGTTAAAGAGGTGGTAAAAGCCTGACTAGCCTCATCATACCGGTACTGTCTTAGAAATACCGATCCCAAGGCATTATGTGCGTAAGATAGCTCACTCCAAACATCGTAATTTTTCGGTTCCAGAATATACTGTTGTTGGCTATAGGCTCGGTAGCGTTCGAAGTGCTCTTGGGCACTGATATAGTCTTTTAGATCAAAGCGTAACTGCCCCAGCCAAAAACTGGAAATTCCAGCCATCTTAAGATTTTCCAGATCATCAGGATTGGCTGACGACAAAGCAGAAAAAAGAGTAAACGCGGCGTCAAATGCCTTCTTTGCTTCCTTCTGACTGCCCCGGGAATAGGCGACTTCCCCCATGGCAAGCAGCGTTTGCGCAAGCTGAAATTTTTCCCGTTCACTTCTTTTTTCAGAAGCTGCAACAATTCCTGAATCTGAACCCGCTTGGGTAAAGTATTCAAGCGCTTTATTGCTTATACCATCCAGTAAATCCATGCGGTTAACGCTACGAAGTTTATCGGCAAACTCACCCACCATAAAACCCAATAGGTTTTCTGCGTCAAGCCGTCGTTGCTGTGCTTCAATCTGAGCTTGATAGCGAGTTATACTCATGACAACCGATATTATTGTTAACACCAAAAGTACAGTAAAAACAATTCGCTTCTTCCACCGCCTGGCGCAAACCTTCGCTTCAGAAGCATTAATTAATGCAAGCTCTTGTTGCGTAACGTAAAATTGTGGATTATTTACCAAGTCCCTCGCTTGCTGTAATGGCTTTCCTTCTGCCAATAAAAATGCCGTAGCACGAGATTCTTGATGCCAGCGTAAAGAGGAATTTCGTAGATGGGCTTTCACTTTTAACGATTCATTATGTTGTTCTATCCATGATGCTGCCCGCTCCCAGCAACGCAATAATGCTTCATGAGCGAGACTGAAAGACGCTTGTTGATTATGTAGGTGCGAAACAAAAAGGCGGTTTTCCACCATTATTTGAACAAACAAGATCTCAGCTTCAATCTTTAACTGCGACCATAAGACCGTTCGGCTGGTATATCGCTTTCCGTCCGCCGCCAGCGTAATAAGCAACGCAAAAACCGCAGGTAAAACATTCTGCTGCTCCTTTGGCAGCGAACAAAAGACTTGTTCGGCCTTTCTACCTATAGCGCCGTCGATGCCGCCAAGTTCACGATAAACAGCCACCGACATTTGCTTATCCTCCCGCCTTAGGTACAGTTCCTGTAAGGTATATTGCAACATTGGCAGAGCGTCAGGATGCTCTGCAGCATCAGTACCTATTATGTCGTCAAGCGGCATCTTGCTCTCGTTATCAATCTCCCATTGCACATTGGCTACCAAAGCTGGCAACCGGATCATTTGCATCAATTCTCCGCGGCTGGGAGCAGACAGATCAAAATGAGCACCCTTCGCTTTACCTGCCATAAGCGTTGGGTAGGCCACCACTTGCGGGTAAAAATCATTGCGACAAGCGCTGATTATCATTATCACCCCCGATAATGCGAACACATCAATACACTCAAGAAAATGCTGTCGCAATGCTGGTGTAAAATAAGGAGCCGCAAGAAGTATCTCAAGGTGGTCGAGGAACAAACAGACGAATGGCCGCTTGTAGAGGGAGTGACGCTGCAGCGCCTTTTTGCATATGCGCACAATGTCCTGTGGCACCGTTTCCAGGGTGGCGGCAAGATGCTGTGCACTCACACCCCTTATTATGGGTATATTATCTATTTCCCAGTCCAATATGGCGCTGGCAAGCGTTAAAAATAAAGCTTCGCCTGTCACATCAGCGCAATCCATTTTGACTGAAGATATAACTCCTATTCCACGATATCCTTCCGGGGACGTTAATACTGGTAAGATGCCTGCTTGAACCAATGATGATTTGCCCGTGCCGCTGGGGCCTAAGACCAGGGAAAAGGCCCTGCCAAACTTTACTTGACTCTGAATTCGCGTCAGCAGCGTAGATACCTGTTCTTTACGACCATAAAAAACAACAGCATCTTCGGCATTGAACGCTGTCAAACCGGGATATGGCGAGCGTTCATTCCACTGCATTTGTGTGGCGGTTTCTACCGCGGTCTGAGGCGAAGTGACCGGCGCGATTACGCGATAACCACGTTTTCGAATAGTTTCGATAAAAGCAGGATTTGCAGATTTATCGCCTAATGCCCGCCGTAGCTGATTAATTGCTTTATGAACCGGATTGTCACCTACATCTTCGTTCTGCCAGCAAGATGACAATATTTCCTCAACAGTAACCACCTGAGGGTGTTTTGCGCAAAGAAGCACCAACACATCCATGACTTTGGGTTCAATATGGCGGCGGGTTTTACCTAGACGAAGGGTATTATCTGAAGGCGTAACCTTCCATTCTCCGAGAAAAATCAGTTGGGGGTTCATAAATTTGCAGGCGCTCACTACTACTTGCACAAAGCGCAAAGCAGGGAAATGATTCTATTAGTTACTTGGAAACATCGGCAGAACGTCAGAAAACCTGAAAGGAAATTGCATTATTCTACGAAATTCATCTTAATATTCGTGTTTTCGCATTGCTGAACATGAAATACTGCCCGCTGCAGCGACCGGTGGAAGTGGTGAAATAATACTAATCCGCATCAATGTGGATTAGTATTATAGTTAAAGCAATTTCGCAGATCCTGCGCTGCTACTTCCTCAACATTTCGTCGTCGTCAGCTTTTAGTAACAAGCGCTTGCTGCCCACAAGGCATTTTTTTGCATAGTCACCAAACCATTTACCGATGGAAAGAAACTGTTTGATAAACGCTTTTTTATCTCCGCTTTCCAGCACGTCAAGCGCATCGCCAAACCGATTATGGAACCGCCTTAACAGCGCAAAGTTCTTGGGATTGTGAAAAATAATATCGGCGTACAACTCAGGTGCCTGAGCAAATAGTCTGCCAACCATGGCAAGTTCCAGTCGATAAATAGGCGAGCTAAATACCGTCAACGAACGCAAATCAGGATTTTCGCCTTTTAAATGCGCACCGTAAACAAAGGTATTGAAGTGGCGCATTACCTGAATATAAGCCATTGCCTGATCATGTTCTTCCGCTGAACTATAATGGAGGGCGGCACCCCAGGTGATCATTTGTTGCAACAGCCATTCGTAGCTGGCTTCGTGCCGACCATGACACACCACTACCACTTGTTTAATCATTCCGGGTGAATCTGGCCCAAACATTGGATGCAAACCCACAACCGGCCCCTGGTGAGTTTCGAGCATGGCTTCAAGGGGTTTTGCTTTAACACTGGTAATATCAGCAAGAATACAGTCTCGCGGTAAGTTGTTTAACCTGCGGATGACGCTCTCCGTAAGCGTAATAGGCACGGCGACAACAACCAGTTTCGCGTTGGCCAATACGGTGGCAATGGCGGGTTTTTCCCAGTCATCCTTTTCAACCACACTCACATTGTAGCTGCTTTTTTCAAACAACCCGACAAACACTCGTCCTAGCGCCCCGCGACCGCCCACAATAACAATATTGCCAGCCTCGGGATTAACGCACCGGTATCGATTATTTTGAGTGTGGTAGGATTCGCGCATAATCCGGCGCAACAAATCTTCAGTAAGATCAGCGGAAACGCCAGCCTCTTCGGCTTGAGCACGTCGTTTAGCGATCAACGCCTTCTCTCTTTCAGGAACATAGACAGGCATACCGGTCTCTGCCTTTACCTGTCCGACCTGAGTCGTGAGCTCTGCGCGTTTTGCAAGAAGCTGAACAAGCTGGGAATCCAGCTCGTCAATGCCCTTTCGCAAGTAATTGAGGCGCTGTGAGAAATCAGTCATATTGTAAAGCCATTAGCCTTTTCAGCGCTTATGCCACGGCATCGCGTTTGTTTTGCCGTAACGGTAACACCGTAATCAATTTATCTCTGGTTTGGGAAATTAGATTTTCTGTCGTTGCCCAATCTATACAGCCATCGGTAATAGACACGCCATATTCCAGTTCGTCGGGCTTCTTACCCTCTGCTTTCTGGCTCCCTGCATGGATATGACTTTCCAGCATTACACCTATAATCGATTGATTACCTTCCAAAATCTGATTCACCACATTTTGCGCCACCAATGGCTGACGACGGTAATCTTTACTGGAATTGGCGTGGCTACAGTCTACCATCAGGCCGGCAGTAAGGTTTGCGTTGACGAGTTCCCCCTCACATTCAGATACACAGACTGAGTCATAATTAGGCTGCTTGCCACCGCGCAAGATAATATGTCCGTCGGGGTTCCCGCGGGTACCGATAATGCTGACCTGCCCTTGTTTATTTATTCCCATAAAGCGATGGCCAGACGCTGCAGACTTCAACGCATTGATGGCAATATCTAAACTACCGTCGGTACCATTTTTAAAGCCTACTGGCATAGACAAACCGCTGGCCATTTCCCGGTGCGTCTGTGATTCGGCGGTTCTGGCTCCAATGGCACTCCAACTGAAAAGTTCGGCGAGATATTGCGGACTGATAGGATCCAGTGCTTCGGTGGCAACAGGAAGCTGCAGTTCTGCTAACCAGATTAGAAGTTCGCGCGCTTTCCTTAGGCCCGCTTCAATATCAAAAGTACCATCAATATGGGGATCGTTGATTAACCCTTTCCAGCCCGTGGTAGTGCGTGGTTTTTCAAAATATACGCGCATAACGATAAACAGCGTATCTTTACAGGATTCGTGAAGTTCTTTTAGGCGCAGCGCATAATCTTTTGCTGCATCAATATCATGAATTGAACAAGGCCCACAGACCACTAAAAAACGATGATCCCGGCCATGGATAATATCGGAAATCGTCTTACGCGCCTCGGAGATTGCCTGAAGTGCAGAATCTGAGACGGGTAATTCAGCCGCTAGCGCATCCGGCGTCACTAGTACATCTTCGGCGCTCACATGTACGTTATTAACTGTGTCCTTAATCATAAAATTCTCTTGGTAATAAGGCAAAAAAACCAGTGGGTGAAAGAGGCAATGTTTATCATGCAGCCACACCATCGTGTATCTACAGAACGATTACAACTACTGTAAAATTATATTTACATCTAAAAAGTGACTTTATAACTCGCCCTCATTGACTTTTTACCTATCATTGATATGGAAAGCAACCTCAAACGCAGATTTATTTTTTTGCGTTGGTTTTGGGAATCCTTATCTAAATAAGAGAACACGTAAATTTTAAAAATTTCGTGGTGCCGTTACCACAGTTCCCGCTTGAACGTGAGTGTTGGCGGGAACTATTGCACCTGGGCAAATAGTCACTCCAGCGCCTAAAACAACATTTTCTCCCACCATCACCGGTAGCGCCTGTTGCCACCCCTGCGCGCGCCTTTTTGCATCTTTATGATGAGTAAGCGCACTAATAACTACCCTATCTTCTAGCGTGACATTTTTGTCAAAACGGATGCTACTCGCATCGAGCATAACGACATTATCCCCTACACTCAGCCCTTCTGCTGCGAATATGTTAACACCATAATCACAATAAAATTGCTTCCCGACGCTTAATGATGAAGGCGATACATTGGGAAGCAGAGTTTGCAACTTAGCAAGACGTTCTGCACTATCGGGTAAGAGTTGATTGATTTCCTGACAACGGATTTTGGTCGCGGCTCTTGCCTGGCTAAGCAACTTTGCCCCGGTCAGATACCATTGTCCGCTTACCATCTTTTGCCACTCTGGATGAGAAGTGTCTACTGTCGGCATGATCACACAAACAAGTTAAGAATGAAGATGAAGATATTACAGCTACAAAAAAGCCCGCTGTAAAGCGGGCTTTTCGAAGTTAACAGTAACGCAAGGATTAGTAATCTTAGTTAAGCTTCTCTTTGATACGTGCAGATTTACCTGAACGCTCACGCAGATAGTAAAGCTTAGCACGACGAACCGCACCACGACGTTTCACTTCAATAGAAGAGATTGCCGGGCTGTGTGTTTGGAAAACACGCTCAACGCCTTCGCCGCTTGAGATTTTACGTACTGTAAAAGCTGAGTGCAGGCCACGGTTACGTTTAGCAATAACAACACCTTCATATGCCTGAAGACGCTCTTTGTCACCTTCGGTAACGCGAACTTTAACGATAACTGTGTCGCCTGGACCAAATGCAGGGACATCAGTTTTGAGCTGTGCTTGCTCGATTTTCTTGATGATATCTTGACTGACTTTGCTCATCATATCCTCTCGTCCTAGTTAACTGTCATCTTGCTGCAACTGCAATTTAAACGTATCGAGTAAACGCTGTTGCTCCTCAGTCAGAGCTAGGTGATTTAGTAATTCAGGGCGACGCTGCCAGGTTCTACCTAACGATTGCATGAGTCGCCACTGCCTGATTTTTTCGTGATCACCACTTAACAACACTGGCGGCACCGCTTCGCCGTCGAGCACTTCAGGCCGCGTATAATGCGGACAATCCAGTAACCCGTCGGTAAAAGAATCTTCAACTGCTGAAGCCTGATGGCCCAACACGCCGGGAACTAACCGTGCTACTGCGTCCATCAGGACCATCGCGGGTAGTTCTCCACCACTTAACACGTAATCTCCAATCGACCATTCTTCGTCAACCAGATTATCGATTACACGCTCGTCGATTCCTTCATAACGTCCGCAAATTAAAATTGTGCGGTCGTATTGGGCCAGCTTTTTTACACCGGCCTGATCAAGCGGTTTGCCCTGCGGTGATAAGTAGATCACCTTGCTTTGTTCTCCGCCCACCGTTTTGGCAGCAGAGATGGCGTCAGTTAAAGGCTTCACCATCATCAACATACCTGGACCGCCGCCATAAGGGCGGTCATCAACAGTACGATGACGATCATGGGTAAATTCTCTGGGATTAAATGTATCGACGTTAAGAATGCCTGATTTAATTGCCCGCCCTACTACACCCTGCTGAGTGAAAGGGGCAAACATGTCAGGAAACAAACTAACAATGCCAAACCATTTTTCCGCGTTCACTTAAAAACCCGGGTCCCAGTCTACCGTAATTGCTTTGCCTTCTTTGTCCACCGTTTGCACGACAGAATCGAGATCAAACGGCAGTAATCTTTCTTTTTGACCAAATGCATCATTAGCCTTTGCTTTGACTTGTAATACGTCATTCGCGCCGGTATTAAACACATCTTTCACAACACCCAGCTGGTAACCTTGCGTAGTTACTACCTGCATGCCGATCAGCTCGCGCCAGTAAAATTCATCGTCACCTAATTCAGGCAACTGGGCTGCAAGCATGTGAATGTCCAGATTTTTGATGCATTCTGCATCATTCCTGCTATCCACACCCACTATCTTTGCAACCAGAGTTTTACCGTGCGTTCGCCATTGGTCAATCTGGTATTCTTTGCTGTCTCCGATAATCCAGGGACAGTATTCGAAAATACCTTCTGGTGTATCGGTATAGCTGTTGATTTTGACCCAACCTTTCACACCGTAAGGTGCACCGATTTTGCCAATCACAATATTGTCAGACGCTTGACTCATCTATACCCACCAGTACTGCATAGCTTACGCTGCAGTTTTTTTAGCTTCTTTAACCAGAGTAGTTACGCGCTCTGACAAACTTGCACCAACACCAACCCAATATTCAACACGGTCAAGATCTAAACGCAAACGTTCTGCCTGACCTTGTGCTGTAGGATTGAAGAAACCGACGTTTTCGATGAAACGACCGTTTCTGGCGCGGCTGCTGTCAGCCACTACTACTTGATAAAATGGACGCTTTTTCGCGCCACCACGCTGTAAACGAATAGTAACCATAAATGCCTCAAACTCGTTGTAGCGTTACCGTTAACTTAACCTTCTCGTCGATGACAGTTGTACGCCACCAGTCAGAAGGCCGCGGAATTATACGGATCTTCAGCGCAAAAGCAAGTTTAATTGCCCGATACGCGCATGGAAAGGTAAAAGCATTAGGAACGAGATTTTACAAAAAATGAAGCGGCGAGAAATCATATTCCGCCTGCACTTTGCCATGCATATTCCACTGACTGCCGAAATTGCCTGTCGGCTTCGTTATCTACACTCTATTATTACCACCTGATTTGGTTTAAACCCTCAACCATCGAAACTCTCAACCATGACTGAAGTCTCAACAAAGCATGTGCTTTTCTGGTTTGCATCGCTTCTTAAACAGTATCGCTGGCGCGTTGCCGGCGCTGTCGTAGCTCTGCTTGTAGCCTCGTCTGCCTGGCTGGTGCTAGGGCAAGGTATTCGCTACGCCATTGATAAAGGTTTTGTCGCAGATAATTCAGATGTATTGAATCAAGCGGTCATTGCGGTGCTGGTAATCTGCACCGTAGCAAGTTTTGCCACTTATTGTCGCTTTTACCTGATGACCTGGTTAGGCGAGCGGATCAGCGCGGATATCCGTGTACAGGTCTTCCGTCACCTCATGACGCTACCGCCTTCGTTCTTTGCTAAGATCCGTACCGGCGAGGTTATTTCCCGCTTTACCAGCGATACTGCGGTATTGCAGACCGTCATTGGAATGAGTCTCTCCATGGCGCTACGCTCATCCATCACTTTTACCGGCGCACTACTGCTGATGCTGATCACAAGCCCAATGTTGACGTTTTGCGTACTATTAGCAGTACCCGCAGTGCTGGTGCCTATTCGTCTGCTAGCGCCCCAGGTTAGGATTTATGCCCGACGCAGCCAGGATAAAATCGCCGATTTAGGCGCGCATATCGACCAGAGTCTTCATGAAATCATGACCGTTCAGGCATTTAACGCACAAGCAGAAGAGTCGAACCAGTTTACCCGCAGCGTTGAAGATGCTATGTCTACGGCAAAAATGCGGGTTCATTATCGTTCACTACTTATCGGCTTTATTATGCTGTTAAGTCTTACCGCCATTATCATTATTGCGTGGATTGGTGCTCGTCAGGTATTTAGCGGAGATATGACAGGCGGTGAACTGTCTGCATTTCTGTTTTATGCGGTAATGGCCGGCGGCAGTATAGCGACAATAAGCGAAGTCATCGGCGAAGTACAACGCGGTGTCGGAGCTAGTGAGCGATTACTGGAACTGCTCGCTACCCCGGCTACCATTCAGTCTGGTGATGTCCCTCTTGTATTGACCAAAGGTCATCCTCCCGCCATTACTTTTGATAATATTACCTTTGCTTATCCTGGCTCCTGTCCGTTATTTCATCAGTTATCTCTGACAATTCGCGCTGGTGAGAAAGTGGCGCTAGTAGGTGCAAGCGGCGCTGGAAAAACTACATTATTTCAATTAATGCTGCGCTTTTATGATGTCCAACAAGGGCAAATTCGGATCGGTACGCAGCCCATTTCTTCTCTTAAATTAGAAGCATTGCGTGCACATATTGCTATAGTGACTCAGGAGCCTGTTGTTTTTGCTACCACTGTAATGGAAAATATTCGCTACGGTAACATTCATGCTTCGGATGATGCAGTGTTAAAAGCAGCGAAGGCCGCATTTGCTCATGAGTTTATAGACAGACTCGACAACGGCTATCATACGGAATTGGGTGAAAGAGGCGTACGGCTTTCAGGTGGCCAAAAACAGCGTATTGCTATTGCCAGAGCCATACTCGCTGACCGGCCCGTATTGCTACTTGATGAAGCAACAAGCGCGTTGGACGCCATGAGCGAACGTATGGTTCAGCAAGCGTTAAATACGCTGATGGAAGGCAGAACAACTATTGTCATTGCGCATCGGCTGGCGACGGTTCAGCACGCCGATCGTATCGTAGTTATGGACAAAGGTACTATTGTTGCCACCGGAAGCCACGAAGTCTTGCTGAAAAACGATACATTGTATCGAGAGTACGCTGAGCTGCAGTTGCTTACTTAACTTCCTTATGTTGATATTACGTTAATATAATTAACTACCTCAAATAACCTGACTATGCGCCTGGAAACGGCATATTCCAAGCGTGCAGAATCAAGAATGAATCGCGCAGTTTGCGTTATCTTTGATATCGAGTGGACGTACAATGATAAACAGTTTTTCCAAGGGTATTCGCCTGTTTGGCTGGTGCCTGCTTTTCAATGCTTATAGCGTTAGCGCTTATGCTCAGTTCTTTGGCGATAAGCAAGCCAAACTGGTGGTCACTGAACCGTTGGAGTTTCAGTTTGAAACGCTGGAGGTAGAAGCTGTTGGCACTGCAGAAGCGGTACGTTCAATTATACTTTATTCCCCCGTAAGCGACGAAGTCACTGAAGTTAATTTTGTGCCTGGACAATTTGTTGAAGCAGGTAAAGTGCTGGTTCGGCTTGACGATCGCCGTCAGCGGGTAGCGGTAGAACGAGCCAAACTCCAACTAACAGATGCTGAACGCACTTATAAGCGCCTACAGCAAAGCAGCAAACAAGGTGCCATTCCCGAAAGCGAGCTGGATCTAGCGCAAACTGCCAGAGATTTGGCTAAAGTCGCCCTTGAAGAAGCTCAGGCAGATTTAGACGACAGACAAATTGAAGCGCCTTTCGATGGCGTAGTGGGAATTACCGATATAGAAGTGGGTGACCGCATTAATGACCAAACCGCCATTACTACGCTTGATGATCGTTCTAAGCTGTTTGTTAATTTCCGAGCACCAGAAGCGTCTTTAGAGGTATTGCTTAATTCTCCAATGGTGACATTGGAGCCCTGGTCCAACCGCAACAAAGATATTAAAGCTGAAATCGCAGAAGTAGACTCTCGGATTAACGAAGTGGACCGTACATTACGTGCGCGGGCTGTGTTGGATAATAGTCAGGACCGCTATCGTCCGGGCATGAGTTTTCGGGTTAATTTGTCAATTAATGGTAATCAGTATGCGGCCATTCCAGAAGCCGCTCTTTTATGGGGCGCCACAGGGGCCTATGTTTGGATAGCTGAAAATGGAAAAGCGAAACGCGTGGATGTAAAAGTCCATCAACGTCTGCGTGGCACGATTTTGGTTTCTGGAGAACTTGAAGAAGGCGATACGCTAATTTCCGAAGGCATCCAACGTTTGCGGGAAGGTCAGGATATCACCACCGAGCTGGCTCGGAGTGCGGCTGATGAGTAAAAATAATGTACAGGTAAATGATTTGCCATCCACGGCAATTCGGCGACCGGTATTAATTGTGGTACTAAACCTGCTGATTGTAATTGCCGGGTTTGCCGCTCTGGAAGGTTTAGAAGTCCGTGAGCTTCCGGATGTAGATACACCAACCATTACCGTCACGGCGGAACTTCCTGGCGGATCGCCGGAAACCGTTGATGCTGAAGTCACCAGCCGGCTGGAAGGAGCGGTAGCGCGGGTAAGTGGTGTGAAGGATATTTACGCCCAAAGCGAAGAAGGATCGGCGCGGGTAAGAGTTGAGTTTCGGCCGGGAATAAATTTAGAAGATGCAGCAAATGAAACCCGTGAGTCGGTGAGTCGGGTTCAACGCCAACTACCAGAGGATGTCGAGCAGGTTTCTATCATTCGCGCCGATAATGATGCGCAAGCAGTAGTAAGTCTGGCGATTTCCAGCGATATTCTGGATATGGAATCCCTCACCCAGCGTGTAGATACCGATCTTGCTCCGCTGTTTTTGAGCATCCCCGGTGTAGCGGATGTGACTTTAAGTGGCGATCGCGAACGGGTATTACGTGTGTCCGTTGATCCTCTCCGACTGACCAGTTACGGATTGTCTATGACCGATGTGGGAGAGGCTTTGAGGTTAGCACCTTTTGATGTGCCTGCAGGCAGCATCCAGTCTGAAGATCAATCTTTAATTGTGCGTGCCGATGCCACCTCAGTCACCGCTGAAGATGTTGCCAGTATCGTATTAAGCGGCAATATTCGTATTGGCGATGTGGCAAGTGTGTATTTTAGTCCGGCAGATTCTACCAGCGTCGTCCGGCTAGACGGCAAAGCGGTTATTGGCCTTGGCATCATTCGCCAAGCCAGCTCTAATACTATCGAAATTTCAGACGAAGTATTAGCGATGGTGAAAGATTTAGACAAGCGCTTCACTGACATGGATATCGTAGTAACTGCAGACGATGCAGAATTTATCCGCGATTCGGTGAGCGAGGTGGTGGAATCATTGAGTCTCACCATCCTACTGGTAGTATTTACCTTGCTGGTATTCATCGGTTCCTGGCGCGCAACGCTTGTCCCCGCTCTTTCTATTCCAGTATCACTTGCGGGTGCACTGGCTATCATCTGGGCGCTGGGTTTTTCTGTTAATATTCTTACTCTTTTAGCCTTGGTACTCGCAACCGGCATGATTGTCGATGATGCCATTGTAGTTTCAGAAAATATTCAGCGACGTCGGGGCATGGGACTAGGCGCTCGGGCAGCTGCCGTTATTGGCACAAGAGAAGTTTTCTTTGCTGTAGTGGCAACCACTGCGGTATTAGCTTCTGTGTTTATTCCTATTGCGTTTTTACCGTCTACCGCAGGAAAGCTGTTTCGAGAATTTGGCGGGGTGTTAGCCGGCGCGGTAATTATCTCTTCTTTTGTCGCTCTGTCGCTAGTGCCTGCCTTAACGGCTCGTCTTCCTATAAAAGTCGACAACGGCAAAGAAAGCTTTTTCTCGAAAACCTTCGGCCGGTTTGGCAATTTCTGTTTGCATCTTTATCAGCGTTCACTTTTATGGTCGCTTAAATACGCCTGGTTAATCGTTGGTCTTAGCATCCTGGCGGGGGTCGGCGCATGGTTTACGGCGCAACACATTGATAATGAACTACTTCCGAGCGAAGACCGCGGCACCATTCGTATTTTTGCTCGCGGGCCAGATGGCGCGGGTATAAATTTCATGGATCGCCAGGCGTTTAAGATGGAAGAGCTGTTGATGCCTTACGTCGAAAACGGCACCATCGATTCAATTTATACCGTAGTGGGTAATTGGGATCCAAATATAGTTTTTATTACGGCGCCGCTTAAACATTGGGATGATCGTGACAAGTCGCTTCAGGAGATAGTGGATGAAATTGGTCCTCCTTTACAGAATATTCCTGGTGCTCCAGGCAATGCTTTTGGCGATAACAGCCTTAATTTACGAGGCCAGGGCGGAGGCATGGAATTAGCGCTAACAGGAGATAGCTATGACAATATATATCGTGCTGCCCAGGATTTTGCTGTTCAGATAGAAGACAATATTCCTGAGCTTGGGGCTCCGCGTATCAGCTACGAGCCCACGCAGCCGCAACTTCGAATAAATATAGATCGCCGCCGCGCGGAAGAACTGGGGATTCCTCTTAATGACATAGCCAGTACGTTACGTGCAGCCGTTAATGGTGATGACATTACCGATTTGAATGTTGGCGATCAAGCCATTCCTATTATGTTGCAGTCCAGTGACAGGACCACCAGTGATCCTTCAGATCTAACTAACCTGTACGTAAAATCAAATACCGGCAATTTGGTTCCGCTTTCCAGCGTAGCGTATATAAGCGAAGAAGGTGTAGCCGCCGAATTGGAGCGTCAGGCCCAACGTCGCGCTATTAAACTGGAAATGGAACTACCGGACGACATTGCGATAAATGAGGCCGTAGAGCGCATTCGAGCGTTACAAGGAAACCTTCCTGATGGTATTGGTCTTATCTTTTTAGGAGAAGCACAAACTTTCGAGGAGACGTCGAAGCAGATAGCTCTGACCTATGTGTTAGCATTTATCATCGTGTTACTGGTTCTTGCCGCTCAGTTTGAAAGTTTGAACAGCGCTGTTGTGGTCATGTTGACCGTGCCTTTCGGCATTGCCGCAGCCATTTATGCCCTCTTTCTGACGAACACGACAATCAACGTGTACTCGCAGATTGGCTTAGTAATGTTAATTGGACTACTGGCAAAAAATGCAATTCTTCTCATTGAGTTTGCTGATCAGCTGCGTGACCAAGGCTATAGCGTTTACGACGCCATCGTAGAAGCAGGTAAGGTACGTCTGCGCCCAATTATGATGACATTGGTTTCTACCATACTAGGCGGTCTTCCCCTGATATTATCTACCGGAGCGGGAGCAGAATCACGCAATGCTATCGGATGGGTGGTATTTGGCGGATTGGGTATTGCTGTAATTTTCACTCTCTACCTCACTCCGGTTTTATATCTGGGTCTGGCGAGATTTAGCAAACCCAGAGCCGATGAAAGTCAGCGTTTGGAGCGAGAATTGGCATCTGCCGATGAGCAACAAACGGCGATTTAGCTGAAATTCGCTTAACCTGATAAAAAGCCGAGCACCCCGCTCTAATGCCAGTCAGTTAAGAGCTGACTGGCATTTTCTTTTGTATGGATACTTCTTGGGCTTTCGTCTAATCACTCGTGGATAATGCCTGTCTGGGATTTTATCGGGCAATGTAAACAGTCTCAGAGTATTAAGCAGCTCTTCATAGTGAGCAGGAAGCTTACTTGCGCTTTGAACTGAAGTGAACATGAAGAACGCAATAACCTGCCTCATACAGAGATTGAAGCTCAATCTTGTCGGAGATAGTTCATCATAGTCTTTTGTCGCATCTATCATAGCGATCCTTATTAGGTTGTAAGCCAGCAACAATCCCCATAGCTCCTGGCGAACCATGTCAGGTTTTTTACTCCGTAGTGTATGTTTCGATTGATGCATTCCTTGTTTCATTTCCCTAAAACCTAATTCGATTTCCCAGCGTTGGGTATACACTTCTGTAACCTCGTCATAGGGGAAACGCAGTGGATCGATTAGAGAGCTAAGGACGCGGTAGGTTTTTCCTTTTACCTGGTAGCTGGTTAGTCGAGCCGTTAGGTTTTCTGGCAGTTCGCTAAACTTCTTTCTGGCTTGAGGTGTGGTCGATAACGTCACAATTGCATCGTTCTTGCCTAGAGTATGCTTTACTTCATATTGTAAATCCTTTCTGGCAGGTATCATCCAGTGGGTATCTTCTCCCACACTTTGCCAACTGTGTAGTAAACCAAGTGAGTAATATCCGCGGTCAAACAGGGTTAACGAGTGGCTAGGAACTGAAGGTAACAGTTGTTGAGCTAAACTCATTTCACCTGCATGCCGGCCATCAAACGCACTGTCTAATAGCAAATGGCTGGAAACTTCCATCAAACTGCACATCCGTACCTGTGGGTAGCTACTTTCCCCATGATTGTTGCTATCACAACCAAACTCATGACGGTTAATTTCGTTGTCGTGAGTCCGATATACCACGCCATCGACAGCCAGAAGGTTCAGTCCGCACCATTGCTCAAATGCCTGAGTGGTAAACGTTCTATGCGCTAATATTTGAAATGTTTGTTGTACAGCCTCGTAACCTAAACGTTGTCTACCCTGGACCAGCGCGCTGGGAGCAACAAGTTTATTTTTACCAGGCAAAGAAATATCCAGTCGACTGGCAATATCCCAAACTGTTTCATTGCGAAACAAGCTCATTCCAACGACAGACCACATCACGGCTTCAAGCGGTAACCTCCTGCGCCGCACAGTTGCAACGCCTGCACGCTTAAAAGCTTGCTCAAGTATGTCAGGGTCAAGAATCGCTTTTAGTTTATCGAGGGAATTAACATCATCTAAAAATTGCGATGTATCAACTAATGCTTGAAGAAGAGACATAAAAAATCCGATACCAGTTTCCTGATATCGGATTGTGAACCCCTGAAAAGATCGGTCAACCGATCGCTAAAATATTTCTTAACTGATCGGCATTAAGCACCCCGCTCGGTTTTTTTTATGGCAAAGTACGCTTCACCTGAATAGATTAAGTCACTCCGCCGATGACTTCGCTTCATATAGCGAAGTACATAATCAGCAAGATTGGAAGGTGCTCGGGGACAGCGAATTGGCGCTCTCTACGGATTCACGTCAGGAAACAAAGGCTTTATAGACGGGCCAAGTAAAAAGGCCTGCGATTAATGCGCTACCTTGTCGCAGTTAGACTGTGGCAAGGCATAGAGGGATTTTGCCAAAGTAAACTGCGATTACAGCGTAGAAAGAAAGCTTCCTAAGCGTCGCAGCATCTTATCGTAATAGGGATTATAAGTCAGTCTGGCATATACTTTTTCCTCTTCCGTGAAACCCCACGGCCCGTACCATACTTTTTCTTCATCCTCACATTGCTGCGTTTTTTCCTCTGATTGGCCGTTATCGCAAATGCGAATACTGCCGTCGGCTCCGTACAATGGATTATCTGGTTTAAACATCACGCTCATATGGGATGCTGCACCTATTCTCTGTGCTGCTATTGGCATTGGCCATTTTTCCATGCCGTTAATGTCCGGAGCATCACTTCCCAGCCAATAAAGGCGTTTATGCGGTGAAGTCATACTCCTTTCGAAATATTCAGCGACTCTGTCTACATCCACGACGCTATCTTCCTGGGCTACTACCATGAATGCGGGCACTTCTAGCGCTCTTTCATCAAATTTGTCTGCTAAGACATCAACGCTTTGCTGATAAGCGGCGAAGCCCTGCATTGCCATCGAATTATATCGAGTGGGGTTGTCTTCAGGCTCCACGTTGGGCCAAGGATAAACAGAAGTAATATAGGGAGCGAGCCAGGTATAGGCAAAGCTTGACTCAAAGGCCGGAGAAAACAGTAATAAAGCCTCAATATCTTCTCTTTCAAACGCTGTGATAGTGGCAAGATTAGCGCCCGTCGAAAAGCCAGCGAGCAACAACCTATCCACCTTCTTTGCAAATCCTGCTACTTGATAATCGACAATTTGCTGCCAGCTATTGTAAGAGACCTTGAGCATATCTCCCGGTTTGGAACCATGCCCTGGCAGCAGGATTGCCCTCACCCAGTAACCTTTGTCACATAAGTATTCACCGACATCATTGAAAAAATAAGGAGAATCCCCAAGCCCGTGCACAAAGAGAACACCAGCGACTGCTTTGCCCTGCGGCTTGCATTCGAACGGCAGGTTCATCTCAATTTCCTGTTGCAGATTGTCCGTTACCGGAATTCGGTTGCTGGTCAGCCATTCCCGTGTGGCGCTGCGATAAGCCTGGAAATCCGCGATTTTCCAGGGAAGTATGCTTTCAGAGGGATGTAAACGGGCGCTTTTCGTCTGCTGACATCCAACAAGGGAGGCTAGCAGACAAAAAGCCACTAAACAGGTTGTTGTAAAGAGGAACTTAGCCATATGCGTTATATACTCTGCTATGGCTTACAATGATCAAGCAGCGGTTAATTAGTTTCCGCTGGCTCCACTAGCGGGCGGGTGCCATTTACTAACGCTTTAGCAAGCAATTTATGAGTAAGTAACGAAAGAAGTTCGGTTTCTTCGTCACTGCGCTCTCCATCCACACCAGTTATTGCTATAGCGACTTCCATTGCCTTATCTGCATCAAAAAGCAGATCGCCTTTTAGTGCACGCAGGTAATCGATTTCCTGGCCTGCATCCAAAGCCTGACGGGTCTGATAAATGGCATCATTAAAAAATGCTTCTCGACATATGGGGCTCTGCCAATCCAATTTTTCTAAAACGCTTTCAAGATATTCCTGTTCAGAAAGTGTGACTTTTTTGTCTACCTGATAAAGTAAAACCGACAACCGGATTAACGCCTGATTAAAGGCCTGTTGAGGGGATAACTGCATAAAACATCTCCATAGATGTGCGATACACTGCACCACGACAACACTGCTCTGCGACCTTGCAGAACCAGCGATTTCACCATAGCATCAGTATGCATAATTTGAGTGACAAGCGTATTACGACCCTTTACTACATAAAGTTCAGCTTGTTAACTAAATGTAAATAATTGGGACTTAAAAAAGAATCGCAAGGCCATTTTCGCACTTAATTAAAGATAAATTTCTTGCAATGGAATGGCATAAGCCAGCATGTGTTGTTGCAATACAGCCACCATGTTTGCTTCATTACACAGCGCCTGCAGTTTGGCATGAGTTGAACTAAAAACATTGCTGCGCAGAAATCCTACCGAACGCGCTTGCTTTTGATAAAGGTGTGGTTGATTAATTTTATAAAAAGCCTGTGGATTAATAGTGGTTAGATCAGGTAATAGCAAACTCTGGATATGTGTAGTCGTTAACGCAATCTCTGCGCCTTTAGGGTCATAATCACAAAAGGCAATGATTCTTGCCTTTGTCGCGTAACACTCCAACAGCGAGGAAACGCCTCCGCTTTGAGATTTGTCATGCCCGCGATAGACAGCCAAAGTATTTTCATCTCTACCTGCCCACATCGCTTCATACCAGTGATCAAAGATATCCAGATTTTCTATTACGACTATCTTATTAATGCTGGTCTGCTGAAGTTGCGCGAGCGGCACCCGCAAAGAGGTTCCTTTGGGCAAAGGCGCGTTTAACCCAATGCAAGCATAATTGCCTTGATGATGATTGACTAATACGTGAGTGTCTTCGGGTGCAAGCCTGGCCTGCTTTTCCGCACCAGAAACGCCAGCGAAGGCAACCCGGTTTTGCGTAGCAGTCGAGATAAAAAACAGATCTGGCTGATGTAAATGTAATTCCTGTTTTAATTTTTGTTTTGACTGCTCTGAGAATATCAGCTGCTTGCCCCGCCATTTGAGCAAGTCGCCGTAGTTATCGCTAAGATACCGCGCCAACCCGTCTGACGGTGTATAAACTAGCTTCCCCGGTTTAAGTAAAAAATCCCGCAGCGCATTTTGTTGGCGTCGATTAAGCACCACTAACGCAGCCCTAGCTCTACATCTTCAATAATAAAATTACCGGTGTACTGCGGGTGTGGCTGCCCGGTGGTGTCGATAGCAAAATAGGTTTGCTCTTCCAGCGTCAGGCCGTGATATCCGCCAATCACCTGATAAAGCCAGGCTTCAGCATCAAAATCCAGATCCCGAGCATGCAGATACTCCAGCGCGGTAATGCGCTTGCCACTTTCAATGACTTCACAAAAATACCTTTCAACCGCCTGTTTAAGTTTGTCTTCTTTAAACTCAACGGCGGTTTGTTGTTCTACCACTATCTGCTGTGCAGCGCGTTCGGGTTGTAATTCTTGTCGAGAACGATTTATTGCTTTAATCATTCCCACCAGTTGCTGTAAATCGGCTTCATGTTCCATCCGATTTACATCGACAGCTGCTGGCGCTATGAGTCTTTGCGCCTGATTAAACAGTTTCGGCACCTGGCTTAAATTGTAATAATTGCCCGGCTGGAAATCCGGCTTTTGCTCCATATGTAAAACAAAGCCCTTCAGCAGGCGGGTACGACCTCTGAATTCGCGAAAACGCCCTAGCAGCGCCAGCAGGCGTGCCTGCACTATTGATAGTTCCTGAGTTACCCGTGAGAAGCTATGCTGTAAGGTAACAATCAACAGGTTTCGTAGTTCACGATTGTTACCGGCCAACTCGCTCAATTCTTCAAACCGAAACATTTCCAGTTGCTTAAGCAACTCAGATACCTGACTTTGCGCCAGCTCGTTTTCGCGTATTTTGGCGTCGATAGAGGCAACATAACCAAATTCATTGTTGATCCGGCCAAACAGCGTACGTACGCTATTGGCAAGTGATTCGGTCAGCGTGTAGACATGCTCGGTTACGTCCGCCAGATGCACTTCACTTTCTGCAAACCGGCTATGAGCAAGTGCTTCTTTATAATGCTGCGCCAGGGTTTTGAGACTGGCCAAAGAAGAGCCGATATTCGCATCCAACTGACGATTGCGTTCGTCGTGCAAGCCACTTTCAAGAAGGTGGCGCACCGCATTTTTCAGGCGGATCCCAACTTCTTCATCAGGTCGCCACAATACCCCAAGCTGAAGTAAATTTTCAATAACTTTGGGGCTATGCTGTGTTTCATCCAACGTACCTGAAAGATATACTTCCATGATGAGATCAGCATGTCTGCTCAAGGCGTTAAGGAGTTTTACCCCAGCCTGATGCAGGTTTGGATTCATTACAGTAAGCTCCCTTGTTGCACGGCCTGCTCCGCCTGCTCTGTCAAACTTAACGCCTCAGTTTCATCAATAAACTTAATCACGTCGTAGAGGTATTCTATCTTTCCGGTGGCAAGGTAAATCTGCTTTTCCTGATTAGGCTTCATAAGATAGCCCAGATCAGTCAGTCGCTTGAACACCTGTTTAAGCTGTCCTTCCAACGCCGTACTGGTGGAGCCGAACATCCGATAGCGAGAAATCTTTTCCAGTTGCTCATTAAATGCAGGCGTATCTTCGATGGTGCTTTGCAGCTCATTTAGCCGTATGGCGCTGCCTTGGGTAATGGGAACATCGTTGCCGCTCGCCTGCTGAACCAACAGCAGCCATTCTACAAGAGGCAATAAGCTGCTGGCGGTTTCCTGAAGCTGTTGACCGAGCACTTTACGCTCACTTTCGCCAAGAGTCTGATAAGCGGCGAAGAAGACCTCTCCTTCTGCTGCCGTGGCCAGCGTGCGATTTAGAACATTTAATTGGCTCTCGATTTTATCGCTGTTGCCGCTGACTTTAAGGTAGCGCCATGCTTCTTCATTAGTAATTTGACAAATAAATTCGCCCGACAACAAATGTTCCAGAATTCGGCCGTGTTCGGTAATCATGCAGAAGCCTCCTGCTGACGTTGTTTAATCAATTCACTAATGGCGCTGACACGCGGCTGCACTACCTGCAATTTACGGGTGGCTTTATCGATAAGATACCGGTTGTCGAACAATGACAGCACCTCCGATTCAGGATTGGGAAACGCACCTACCACAGAAATGTTGTTGTTTTGGCAGGCATCGAAAATTTTCTTAACGTTATTTTGGTGAAGTGTGCCCAATTCATCAATCGGCCAGTGGATTGTGGTGTTTGCCTTACCTCGTAACAACCGGGTAAAAGCCAGCAGGAATTTGCATAAAATTAAATATGCCATACCATGGCTGGATGACTCGTTCAGTTGACGGTCGGTGCGGATCACCAATTCCGAATTGCCTTCTTTTAAATGAAGTTCGATGTCGAGCAACTTACTTATGCCGCCGGTAAGCGCGGCCCTTCCAAGAATATCCAGCACCCGGCGCATACTTAACGCATAATCATCATCCGGTAATTCCACCTTACCGCTTGCCAGCCACTCTTCATAAAGCAGATTAAACTGGGTAAGCTCTGGCCAGAATTCGAGTTCGCTGATGCGCGAGCGAATTTTTACTGCGGAATGAGAAACACCGTCAAGAAAGAGTTCTTCGTCAACTTCTTTGCTAATTCGCTTACTTTGATTGACAATTCGCTTGTCGATATCTTCGAGTACCCGATAATAAGAAGTCAGATCAGCACCAAATATTCTGCCCTGCTCTCGTAATCCCTGCAGCTTCTGCGGAACAATAACATTAAGTAGCTGCGCCAGATGACTTACCAGGCGTCGATGGTCGACACTTTTGTGCCCTTGCGTCGTGATTACCGCACATTCTTCCCGTGACCGCTCCCAGGTATCAGATAAACCAGTACCTGCCTGAGCTGCAATAAGCTGATCAAAATGCTCAACATGGGCTTTAATATCGTCCAGCAGACGCTGGCGTTCCTGAAGTAGGGTTAGCCCTTCAGAAATACGTTGACCGATGCTTACTGCGCTTTTGCTCTGTTCGTTCATCTCGGTAGAGACAGGCAGGTTTATTTTGCCAAGCTGACGAATTATTTGTTGTACATCATTTTCCTGCTCTCTGGCCTGATTAAGATGCTGCTCAATCTGAGCCTGCAATTCCTTAAGCTGCTGACGCTTATTTTTATACTCGCTGCCCTGGCGTTCCAGCTCCCGCTCCGCCTTTGCGCTTTCTTTACGCGCCTTGGCCAATCCTTGTTGCCAGGTAACTTTGTGACCCATAAATACATTCTTATACCAATGGTCGTAATCGCTTACTTTATGCCGATGGCGTTCTGTGTGATTAATATCCTGCTGAAGCTGGTTAATCGCCTTTTGCAAGCTGCCGATTTCATCAATATCCACACCGCGATTTGCCAGTTCGTCTGCCAACCATTGTTCAGTCTTTTGTTTATCCTCTTTGGCACTGTCTTTGGCTTTTAGAATATGCCGCTCAATCTGGCGCAACTTGTCTTCGCTATCGGTGATCAACTGCTGCCAATGGAACTGATGTTCGGTTTCGGCTTCACGCTGCTGGTCCCGTACTTCCTGCATCGCCTCTTTGTGCTGCGCTTGGCACTTTTCCTGCTCGGCAGCATTTGCCGTTACACGCGCCTGATTACCTTTTCTGCGCTCGCCTACAGCCTGTAAATATTCCTTTTGAACCTGATCTTTATTTAGCTGAACGCGTTTACGATTGGCTTCAGCACTGCGGTTTTCACTTTCATATCTAGCTTGCATCAACTCAGCATTACGCACTGATTCGCTGGCTTTCGCGAGCTCTGCCTCGGCATCGTTCTGCTGGGAAAGTTTCTCTGCCAGCTTATTCTGCGCCTGTGCCAGCCTGTTTTGCAGCGCCTGCTCAGAGTCGGCGTATGGCGGTGTATCAACCGGTGCAAGATCAAGCATTAGCCCAAACAAGCTATCATGCTCGTCACCCACCTGAGGTTTCAAATCGTCTCGCGCTAACAGATCTGGATGAATGACTTTACCAAGCGTAGACTCCCAACCGGCCTTTTCTCGACGAAGATATTCAAGCAGACTGTTATTACCTGGATACAATAACGCCTCTACCTTATCTACCTGTGCCTGCTGTGCCTGATAAGCAATAGACGTTTTTTCAAGCGCACTGTTCGCCTGAGCTCTTGCTTTCACTGCGCTCTCGTATTCGAGGTGGGCACGCCGATGATTATCCCTGCTTGCATCTTCAACCATGCCGGCTTCTTTTATTTCGGCATCCAGCAAATCCAGCTGGCTTTGCTCAAATTCCGTGAAGCCCATATTGTTCAGCGCCGCTGCAATTTCCGCATGTTGGATTTTTAATTCGTTCAGCCGCGCGCTATATTCCTTCTCAACCTCATTTAGCTGCAGACGATATTCATCGCGAATAGCTTGCAGGCTCTCTTGTTGCTCGGATTTTTGCTGCGCCAGCTTGCTGTAGCCATTTTGTTTCTCTTCATCGAACGCTTCAAGCTCCATAAGGTGCTTTTCACTTAACGCACGCATGCGTTTATTAAACGCCGATTCAATATCCTGATGTTTTTCGGTAAGCAGGTTATAGCGGGTAGATAAGGTACTGATTTCGCTCTGCCACTGTCCCAGTTTCTGTACACTGTCTTTAAGGGTGTCGATGTCTTGACTTTGCCAGTTTTCAAATTCCCGCTCTACATTATCCAACTCTTTTTCAAGCTTATTAGCATCGGCCCGTGCCTCTGATAGCTGCTGATTAAGGGTGTCCTGCGTGTTACTCCACTGCTGCTCATCTGTTTTGAGTGTATGCAGCGTATCATCCAGTTGTTGCTGTTTTTCTACCAGCATCGCGCTCAACGTGGATTCGTCCACTGCAAACTGGTGCTTGAGCAAGCCGAGACGTTGTTCATTCTGTTGAAGCTGATGATCGGCTTGTTCCAGTTTCGCAAATTCCGGTCGAATGGAATCGAACTCTTTAATGAGGTGACATTCCTTGATCCAGTCTTCAACCCGATTACGACTTAAACTGGAACTTGGCGGTTTTACGCCGTCTTCCTCAAGAATCGCAGCAATCATGGCCTTGATGGTTTCCATTTTGCCTTCTTTGGAATGAACGGCTTTTGCCAGCTTTTCGATGTGACGAAGGTGAATGCCGGATTCGGTCATACTGAAGATTGATGCATAACCCAGCAACTCTCGGCTATTGGCTACACTACCTAAAGTGGCACGATCGTTCTGGAGAATTGCGCGATAGTCGCGGGTATTTAGCAGGTTCGTGACGAGCGTATGGTTGCGTTTGAGGTTTCTTGCTAACTCGTTCATGCTGATACTGGCGTGCTCTTTAGACTTATTCTGGTAAAGATAATCCGTCAGTTCAAAGGGTTTGGCAATAAAGCGGTAATTGACGCCGCCGCCGGAGGAAGCCATCACAGCCTGGCACAAATCGCCTTGGCTGCGAATATACTCATAAATAATAAAGCTGGATTCCCGAGGCAGGTACCATTTTTCGAAGCTGTCTCGGGTTGCAGGAACTACGCGGCTGGGGTATTCACCATAGAAAACCGGAATCAAACGTTGCAAGGTAGTTTTACCGGAAGCATTAGTACCACATATATTGGTATGTCCATCAAGTTTTAGCTCAACGACGCCTGGCAGATGGGTATCAATAAGAATAATGCGTTTTAAGCCAGCCATAAATTTCCTGTTCTGTTTACTACAATGGAGTATGAAAGTGGCGAGGCAAGCCATCGCCTAAACCTGAGGATCAAGTGAAAAGCTACGGCAGCAACGTGCTACCTTATGTAGCGGCTTTCATTTAAGAAAGTTACCCGACGTTTGCCTCACCTGAAGATTTATAGATCTGCCAGTTTATTACGAAACCTTTTCTTTGGACAGTCTATCAAGGCATGTGACAGAAGATCGTTGTGCAATTGCGGAATTTCTGAGCAAAAAAACGAAAGGTTCAAGGCTGGCTGGCCTTTGTCGTTCTACCGTTGTTCTACATTAACCTGTGTCGATCGCAGCGCGAACTATTAAGCCTAGCCAGCTAAACAGGCACAGAGCAACAACGAGCTAAACAGATTTACCGTTCCCTTCGAACAGGCTGCAAGGCTCTCAAGCTGCCATCTAAAGTCTTTTAAAAAATAGGGATGATAGGTTGCTAATACGCGAGTTCAATAACTAATATCTTGCCAGAACGCCTGCTGTGCTTGGTATTCTTCATCCTGCAGTACCATTTTCAGCGCGTGGTTTATCTCCGTAATGGCTTTTGTACCCCATTCGTTTTTCGTGCATCCTACTGCGCCAGGAACATTTTTGTATCCCAGTTCTTCTGTAGGCAGAAAGGTTAAATCATTGACGGGGTGAGAAAGACTGTAGTAACGAAGGATAGTCGGATACTCGAGTGCATAGTCCAGCCTTCCGCGGCTCACTTGTTTCATAACCCGGGTAGTAGCATCTTCACCAGCAATTTCAAAAAAGCGCGGTGTCTGTTGGTATTCATCAATTACTTCCTGAAGTTCTGGCGGAAATCGGCGAGCCACGGGTCTTCCAAAACGTAATTTATTGTTAGAAGCCAGTTCAGTAAAAGAAAGATAGGTGGCGTTTTCTTCAGCCAATCGCTGGGCAAGCGTTGCGCGCAGAATGATTCCCAGCGGAGGATGAGTAACAGTTACATCTGAATAATAGAAATAGGGGCTGTGTTCTCGTTTTATCATACAAGGAAAACAGAGATTCTGGTTCTGCATTGCATTGTATTTGATGCGGGTCTGCGGCATCACCCTGACTTCATGATTGATATTCGGTAGCGTTTTGGAAATCTTATCAATTAAGATATCGCATATGCCCAGATTTTTATATTCCCCCTTAAGAATGTGAAAAGGCGGAGAAGGATTAATTGTCCAATGAATGGTAAACGAATCCTTATTTTGCTGCTGCGCTTGGGCATTACTGAAACACAGCACCCAACCCACAACAGCAACAACTGAAAGTTTGATCATGTTAACACGGACCTTCATTAGCAAAAGTAATACTCGTAAACTTGCGTTATGCCCTACTTTCAATTGTATATGCGATCCGTGTATTAGCAAACTCGCCGGCTATCTTGGTGGAAACATTCCGCCGCCACCACCCATTCCGCCAGGCGGCATCATGCCTTTCATTTGGCGCATCATCTTTTTCATACCGCCTCCAGACATTTTCTTCATCATCTTTTGCATCTGCGTAAACTGTTTAAGCAAGCGATTAACATCTTGAATCTGGGTGCCAGAACCTGCTGCGATACGGCGTTTGCGCGAACCTTTTATAATTTCAGGACGAGTACGTTCAGCCGGTGTCATGGAATTAATGATGGCTTCCATCTGGTTAAACTGCTTATCGTTGGCCTGATCTTTAATTTTTTCCGACATACCGCCCATTCCAGGCATTTTGTCGAGCAAACCCATCATGCCGCCCATATTCTTCATTTGTTCAAGCTGTTCTTTAAAATCCTGCAGATCAAAGCCCTTGCCCTTCTGCACTTTTTTCGCCAGCTTTTGCGCTTTGTCCTTATCGACTTTACGCTCAACTTCTTCAATTAAGCTAAGAACATCACCCATGCCAAGGATTCGCGAAGCAATACGCTCGGGATGGAAAGGTTCTAAGGCATCAATTTTTTCACCCATACCAATAAACTTAATGGGCTTACCCGTAATCTGGCGAACCGACAATGCAGCTCCACCGCGAGCATCACCATCAGCTTTGGTAAGAATCACACCGGTGAGAGGCAAGGCATCATTGAACGCTTTGGCTGTATTTGCCGCATCCTGACCGGTCATAGCATCGACGACGAAAAGCGTTTCGATAGGTTTTACCGCAGCGTGAAGCGCCTTGATTTCATCCATCATGTCGCTGTCAACATGCAGGCGTCCGGCGGTATCCACCAGCAGCACATCATAAAACTGACGTCTCGCCTGTTCGATTGCACCTTGTACGATATCGACCGGCTTCTGCAAAATAGTAGAAGGATGGAAACCAACATTGACTTCCGTCGCCAGGGTTTCCAGCTGCTTAATAGCGGCAGGACGATATATATCAGCACTTACCACCATGACCTTTTTCTTTTCACGTTCAGTCAGGTATTTGGCGAGCTTCCCCACACTGGTAGTTTTACCCGCCCCTTGTAAACCGGCCATCAGCACAACTGCGGGAGGTTGAGTAGCAAGATTAAGCTTCTCATTCGCTTCCCCCATCACCGCTTCAAGTTCGGACTGGACGATCTTAATGAAAACCTGGCCTGGCTTTAAACTTTTGGTGACCTCAGTTCCTACCGCTCTGGCCTTAACCTGCGCGACGAAATCTTTCACTACCGGAAGAGCAACGTCAGCTTCGAGTAAAGCCATGCGCACTTCACGTAAGGTTTCTTTAATGTTGTCTTCAGTTAAGCGCCCTCGCCCACTGACGTTTCTCAGTGTCTGGCCAAGACGTTCAGATAAATTTTCAAACATACGCTGCAATCTTCTTTCTTTTGCTCGTTTAAGGTCATTATATAGAAAAAGGGCGCATTAACGTACCACCAAAACCCTTTGTTACGATTTATATGCCCTTAAAATGAGTAAAAACAATAGTGGAGGTTGAATTTATCACTCACTTACAGTAACAATACCGTCACGTATTTGCGAAGCATAGCAAAGCGTCGAAAATGAGCTGCGCCGTTGGTACTGCTTTTAAACGTGGTGGTACGAGGCTGTTACCCTTCCACTCACCACGTTCGCGTTGCTGAAAAACAAACTCACAGGAAATTGAATGACCACGCTTTTTGCCATTACAGGAGTATGCTTTTATATACTGGCAGCTGTTGTTTTGATGGGCAGATTTGTGCATAAACAAGGGCCAAATAAAACGTTGGCTCTAACTCTGGCTTGCTTAGGCGCCGCCGCACACATGATTTTTCTTACAAATGCCATCATGCTCTCGCCTGGCCAGAATATGAGTATTACCAATGTGTTATCATTGGTGGCATGTCTAATCACTATCTCGATGTTGATCAGCGCCAGCCTGCTGCCGAATATTATTTTACTGCCGGTAGTGTTTGGTTTTTCCGCCATGACTATTCTCGCATCGTTGTGGGTCCCGGCTTCACACATCATGCATATCGAATTGCAGCCAGGGCTGGTAGTTCACGTCACATTGTCTTTATTTGCGTATGGCACGCTGGTAATCGCATTTTTGTACGCACTACAGATGTCATTTATCACCCACCGCCTTAAGCAAAAGGGCGCGTCGTTACTTCACTCTTCCCTGCCGCCGTTAATGTTGGTGGAAGGTGTACTGTTTAAGTTATTGTTGGTGGGAACGGTCTTATTGGTGGTGTCCCTGATTAGTGGATTCATCTTTCTTGATGACATGTTCAGCAAAATGTACGCTCACAAAACCGTACTTTCCATTGCCGCGCTTGTGGTGTATTTAATCCTGCTGGCAGGGCAACAAATCTGGGGTTGGCGAGGCAAGCAGGTTATCGCACTGACCGTCACCGGCGTTATATTGTTAACTCTCGCCTACTTCGGCAGTCGTTTGGTCCGGGAAGTATTGCTGTAATACTTTCTGAAGATTTATGCGAATGATGATAAGTTAGGTATCAAAGCTCAATTTCTCCTTGAAACGCCCACTGTAGGTTATTACAGTGGTCCGTCTGGAGGATATAGGAACCAATCAGTTGGACGACATCTCAACCAGTACACTTTTTATTGTTTTAGGTGTGCTTATTTTTCTTTCGGCATATTTTTCCAGCTCTGAAACTGGCATGATGTCGATAAACCGTTATCGCCTGAAACATCTGCAAAAAGAGGGCAATAAAGCCGCCATCCGGGTGCAGAAACTTCTCGACAGACCTGACCGGCTGATTGGTCTCATTCTCATCGGCAATAATCTGGTAAATATTGCCGCCTCATCCATTGCTACCATTATTTGTACTCGCTTATTTGGTGATTACTGGGGCTTTTTTGCGACCACATTTGGTCTCACATTAATACTACTCATATTTGCAGAAGTTACCCCAAAAACTCTGGCAGCGCTGTATCCGGAAAAAATCGCTTTCCCAAGCTCATTGATCCTGCTGCCTTTATTGTTCTTGCTTTACCCGTTTGTGGCTTTAATCAATAGCTTTACCAACGGCATTCTGATTCTTTTACGCATTAACCCCACCAGCGGCGGCGATGACTCTTTAAGCCGGGAAGAACTAAGAACGGTGGTATATGAAGCGGGCACGATGATCCCGAAAAAGCACCAGGATATGCTGATTAGTATTCTGGATCTGGAAAGTGTAACCGCCGAAGATATTATGGTACCCCGAGCTGAAATTTTCGCTATTGATATTAATGATGACTGGAAGAAAATTCAGAAACAGCTTACCGGATCACAACACACCCGGGTGCTGTTGTATCGTGACAGTGTAGACGACGCTGTCGGCTTTGTGCATGTGCGAGATGCACTGCGGCTGCTATCTAAAGATCAGTTTACTAAATCAAGCCTACTTCGGGCCGTCAGGGAAATTTACTTTACGCCGGAATCTACACCACTTCATACGTTGATGTACAAATTTCAGGCGGAAAAAGAACGTATTGCTCTGGTTGTTGATGAATATGGCGACATTATGGGCCTGGTGACGCTAGAAGATATTTTAGAAGAAATTATAGGCGACTTCACCACCAGTATGGTGCCGGACCATAGTAAGGAAGTAAACATTCAACAGGACGGAAGTGTACTGGTGGACGGCAGTGCAAATATCCGGGATCTCAATAAAGAGATGGACTGGCGCTTACCTACTGAAGGACCAAAAACGCTCAATGGTTTGATTTTGGAGTATCTTGAAGAGATTCCGGACAATAAGGTAAGTGTTCGATTGGCGGGTTATCCGGTGGAAATTGTCGATATTAGCGAGAATATGATTAAGACGGTGAGAATTCTACCGGAGTATTACGTGTCTAACACTTCGTCTTCAGGGGATTGACAACAGCTGTGTGACTACTCTGGGTGCAGTGGCAGCGCTCATGGTAAACGTCGGGTCAAACCAGGATCTACTTCTTGCCTAACGTGCGACGAGCGAGTACCTGCGCCTTAGCTGCCGCCACTTTGGCAGAAAGATCAGATAATTTACTTATAATTTCCCGTAACTCGTCATCATCCCGCAGGTCAGCCTCTTTCATATGGGATTCCAGTGAATGACGTAACAGTTCGGGTATCGACTTAGAAGCCATTAAAATGCTGCCCTTGAAATACAGATACACGGATTACTCTCATTACTGAATTTATCGGACGCTAACAAAATTTCTAAAGGCCGTTCTTTAAAAATAGATTCCGCAATAACGAAGCTACTGATGTATACCGGATTTCTGCTTGGTAAAGCTAGTATTACAATCCCTGGTAGTGCAGTAACAATTTGCCGCTCTGGTGCCGCAGCGAGTAGCTGATAACTGCGACAGACGCTGTTGAAAACAGACTTGTCGCTTCTAACCCACAGAGTTCATCGACTAAATAGCTAACCAGCGGCATGTGGCTCACCAACAAGACCCGTTTTAACGCACCCTTTTCTTTGCCACCGCTAGCAAGCAGCGCATCCAGATAATCATGAGCAAGCTGAGAATTACCTTCAGGGATGATATCTTCACAAATTACTTTTCTATTTACCCGCAAATCCAGTGTCATCATATCTAATGTCTGCTGCGTTCGACGATACGGGCTCACCAGTGCCAGATCGATGACGTTATCTTGGCAATATTCCTTTGCCAGCCACCTTGCTGTGGCAATAGACTGTTTGCGACCATTTTCAGTTAACTCGCGACTTCTGTCATCCAGACACAGCGAAGCTGCCTCTCCGTGCCGCATGACGAAAAGTAAAATGTCGTCGTTGCTACTTTGACCTGACATAATATTACTAATATGATGAACTACTACCACCTAACGATAGCAGACCACACATCTATAGCATAGAAATAAAAAGCGTTAACTTGGTCAACTTAGAATCATTTGGATTCAGGGATGAATGTTGTGAGGAAAATCCCGAAAAATGCGGCGAAATTAAACTTATACTGAGGGCATTTTGACAACATCACTGAAGCTGGAAAATTCGTCTTTCTTTACGTTAGCCAATGGGCTGCGCGTTATGCTATGTCATATCGACGACATAGATACCAGCTATGTATCTATGTCCGTCAAAAGCGGTCATTTCTATGATCCGGGCTCCTGCCAGGGCCTGTCCCATCTTCTCGAACACGTCATGTTCCTCGGTAGCAGGCACCTACCAAAAGCAAACAGCGTCAATGACTTAATTGAAAGTTGTGGTGGCTCGATTAACGCATGGACAGGCACAGAGTACGCCAATTACCACTTTAACTGTTATAGCCATTCATTAAAGGAAACATTGCCGGCATTTGCCGACATGCTTCGTTTGCCGTTGATGGATCCCGACGCGCTGGATAAAGAGATCCAAGCCATTGATGCCGAGTTCCAGTTTAAGCGCAAAGACGATTTACGGCGCCTCTATCAGATTCATAAAGAAACCTGCAATCCCGCCCACCCTTTTAGTAAATTCTCAGTGGGAAATGCCGAAATATTCAAAAGTGTTCCGCTGGCAACCTTACACAGTATGCTGCAACAGTTCCATCAGCAATATTATGTCGCCAGCAATATGTGTCTTTGTATATTTTCCTCACTGCCAAAAGATGAGGTTAAAGCAATTATCGGCCAGTCATTTAGCAGCATGAAAGCCGGCAGCGAAGCCCCGAGCGATTGGCCAGAACTCTATCAGGCAGAACAACTTGGCGTCCAAATTAACATTGTTCCGTTGCAAGCAGCGCGCCGGATGATTGTCACCTTTGCCATGCCTGGTTTACATCACGACTACCGCACCAAGTCGTTAAATTACATCAGTCATTTATTAGGGGATGAAGGCGAAGGGAGCCTTTTAGCCTTTTTAAAGGCAAGAAATTGGGTGACGAATCTTATCGCTGGCAGCGGAATTGAAGGCGAAGACTTTAAAGATTTTAATGTCAACTTTCAGCTTACACAGCTTGGATTGGAACATCGTGCAGAAATTCTCTTAGCGCTGTTTTCCTATATCCGTCTTCTTTATGCCTCTCTTGATGATCCATGGCGTTATGAGGAAAAAGCGCAATTAGCAGCGCTTGCCTATCAATATGAAGATAATCCTAAGCTCCTCAATGTCGTGTGCGACTATTCCCAATACCTTTTTTGCTATTCGTTTGACGAGATTCCCCAGTTGCGCTCCACCATCGACTGCTTTGATCGCGAATGTATAGAAAACTCGTTATCATATATGGTTCCGGGACGTATGCGCATAAAAACAATTGCTCCGGAAATGGACACTGACAAAGTCTGTGCTCATTATGATGCCCACTACCAAATGTCGACTTTGCCGGAAGAAATGCTTAACGCACTGCAGTCGCCACCCGACATAAAAAACATTTTCTTGCCGCCGCCGAATCCTTATCTTGGAGAAGAATATCATCTGACGTTACCAGAAGATGGCTACGATACCCCCCAACAAATTTTTTGCAGCGAGGGGAAGCGCTGCTGGTTCGCCCAGGATCATCAGTTTCACATTCCAAAAGGCGACATTTATATTTCTTTTGATTCGGCACCCTTTTGTGAAAGCCTTACTGCAATGGCAGCTAAGCGGATTTGGCTTGCAGCTTTGAACGATCATTTACAATCGAAATATTATCGCGCTGAAATCGCAGGGCTCCATTACAGAATTTACGGCCATCAGGCAGGTTTTAGTTTGCATACCCGCGGCTTTACGAATCAACAGACGTTACTCGCTTCACAGCTGTTATCAGCAATTCATGAATTTATTCCTAAACCGGAAAGCTTCGAACAACTTAAGAGCCGGCAAATTCAGAACTTGCAGAATTCGTTATTAAACAAGCCTACTAACCGGTTATTTTCCCGGCTAAGTGTACTGATACAGCGTAATACTCAAGCGCCAGTAAATCTTCTTAAAGCCGTACAGGATTGTACTTACGAGCAGTTGCTAAGCTACCGGACAGAGGCCTTTAAAAGCTACTATTTAGAATCATTTATGCACGGTAACTGGTCTTCCGAGGAAGCAATTCATTTCGGTCAACATCTTGATCAATCCTGTCCTCATGCCAACGGCGCGCCGCTGTCTCGCGCCGTTACCCAGCTTCCGGTAGGCGAAAGCAGATTTCACGAAGTCCGCTGCGAACATGATGATGCCGCCGTGGTTCTCTATTTGCAGGCCCCTTCCACTAACCTGCTGGATACAGCAATGTGTATGATCCTGGAGCAAATGTTGGCCGCGCCCTTTTTCAATGTGCTGCGTACCGAAAAACAACTGGGATATGTCGTCGGGACCGGATACGTACCGCATAATCAACATCCGGGTATCTCGTTTTACATTCAAAGCCCCAGCCACGGCCCAAAAGAACTACTCCATGAGATGACAACGTTCTTATTTGAACAACTTCAAGAAATAGAGTTTTACCGATTTTACTGGTCAACAATCCAACAGAATCTGCTTAAGCAGCTTGAAGAGAGAGACCTATCCATGTCTATGAAGTCTCAGCGATTGTGGGTTAGTCTGGGCATGAACGATCTTCAGTTTAACCGCAATACACTGCTGGCAGAATGTGTAAGTAAACTCACGTTTGAAGATATACAAGCCTATGCCACCAAACTGGCTAACCGGGAACTTTTTGGTGAGCTGGTATTATTTGCATCAGGTAAGTTTTCTCCCATGGAAACTGACCCATCTACAACGCTCAATGACATTGCTGAATTTAAACGCAACACCGCCTATTTTACCGCCTAAAAGCTTATTTATTTTTATGATTTTATAAGCATTTGTTTAACATTTATACCATTCGTCCGGGGAGACAGAAAAAGTCCTTGTAGACCCGGAATGAATTCGGCATATTGGCGTTTCGGTTTGAATGGAAGCAACCGATGAACCACGTAATTATAATGATAAGGCTAAAAAGCCGAAGGTGTATTGGTGCGCTCATCCATAGCTCGTTCAGTATTATGTACGTTAATTCTGTGCGGAATATTATTCTGTTCAGACAGTGTTGCCGTTTCCATTACGGATATACATTTTTCTGAACTAAATCAAAGAGACGGTTTATCTGACAGTACAGTTCTGGATATTGCTGAAGGTAACCGCGGCTATATTTGGGTTGCGACGCTAAATGGGCTAAACCGCTATTCCGGTTCCGAATTCAAACAGTATCATCCCTCTGATGTGGACCCGCATTCTATCCCGTCTGGCTTTATTCGCAAGCTTTTTGTCGATAGTCATGGCACGCTGTGGATAGGCACCTTTAATGGTCTAGCCAAGTACGTTCCTGAAAATGATAACTTTATAGTCTTTAACAAGAGTAACTCTGGTCTTCAGTCTAACAATATCTCCTTTATCGGCGAAAGTTCCGACGGTAATCTTCTCATTGGTAACGGGCAGTCTTTACACTTTCTTGATCTGGAAAAAGATACCGTCAGCATTTTAAGCTCAAAGCTAACTTTTTCTTCTGATATTACCGTTTTACGTGATGAACCTTCTCGGATTTGGATAGGAACATACCAAAATGGAATGTATATATTTAACAAAAGCGACAAGCGCCTTTACACCACTCAAAAAGTGAACCCTTGGGGAATGAGTATTCCTTCTACCAATATCTTTGACTTACAAATTATTGAAGGGGAATACTGGGTATCGACAGAAAAAGGAATATTCCGCTTAACTAATTCAGGTGAAATTTCTGGTCTAATTAACCAGAAAATTTATCCCGAATTGTCCTCTGACCAAATATTTTCTATAACAGAAGTTGATAACGCCGTTTGGTTAGGCACCCAAAAAGGTTTATCAATATTTGATTTGCAGTCTGGCCGGTTTGTTACTCTTGGCCCCGAGAGTAGCGTTCTTACAGGTTTGACAGAGAAAAATATTTTACAAATATTTGAAGATTCCACTGAAGGAGTATGGGTTGGTACGTACGGCGGCCTTTTCCGTTATCATCCTGAAGTAAATACTATAAAACTATTTCGAAACAAAAGGGAGTTTCAGAAGAAGCAAGATGGTAATACCGTCTGGGGGCTTGCTGAAGACAATAACGGCTTTTTATGGTTTGTGACGCAAAATGAAGGGATTGGGAAATTCGATTTAGAAACAGGAAAAATTAATTATTTTTTATCCGAATCGTCAGAAACATTCTGGGATTTGGCTATTGATGAGTTTTCTCACTTTTGGGTAGCAACCTCAAACGGTTTAGAGGTATATTCTTTCGAAGAGGGAAAAATGGTCAAATTGGCTACCTTATTTGAAGGTACCTTCATTGATACCTTTTTTTATAATGAGGGGCGTATCTGGCTTAACCTAGCTCACCAAAAGTTAGTTGCGGTAGACACTGCCTTACTAACGCTTTACCTTCAGGGAACATCGCCTGACCAACTAATAGAAAATATTGACCTAAAAATTGAAACAAATGATCTGGTGCCTATGTATTGGGACTCGGAAAAAAGACTATGGTTATCTGGCGAAGACGGCATTTTTATTTACAGCTATGCAAAAGAAAAAATTGTAAAGGTAATTGATGTTGAGGATGGCGTTCGGTCTCGCCCGTTGCAGGTTTACGAATGGAGTAATTTTTACTGGGTAACTACGCGTTCTAACGGCGTGCTACAAATCGATGCAAAAACATTAGAACTTCGTCGAAGCCAGGCCAGTGCTGTAGAAGGAGGAATGATTTTTTCCTCTATTGGCTTGGATGATTCTATCTGGTACGCCAACCACCTTGGGCTTCACAGAGTAGATCTCGCAAGTTTAGCAGTAACAGAATCTTTAACATCCCCTCAGCTGAATTTCAATGTACTTAATGAAAGCGCTGTCGTAAAAACCTCTACCGGAGCCTTAGTTTTCGGCGGTAATGAAGGCTTTAACATACTCACTAAAGATGCAATAGAGCAAAGAGTTGAAACACAAAAAACCCGCGCTCCGGAATTAATAGACTTTAAAATATTTGGCGTAACAGCGAACAGTGATGATGAAAATATACCCCAAAGCTTCGCCATCGCATTTAATGATAAGATTTCGCTTAATCACGACCAGTCCCGCTTCAGCATTTCCTATAGCTTAATCAATCCTTTAATTCCTAGCGCTGTAGATTATCGTTACAGAATGCAAGGCTATGATAAAGAGTGGTTTAGTGCCCAAAATGTGAATACCGCACAATATAATAACCTCCCCTTCGGAAAGTACACTTTTGAAGTCCAGGCAAAGGAAGACGGTAAAGAGTGGTCCAACAGTAAACAAATACCCATTGAAATTGGCCGTCCTCCTTGGCTACATAGCAGTGCGTTGATATTTTACACTCTTATTTTGGCGGGAGTACTTCTTCTTCTTGTACGCCAGTATCAGATACGAAAATACAATCAGACTGCAATCAGAGAATCGGAAGAGCGTCTGAAGCTGACCTTGTGGAGTAGTGGCGATGAGCTTTGGGACTGGGATGTGTATCGCAGTCAGGTTTACCGTTCGAATACCTGGGGAACTCTCGACTTTCCCCAAGACAACATCCGCACCACCAGTGCCTATGATGCTAATATCCATCCGAATGATATTCTTCGTGTCCAGGAAGCGCTAAAAGCACACCTGGAAGAGCGTACGGAATACTATGAACTCGCCTACCGCGCCAAAACCTTCAATAATAAATGGATTTGGATTTTAGATCGGGGAAAAGTGGTCACACGGGATCATAATAACCAACCCGTTCGAATGACAGGAACGCTAAAAGATATTCATCACTTAAAAGAAGCAGAGGAACAGCTCAACCTGTTCAAACGCTCTATCGAAACAATTTCCGAAGGGGTATTTATAACGAATACCAACTTCAAGTTTATCTCTGTTAATAACGCCTACTGTAACTATACCGGCGAAACTCGAGATCAAGCTTTAGCAACCTACATGTACTTCCATCAGTATCCTGATGCGTTTACCGAAGAAATTAAAAAGACGCTCCGCACCAGAGGCAACTGGTTTGGCGAGGTTGAATCGGTACGGGTAAATGGTGAACGATACGAAATGGAACTGAATATTGATGCAGTGCATGATGAGGACGGACGCATCAGCCATTTTGTAGGAGTATTTTCTGATATCACTGCTCGTAAAGGCACCGAAAAAGAGCTATTGAAGCTCGCTAATACCGATCCGCTAACGGACCTGCCCAATCGGTCTTTTTTCCAGGCTAGTCATCAGAATCTGGTACGTAAATCTGAGCCTCACGCCCTGCTCTGCCTAGACATGGATAATTTTAAGAAGATTAACGATTCTCTTGGACATCAGACAGGCGATGTACTAATTAAACAAATTGCTAAGCGATTGCAGCGCATTACAGGCAATGATGCTACCTGTTACCGCTTAGGCGGTGATGAGTTCAGCGTGTTGATGGAAGATCATTCCGATATTCACACCATTACGCACTACGCGCAAAACGTATTAGATACCCTTTCAAGGCCATTTATTATTAATAAACAGGAATTCGTTCTTGGAGCCAGCATTGGTATAGCGTTTTATCCTGATGATGGTACAACGCCTCAGGAAATGCTGAAAAATGCTGACACTGCTATGTATTTTGCCAAAAATAACGGCGGCAATAGCTATAAATTTTTTAGTGGTGAAATGAATCAAAACGCAGTGCGCCAGTTGCAAATTGAAAACCTGATCCGACAAGGTATTAAAGACGATTTATTTACGGTTTACTATCAACCTAAGGTAGACATAGCCTCGGGCAAATTAGTCAGCATGGAAGCGTTGGTACGCTTTGAGCACCCTCATAAAGGGATTGTCAGCCCAGGGCAGTTCATACCTTTGGCAGAACAAACCGGCCAAATTATTGAAATTGGCGAACAGGTGTTGCGAAAAGCCTGTGCAGATACTAAGCGATGGGTAAACGAAGGTATATTCAGTGGCCGAGTGGCGGTAAATATCTCTGTAAAACAATTTGAGCTACCGGATTTAGACGATCGCATTGACAAGGTACTGAACGAAGTGGGTTTATCGCCGTTACACCTGGAGTGTGAAATTACGGAAGGCACTCTTATGGAAAACCCTGAGCAAGGGTTACGAATGATGGAGCGCTTGCGGGAGCGCGGTATTCATTTAGCGCTTGACGATTTTGGTACCGGCTATTCCTCCCTTGCTTACTTAAAGCGCTTCCCTTTAAACACATTGAAGATTGATAAAGCTTTCATTGACGATATTGCAGAAAGCAGCGTAGACCGTCATATGACTGCCGCTATCATTAATATTGCTCACAACCTGGGGCTCAAGGTAGTCGCTGAGGGTGTAGAGCATGAAAAGCAGCTTACCATCCTTAGGCGTTATGAATGTGAAATGCTGCAGGGGTACCTGTACAGTAAACCCTTAAATGCCGAACGGTTCGAAAAATTACTGCGGGAAAATCAGAAGTTACATCATTTAATTGGCCAACATTCCCTATAACGGATTTTTGACGCTTTATAGAAAACCAACTATAACTTACTGAAATTTATGAATAAATAAATTATGGCACACTAATCGCTAATTCCTCTGTACCGGCAACAAAAAATAATAGCCGGCTGTTTGTTCAATTTAATCTCAGAGGAAGAAACGATGTTGAAAGCATACGCAGTTGCACTAGTTCTATCTACAGCCACTCCAGTTGTTGCTGATACTCAAGATGGTGTTAAAGCACCAGCAACACAAAAAGAAGCAGCGACTCAGCCACAAGCAATTAAGCCAAGCGGCGGTATTTACGGTGGTTGCAAGTGCGGTATTCATCTTTAAGATGAAAAAATTCTAGAAAAAAGAGAGGTTCGCCTCTCTTTTTTATCAATATATATAATAGTTTATGTGTGTTAAAGATAATAATATCACCTTCACCATTAAATCCGCTTTCAGCCGTTCGTTCCTGTTTCCTCGCTGCAGTTCAATGCAATATTTTAATCCCTCTCCATAACATTCATTTATAAGTGAATACAGCCGCGAAAAACTGCCGTTGTTAACCAGTCTAGCCTTGCCTCCACTATCATGATTATTCAAGCTGCTTTCAAAGCCAGTTGATACGCGAGAACAAGGGTCTTTAGTAAGCGCAAAGCTCAAGGCGTCGTGGGGCTCATTTTCATGTAGACCAGGCTAAATAAGAGGCTTTCAGCGACCCTTAGGACGTTTCTCTTGAGTCTTGTGGTTACGCTGTTTGCCAGAAAACAGCCTGTATAAGAATAGCGGCGACCTAATCATCAACCAGCGACTGCGTCACTTTTATTACCTACTGGCTAAACTCAGTGAAATAAAAATCGCTGCAACTGGCCAGCTTCTTTTATTTTCTCGTGCAGAGTCAATATTTTGACGTCAGCATGGAACTTAATTACCACTCCGTAGAATTAATGTTCTTCGAAAGCGTTAGGGTTTTTACTGGGAATATCGAGCTGGCTGGATTGAATGATTAATGAAGGCCACTCTCCTCTTTTGAAGGAAAAGTCAAATCAATGCCCCATAAAGAAAAATGCCAGTCAATTAACTGACTGGCACTGAGGCAATGAATGGCGTCTTCTTAGTTAAGATCGACAGCTAATAAAACGTTTGCTCGTTTTCGGCCATAGTGACCAAAACTTCTGCTGGCGAAAAATTCCTGCTGCCGTTCTGCTCATAGTGCAATAAACGCTCTACAACGTTTTTAATTCCTAAAGTATCCATGTACCTGAAGGGACCTCCTAAAAATGGTGGAAAGCCGATTCCAAAAATTGCACCTATATCACCATCGCGGGCATTACGGATAACACCTTCGTCAAGACAACGTGCCGCTTCATTAAGCATCAACAGCACGCACCGCTCCGCAATTGTTTTTTCACTTTTACTCGCAATGGGAGAAACGCCTAATAAAGAATAAATTGATTCGTCGACCTCTTTACCTGGCTTTTTCCCCTCGTAAGAATAAAAGCCTTTTTTATTCTTCTTCCCCTTACGATCGTCGGCTAATACTTTTTCAAATGCGCCAGGGGCTGTAAAACGCTCGCCAAACTCAGCAACAAGAATCGGAATAATTTTGGTACCTACGTCGATTCCCACTTCATCCAAAAGTTTTATTGGTCCGATGGGAAAGCCAAATTTCACTAACGATTTATCGATATGATCAATTGGCTCACCAGCCAATACGAGTGAAGCAGCTTCATTCATATAAGGTGCAAGAATGCGATTTACATAGAAGCCCGCGCCATCTTTTACCACAATTGGAGTCTTTCCCTGCCTGCGAGCAAATTCCACAGTTGTAGAAATTGTGTCATCAGACGTTGCGTCGTGAGCAATCACTTCTGCCAAAGGCATTTTATCTACAGGAGAAAAATAATGCAGACCAATAACATTACCTGGTCGTATCGCCTTAGCCGCTATCTGTGTGATAGGAATGGATGAAGTATTAGAAGCAAAAATCGTGGTTTCTTTACAGTGACTCTCAACATCCGCCACCATTTGTTGCTTCAGCTCGACATCTTCGAAAACCGCTTCAATTACCATCTCGGTGTCTTCCATACCGCGATAATCAAGAGTGCCGGTAAGCATAGACATATCTTTTTGCATTTCATTTTTGGAAATAAAACGACGCTTGACCTTTTTATTCAACAGGTCGTAGCTGTATTTCATTGCATTGGCTATTCCTTCGGGTCGCACATCTTTTATACGCACAGGCGCGCCCGCTTTCGTCGCTGTGACATAGGCAATACCACCACCCATTAAACCACCACCAAGCACTCCCACCTTTTTCACTTTGGCAGGACTCACACCTGCAACACCCTCTTCTTTTTTCATTTCTGTGGTAGCAAAGAAGATTTGGCGTAGCTGAAATGATTCAGCAGTCATGACAAGTTTACCAAAGGCATCCGCTTCAGCAGCAAGACCCGCTCGCATACCTTCATTCATTCCTGTTTCAATAACATTAATGATTTGTGGAGGCGCTGGATAATTCCCCCTGGTCTTAGAAAAAGTTTGTTCTCGCGCTTTTTTAAACAGAAAATTGCGGCCAAAGCTGGTTTGCTCCAATGCCTTATTAAGCATCCCTTTCTGCGGGTTCTGACGAGAAGGCTTGTCTTTAAGCGCATATTGCGCAGCCACATCCATTAATACGCTTTGCGGCACGACATCATCGACTATACCGTACTTTTTTGCCTGTTTCGGGCGAGCAGGAGCACCGGTAAGCATCATTTTCATTGCCTGCTGAATCCCAATGAGCCGAGGCAAACGCTGAGTTCCTCCACTGCCTGGCAACAGACCAAGTTGGACTTCCGGCAATCCTAATTGCGTTTTCGAAGAATCGGTACATACGCGATAATGACAGGCTAACGCCAACTCTAATCCGCCACCAAGAGCCGCTCCATGAATAGCAGCCACAAACGTAGCACGCATTTTTTCGATTCGGTCAAATACCGCTTGGCCCCCCGCAGCCAACGCTCGTGCATCTTCCTCAGTCTGGCAGTTGGAAAGCATGGATATATCGGCGCCCGCAACAAACGAAGATGGCTTACCGCTGGTAAGAATAACGCCTTTAATTGAAGAATCAGCCTCAATGTCATCCAGCATTGCCGTAATTTCTTCTTTAAATGCAGCCTTTAGCGTATTCATCGATTCGCCGGGTACATCCATAGTCAGAACAGCAATGCCACTATCCTGCTTTGTCAGAGTAAAGGCGCCATTTTGCGGAGTCGCGTTAGCGCTATTTACTTGAGTATTGTGATCCTGCGTCATGTTATTCACTCTCCACAATCATTGCTGCACCTAAACCTCCAGCCGCGCAAGCGGTTACTAATCCGGTTCCTCCACCACGGCGCTGTAGTTCGTTCAGCATCTGGGTAATCATTCGTGTTCCCGTTGCCGCAAAAGGATGGCCGTAAGCGATAGAGCTTCCCATTACGTTGAATTTGTCCATATCAATTTCACCCGTTGCTTTATCCCGCCCTAGTTTCTCACGGGCAAATTTCTCACTGGCAAACATTTTGATGTTCGCCAGTGTTTGCGCTGCAAAGGCTTCGTGCATTTCAATTAAGGTTAAATCCTGCAATGCCATTCCCGCTCTATCTAATGCCATAGGTGTGGCGTAAGAAGGCCCCATCAACATATCTTCCCACACATCAATAGCGGAAAACGCATAGCTTCTTATATAGCCCAGCGGAGTATAACCCAGAGCTTTAGCACGGCTTTCTGTCATCATTAATACGGCGGAAGCGCCGTCAGTCAATGGAGTCGCATTGGCAGCGGTAACCGAGCCGTACTTTTTATCAAACACTGGGCGCAACTTCGCGTAGCTTTCCAGTTTTGAATCAAAACGCACGTTGTTATCACGATGCATTGAGTGGGTGTAAGGTTCGGGATAGGCAGTCATGACTTCATTGTCAAGCTTTCCCGATTCCCAACTTTGCGCAGCCAGCGTATGAGAACGGTGCGCGAGCTTATCCTGATCCTGGCGAGAAATATTATGGGTTTTTGCCATCTGCTCAGCGGTCTGCCCCATCGAAATCCCCGTGGAATATTCGGCAACCGCGGGCGGCACAGGCAATAAATCTTTGGGTTTAAGTTTCTTAAGCACTTGCCACTTTTGACTGAGCGTTTTTGTCTTCTGTAAATCAACTAACGCTCTTGCCAGCTTTTTTGATACGCCAATTGGCGATACCGAAGCAGAATCAGCACCACCGGCTATACCTACTTCAATATTCCCTGCCATCATACTCTCGGCAATATTAACAGTAGACTGGAAACTGGTAGCACATGCTCGCGAGACGCTATACGCATCAGTGTGCACACTCATACCGGTACCTAATACGACTTCTCGAGCAATATTTGGCGCCTCAGGCATTTGCACAACCTGACCATACACAACCTGCTCAACCCATTCGGGCGAAACGCCGTGACGAATCATCAGTTCGTTTACTACCATCTTGCCTAAATCTACAGCAGGCACGCCATGAAAATGTGTCGCCATTTTTGCAAAGGGAGTTCGCAGCCCTGCGACAATGGCAATGCGATCACCAGAACGTGTAGATACGGATTGTTTTTTGACCATTTTGCACCTGATTAATTGCCACAAAAAATTAGTGGTCTGACCTGTAATTAGTGTAGATTTTTACAAACATTGAACGAAATAGCAAACCCCTGCTGGCAGCTAACGGGGGAAAAGCGTCTTATTTACAAAAAGAGTATAGAAAAACCAGCCGAACCTGCGCGTTCTGTTAACAGAAACTCCTATCAAACTGATAATTCTTTTCTGCTAATGGTTGAAACATTTATTTACACACCCAATCTTTCGCTCTGCAGCAACATTTTGGTAAAACAGAGAGCTAAGGTTTTTACTCCCCAGCGACCAGAGAGTTCAATAAGACAAGTGCCTATTGTTTCACTACGCGCTACTGGGAACCTTTCAAAAAAATAGTAGTCTTACGCAATCACTGATGGCGGCGACTTCGCCTTACGAACAATAATTGGATAAACATCGCTATGGCAGCAGAGCAGTTTCGGCAACTACACGCGTATCTGGATTCCCAAATCATTGGTCAATCTCAACTGACGAAAAGTTTGTTAATAGCACTTCTGGCAGATGGTCATTTGTTAGTGGAAGGGCCTCCTGGTTTAGCAAAAACCCGCGCGATTAATGCGTTGGCGAATGGGATAGCCGGTGATTTCCACCGCGTTCAGTTCACCCCGGATTTATTGCCCGCCGATCTTACTGGCACCGACATCTATCGCCCCGAAACTGGAGAATTTGTTTTTCAGCAAGGGCCGCTTTTTCATAATTTAGTGTTAGCTGATGAAATTAATCGTGCGCCAGCCAAGGTGCAGTCGGCGCTACTGGAAGCTATGGCTGAACGTCAGATAACGGTAGGAAATAAAACGTATCCGTTACCACCACTTTTTCTGGTAATGGCAACACAGAATCCGCTGGAGCAAGAAGGGACTTATCCGCTGCCCGAGGCTCAGCTTGATCGTTTTCTTATGCACGTTGAAATTGGTTATCCAGAAGCGGAAACCGAACTCAACATTTTGCGTTTGACCAGAAATGAAGAACGTAAAGTGGCACCCCACACTCCTCCTACTTTATCTCAGAAAGATATCTTTGCAGCCAGACAGGAAGCACTTGCTTTACATATGGCGCCGGAGTTGGAAGAGTATCTGGTGCAACTTGTGATGGCTACACGCGCGCCGGAGCGCTTCGACTCAGCAATGGCAAGCTGGATTGATTTTGGAGCCAGCCCAAGAGCCACCATTTCCCTGGACCGCTGTGCCCGCGCCCACGCCTGGCTCGCCGGAAGAGATTTTGTCGGGCCGGATGACATTCAGGCGGTTGTACACAATGTGCTTCGTCATCGGATCATCTTGTCTTATCAGGCAGAAGCTGAAGGCACAGATGTTAATAAAGTGCTGGATAATATCGTAAGTAAGGTAGCGGTACCGTAAGTGACAAAGAATACTACATCACAGTGGCTGAACGAACTTCACACCAATGGCGTTGAACTTAGTGTACAGGAGCTGCTGCGCTATCAGCAATTAACCTCTTTGGTAAATCTTGCGCCAAAATCGGCCCCACAGGCACAATTGTCCGGCGCCTATCTAGCCAAGCAGAAAGGCCGCGGGATGGAGTTTGATGAGGCCCGCCACTATCAAGCTGGCGACGACATTCGTGCAATTGACTGGCGGGTAACCGCGCGTACCGGTAAAACCCACACAAAAATTTATCGTGAAGAAAGGGAACGGCCAGTATTCATACTTTGCGATCTGACCGCTTCTATGCAATTCGGTACGCAGCTTCTGTTAAAAGCGGTACAGGCAGCGCACTTAACTTCACTCATAAGTTGGTCTGCTGCAAAACGCGGCGATAAGGTAGGGGCACTGGTGTTTAACGATCAGTTACACCGTGAATGTAAACCGTTATCTCGCAAACCCGCTGTGCTGGCAATATGTCATGAACTGTTGGCCGTTCAAAAAGCGTCTAACGTTGGGATTACACCTAATATAGAGGGATTTGCCGATGCATGTGCCCGAGTACGTCGTGTGGCCCGGCCGGGAAGTCTGGTCTATTTGATTTCTGATTTTAATCACGTTAGTTACGCAGCCACGCAGCATATCAATCATCTTTCCCGCCACTGTGAAGTTCAGGCTATGGTAGTTAATGATCCCCTCGAACAAGCTTTACCGGACGTACCGCTGGTTCAACCTGTCGATGTTACTGACGGGCAGCAACGGCAAACGTGGTTGCTTGGGGATCAGGCGCAACAACATGCATATCAACAATGGCGGGTGAAACATACCGAATCTGTCGAACAAATTTTTAGGCAAGCGAAAGTGAAACATCAATTTATCTCGGCAGGCATGCCTTTGGACGAACAACTTGGCACAAGGATGGGGCGTAAACGATGATGCAATCTCAGTTACCTCCAGAGTCCGCGCAAAATCCGCTGGCGCAGTTAAAAGATGTGCATGTCCCGGAGGACGTTTATTGGTGGCCATTGGCCTGGGGATGGTGGTTGCTTGCGGTTTTGATACTAGCGTTATTAGTTTATGTAGTCGTATGGTGGAAAAAACGTCGCCAGCTCAATCGCGCACGCCGTTATGCGATGGAAGAAGCGCGGCATATTGATAGCCGTCAAGAAGACTGGCCAGCGAAATTGAATGGTATACTGAAACGTACCGCACAAAGCTACTTTTCTAACGACAGCGTAAGCGGCTTGTATGGCCAGCGTTGGCAGAAGTTTTTATTAAATCGCATTTCTGAAAAACCAGCTAAACACAACATTGAGAAAGGATTGGATACGCTGCAATCCATGTTGTATCAGCCTACCCCTGCTTCGGCAGAAAAATTTCCGGTCTGCCAGAAAGCGGTGCTGCAATGGTTGAAAAAGGCCAATCTGCAACAAAAGCGAGCGGGCAATGTGATGTCTAACTCAGAGGTAAATCATGTTTGAGTTTGCTTGGTGGTGGGTGTTGTTTGCGTTACCACTTCCTGTTGTTGTCAGATTTTTACCCGCAGTTAAGCAACATCAGGACGTTGCCCTTAAAGTGCCTGCGTTACTACCTTCACAAACTTCCTCACAAACCAAGGTTGGACGGAGAAGCTGGGTTTCTATCATCGCCTGGCTCGCATGGATTTCATTGATAATCGCTGCTGCTCGTCCCCAATGGCTGGGTGAACCAATCAGTGTGCCAAATGAAGGTAGAGAAATGATGCTGGCTGTGGATTTGTCTGGCAGTATGAAAATTGATGATATGCACATCAACGGTCATCAGGTTAACCGTTTGACGATGATAAAATCGGTGCTGCATGATTTTATTGAACGGCGGGTTGGCGACCGTCTGGGCCTGATCCTGTTTGCTGACACCGCTTATTTACAGGCTCCCCTCACTTATGACAGACAGGCAATTTCCACACTGCTGGACGAAGCGGTAATTGGATTAGTAGGCGAACAAACGGCAATCGGCGATGCTTTGGGACTGGCGGTAAAACGTTTCTCGAAGAAAGAGAAAACTAATGAAGTCGTTGTTCTTCTTACCGACGGTCAGAATACTGCTGGTAATATTACGCCGGAGCAAGCCAAAGAATTAGCAGTAAATAGCGGCGCTACCGTTTACACCATTGGTGTGGGCGCAGATAAGATGCTTATTCAGAGCTTTTTTGGTAGCCGCCAGGTCAATCCTTCTCAGGAGCTGGACGAGGAGATGCTAAAAGGAATTGCCGATGCGACCGGTGGAAAATACTTTCGCGCCAGAGACGCAAGTGAGTTAGAAACTATCTACGAAACTCTCGACAAGCTTGAACCTATTGAAGGAGAAAGCCGGAAAATGCGTCCACTCACCGCACTATTTCATATTCCACTGGCAGGAGCGTTAATTTTCAGTACCCTACCCTCCATATGGTTTCTTCTAAATATAGTCGGCCGCCGTTTCTTTACGACTCGTCTGCGTGCAGGAGTAAAATCATGATGGCTCTCTGGCACGATTTTCATTTTCTGCGGCCAGAGTGGTTTGTTGCTTTAATCCCTCTTGTTGTGGTTTTTTTGCTGTTGCGTTACTGGTCGCAACGTCAGTCAGGTTGGCAGAGCGTGATAGCGAGTCACTTATATTCCCATCTGGTTGCCGGCAAAGTCAGCAAAAACTCCAAGCCACCCTATTGGCTATTAGCGCTAGGCTGGACGACAGCAGTGACCGCTTTAGCAGGTCCAACATGGGAGCGCTTACCACAACCGGTTTTCCAGCTAAAAACCGGACATGTGATAGTAATAGACATGTCTCTTTCCATGCGTGCCACAGATGTCGCACCAGACAGACTTGCCCGCGCCAAGTATAAAGCCATTGATCTCATCAATGCCGTGGATGAAGGTGAAATTGGCTTGATAGCGTATGCAGGCGACGCTTTTGCTATCAGTCCGCTGACGACAGATGCGGCCACGCTCACCACTTTACTTCCCTCTTTAAGTCCGGAAATTATGCCCTCACCAGGCAGCGATCCATTACTTGGCCTGCAAACGGCTGCAGACTTACTGAGTAATACAGGCTACCAGCGAGGAGAAATTTACTGGATCACAGACGGCGTGGATATGAGTCAGGTGCCCGAACTACGACAATATATTTCTGATATACCGTTTACAGTAAATATCCTGGGAGTGGGAACCAGTGAGGGCGCTCCTATTAAGCAGATAAACGGAGAGTTGCTGAAAGATTCCACCGGTGCCATTGTCATTCCCAAAATGAACGAAGATCGTTTGAAAGGTTTGAGCAGAGCTGGCAACGGTAAGTTTATCACCATGAGTGCTAATGAACGAGACGTTCAATATCTGACGCAACGATCGCTACTGAGCGATCAGTCTGAACAGTCAGATGAACAGGCAAATGAAACAGGTGATCAGTGGGCTGAACTTGGGCCTTACCTCTTGTTGCTGCTACTGCCTTTTGCTGCGTATGCGTTTCGGCGAGGCATTGTTATAGTTTTAGCAGCTACGCTATTGTTCCCACCCATGACGCCACCCGTCATGGCGCAGGATGCAGCAGACGCAACGCCACCGCAAGAGCAGGTCAATCCGACGCGGTGGTGGCAACGACCATTTCTAAACGCAGATCAACAAGGTCTCGCCGCTTTTAACCAACAGGCTTATAGTGACGCAGCAGACGAATTTGAAGATCCCGCGTGGAAAGGCGCGGCGGCTTATAAGGCGGGAAATTATGAGGAAGCGCTGCAAGCTTATTCCCAGCTTAATACTGAAGATGCACTATATAACCAGGGTAATGCGCTGGCTCAGTTAGGAGAACTGGACGAGGCTATTGAAAAATATAACGACGTTCTTGCTGCTAACCCAGAACATGCAGACGCCAAAGCCAACAAAGCGCTGTTAGAAAAGCTAAAAGAGCAACAGGAAAAACAGCAGCAAAATCAACAGCAGGAACAGCAATCGGAAGATAACGCTCAGCCTCAAAACGGCGATGGTGATCAGCAGCAGAACCAGCAAGAGGATTCCTCAGGAAACAGTCAGCAAAATCAGCGCGAGTCCAGCGGCAGTGATAACCAGCAACAGTCACAGGGTGAACAGCAACCCTCTGATAGTGATGCGGAGCAGCAGGGCCAAAAGCAAGACGATTCGTCCAATTCAAAGGAAGAAGACGGTAACGCAGAACAACAACCGACTACTGGCCAAACCGAAGAAGATAAGCAGGGAGAAAAAGATGCGCAGAGCATGACAGCGCAGCCGGCCGAAATGTCTGATGAAGAAAGAGAAAAACAACAGCGGTTGGAAAATCTAATGCGTAAAATTCCTGACGATCCCGCTTTTCTGTTAAAACGAAAAATGCAACTGGAAGCCCAACAACGCCGTCGCAGTCGTCCCCCCACCAATCGGAGTGAATGGTAATGAAGCAGTTTATCATCTTACTGGCAGGCTTATTTTTTATGGCTGCAGCCTATGCAGATGTCAGCCGTGTTGAAGCCACAATTGATAAAAATCCTGTCATGGTTGATGAAGCAATTCGTCTTACTGTACGCGCAGAAGGCGATGCAGATCGGGACGCTTTCGATAGTTCTCCGTTGCTCAAAGACTTTGTCGTCGGCCGAACGTCGGTGAGCTCCCAAACATCCATTGTGAACTTTGACACCACCCAAACCACAAGCTGGACGACGACGCTGTTTCCTCGTGCTGAAGGTAAATTTACTATTCCGGCATTCACCATAGAAGGTAAGAAAACCGCTCCTATTGAAGTCAATGTTATTCCTGTATCTGGCAGCGGAGACCAGCCAGTACGCGACTACTATGTCACCACTGACGTAGACACCAGTACAGTGTATTTACAACAACAAATTCGCTATACGGTAAAACTGTTTCTGGCCAGTAACATTGAACGAGGCAGTCTGCAGGCTCCGGAGCTAAAAAGCGCGCAAATTCGGCAGTTAGGCGAAGATAAACAATATACTGACATCGTAAACGGCAAACGCTATCAAATTATCGAAAGGAATTTTGCTATTGTACCCGAGCAGTCGGGCGAATTAATTGTTAAAGGCCCCGTTTTTAGTGGCGAAGTATTAGCACCTAACACCAATCAGCGTTTCGGTTTCTTTAACCGAACGCAGTCGATAAATCGTGTCGGACCAGATATCAGCATCACCGTGAAGCCTCAACCTCAAGGTCTGGTTTATCACTGGCTACCCAGTGAGTTTGTCAGCCTCGAAGAGGAGTGGCAAAAAGATAAAGGTTTTATCGTCGGTGAGCCAGTAACGCGAACCGTTACATTAACGGCTATGGGAGTCGTAGAAGAGCAGTTACCGGAGCTGCCGCAACATTATCCGCCAAACTTCAAGCTCTATCCGGATCAGGCTAATACTGCCACTGTTGATAAAGATAATTTACTGATTGCACAGAGAGTCGAATCTATTGCCATAATTCCTACCCAAGCAGGAAACTTCGTGTTGCCGGACATAACTGTACCCTGGTTTAATGTGCTTACCGGCAAAACCGAATACGCTACGCTCCCCGCCCGAAGCATTGAAGTGAAAGCGGCCAGTGGAAGCGCTCAACAACCCACGCCTGCCGACAATGCCGTGTTGTCGTCACCGGCTGTTGATACTGTAGCGACAAAAGAGTCATCACCGGTTGAACCCACCCAGGCTAACCCCTCATATACCACATGGATTTTGATCGTCCTGTGGCTGCTGACGATAATCGGCTGGAGCGCCACCGTTTACCATTACCGTATGCGCCAGGCTGGCCCGGCAAGTGTTTCAAACAAGAATTCCAGCCGTTTTAATAAAGCCAACGTCAATGCCGATGAAGCTCAGCTATATCGTCAGTTAGAAGATGCCGTACGCCAGGAAAATCCTGGTCTTATACAGCATACCCTTGCACAATGGTTAACCGTAATGCATCCTGAGGGCCGGACAGTCAGACGGCCAGATTCCTGGGCTATGTCGGCGCCACTACAGCCGTTCATTGATGATCTGCTCTCCAGCCGCTACGGTAGTGGGCAACGGGATTGGAACAATCAAGCGCTATTAAACGCGCTGCAGGCTACCCGCCAGGCATATTTGAAAAAACACAGCGCCGGGGGTAAAGCATTAGCGGGTTTATATCCTGACAGCAAAAAATAAAAATGCGATCTTGAGCGTCAGGAACGTTTACAAACTAAGAGGGAAACACTATGAGAACAACTACTTTTCGCTTAGCGCCAATAACGGTCGTAGTGACAGCGTTAATGGCTTGCTCGCCGGCGCCTGAATCGACTCAACATCCAACTGAAATTCCCCCTAAAGTTGATACGAAAGTAGCAAACCTGACCGAATCTGAACGTTTATCCGCTTTTTTTGAACGAACTTTTGAAGAAGATCTTAAGCGCTCACCATTGTTCCAGAGCTATTTGGGCAAAAAATGGGATTATGGCGAGTGGGATGACATCAGCGATGAATATGCTGATCAAAGTGTCGCGTTGGCCAAAAACAGACTGGAGCTTCTAGACTCTTTTGATACTTCTCTACTCTCTGACAGCGAAAAGTTAAGCTTACAACTATATCAAGTAGGTATTGAGCGTGAATTAGCCAATGACGAATTTCGTCATCATACCTATATCGTTGATCAGTTTCGTGCTGCGCATACTATGGTGCCGAGTTTTCTGATCAACATTCATCGGGTCAGTAACAAAGAAGATGCAAAAGCTTACATCAGTCGCTTGGACAAAGTTGACGCTATGTTTGATCAAGTTATTGAGCAGATGAAAATTCGTGAAGAGCTCGGCGTCTTTCCACCGGCATGGGCTTACGATCAGATGATTGAAGCTGCTAATAATGTCATCAGTGGTGCTCCCTTTGACACCAGTGATGAAGCATCATCTATCTGGCAAGACTTTCAGGAAAAGGTGAATGCTCTGGATATTCCAGATTCAGAAAAACAAACGCTGTTAGGCGAAGCAAAAGCAGCATTGATTACCTCAGTACAACCCGCATATCGGGAGTTGATAGCTGAATTTGAACATCAAAAAACCCTTACCCCCGAAGGCGATGGCGTCTGGCGCTTACCTGATGGGGATAAATGGTACAAAAACCGGCTGGCATGGTTTACTACTACAGATTTGACTGCAGAAGAAATTCATCAAATCGGGCTGGATAATGTAAAACGCATTCACAAGGCAATGGAAAAAATTAAGGATAAGGTGGGTTTCGAGGGGTCGTTGCAGGAATTCTTCGACTTCATGCGAAACGATGAGCAGTTTTATTTTCCTAATACCGATGAAGGTCGTCAGCAGTATCTTGATAAAGCTAAGCAAGTCATTGATGAAATGCGAGCGGCACTGCCTGATTACTTTGGTTTGATGCCCGAGGCGCCGATTGTGGTAAAACGGGTTGAGCCTTTTCGTGAGCAATCTGCGGGCAAAGCGTTTTACCAAAGCCCTGCTCAGGACGGTAGCCGCCCCGGTGTGTATTACGCCAATCTTCACGATATGAAGGCGATGCCAAAGTATCAGCTGCCGGCTCTCGCCTATCATGAAGGTATTCCTGGCCATCATATGCAGCGCGCCATTGCACAAGAACTTGAAGGTATTCCGCAGTTTCAGAAGTACTTAAGCGCTACTGCATACACTGAAGGTTGGGGACTTTACGCAGAAGAATTAGCCAAAGACATGGGCTTCTATAAAGATCCCTATGATGATTTCGGTAGACTTGCCATGGAATTATGGCGCGCCTGCCGTCTGGTTGTAGACACTGGCATTCACGCAAAAAAATGGTCTCGAGAAGAAGCCATTGATTATCTGGTGAAAAATACGCCGAACCCAACCTATGACTCTGAAAAGGCCATTGAGCGTTATATTGCGATGCCTGGACAGGCGACTGCCTATATGATTGGCAAGCTAAAAATCCTCGAACTACGTGATAAGGCGCAAAAAGAGTTAGGTGACAAATTTACCTATGCAAGCTTTCACGATGAAGTATTGAAACACGGTCCGCTCCCGCTTTCCGTTTTAGAGGATAATATCAATTCATGGATTACTGCCACCAAGCAATCAAATTAATATCATTTTGATGCTGCATTAATAAAAGCCCGGTTTCAGTAAGCCGGGCTTTTTGTTTGTCGATAGCCCCCGCGGAGCAGAGCGTGCAGTTTATTGCAGCGTATAAAAATTTTCAGGTAGCGAAATAAAAAAAGGATCCTCCGGTCTTATTAGCATGATAGAAAAACAAAAACGCTACGAAGCACTGGTTCATGCCTTTCATGCTGATATTTATCGGTACGCTTACTGGCTGGTAAAAGATAAGTCAGTGGCTGAAGATATTGTTCAGGAGACTTTTTTAAGAGCCTGGCGTTCGCTGGATTCACTGAATGATGAAAAGGCTGCAAAATCCTGGTTAATCACTATCGTGCGACGGGAAAATGCCCGCCGTTTTGAACGCAAACGGATAGAAACTGTCGATATTGAAGGAATAGACGTATTTGATGAAGATGCAAAAAGTGAAAACGCACTAGAGCACCGCGAGTTACATCAACTATTAGCAGGACTTACTGAAGAATATCGTGAGCCTCTCATGCTGCAGTTACTCTTTGGTTATAGCGGTGAGGAAATTGCCGAGCAGCTTAATCTTAATAAAAACACCGTAATGACCAGACTTTTCCGTGCCCGCAAACAAATTAAAGAAGCTCTTGAAGAAAAACCTACAGTACGAGGTCGTAATAATGGATGAGCTGGAGTTCAGACGCCGTGTCTACGCCAATCCCTTCACGACAGATACAGAAGTCGTCGAAGCTGCAAAGAATGATATCTCTAAAGAAGCATTCTGGAACGAGCTAAAGAAATTAAACGCCCAGCTACATCAGGTTGCAGATGTTCCGGTCCCTGATGATTTTGCGTACAAATTGATCTGGCAGCAAACCACGCGGGATTTTGCGAGACATAAGCAGCGCAGTCGCTGGTACATTGCTTTAGCAGCATCTGTGGCGTTTTCAGTTGGAATTGGCTTTACCTTCTGGTATCAACAACAGCCTTTGGATATCGGTAGTCAAGCCTTAGCCCACATGCGATACGCTGAATTGGAAGCGCCTCATTCAGCCTTGCCAGTGAGTAAGGGGCAAATAAACGCCAAGCTGGCGGGGTTCGGCGCACATCTTGTGGCTGATATTGGTGATGTTGAAGTGGCCAATTACTGTCATCTAAATCAGGTGCAGGCACTGCATCTGATTGTCAGTACGACGCAAGGAAAGATGTCGGTGTTTGTTGTTCCTCAACATAAAAACATGGATTTACCCAGTCAGTTTTCCGACAACAAGTATCAAGGCAGCGGGTTTGAATATCAAAATACCAACATCTTGGTGGTAGGAAACAAAAACGCCGATCTTGAGCCTCTAAAAAGTAAGGTAAAGAAAAGTCTTCAATTTTCTACTTAACTATGAATATACGTGGATTGTGTTTAGCCGCATGGCGAAAACCGCCGAAGTAGGTTTATATTCTTAATTCTGGCCATAGCTGTAGATAATATCGATTAGCGCGACAGATCTCCCTTACCACCCTCGGCCATTTTAATATTGCCATAGAGACTTGGGAACGTTCCTGTTAGCATGAAAGAAAAAAGGAAGGATTTATGGCAACAGGCACAATAATTTCATTAGGTTTATATTTTCTGGTTATGCTCGGAATAGGACTTTTCGCCTATCGGCAGACCGATACCAATGTAGAAGGTTATATGCTGGGTGGCAGGCAGTTGGGTCCGGCAGTCACAGCGTTGTCCGCTGGAGCGTCGGATATGAGTGGCTGGATGTTGATGGGTTTACCCGGTGCCATGTATGTCTCCGGGCTATCTGCAGGTTGGATTGCAATCGGCTTAACCTTGGGAGCATTGGCAAATTATCTTCTGGTTGCTCCACGATTACGGGTTTACACCGAAGTAGCAAACAATGCCATTACCCTGCCCGATTATTTTGAAAACCGTTTTGCTGATTCCTCCCGCGTTCTTCGCGTCTTTGCATCGGTGGTTATCGTAGTGTTTTTCACCTTATACACATCATCAGGTGTCGTAGCGGGTGGAAAGTTGTTCGAGACCTCTTTTGGGCTTAGTTATGAAGTTGGCCTGTACGTAACGGCTGGCGTAGTGGTTGCCTATACCCTGGTTGGCGGGTTTATGGCCGTAAGTATGACCGACTTCGTACAGGGTTGTATTATGTTTGTATCCCTTATCATGGTGCCAGTAGTGGTAATCATGGAGTTAGGGGGTCTTGACAGTGCAGTAGATGCGGTAAAGGCAGTAGATCCCGCGTTATTTAACCCCTTTGCAGATGCTGATACTGGCAGCTCGCTCTCTTATGTTGCTATTTTCTCAATGATGGCTTGGGGGCTGGGATATTTTGGGCAACCTCACATCATTGTGAGATTTATGGCCATTCGTTCAGTAAAGGATGTACCTACAGCCAGAAATATCGGCATGAGCTGGATGATTGTTTCAATTATTGGAGCGCTGTCCACCGGATTATTTGGCATGGCGTATATCACTGGACACGACAACATATCGTTAAACGATCCAGAAACGGTATTTATTTATCTTTCCCAAATCCTGTTTCATCCACTCATTGGCGGGTTCCTGTTAGCAGCAATTCTGGCTGCAATTATGAGTACCATTTCGTCGCAGTTATTGGTGACTTCCAGCTCGCTAACCAGCGACTTCTATCAAGCGTTTTTACGCAAAGATGCGACAGATAAGGAACTGGTATTTGCAGGGCGTATTTCAGTTATCTTAGTAGCGCTGGTCGCTATTTACCTTGCCTACGATCGCAACAGTACCATTCTTACTTTAGTCAGTAATGCGTGGGCAGGTTTTGGCGCAGCATTCGGGCCTCTTGTTCTGTTCAGCCTTTTCAAACGTAATATGACTCGCAGAGCAGCGTTGGGAGGTATGGTGGTAGGTGCAGTAACGGTACTACTGTGGATTTACCTGCCATTGACAATAGATGGCCAAACGCTTAGCAATTGGATGTACGAAATTGTACCTGGCTTTATTTTATCCAGCCTGACAATATGGATATTAAGTAATTCCGGCGAACCTCGTGAAGGTGTCGTTGAGACGTTCGATGCGTTTAAGCTGAAACTTAAACAAGAGCTATAGTCGTTAGTACCGTTTAACTACGCCGCGCGGAATGCGCGGCGTTTTTCTTTTCACTACGATATTATCGCCGGTAATAAAACCGGTATTTGAAATAGCTAAATAGCATACGCCTTCCTGATCTAAATATGCTAAGGTTCTATATATATAATCGTTTCGTATATAACCTAACTATCGGACTCGACAATGACTGCAGAAATACCGTCTATTACGCACTTGAAACAACTCGAAGCCGAGAGTATCCATATCTTTCGTGAAGTTGCCGCTGAATTTGATAATCCGGTGATGCTATATTCCGTTGGAAAGGATTCCTCGGTGCTTTTACATCTGGCCCGCAAAGCCTTTGCTCCTGGCAAAATTCCTTTTCCTCTTTTACACGTCGACACCACCTGGAAATTTCGTGAAATGATCGAGTTTCGCGATCAGCAAGCGAAAAAATATGGTTTTGATCTGCTGGTTCATATCAACCAGGAAGGTGTTGAACAAGGTGTCGGTCCGTTTTCGCACGGCAGTGCTAAACATACTGATATTATGAAGACAGCCGCCTTAAAGCAGGCACTGAACAAGTTTCAGTTTGACGCCGCATTTGGTGGAGCACGTCGCGATGAAGAAAAATCCCGTGCTAAAGAACGGGTTTATTCTTTCCGCGACAGCAACCATCGTTGGGACCCGAAGAATCAACGCCCGGAACTTTGGAATATCTACAATTCGCAGGTTAATAAAGGTGAAAGCATTCGTGTGTTCCCTATGTCAAACTGGACAGAACTGGATATCTGGCAATATATTTATTTAGAAAACATCGATATCCCGCAACTGTATTTGGCGAAGCCTCGCCCGGTAGTAGAGCGCGACGGCCAGTTAATCATGGTTGATGATGACCGCATGCCACTAATGGAAGGCGAAACACCAGAAATGCGTTCTGTCAGATTCCGTACATTAGGCTGCTATCCCTTAACCGGCGCTGTTGAATCTACAGCTGCAACGCTGCCCGAAGTTATTCAGGAAATGCTTTTGACCAAAACTTCAGAACGCCAAGGTCGCGTTATAGATAACGATAGTGCTGGCTCTATGGAGAAAAAGAAAATGGAAGGGTATTTCTAATGTCATCCAATGTTGTCTGGCATAAGCACGAAGTGAACAAAGTCACTCGTGCTGACAGCTTAAACCAACAACCCCGCGTGATATGGTTAACCGGTTTAAGTGGTTCTGGCAAGTCGACCATGGCTAATTTGCTGGAGAAAAAACTGCATGCGCAGGGTAAGCACACTTACCTTCTAGATGGCGACAATATTCGGCATGGCTTGTGCGGCGATTTAGGTTTTAGTGATAAAGACCGAGTGGAAAATATCCGCCGTATCAGTGAAGTGGCAAAACTTTTTGTCGATGCAGGCGTTATCGTTCTCACTGCTTTTATTTCTCCGTTTCAAGCTGATCGCACATTTTGCAGAAGCCTTCTTAGTGAGGGGGAGTTTGTTGAAGTATTTGTCGATACGCCGCTGGAAGTGTGCGAGCAACGCGATCCTAAAGGTCTTTATAAAAAAGCGCGAAACGGCGAAATCAAACATTTTACGGGTATCGATTCTGCCTATGAAGCTCCTTCTTCGCCAGAGATTCACTTAACGTATCGCGAAGAAAAAGCAGAAGAGACAGCGGAGCGTTTGTTTAATTTGCTATTAGAAAAAGGACTTGTGTAATGGCTCTCCCCGATCCTCTAGCTGCGCAAATTGTGCAAATAGCACGAAAAGCTGGCGACAGCATTATGGCAATCTACAACAAAGATTTTGCTGTCTATGAAAAACAAGATACCAGCCCGCTAACCGAAGCTGACCTCTCTGCCCACAATTGCATCGTGGCAGAACTGGAAAAAATCTCTGAATTGCCGATTCTTTCAGAAGAGTCAGCGGATATTCCCTGGGAAGAACGCAAAAGCTGGAATCAGTATTGGTTGGTTGATCCGTTAGACGGCACCAAAGAGTTCATCAAGAAAAATGGTGAGTTTACCGTCAATATTGCGTTGATTGATAATGGTAAGCCGATAATGGGCGTGGTTTACGCTCCAGTTCTTGAAAAAACCTTTATTGGTATTGAAGGTCAAGGCGCGTGGATTCACACTGACGAAGGTTACAGTACGATCTCAGCCCGTACGCATCAACCCGGAGAAACCTGGAAAATCGTGGGCAGTCGTTCTCACCAGAGCCCTGAGATCAAGCACCTTCTTAACCAACTCGATGGAGAAACTGAGTTGGTTGCCATGGGCAGTTCGTTGAAGCTCTGTCTGGTCGCCACAGGTGAGGCGCATTTATACCCACGCCTTGGCCCCACTTCTGAATGGGACACCGGTGCAGCCCACGCTGTAGCTAGTGCTGCAGGCGCAAAAGTCACCGTTCTGGACCCGGAGAATCCTTTGGATCCTGCCGCCGAAGCTCTTACGTACAATCAAAAAGAGTCTGTATTGAACCCATTTTTTCTTGTGAGCGCATAAGCATGAATAGCGAAAACAGTTTATTAAAAGAAGATGTCCTTGCATATCTTGAGCAACACGAACAAAAAGACCTCCTGCGCTTCTTAACCTGCGGGAGCGTAGATGATGGTAAAAGCACGTTAATTGGCCGCTTGCTTCACGATTCAAAAATGATTTATGAAGATCAGCTTGCTGCTATTACTAAAGACAGCAAAAAAATGGGCACTACCGGTGAAAAAGTAGATTTGGCTCTGCTGGTTGACGGTTTGCAGTCTGAACGGGAGCAAGGTATCACTATCGATGTCGCGTACCGCTATTTCTCAACCGACAAACGTAAATTTATTATTGCTGATACTCCGGGGCATGAGCAATACACTCGCAATATGGTAACGGGCGCGTCGACGTGTGATCTTGCTATTGTAATGGTAGATGCCCGTGCCGGTGTCAAAACGCAGACCAGACGTCACTCTTTTCTCGCCAGTCTGTTAGGAATTAAGCACGTTATTGTTGCTGTAAACAAGATGGACTTAATGGATTACAGCGAAAAAGTGTATAACGAGATTCGTGAAGACTACTTGCAGTTCGCTAAAAATTTGAATATCCCGGACATACGTTTTGTTCCTCTTTCAGCCCTTGATGGCGATAACGTTGTTAACAAAAGTGAGCATACGCCGTGGTTTGAAGGTGAACCACTAATGTCATTGCTGGAAACTATCGAAATTGCTCATGACAGCAATACTGAAGATTTCCGCTTTCCAGTCCAGTATGTTAACCGCCCTAACCTTGATTTCCGCGGCTTCTGCGGCACCGTAGTATCAGGAGAAATACAACCCGGCGATCAGGTAACAGCGCTACCCTCAATGAAAACATCCAAGGTTAAATCGATTGTCACCTTTGATGGCGATCTTGAACGTGCTTACACTCCTCAGGCAGTCACGCTCACTCTGGAAGATGAAATTGATATTTCCCGAGGAGATATGATTGTAAAAGCAGACAACCTGCCACTGCTGTCTACGCAGTTTAAAGCGCACATGGTGTGGATGTCTGACGAACCCTTGATGCCGAACAAGCAATACAGCTTTAAGTTTGCCACTAAAACCACCTCTGGATCGGTTGCTCATATTGAATATCAAATTGACGTGAACACGATGGAACACAAAGGTGGAGCGCATTTAAACTTAAACGAAATAGCGGTAGTTGATGTTAAGTTTACCCAACCTGTTGCTTGTGACGCTTACGCACGTAATCGTGCTACCGGTGCATTTATCGTTATTGACCGCTTGACCAATGGTACTGTCGGTGCGGGTATGATCCTGGATGTATTAGCCAGAGATGCACAGCATGAGACTCCTGACTTTTCCGAATTCGAATTAGAATTCAATCAACTGGTACTGAAGCACTTCCCTCATTGGAACGCTCTCGATCTCAGTAAGATGTAGGAACAGGACTGGACAATATGGATGTAAACCAGTTAGTGGTGCTGTCGGCGTTCTTCGGCACCATTTTTGCGCTGATTTTTACGAATCAGCGTCCTGCTTCTATTTTTGCCCTCGCTGTCCTTGGCTTAATGGTCACACAACAGCTCAGTTTTGACGATGTCCTGCAAAATCTGACAAACAAGGGCTTAATTACGCTGGTATTATTGTTACTAGTGAGTGGCGCCATAGATAAGACTGCGTTGATTAAGCGTCTTGGCAGAAAACTGGTTACGGCCAGTTTTTCTGCCTCTTACTGGCGTTTATTTATGCTAACGTTTTTTTCTTCTGCGTTATTGAACAACACGGCAATCGTCGCGAGCCTTATAGGCCCCGTCAAACAGAACCAGTACCATCCCCCTTCACGCTTACTTATTCCGCTGTCTTATGCTGCAATATTAGGCGGTACTGTTACCCTAATTGGTACCTCAACTAATCTGATCGTCGACAGCTTTCTTCAAGAGCACGGTCATCCCGGTTTCGGTTTCTGGGATTTTACCTTGTATGGATTAGTAGCCGGATTAAGCTGTGGCGTCTTAATGTATTTTGTCTCTCCTCTGTTACCCTCTATCGCCAGCAGAAAGAGTGATTATCGGGCGTACATTGTAGAAGCAGAGGTTGAGTCAAATTCCGAACTAATCGGTAAAACTGTTGAAGAAAATCATCTTCGCAATCTTCCTGAGCTTTTTCTTGTGGAAGTAGTACGAGAAGGTCAGTTAATTACGCCAGTCTCACCTGATCTCATTATTCTGGAGGGAGATAAGCTGATTTTCTCTGGCAATGTGCAGAAGCTGGACAATTTAAGTCACATTCGCGGCCTTACTACCTTTGCTGAAGCAGATGGCATTTTGCGCGAGAATATTACGGAAGTCATTGTGGCGAATCGGGCGCAGGTAATTGGTCAGACAATTAAAGCGCTTGGGTTTAGAGCTTTGTTTGATGCTGCGGTCGTCGCTATTCGCAGAGATGGTTCGCAGCTATCAGGAAAACTGGGAGAAATTAAACTGCAAGCCGGAGATTTCTTATTGTTGGCTGCAGGACCAGATTTCCACTCACGGCAAAATTTGTCAAAAAACTTTTTTATACTATCCGAGCAAAAAATCTCCAGACCTTTAAATAACCGTCAGGAATGGATAACGTTGGGCGGATTTTTAGCCGTAGTTGGTTTAGCTGCGGCTGAAATTATTTCACTGGGAATCGGCCTATTGTTTTTCGCGGCTTTATTAATTGCGGGCAAAGTAACTTCTGACGGTGAGCTTAAACGTAATTTACCATTAAATCTGATTGTGGTGATTGTGGGGGCATTAAGCCTTGCTACAGCGCTTGAAAATTCGGGTGTTATCGGCATTACCACCGCACAACTAATGCCTTACCTTTCGGATACGAACTGGTTCGTGGCCTTAGCAGTGGTGTATATTGCCACCTTATTACTAACCGAATTTGTAACTAACAACGCTGCCGCAGCACTGATGTTCCCCTTTGCATATGGCGTAGTAGAGATCATTGGAGCGCCGCTGATGCCATTTGCACTTGCAGTCGCTTTTGCTGCCAGTGCCAGCTTCGTCTCGCCGTATGGCTACCAAACTAATCTTTTGGTGTTTAACGCGGCAAACTATCGCTTTAAAGACTTCATCAAAATCGGTCTGCCCATCTCATTAACGTATAGCACGATCGTTCTGGTTTTGCTGAATCTGACCTACTTTTAAGCTTCTATAACCTGCTACCTTCACGCCGGCAACACTGCCGGCGTTTCCTTTTTCAGCGCAGATTACCTAAATAACACTTTTTCTTTATCAAACCAATACACGCAAAATCCCAATGCTGCTATAGCTATGGCTGCTGTAGAACCAAGGATAGCCACCAGTTGCACGTAGTCCATGGTGCCTTTTATCAGTTCTTTTATTGCCAGCGCTACATTGGTTAGCGGCACCCACGCCCATCCTCCCTTAAGTTCGACGCCGGGAAGCATAGCCAGAATTACGGGCACAATGACAAACATTACCATAGGTGTCATATAGCCCTGTGCTTCCTTAAAGCTTCGCGCATAAATTGATAAGCTAAGCAACACAGCGGCAAATATGGCAGCTACCGGAATGAGCATCAAAAACATCAAAAGGAAATCCAGAAGACTGATGGCGCCCATAAAATCCGCAACCATCGCTATTGCCATTCCCTGACTAAGTACAATTCCCCAAACTGCCATACTGGCAACAGTAACCAGAGCCGAAGTGACGCCTGCAAAAGCTATGGTCAAAAACTTGCCCAGTACCAGCTTGTGGCGTTCTATAGGAGAAATCAGCAATGTTTCTAAAGTGCCGCGTTCCTTTTCACCCGCTCCCAAATCCGTAGCCGGGATCATGGAACCCTGAAGACACAGAATAAAAACCAAATAAGGTATAATCCCACCGATTTTTGCTCCCCAGTTCTCACGCTGATCGGCGACATCAACCTTGTTTATAATAATGGGATCAAGCAGCGCTTTTTGTTGAACATCAGTTAGTGATAACTGGGTAAATGCCGCTGATTGATTACTCAGCGCTATCTCGTCGATAATCTGGCTGAGGCGCTTTTCCACCATATTCAGTTTGGCATCGTTTAAATAGAGCTGCAGCACAACCTGGCCGTTCGTCAAAGGGTTGTCACCATAGTTGTCGGGGATCACAAGCACAAAATCGGCATTTTCATTTTGTACCCATTGCGAAAGATCAGTTTCTTCTTTCAGATCCACCCGTTGGAATTCTTTTGCCGCCGCTAACTGACTAACAAGATTAGGCGCAAATTCTTCCCCTACTACTGAATAGGTTAGCACTTTACTCTCAATATCTTTGATTGCTTTACCTGAAAAATAAGTAACCACTCCAATAATAAGTGGAAAAACAATAATAGGCAGGGCAATCATAAAAAACATCGTTTTGCGATCGCGCAACAGCTCTTTTAATTCCTTTAAGAAAACAAGCCACATGATTAAACCTCCTTGTAAAGGGTATGCATAAAAGCCTGATGTAAAGAACCGGGGGCCAACGAACGAAAAATATCCAGACTATCGCTAAATTGAGTAGTGCCATGATTGATCACTGTCACTTTGTCGCACAACTCAGATACCTCATCCAGATGATGGGTGGAAAAAATTACAGGAATGCCTTGTTCTTTTAGTCCGCGGATAAACGTTAATACCGTTTGCGCTGCCATAATATCGAGTCCTGTCGTAGGCTCATCCAGAATGACTACTTTGGGATCATGAACCACGGCTCTGGCAATCGACGTTTTCTGTTTCATCCCGGTTGAGAAGTTTTCACTGCGTCTGTCCAGAAAACTATGCAGATCCAATATATCTGCAAGTTGCTGGATTTTATCATCAATGGCTTTTTTGCTCATGCCGTGAAGCTGCCCAAAATACGTGATATTTTCACGGCCGGTTAAGCGCCCATACAAGCCTGTAGTACCAGATAAAAAGCCAATTTTTTGTCTGGCAACGATTGGCTTTTTCAGAATATTGATATCATCAATCCAAATCTCGCCACTGTCAGGGGTGAGCGCTGTTGACAGCATACGCAATGTAGAGGTTTTACCAGCGCCATTGGGTCCTAACAGTCCTAATACTTCGCCAGCGTTACAACGAAAAGAAACGTTCTGCACCGAATGAAAGAACCGGCCTTTTAGTCGCGGATCCTTTTTTTCCTGCTCACTTAATTTCTTGGGATTTTGTACTGGAAATTTCTTCGCAAGCTGCGATATCGTTATCATTCCCTTTCCTCTTCCTTCTGTTCCTTTGGAGGGCAACTGCCCACGGTAAGCGCATGAGCAAACACAAATTCATCAACGGCGAAGATAAGATAAAATTCCCTCTATAAAAGCCGTCAAACCGGCGTAATTAGCTCTGCTGGAGAACATCAGCTCCAGCATTTCCACTAACAAACCTTCATCTTTTGTTTAATCATCAGTCGCGAAATCGCCATGGCCAACGAATACTTTATTAATTTTTAATTACAACCATATAGCTTAATTGCGTCAAGATGTTTCAGGTACAGTTTTATATTTTACTAAAGCTGCTAATATATTTAAGCTACAGCAGTTTACGGCAAATTAACAAGGATCAGTGAATGCATAATGTAAGTAACCCGTTGCAGGCTTGCAATGATATTTTTTTCCGCCCCAATGGCGTATTTCGAGCCGTAGCGGAAAAAGATAATTGGTCATGGTTTCCCTTTTTTATTGTGATAGTACTCGCTATCGTCCCTACCTATTTCTATTTGAATTTTGTAGACTTTTCCTGGTATGCGGACCAGATTATGCACTCGCAGTATGGCGATTTGAGTCCAGTTGAACAAGAGCAGTTCAGACAGAATATGACACTCAATTCAGCGATGATTTTTGGTCTCTCGGCAACAGTCATAGGATTTATTGCTATTAACGCTCTAGTGGCCGTTTATCTGAATCTTGCGACTAAAGCAGACAAAGACAATCTTCACGGCTTTACCGACTGGTACGGTTTTACCTGGTGGGCGGCCATGCCCACAGTAATTAACAGCCTGATTGCGATGTTTCTGATACTACTGGCCGATGATCATCAACTCTATCCGTCGGTTCTTGCCCCCCTGTCTGCCGCTTACGTGTTTGGCATGGACATGGGTTCCTCATGGTACGGTTTCGCCCAATCTTTCCGTTTGGATAATATATGGGGTATTTATCTTACCGTGGTAGGTATTAAACAGTGGACATCGTTCACCACGAAAAAAGCTACAATTATCGGTGTCGCTCCCTACGTCATTATCTGGAGCGTCTGGATTATTATTGTTATTAGTTAGATTAAAGGCAATTGCTCAGTGGCCGGTGTTTCCGGGCGCTGGGGGCGGAAATAGTCTTTATTTTTATAATAGCAGGGTGTTTGAGCGTCGTGCCAGCCAGGCACCCCCAACAAAGGAAGTGGTCTGAGTATATGCGGCAGCAGAAAGTTATCAAGTTGGCCGACTCGTTTTAACAGCGCTTCATCAAGCCGTAGACGCTGTATTTCAACAGGCAGAGTGGCAAAATCGTTTGCCACCTTGACTGCCACCCATTTTCCCGTTAGTCCGTCAAAAGGCGTTAACATCATTTCTAAATTAGCGTGTCCAAATATGAAGGGCAAAATTGCAGTTCCCCACTTTTCACGATAATCCAAAAACACGGTCTCCCATTGATGCGTCGCCAGTTGAGAAAGCAGCCAATTAGCAATTGCTAAATGTTGCTGCGGCACCGCCAACACCACGCCGCACTCATCAAAATGCGTTAACCGGTTGCGCCTTGCCGTACGCGGGTGAAGGCCAAATTCTTGAATGTCTGCCATATGCAAACGGTTAAGCAATAACTTTGTCTGCGGAAACTGTATCCAGATCAACGCATTGAACAAGTCGTGCCAGCATTTTTCGCGTGTTGGAACGCGTCCCGTAGCCGCAATAATTTCTTCGTAATAACGATTATCTTGCTCTGAAAATGAGGACTGCCCCTGAAACTGTGTTGGAACCCCGTTAAAGCTGCTTGTATTGGCAATAACATTTAGCTCATCAGCTGAAGGAAAGTGTGGAAAAGTAGCTAAACCCGTTTCTTTAAGCAATGCCTTTACAGGTGGCGCCGCGCTCTTCATCGCGTTGCTGATCTGGCAGCCTTCTGCGGTAGATTTCATAGTAAGTGTTGGTTCGTCTTAGGCTTTTCTCTATACTGGAAAACTATTGTAGAGCAACAGAGACTAACAATGAAAAAAATTCTTTTGCCACTAGTGTTTCCGGCACTAATAGGGCTGAGTGCTTGTAGCGATGGTAAAGTTACAAATACATCAGAAGTGGAAAACAAACCGGCAGCAGAAACTGTCTCTAACTTTGACGAAGCTTATGCATCAATTACCGATGAGAAAATTCGGGCCCCGTTAAAAACCTTATCATCTGATGAATTTGAGGGCCGTCTTCCCACCACAGCTGGTGAGAAAAAAACCACCGATTTCTTAGTGCAAGAATTTAAAGCGGCAGGTTACCAGCCAGGAAATGAAGGAAGTTATCTTCAGGAAGTGGCGCTAATGGAGATTACCGCCAATCCTGACATGCAAATGACCATAGGCGACAATACGTTTAACTATAAAGACGACATGGTGGCGTCATCCAGACGTGAGCAATCTACGGTCAATCTGGACGATTCTGAACTGGTCTTCGTCGGTTATGGTGTTAATGCACCAGAATATAACTGGAATGACTACGAAGGCATCGACGTAAAGGGGAAAACTGTGGTCATTCTGGTCAACGACCCCGGATTTGAAAATCCAGATAACGGCAAGTTCCAGGGCACCACGATGACCTACTACGGTCGCTGGAGCTACAAATACGAAGAAGCCAGCAGACAAGGGGCAGCTGGAGCGCTTATAGTCCACGAAACGGCACCAGCATCGTATCCTTGGTCGGTAGTCGCCAATAGCTGGAGTGGGCCGCAATATGGTTTGGTTACCGGTGATGGCGGCGCCAGTCGTGTGGCAGTAGAAGGATGGCTAACACTCGATGCCGCCAAAAAAGTTTTCGCTGATGCCGATATGAATTTTGAAGAAGAAAAAGCCAAAGCCGCACAAGGTCCTTACTCTCAGCCTATGAACGTGAAGGCTTCTGTTACTGTAAAAAACAACTTTAAAAAATCTAAGAGTTATAATGTAATCGCCACGCTGCCAGGCGCCAAGACGCCAGACGAACATGTTATTTATACCGCGCACTGGGATCACTTAGGCAAAGATGAATCATTAAAAGGTGATCAAATTTATAATGGCGCTCACGATAACGCTACCGGAACAGCCGCCAGCATTGCCATGGCTCAGGCTTTTGCTAAATTATCGCCACGCGCTGATCGCTCTATTACTTTCCTTATTGTGACGGCTGAGGAACAAGGCTTGCTTGGGTCAAAATATTATGCGGATCATCCCATTATTCCCTTTAATAAAACCGTAGCCAATATAAATATGGACGCGATGAATGTATTGGGGAAAACCAAGGATATTACCGTAGTGGGAGCGGGTAAGTCGCAGATGGAAAATTATCTGGAGAAAGCGGCAAAGCGACAGGAGCGAAATCTTACTGAAGAAGAGCACCCTGAGGCGGGCTACTACTATCGTTCAGATCACTTCAGCTTCGCTAAAAAAGGAATTCCAGCTCTGTACACGGAAGCCGGTAGCGAGCCCTCAGATGACGAAACCGCGAAGTACCGTAAGCGTATGAATGTGATTGTTAGAGGCTGTTATCATCAGGTGTGCGATCAGTATCGCGATAATTGGGATTTATCTGGCATCACTCAGGATGCACAGTTGTTGTTTGATGTAGGTGTAAATGTCGCCAACGCTGATAGCTGGCCGCAGTGGAATTCAACGAGTGAATTTCAGCGCCAAAACTAGTTGTTGAAAAAGTACCCATAAACGTCAGCAATAGCTGACGTTTATGCTTAGAAGCCAATTGTTATTGTGGTTATGAGTTATTTGAAAATAACCAAAGAATCTACTTGCATTTTTCTCTCAGGCTGGCAAATTCAATAGACGTGGACTGTTATATTCCAATAATAATTTTATCTCCCGCTATCTCAAAAAAGGGGATTCGACAGAAAAAACAATCCTATTTTTTAACATCTATAAGAGAGAATCCGTTTTATGTGTGGTATTTTCGGTATCCTTGATATCAAAACCGATGTGTCTGAACTCAGAACCCAAGCGTTAGATTTAACGAAGCTGCTACGTCACCGTGGCCCTGATTGGTCGGGTATCTGGAATAATGACAATACCATCCTCTGCCATGAGCGCTTGGCAATTGTTGATGTAGACACTGGCGCACAGCCGCTGGTAAGTCAGGATGAGCAACTTATTCTGGCAGTGAACGGGGAGATTTATAATCACAAACAACTGGCTCAAAACCTGCCAGAGCCATATGAATTCAAAACTCGCTCCGATTGTGAAGTCATCCTGCCCTTGTTCCAGCAAAAAGGCATCGACTTTATTGATGATCTACAGGGTATGTTTGCTTTTGTCATGTACGATAAAAAAGAAGATGCGTACCTGATTGCTCGCGATCATATGGGAATTATCCCTCTGTACACCGGCTACGATGAACATGGAAATTTCTATGTAGCATCAGAAATGAAGGCGTTGGCTCCCATTTGTAAAACTATTAGCGAGTTTCCTCCTGGACATTATCTATGGAGTAAGCACGGTAAAGTCACCCGGTATTATAAACGTGACTGGATGGAATTTGATGCAGTTAAAGATAACACCAGCGATCTTGCCGAACTGAAAGCAGCATTTGAAAAAGCGGTAAAAACGCATTTGATGTCAGACGTCCCTTATGGCGTACTGCTTTCGGGTGGCCTGGATTCATCTCTTGTATCTGCAGTGGCAGCGCAATATGTAGCTAAGCGTATTGAAGATGAAGATCAGTCTGAGGCGTGGTGGCCGCGATTGCACAGCTTTGCGGTCGGACTTGAAGGCGCGCCAGATTTAAAAGCAGCAAAAAAAGTCGCGGATATGATCGGTACGGTGCATCACGAAATTCACTTTACCATTCAGGAAGGTCTTGACGCCATACGCGACGTTATTTATCACCTGGAGACGTACGACACCACCACTATCCGTGCTGCTACACCTATGTATCTTATGAGCCGTAAGATAAAAGCAATGGGTATAAAAATGGTGCTTTCAGGCGAAGGCGCTGACGAAATATTTGGCGGTTATCTGTATTTTCACAAAGCGCCAAACGCAAAAGAATTCCACGAAGAAACCGTGCGTAAGCTTGATCGCCTGCACATGTTTGACTGCGCCCGCGCGAACAAAGCTACATGTGCCTGGGGAGTGGAAGCACGCGTACCTTTCTTGGATAAAAACTTCATGGATGTTGCCATGCGTCTTAATCCTCAGGATAAGATGTGCCTGGGCGGCAAAATGGAAAAGTGGATTCTACGCAAAGCGTTTGATGACGATAAAACCTTGCCCGCTGAAGTATTATGGCGTCAAAAAGAGCAGTTCGGTGATGGTGTAGGTTACTCCTGGATCGATTCCATCAGAGATTTTGTAAAAGTTGAGGTTTCAGATCAGCAACTGGCTAACGCAGAATTTCGCTTTCCGGTAAATACGCCAGATACAAAGGAAGGTTACTACTACCGCACTATATTCGAAGGCTACTTTCCGCAGGAAAGCGCCGCCCGCTGTGTGCCCGGAGGCAAGTCAATTGCCTGTAGCACAGTAGAAGCGCTGGAATGGGATGAAAGTTTTAAGAATAATGCGGATCCTTCAGGTCGTTCGATGAAGGGCGTACATACGGGCGAAAGCCAATCTCTGTAAATTTTCTAGCCCGAATCTTTTCGGGCTTACCTCTTCCCTTCTCGCCCAGTCTCATAATCAAACGCTATAGCTTTGAGCCATTCTTCAATTTGTCCACGACTGAATGGTTCTACCGATATCATAATTAATTATTATTGCTTTCACTTCCCAAATGTTTTAATGGTGACGTTAAATTTGTGATCCAGTTGCCTCTTCTAAGGATATAAGGGTTGTGTTTAATAATAAAGGAATTGAGTAGCGATTCTCCGTTACCAATTTTAAAAGGAATGAACATGCTGAAAAAAGCTGCAATTTCTGCTGCAATTTCTATTGCAATCTCTCAAGGCGCGTACGCCACGGACACCAGTAACCTGGTCTACGACGTAAAAGCCAAGACTGAAAAATTATCCTCTTTGTCTACTGTTAGCGTGCAGAACGCTCTTAAAAACGGTACGCAAATCATTATTAAGGACACTGCTTACCTGCTTTCTTCCACTAGAACAGATAAGTTCGGTTCTTCTTACAGCTATAAAGATACTTCAGGAAAGAACGCCCTGATTATTAGAGAGCGAAATGGCTCTTTAACAGGAACGTTAATTGAAAATGGTGTTAAGCGCTCACTCGCGCTGTCGGCTTCGGGGGCCACATTAACGGCAATCGAAACCCCAACAGCGGCTGTGGAACATCCTGATGAGGTGGTTATTACCTCTACCTCTTCTTCCACAGAAACATTTGTATCGCTGAAGCCGTCGTTAGCTGATACCTATCGTGCAGCGACGATTACCAATACCAATATCGCCACTCTTCCAGAGACAGCAGGCAGCGCTTTCTTTATTTCTGCTCAGTCTTTTATTGATGCAGAAGCGCAACAAAGCCAATACGATGAGTCTACAGATCCTCAAATTCTAATGGATAAAGGTATCGACATTCTTAACGCGGCACTGGAAGATGCTGGTGTTGAAGATACCTCTGTTTATTCAGAAAACTTTTACCTGGTAGCGGGTAATGAGGGGGAATCCTGGAGTGAAAGCGATGTCTTGTTCAAGACGTTGCTGGGTTCAGGTAAAGTCGACTTTATCAGCAGCGTAAGAACCGGCAATATCAGAGAAGAAACCGGGGGATCAGCAAATCTGTTGTCGTTCACGAACGACAGCTATGAAAATGCTGAACAACGCGCACGTTTCTTACGCTCATCAAACATACGATATGTCCCTTACTCCAGCAGAATTGTTGCCCACTCTTTCGGCCACAACATGGGGCTGAATCATAATCGTGAAAGTGAATCGCAAACATTTCAAAATGCCCTGCCCTACGGTATGACAAGTGAAGGTAACTTCACTACCATTATGGCATTGGGTGATAACCAGATTTCGTATTTCTCTGACCCTACGCGTCAGGTAGATGGCGTCGCCATTGGTAAAGAAGAAACGCTTGATGATGCTGCAGATAACGCTCAGTTTTTACGTAAAACCAGCAAAATCACAGCTCATAGCGCCATTCTCAAAGGTGACACCACCATAGATGTTACTGATACTGAGGTTTCTCTCGGATGGACGCCGTTACCGAACAATGTCGGCCAGAATATTTATCGCACTAGTTACAGTTGCGACGAATATCGTACCGGCTTGAGTTTTTATCAGGAATTTATTGAAGGCACGAATGCGACGACAATTGCTCCCACTATAGCGAGCGTTGAAGTCGATCCTGAGGTAAGCGCTTGCTACGTTATTGTTAATTGGCTTGATCTTGATGATAATTTAGTGCCTATAGTTGTGGGCATGCAAGAGTATACGAAGGACTCACGCATTCATGTTGACAACATAAACGTTTCAACAGTACCGGGCTCCACGTCTTCAGTTCCCATTCAAGTGACAGACGCTGCAATCAGTAATGATAATTTGCGTTTGGCTGTTCGCAAGGTGCAGCGCAGTAGTACAGTGGCTGCCGGTTACACGATTACTTATGAAAGTTTTGCTGCGCTTGAAGACCTGGCTAAGTTTGTATCGGTAAGTTTTGAGGGTACAGGTACCGAACGGGTGGCGACCTTTAAGATCAATGAAGACTACCATCAAAGTATCGACTGGATTGAATCGTTAAAAGAGTTGGAACTTCAAGATCAGCTTATTCCGATGTACGTGTTTTATGACACCTCAACAACTGACGATTATTCCTCAATCAGTTTAGATATGCGTGGCATGTATGAAGCTTTCCCTGACGTTTATACCGACAATCTTGTAGCGACCGTGGGCGGAGATGATGCTTCGGTTACTGTAGAGGTTACGGAAGATGTAAGTGCTGACGATGTGACGATTCATGCATTAACGACTGGATTCGATTCTTGGACACCCGACTATACTGTAGCTAATACCGATAATGGTTCAACAGTGACAGTTACTGCGCCCGCCACGTTGTTCGACGACAACGATGCTGAATTCGTAATGGTTAGAATAGAATTTGGTGATTCACGTCTTTTCAAAGACATTGGATTCATCCCCAGTACTGCCACAGATGATGGCGATGACGGCGGCGATGATGGTGGTGACAACGGCGGCGATGATGGCGGCGACGGCGGCGATGATGGCGGCGACGGCGACGACGGCGATGATGGTGGTGACAACGGCGGCGATGGTGGCGAAGAAACCCCCACCACGCCTACACCAACACCCGGTAGCGACTCTGGCGGTGGTGGCTCTATGGGGCTTTTCGGTTTGCTAGCGTTAGCTTTCATTGGTTTAAGACGCCGAATTGTTCGCTAAAGTTTAGGAAGTTCGATTTTCAATATCCTGCAACATCAAATGCTGGTTAGGTAGACTAACCAGCATTTTTTCGTTTTCTTCATATTTTCTTTCATATTTTTCTGCTTTTCATAAATATAGCCCCTCGATATTTTCTCTCTTCACGGCTGATTAAGAATAATCCATATTGATTTGTGAGCAGCTCAGGGATAGAGGAACGCATCTCATTAAGGTGCATTGGAGAAGGAAGCCTTGGCTCTTCAAGGTCAACGTAGCGCAGGGCGGATGCATTGGTTTACCCGGATCGCGGATAGAGATTGCGACTACTTTTAAAGCAATAGTGAAGGTTTCTTAGCCGAATTTCTGAAGCAAGAATGCTTCACAGCAGAGCTATAGGGAATAGTTTACGGCGTTTCGAGTGAGAAACGTTTGCTTATATTTTAAGGCCACTAAATTTATTCATTCAGCTCTTACTCCAACTCGGATCGCGATGATATCGCGTTTGCTATTGATCTGATTCAGAGGTAGATGAAGCCATTTTTTGTGGCAGGTACCATAGCGCCTTTTCCCCAACGGGCGTCAGATCGGGCAACAACGGATTTTCTAAACTGAGGATAATTCGCTTATCTAAATTTAACTGCTGTAGCGATTCTTCATAGGTGGACATAAACAGGGCATCAAATGAACCATCTTCAATGGCGCGACGTAAACCCGTTTCAATAAGGCGTGCCAGTGTCGAATCTCCTTTATTAACAAAAAAGTACATGGCGGTGGGATAATATATCGCCAAGTTCGGCTCAAGCATGATACTGGCCTTGCGACGGTCATCTTTTAATTCGTTAACGACTTCTATTACTGAACGGGGGAAAAAATCCGCCTTACCCGCTTCAAGTTCAGAAACTGCCTCAGGGTAGTCAGGCACCGTGTAAACGTTGAACCCATTAGCCTGAAGAATTTTGGTATCAGGCCATTCTTCTCCTTGAATCGGTATCTTTTTGGAAAGTCCATCTTTAGTGGTGATTTGCCTAAAAGCGCTCAGCTCTTGTTTCTTTATTAGAAATACCCGCCAGCCAATCAGCCCTTTCGCGATCGGAATACGTATGGGAAGTAAATCCTTTTCCCGTTGCGTATCAGTCATGCTCCACACCACGTTAACTTCACGGTTTTCCCGAATTTGCCGCAACGCTTTTCCTTGCAACATGATGCGGTCGGAAGGAAGTAAGCTATACTTCACGCCCGTCTTTTCCAGTGCTAATGTCAACAGTGCAATCGGATATTCATTGCGAAGATCACGGTCGTCGAGTGGACGTGGATAAGTTAGAGACCATAGCGCAGCAGACGCTCCCTGGCTCAATAGCAGGCACCCTAACAAGGTCCCCGTCAACATTTTGAACATAAAAACTTTGCCTCTCACTGCTTGCTCAGTAATATTTAAAAATAAAGAAGCCACTCCCACCGGACAGTACCTAATAAGCCGCCCTGCTCCGCTTTACACTAGCATCATTCTATACCGATGTACTTGTGAGTTTGCAACGATAAACGCCAGTTGCGAGCGATACAAGTACGTATAGCTAAATCCGTTGCCCGCTCCTGTTGACTAATGGGCTGAAGACAAATATGGGCAGGCAAATCATCTTTTATCTTCGCCAGCAGCGCATCCAGTTCTTCAATATGCTTTTGCATAGCCACAGGATGCTTAATTTCATTTGCCCGTCGAAGTGCGCTTTCCAGCACTGGCAATCCGCCTTTCATATTTACCTTGGGCGACACCGTTACCCAAGTCGCAGGATCACACTTTATTTCATAAGTACCACTGGTTTCAATTTGCGTAGTAAACCCGTGCTGATGAAGATAGTTTGTAAGCGGTGAAAGATCGTATATACAAGGTTCGCCACCGGTAATCACCACATGTTTGGCGTGATAGCCTTGTTTTGCAAACAGTTCCAGCAACGCCTCTGCATCCGCTTCAAAAAATGCTTCGTTTTCCTGCTTTTTATCGATTACCTGATCTGACGTAGTTAAAAAGGCGTCATCCAGTGTCCAGGTGTGTTTCGTATCACACCAAGAGCAGCCCACGGGGCATCCTTGCAGGCGTAAAAAAACAGAAGGTACGCCCGTATACACACCTTCACCCTGAATGGTTTCAAACATCTCATTGATTTTTAGCAAGGTATTGCTCACTTCATCGCTCTTTAGGAATTGCCTGTTGGGATTTTACCAAGGATCACATAGAATTCGTGCATAATTTGCTGAGAAAATCCGATATGTCTGAAAAAGTTATTGTTATCTATTCTGGTGGTATGGACTCATTCACCGTCTTAAACAAAGCCCTTGCCGAAGGCAAAGCCCCCCTTGCTCTTTCTTTTAACTACGGACAACGTCATAAAAAAGAGTTGGACTACGCGGCTACGGCTTGTAAGCAGCTAAACGTACCCCATAAAATTGTAGATATTTCCGCTATCAATAGTTTGGTAGGCGGCTCTGCACTCACTGACGACATTGACGTCCCTGAGGGGCATTATGAAGAGCCCAGTATGCAACAAACAGTAGTCCCGAACCGTAATATGATTTTGCTGTCGCTGGCGGTGGGTTATGCGGTGAGCCAGAACGCCACCAAAGTTTATTATGGTGCTCATTCGGGCGACCATGCAATTTATCCCGATTGCCGCCCGGAATTTGTGGAAAAAATGAATGATGTTTGCGCTATAGCAAACTATTCAGCCATCGAAATTGTCACGCCCTATCTAGAAGTCAGCAAAGCCGCTATTTTAACCGACGGGCTTAGCATGAACCTTGACTACAGTCTGACATGGACCTGCTATAACGGACGAGAGAAAGCGTGCGGGAAGTGCGGAGCGTGTCAGGAGCGATTAGAGGCGTTTCGTGACAATCAAGCTTCAGATCCACTACCCTACGAGTAACATTGCTTTACAGTGATCACTGTCTACTGTCGATTAAAATACAACTAAGCCGCCTATAAGCGGCTTAGTTGTCAGCAATGCAGGGCTATTTTTGGCTTTCACCGATAAAATAACTGAGCTCTTTAATACAATGGCGCAACACCGGATTCAACCGGGTGTTTTTCCCGTTCATCACAAATAAGTCATGTTCGAAGTTAAATAAGCTCCCCTGCGCGATGGGTACCAGTCCCAGACTTGCTCCTTGCTCCTTGGCAATGTAATCAGGCAGCAAACTTATGTACTCACCTGTCATTATTGCTGACATGGCTGCATCGAAAGAATCTGAGAAAGTCTGAATTGCCAGCCGTCTGTCTTCTTCAATATAGTTTGCCGAAGATAAACCCGAGATACCGATAGCGGGATAGTCTTCAATTTTAACATCCGGTGGTAGCGGGGTGTCACGATACTTCGCCAACGGGTGAGTAGGCGCACAATACAAACGGCCTGCACAAGAAATTCCAACGGGATGAAACGTCACCGACTCAGGTTTTACCATATCGTAGGTAGATACCACCAAATGGCATTCCCCGGACAGGGCAACATGTTCAACTTCATTATACAGACGAGTCTGAATATTGACGTGAATGTCATCAAACTTCTTCATCGTGCTCTTCACAGCTTTACTGACAGCCAAGTGCATCGATAGCGGCAATCCAGACATTAGTACCAGGGTGATATGACCCGAATAATCATCATGTAAGGACTTAAGATTAAAGACGAAGTTATCAAAGGCGTTAAATATACGCTTAGTTTCCTGAAAAACTACCTCACCTTCTTTTGTCATTTGAAAGCCGCCGCGGCCTCTGTGGCACAGCACCAGATCCAGCCGTTCTTCCAGTTTTTTGATTGCCGCACTAATATTTGGGCGTTGCATACGCAAGACAGGTTCTGCTGCCGTGAAGCCATTACAACTGGCAACGGCATAAAATACGCGTAAGAGTTTAATGTCAGATTCTTGCAGCCGGTTCAACATATGGGCACCACTTATAGGTATATTAATGGATACTTAAAAAACCATAATAAGGAACTGTTAACACGATTACAACGAGAATCTTAAGGTATATTAGCGTTTCAAAAAATTTTTCAGCTTTTCAAAATAATATTACGTATCGACAAGAATACATTCTTTTCCAGAAGTTTTTAATTAACTGGTGCTTCCAGCACAGGCTGATACTCCTAAGATATCGCCACCACCTGCTTTCGTAACGACTCAATATCATCCCGCAAAGACGCCGCCTTTTCAAAATCCAGTTGTCTGGCATGTTCAAACATTTCTTTCTCAAGCTGGCCAATTTGATCCATAAGTTCAGTAGCACTGGCTGTCTGCTGATTCTTTTTCTTCTCAGCCACTTTTCGCAGTCTGACTTTTCCTGAAGCCGGATGCGCACTATCACCCAAATCCATAATATCGGTGATAGGCTTTACAAGCCGTTGCGGCGTCAAATTATTAGCTACATTATATGCGTGCTGTTTGGCCCGGCGGCGATCCGTTTCATCAATCGCCTTTTGCATTGACTTGGTGATTTTGTCGCCATACATGATTGCTTTACCGTTAATATGACGCGCCGCTCGCCCTATCGTCTGAATCAGTGAGCGTTCAGCACGAAGAAAGCCTTCTTTATCTGCATCAAGAATGGCAACCAGCGAAACCTCTGGCATATCCAGCCCTTCCCGCAGCAGGTTAATACCAACCAGAACATCAAATTTGCCCAAACGTAAATCACGGATGATTTCAATACGTTCAACCGTATCGATATCCGAATGCAGATAACGTACTTTTACCCCGTGCTCGTTCAGATATTCACTGAGATCTTCCGCCATACGCTTAGTTAAGGTAGTTATCAGCACCCTTTCATCCATCGCCACCCGCAGATGAATTTCCGACAGCACATCGTCCACCTGTGTCGCAACAGGTCGCACTTCCAGAACCGGATCGAGCAGACCGGTAGGCCGGACTACCTGCTCTACCACATCCCCCTGACATTTCTCCAGCTCATAGTTGCCCGGTGTCGCCGAAACATAAATAGTCTGGGGAGAAATTTGCTCAAACTCTTCAAACTTAAGCGGACGATTATCCAGCGCGGAGGGTAAACGAAAACCGTATTCCACCAGCGTTTCTTTACGGGATCTGTCGCCTTTATACATGGCTCCCACCTGGGAGACGGTAACGTGGGATTCATCAATAAACAGCAATCCATCTGCAGGAAAATAATCAAGTAGCGTGGGAGGCGGCTCTCCTGGCGCGCGGCCGGAGAGATAACGAGAGTAATTTTCAATACCCGAACAGTATCCCAATTCAAGCATCATTTCGATATCGAACTGCGTTCGCTGCGTGATGCGCTGATCTTCAAGCAGTTTATTTACCGATTGCAGCTGCGCCTTTCTGTCTTTCAGCTCCTCTTTAACCCGATCAATCGCCTGAAGAATCTTTTCCCGCGGCGTCACATAGTGGGTTTTCGGGAAAACCGTGGTTCTGACCACCGTTTTTTCCACGGTACCAGTGAGCGGATCGAAGTAACTTATTCTATCGATTTCATCATCAAACAGTTCAACCCGCACCGCCTCCTTTTCTGAATCCGCGGGAAATATATCAATGACGTCACCGCGAACCCGAAACGTGCCGCGTTCAAATGCCAGGTCATTCCGCTTGTACTGCAACTCTGCCAATCTGCGCAGAATATCTCGCTGATCCATAGTGTCGCCCTGGCGCAAGTGCAACAGCATTTTCATATAGGATTCTGGATCGCCCAATCCGTAAATAGCGGAAACACTGGCAACAATAACGACATCCCGACGCTCCATTAGCGCTTTCGTTGCCGACAATCGCATTTGCTCAATATGATCATTAATGGAAGCATCTTTTTCAATAAAAGTATCGGTGCTGGGAACGTAAGCCTCAGGCTGATAATAATCGTAATAGGACACAAAATATTCCACCGCATTGTTGGGGAAAAATTCTTTCATTTCTCCGTACAATTGAGCCGCCAGTGTCTTATTATGGGCGAGGATAAGCGTTGGCCGCTGCACTTGCTGAATCACATTCGCCATAGTAAATGTTTTACCCGACCCGGTTACCCCAAGCAGCGTTTGACTGGCCAAACCGCTTTCAAGGCCATCTACCAATGCCGCTATCGCCTTAGGCTGATCTCCAGCGGGCTGATATTTGGATTCCAGTTCAAAACCTTTACTCATAAAATCTAACTACCTTCTTGAGTTTCACGATAGGCTAAAAGCGCGCGTTTGAAGCAGATAAATGAAATTGCTGCCATCATTAAATTGGCGACGACAGTGCCCCAAAACAACCCCCGCAAACCGAATAATAAGCTGCCCACGTAGGCGCACGGCACCAGAAAAACAAACAGCCGAACCACGCTCAGAACCAGTGCAGACATAGGACGATGCATGGCGTTGAGCGCAGAATTCGTCAGAATTACCACCCCTTGCATACCATAACCCAAGGGTACAATAACCAAAAACAGCGCGATCAGTGTTTCTACTTCACTTTCGTTCGCAAAGGCCGAGGCAATCCAGTCTGAGAGCAACCACAGTAAAATAAATACGCACAGTTGCCAGAAAAGTACGAACTTTACTGAGATTTTATAGGCTTCTTCTACCCGCTGATAATTATTCGCGCCGACGTTCTGACTAATTAACGGTGGAAGTGACATGGATAAAGAGAGAATGACGATGCTGGCGATTGACTCCATTCTATTGCCTACTCCCCAGGCCGCCACCGCCTCTGCTCCATACGAAGCCACTACCGCAGTCATCACACCACCTGCAATAGGCGTAAGCATATTCGCTCCTGCCGCAGGGAGCCCAATGCGCAGTATATGCATACTGCTCGTTTTCATCTCTTTAATCGTCAGGAGTCGAGGCAACATAAGCTGCCGTTTCACGGCCAGCAGATAAATAATCCAACTCGCGCCGACCATCCAGGCAATTAAAGTTGCAACAGCCGCTCCCTGAATCCCCATTGCGGGGAATGGGCCAAATCCAAAAATAAACAGAGGATCAAGAGCCGCATTTATTGCACCGACCGTAGCCATTATTATACTAGGCATGCTCGTATCCCCGCACGCTCGCAATACGCTGTTCCCAACCATAGGCAGAGACAGAAAAACACTGGAGACATACCACACGGACATATATTCACGTATATATGGCATCAGGTTTTCTGTGGCATTAAGCAGACGAAAGATTGGGTCCATTGCTAGATATCCTGCAACTGCCAAAACCCCCACAAGAATAACTGACAATATCATGGCGCCGGTAGCATGATGTTGAGACTCGCTTTTCTCCCCCGCTCCTTGTAATTTGCCGATAATGGCCGAGGTACCAATACCTAAGCCAATATTTAAGCTGATAACGGTAAAGGTGACCGGAAAAGTAAAACTGATCGCAGCCAGCGGATCTGTGCCAAGCAAGCTGACAAAAAAAGTATCGACCAGACCAAAGCTCATCATCATGATCATTCCCAGAACCATTGGGATAGTCATTTTTCTCAAGGTAGGGCCGATAGCGCCGTGGGTCAGATCTGAAGATCTACGCGTTGAAGGAGCTTTTTTCACATTTTTCTCTTCATCATTAGTAGGAGTTAAAGCGAATAGAAAAGATTAGCTCAAACAAAAATTCCAAAAGTTAGTCCTATCGATAAACCGGAGCAGGTCCGAAAATTCCCTCTTTACGCTACTCCAGTGTAAAGGAGCATCCTTTCTTTCGCTATGCGTATCTAAAATAACATTTTCAAAAAACACAGGTTCTTTTCTTTCAAATCGCTCCGTGAAAGCCTAATTAAACTGTAAAAATAGCGTGTCCAACCATTTTGGTTTATCTATCGGAAATAATCCGCTATTTATTTAAAACTGCACTGTCTATGGGCGGTAATATTTGCCATTACAATGCCGTGACACTTCTGTGACAGAGAAATGACGGGCTGTAGCGACAGCAAATGCATATTTCTCACCACATTGGAGCACGGGCTTATGCTAAATTTATGTAAAAAAATTTAAAGTAAATCAAAAAACCACGAACATAAAAGGTTGAGCGTCGATTTAACACACAAGTAAATAATTGTCTAACAGTTCATCGTGTAACTTTTTTTAAGATGGAAGATTATCACTTAACTTCATGTTTTATAATAAAATTATTATTAACCCGCTAAAAATGTTGGTAAAATTTCCGCTCTACTTCGCCTTCACTACCTTTCTTTAATCCAGCTATCAACACACTTATCCACAGTTTTAGTGGATAAGTGAGTAAACACCAGCAACGGCGGGAATTTTGGCTTCTTAACGGGAGAAAATGGTAAGTGAAGACTAACCTTCTGAGGGACGAGTACAGGCCCCACCCTCTTATTTACCTGTATATAAAGACAATGGTCAAAGTATTTTTAATAGCTTTTCGGTATGAAAAGCCGGATTCCGGTTATATATGCTTGGCCGTTTACTCTTTACTTTTCACTAGCACCTTTCATTTTCTTTATCTCTTTCAAAATGGGTAGATGAAGAAAAATTATCTTTAGGTTTTCTATGCGTTCAGCCAATATTGGTTGTTAAATCGGCGAAAAGGACATTTTCTCTTCAGATACATAAAAAAATATTCCGAAGGTTGTTGACAGCGATGAAGGACGTCATTAATATTCGCTCCCGTTGAAAAGCAGGTCCCCCTTAGCTCAGTTGGTTAGAGCGACGGACTGTTAATCCGCAGGTCCCCCGTTCGAGTCGGGGAGGGGGAGCCAACTTTTTAACGAATAAATGAATGTATCGATTCCCCCTTAGCTCAGTTGGTTAGAGCGACGGACTGTTAATCCGCAGGTCCCCCGTTCGAGTCGGGGAGGGGGAGCCATTCATTTACTTCTTTTTCTTCATTTTTGTTCCCATTAAGCGAAGAGCTTTCTCTGGTTAGTAAGTTTTTCCGCAGAATAACCTTAGTTTTATCAAGTTGTTAATCTGGCGCTAAAAAGCGATAATAGCCCACGTCGAATAACCCATTATCACACTGCGACAGACATCTGCCAGAGTAGCATGCTGTTAGCTATGCCTTTGTGAAAAGAAGATATTGATTTCATGACTGATTTTTTACTGCTGTTGCTAGGAACAGTACTTGTAAACAATTTTGTACTGGTGAAGTTTCTTGGGCTTTGCCCCTTTATGGGTGTGTCCAGTAAGCTGGAAACCGCAATTGGTATGTCTATGGCCACTTCTTTTGTTCTGACGTTGGCCTCCGTCACCAGTTATCTGGTAGAAACCTACGTTCTTCAGCCTTTGGCCATCGGCTATCTTCGCACTTTAGCTTTTATTTTAGTCATTGCGGTGGTAGTGCAGTTCACAGAGATGGTGGTTCATAAAACCAGTCCGACTTTATATCGCTTACTCGGCATTTTCTTACCCCTTATCACCACCAATTGCGCGGTTCTTGGGGTTGCTCTGCTCAACCTGACCGAGCAACACAACTTCATGGAAAGCCTGATTTACGGTTTTGGCGCCTCTGTGGGATTTTCTCTTGTGCTGGTGTTGTTTGCCGCCATGCGTGAACGTCTTGCCGCAGCGGATGTGCCAGTGGCCTTTCGCGGCGCATCTATAGCTATGATAACTGCTGGATTGATGTCCTTAGCTTTTATGGGTTTTAGCGGATTGGTGAAATTTTAATGACGATGACTGTTGCTCTGGTAGCCATTGGACTTTTAGCTTTACTGTTTGGCATTTTACTAGGCTATGCCAGCATCCGCTTTCACGTAGAAGGCGATCCTCTGGTTGATCAAATTGACGAGGTGCTGCCTCAGACACAATGTGGCCAATGCGGCTACCCTGGCTGTCGCCCTTACGCTGAAGCCATCGCTAACGGCGATGACATCAATAAATGTCCGCCTGGCGGCGAATCGACAATTAAAAATTTAGCTGACTTAATGGGTGTAGAACCTAAACCTTTGGACGCCGCCCATGGTGCCGAGGACGTGAAAAAAGTCGCTTACATACGCGAAGATGAATGTATTGGATGCACAAAATGCATTCAAGCTTGCCCGGTTGATGCCATTCTCGGTGCTGCTAAGCACATGCATACCGTTATCGTAAATGAATGCACAGGCTGCGATTTGTGTGTGGATCCCTGCCCTGTTGATTGCATTGACATGGTAGCGTTGAATCCCACTACGGCTTCCTGGAAATGGAATTTCGATGACACGCCCAAAGGCGACATTCCCATTAAAATGGTGTCTTGATCTGTGATGCATCCGAGTTTTGAAAATATTGTTGAGAAAATAGCGGCTGGGAAACTGGAAACGTTTCCCGGCGGTGTACATCCTGAGGATCGCAAATCGCTGTCAAACCAGCAGCCCATTGCACGCATTTCTCTTCCTGCGCTGTTGACCCTTCCCGTGCGTCAGCATATCGGGACTGAAGGAAAGCTGGTGGTAAACGTGGGCGATAAAGTGTTAAAAGGCCAGCCGCTCACTCACAGTGGTCATCCCTTTGCAATTCCTATACACGCACCGACTTCAGGTGAAATTGTTGCTATTGAACCTCACGTTACCGCGCATCCAAGCGGATTATCTGAATTGTGTGTATCGCTACGTCCTGATGGCGAAGATAAATGGATACAACGACAAACCTTCAGAAATTTCACCGATTATTCCCCGGCAAAACTCGTTGAAGCTATTTGCAATGCGGGAATTTCAGGCATGGGCGGTGCAGGTTTCCCTACTCATATTAAAACTACCAGCAGTAAAAAAATTGAGTTTCTGGTGATCAATGGTGCAGAATGCGAACCCTACATCACCGCCGACGACAGGCTAATGCGGGAACATGCCTGGCAAATTCGTCAAGGCATTGATGTACTCCACCACCTTGTTTCTCCGAAAAAAGTCGTGGTTGCTATTGAAGACAATAAACCAGAAGCTATTGATGCAATGCGAATAGCTTGTCAGGATAAAGATAATATTCTGGTAGTCGGCGTAGAAACCAAATACCCAGCTGGCGGTGAAAAACAGTTACTGCAAATTCTAACCGGTCGAGAAGTTCCCCGGGATGGTTTACCTGCGGATGTAGGCGTACTGATGTTTAATGTGGGGACCTGTTTCGCCATAGCTGACGCTATCTTTCAGGGCAAGCCTTTAATCGAACGTGTAGTTACTGTAACAGGGGAAGCCGTAGATAAACCCGGAAATTATTGGACTGCGCTGGGAACGCCAGTCAATCATTTGCTTGGCCAAACCGGTTACAATGCGCGAAAACAAAAACAACCGCAGGTAATTATGGGTGGGCCGATGATGGGTTTTACGCTCAACGATGCTGCCGTCCCGGTGGTAAAAATAACCAATTGCCTGCTGGTTCCCGCTGATAATGAACTAAAACAAAGCGATAATGAAACCGCTTGTATCCGTTGCGGCGCTTGTTCAGACGTTTGTCCTGCTACGCTATTACCCCAGCAGCTCTTCTGGCACGCAAAAGCCAAAGAGTACGATAAAACAGAAGAATATAATCTGTTTGATTGTATTGAGTGCGGTGCTTGCGCGTACGTGTGTCCCAGCGAAATACCTCTTGTCCATTATTATCGTCAAGCGAAAGCCGATATACGAATACAACGAGATGAAAAAGTTAAATCGGAAAAAGCCAAAGAGCGTTTTGAAGCACGCAAAGCTCGCCTTGAGCGGGAGAAAATAGAACGGGAAGCCAAGCATCAACAAGCTAAAGAGGCGCGCGAGCGTGCAGCAAAAGCGCCTGCAACAGAACCGAAAGACAAAGTCGCTGCCGCATTAGCTAGAGCGAAAGCGAAGAAAGCAGTAGCACAGCAATCTGATACAGCTGAGTCAGATCCGCGTATGAACGTAGCTGATGAGAGCAAATCCCAGGCCGTCGATGCTATAGCACGGGCGAAAGCTAAGCAAGCAGCTCCAGCGCCTGACAGCGCAACATTGACCGACGACACACCCGAAAATGCCGACGCTGCCCGTAGGGCTCGTGTCGCCGCCGCCGTCGCCAGAGCAAAAGCGAAAAAGGCAAATCAAGCTAACGATACTGCCAGTGCAACGCCTGAACAACAGCCCGGCGCACCGACGCTTCAAGCAGCTGATAACAATGAGACGCAACCAGTCGACGATGATGTAGCAAAAAAATCGGCCCCTACTGACGCCGCTGAGAGTTCTAACCGCCAGTCAGATGATGAGAAAAAGCGTCGTATTGCTGCTGCCGTCGCCAGAGCAAAAGCGAAGAAGGCAAGTCAAGCTAACGATGCTGCCAGTGCAGCGCCTGAACAACAGCCTGGCGCACCGACGCTTCAAGCAGCTGATAACAATGAGACGCAAACAGTCGGCGATGATGTAGCAAAAAAATCAGCCCCAGTTGACGCCGCTGAGAGTTCTGATCGCCAATCAGACGATGAGAAAAAGCGTCGTATTGCTGCTGCCGTCGCCAGAGCAAAAGCGAAGAAGCAGGCGCGCAAAAACGAAGAGAACAATAACTAAAATGAAATTAATGCTTTCCAGCTCGCCCCACCAGCATGTTAAACGGAATACCGGTCAGGTTATGCGACTGGTAATCTATGCGATGATTCCGGGCATAGTGGCGCAACTCTATTTTTTTGGCTGGGGCGTCTTCATTCAGGCAGTAATTGCCGTTACCACCGCCATAGTGACCGAAGCCACTATTTTATCCTGGCGGAAGAAGAATGTACCACGGGCGCTTGGTGACTGTAGTGCTATTGTTACAGCTTTATTATTGGCAGTGAGCATCCCTCCCCTGTTGCCCTGGTGGATGACCGTGATTGGGACCTTCTTTGCCATTGCAATTGTAAAGCAAGTCTACGGTGGGCTGGGTTACAATATGTTCAATCCCGCTATGATAGCTTACGTAGCGCTTCTCATTTCTTTTCCCGCCGCCATGACAGGTTGGCTTTCACCTGTAGGCTTTGGTTTCCATTCGTTAGGCCTGGTCGACGCAATAAGTACTATAGTCACTGGTTTTACTACAGAAGGTTACAATCTTGAGCAGTTAAAAGCGAATGTTGACGGCTTTACCATGGCCACGCCTCTTGATGCAGTTAAAACCGGATTAACTCAAGGAATGACGTATTCAGAAGCGTTGGCAATGCCCATTTTTGACGGCGGCTTTGCGCAAAGCGTTGGCGCTGGATGGGCCTGGGTTAGCGTAGCGTATTTAGCAGGCGGTTTGCTGCTTATCAACAGACGCGTTATTAGCTGGAACATTCCCGGCAGTATGATAGTAAGCGTAATTGTGTGCGCGCTGGTTCTGCATCTGATGAATCAAGATCATTACGCATCGCCACTATTTCATTTGTTTAATGGCAGTTTAATCATCGGCGCTTTTTTCATTGCCACTGATCCCGTTTCCGCCTCTACCACAGCCAAGGGGCGAATAGTGTTTGGCGCACTGATTGGCTTCTGGATAGTCATTATTCGCACCTTCGGCGGTTACCCTGATGCAGTGGCATTCGCGGTAATTATTATGAACATGGCGGTACCTTTAATCGATTATTATACCCGGCCGCGAACTTATGGACACGGTGGGACAGCGCGAAAATCTGTAGAGGAAACTAAATAGTGTTTGCCACCATCAGCAAAAATGGCGGAATGCTTGCGGCGTTTGCTCTGGTAACCACCGCATTAATTGCGTTTACCTTTTTTACCACACAAGAGAAGATTCAGGACCAACAACGCCTGCGATTACTGAGCGTGCTAAACGAGGTGGTTCCCGCCGCTTACTACGACAATAGCTTTTACCAGGACTGTACGCTAGTGAGTGCTCCCATGTTGGGCAATAATTCACCCCATGTAATTTATCGCGCCAGAAAGAACGGTGAGCCCAGCGCGTTAGCCATTGAAACAACAGCACCAGACGGGTACAGCGGCAATATCGAACTAGTGGTGGGGGTGGATACACAAATGAACGTGCTTGGCGTACGTGCGGTTGAGCATCAGGAAACTCCAGGTCTGGGTGACAAAATCGAATTAGCTATCAGTGATTGGATTCTATCTTTTACTGGCAAACAGTTTGATAGTGAGAGCCAGGATGCTTGGCGAGTAAGAAAAGATGGCGGCCAGTTTGATCAGTTTACAGGAGCCACCATTACGCCGAGAGCCGTCGTCGGTGCGGTAAAAGAGACGCTTCTGTTTGTCAACGCTCATCAAGAAGCGTTATTTTCCCAGCAAAACGATTGCGCCACAGGCAACGAGGAAACTTTATGAGCGAATATAAGGAACTGACGCTGCAGGGTTTGTGGAAAAACAATCCGGCTTTGGTCCAGTTGCTGGGTTTATGCCCTTTGCTTGCAGTGACTTCTACCGTCATAAACGGGCTTGGGCTTGGGCTTGCTACAGCCTTAGTATTAGTAGGCTCTAATCTAACTGTCTCTTTGGTGAGAAATCTGGTGCGAAACGAAATCCGGATTCCGGTTTTTGTTATGGTCATTGCCGCTTTTGTAACCGTCATTCAGTTATTGATGAACGCTTATACCTACGAGTTGTACTTATCTTTAGGTATTTTTATTCCGCTTATTGTCACTAACTGCGCCATCATTGGGCGGGCAGAAGCGTATGCGTCCAAAAATCCCGCGCTTCCTGCTGCGGTGGATGGATTAATGATGGGGACCGGTTTTACCTTAATTTTGATGACGCTTGGGGCAATGCGTGAAGCTCTGGGATCAGGAACCCTGTTTGCTGGTGCTGATCGTTTGTTCGGCCCTATTGCAAAGAATTGGACGGTAACGCTCTTTGAAACGGATCAACCCTTTCTCCTTGCTATTTTACCGCCAGGCGCATTTTTAGGTATGGGATTATTAATAGCCGTAAAGAATATTATTGACCAGCGTATTGCCGCCAAAGAAAAACGCGAGATCCAAAAAGTCACCCGAATTCGGATCACCGCCGAAAGCTAAACCTTCGCGAGTATTATGAATAACGCCAAAAGAAAAGAAATTCTTACCCGCTTGCGGGATGCCAACCCTAACCCCGAAACCGAGTTAAATTTCGCTTCTCCATTTGAGTTGTTGGTGGCGGTAACCCTCTCTGCACAAGCCACTGACGTAGGAGTAAATAAAGCCACGGCTAAACTTTTTCCGGTTGCCAATACTCCTCAGTCTATCTATGACTTGGGAGTGGATGGTCTAAAAGAATATATTAAAACTATCGGCCTTTTTAACGCAAAAGCGGAAAACGTTCATAAGATGTGTCGTATTTTGCTTGACCAGCATAACGGCGAAGTTCCTGAGAGCCGCGAAGCTCTGGAAGCTCTACCGGGTGTAGGCAGAAAAACCGCGAATGTCGTTCTTAATACAGCGTTCGGCTGGCCTGCTATCGCTGTAGATACCCACATATTCCGTGTAAGTAACCGGACGAAGTTCGCTATGGGTAAAACTGTTGAAAAAGTAGAAGAAAAGCTGCTTAAGGTAGTCCCTAAAGAATTCAAGGTGGACGTGCATCATTGGCTGATACTACATGGTCGTTACACCTGTGTAGCCCGTAAGCCCCGCTGCGGTTCCTGTATCATTGAAGATTTGTGTGAATACCCTGATAAGACTGAGTAAACCGCTGACAAAGGCTTACTTGAACGTTTTCAACGCCATTGGGCATTTCAAACTCGCCCAAAGAGAATGCCCCAGTGGTTAATGCTCTACAATGTCGTTATTTGAAAGAGAAAAACTATATTGCGTAGCGGCGCCTTGTTTATTAACCACTGAACGTATTCTTTATTCTGACTGAGTCATGATCACATAGACTGGTACTAGCTCACAACTTCTTCATCTCTCAATGTCAGAACCTCAACGCCGGAAGAAGTGACAAGAACGGTATGCTCCCACTGCGCAGACAATTTTTTATCACGGGTAATAACCGTCCAACCGTCCTTTTTCTGCTTGGTCTTGTAGGTTCCCTGATTGATCATCGGCTCAATCGTAAAGACCATTCCCTCTTTTAAAGTAATGCCAGAACTGGGTTTACCGAAGTGAAGTATCTGAGGCTCTTCGTGCATTTGCTTGCCAATACCGTGTCCGCAATAATCCCGCACCACGCTAAAGCCATGCTTTTCAATGTAACTTTGAATAGCGTGACCGATATCCCCTGTCGTCGCGCCAGGTTTGACGCAATGGATTCCTTTCCACATAGCGTCATAGGTCACATGCACAAGATTTTTTGCTATCGGTGACGGTGTGCCTACAGAATACATTTTACTGCTATCTGCAATATATCCTCCTTTTTCAAGAGTTATATCAATATTAACGATGTCGCCGTTTTTGAGTCTCTTACTTTTAGAGGGCACCCCATGGCAAACCACCTCGTTGATCGAAGAATTTAACACGTACTGGTAACCGTACTGGCCTTTACTCGCCGGTCGCGCCTGTAGTTTATTAACGATGAAATCTTCGACAAAATCATTGACTTCCATAGTCGAGATGCCCACATCAATAACCTTGTCCAGCTCTTTAAAAACGCTGGCCAGTAAACGGCCGGATTCCCGCATCAGCAAGATTTCTTCATTAGTTTTAATAACGATGTTACTCATTCACAAGCCTCACCGATGCCACATTTTGCATGCGCTTTTCCCGTTCAAGAATTTCATCATAATTCAGCGTTGGATTCTGCTCAGCCAAGCGTCCTATTTTTAACCAAAACTCAGCTTGAGAGTTAATCGAACGCTCCATTACCACACTGGTCTTTCTGACTTCTTCATGAAGTTTATCGGAAATTTTTACAATACCCATTTTCAACCTCAACATATATAATATGTAGCATAATGTAGCACAACACATTTAGAACAACTAGCACGAAAATTCTGATGCCGATGCTTTGTGATTAGTAATAGATAAGGCCGTGTTCCCTTTGAAAAGCTAAACGTAAATCTTTCCGACAGAACACTCTGGTTTTGTGTGAGGCTTTTAAAATTCACACCAACAGTAGCTAACCAACCGAGATATCTTCATGATGACAAGAGAAACTCAAACCAGGCGTCAGCTTCCAGGCTGCAGAACAAAAGCCAAAAAAGGCTTGAGTTTAATTTGTCGGTCATAATAATGTCGTCTGAACATATTACTATTCACGCTATAGCACATCAGGAGAATAAAATGAGAATGCTTCATACCATGTTACGTGTAGAGAATCTGGAAAAGTCGCTGGATTTTTACGTCAATACCATGGGAATGAAATTACTTCGCCAGTCAGACAACGAAGAGTATCAATATACTCTGGCGTTTGTTGGTTATGCCGATGAGTCAGAGCAGGCAGTTATTGAACTTACCTATAACTGGGGAGAAAATACTTATGACAAAGGTACTGCATACGGGCACGTTGCCTTTGCGGTAGATGATATTTACGATTTTTGTAAGAAGCTTGAAGCTCGCGGTGCAGATGTTTATCGCAAACCCGGCCCTGTAAAAGGAGGAAGTACTGTTATTGCCTTCGTTCGCGATCCCGACGATTACGCCATCGAACTCATTGAAACCAGAGATTAATATGACCTTCCGGCATGCCGCTCTTGCGCTGGCCCTCTCCACCAGTGCTTTTTCCCGCTTTTCCTATGGGTTTGATATCATTGCTCACCGTGGTGCATCAGGTTATCTACCTGAGCATACCTTAGAGGCGGCTGCCCTGGCTTACGCACAACATCCGTCTTATATCGAGCAGGATGTGGTAATTACCAAAGATGGTGTGCCTGTTGTGCTGCACGATATTCATCTGGAAACGGTTACCGATGTCGAAGCGGTTTATCCGCAACGTGCCCGTTCGGACGGTCGATATTATGCGCTGGATTTTACCCTTGAGGAATTACGGCAACTACGGGTGCATGAACGACAAAACGAAAAGGGAGAAGCCGTTTTTCCTCATCGTTATCAAGGTGACAAAGCCACTTTCCGTGTTGCCACGCTAGATGCTCACATTGAGCTTATCCAGCAGCTTAACCGCATTAGCGACCAAGATATTGGTTTCTATGTTGAGATTAAATCACCCCAATGGCATCGGCAACAGGGAGTGGACATTTCGGCAATCCTGCTCGATACACTAAAAGCAACTAATCTTGCGGGAAAAGACGCCAACCTGTACTTGCAGTGTTTTGATTTTGCAGAAGTGAAGCGGCTACGGAACGAGCTAGGATTTAAAGGAAAACTGATACAACTTTTAGGCGAAAACAGCTGGGGCGAATCTGTCACCGACAATGATTGGTTAATGTCTGATGACGGCTTGTCCGAGCTAGCGACAGTAGCTGACGGTGTAGGCCCATGGTTAGGCCAGTTGCTGGATGCTCAAGCATTAAAAAAAGCTAAGATAGTGGTCCAGCCCTGGCTGGCAACAGCGCAAAAACAGGGTTTGCTCATTCACCCCTACACATTCCGGGTGGATGCCCTTCCCGCGGGATTGAGCGAAGAGCAGGTACTAAGTCTTCTTATTGAGCAACTTAAAGTAGACGGCGTTTTTACCGACCAGGTTCCGCCGATAAAACAATTCCTGATGCAGAACAAGTAATTGTTACGCATCAGGATTTAGATAAATGAACCACAACCCGCCGGTTAAGCGCTCGCGCATCGCTGTTGGAGTTCGGCGAAATATGGCGCTTTTCTCCATGCCCCGTCACTTCAATGCGTTCGGCGGGCACGCCTAAAGCTGTAAAATAGTCTTTTACCTGGCTTGCGCGACGAATCGATAACTGCTCATTGGTCCATCTGCCGCCATAGCTATCCGTATAGCCATCCAGCAGTACTAATTCAAGGTCGCTATCTTCTTTAAGATACTCACCAATCATTTCGAGTTGCTTTTGTGCGTAAGCGGTAAGTTCTGTACTGTTTTTTTCGTACGACAACACGGTGTAAGCAATATCGTCGAAACTGAACGGCAGTAAGTTGGAAACGCAAGAGATAAATTCACGATAGCGGGGAGTAAAATTGCTCGCGTTTAATGACACCGCAACCTTATCATAGCGGTTATACCAGTCCTGATAATAAATGGTTGGCCAGAAACCCTTTTCCAGTTCGCTTAACATGGTCCAAGCTGCATCTTCAGGAAGATCGCCATTATATTGCTTACGTATTGTCATATCAGCAATAGGTTTAGGGGCAACGCCTGGCATCCAGGAAGGAGGTACGGAATACACAGCGGCAACATCAAATTTCTTAGGCAGCAACTTCATATCCAGCTCAAATTCCATATTAAGCTGTTTTGATGCCATACTCGTAAATAATGCATCACCATAACCGGGCAAGGTGTGACTAAGCGTACATTGTAAGCGCGACGCTTCAACCATCTTCCAGTCAGAAGCATCAACTGCAGCTGCATATTGCCGCATAGCGGCGTGACTCACGGTAGCCACCGCTAACAGACTAAGTAATAACAAGCGCAACATTGTTCACATTCACCAGGATTTAAAAGCTTCTCGTTGTAGATATCGCCCGTATGCAGAAAAAGTTTAGCACAGAAATGTCTATAAATAAGATGATGTGATCACTATCATTAAATGTAGCTCAGCTTCAGGGTGGATACCTCGTCGCATTACTGAGATAATCCACGGCTATTATATCAGCACTGTGCGAACAGCAGTATGCTTTTTACGCAGTGCACAAGTTGCAATGGTGGTAAACCTTTTCTATGTCAGATAATAACGCTGCACTCGCTACACGCTTCAGGGGCTATTTTCCTGTCGTCATTGATGTCGAAACGGCCGGATTTAATGCTGCCACTGATGCACTATTAGAGATAGCGGCAGTGACTTTGAAAATGGACGAAAATGGCGATTTGGTCCCGGCGCAAACTTATCACGCTCACATAGAACCTTTTGAAGGCGCAAACCTGGAAGCTGCAGCATTAGAGTTCAATGGTATCAATCCACACTGCCTGCTACGTGGCGCCATTAATGAAGCAGAGGCGATGAAAGCCTTGTGTAAAACCGTACGTAAAGCGCAAAAGGCGGCTGACTGCCAGCGATCAGTGATCGTTGCCCATAACGCCAATTTTGATCTGAGTTTTGTAAACGCGGCTCTTGCCAGGAGCGATATCAAGCGTACACCTTTCCATCCTTTTGTCTCCTTTGATACCACTACCTTAGCCGGATTGGCAGTAGGCCAAACGGTGCTGGTAAAAGCTTGCCGCGCTGCCGGTATCGAGTTTGATCAAAAGGAGGCTCACAGTGCGTTATATGATGCTAATCGCACTGCTGAACTCTATTGCTATATTGTAAATCGGTATAAAGCGCTGGGGGGTTGGCCCTTGTCAACAGGGGGCGATAGCAGTGATACAAGCGATTCGCAGGAAGCGAAAACTTCTCGCGAGTAAGAGGTAGGAAGTTAGCGATTGTAGCTGTTTCTTTTTATAGTAAACAAACCTTCTAATCGCAGTGAGAGTAGTCCGTAAATGAAAAAAGCCGCTTTATTAAGCGGCTTTTTACTAAAAGAGGGATTAGAGAGAATCCGCTTCTTCTGACAAGTATTTTGCTACACCTTCAGGGCTAGCTGACATACCCGCTTTTCCTTCGGTCCAGCCGGCAGGACATACTTCACCATGCTCTTCATGGAAACTAAGCGCATCAACCATACGTAACATTTCATCAATATTACGGCCAAGAGGTAAATCGTTTACTACCTGATGGCGCACCAGGCCATCCGCGTCAATCAGGAAAGAACCACGAAACGCCACGCCAGCTTCTGGATGCTCAACATCATAAGCCTGACAAATCTCATGCTTGGTATCAGCTACCAGAGTATACTTGACAGGGCCAATGCCTCCTTGATTGACTGGCGTGTTTCTCCATGCATTATGAGAAAACTGGGAATCAATGGATACACCGATAACTTCCACGCCGCGCTTCTTAAACTCTTCATAACGTTTGTCAAAAGCAATCAATTCAGATGGGCAAACAAACGTAAAATCTAACGGATAAAAGAAAATGACGGCTTTCTTTCCCTTAATAGTATCGCTCAAGGTGAAAGTATCAACAATTTCACCGCTTCCTAATACAGCCGCTGCAGTAAAATCCGGGGCTGGACGTCCTACTAATACACTCATGATTCGCTCCTAGTTTTATGAATATTTATTATTCAGCAGCTCGTGGGCGAACTGCCTTTTATCTTAGCCTTATTAGCCGGAGATTATTATTGGTACACATCGGAAAATAACAACCGGATAAAGCGACTATATTGCTCCGACTTCTCCCGGGCGAAATTATTGAATATTGAATAAACAATAAATGAAAGGTTCTTAGCCGAACTTCTGGAGCATGGATGCTCCAGCAGAGCCATCAGGGATGATTTTACGGCGTTTCGGGTAAGAAACCTTTACATATTTTCACCGCTGATTGTTTTTTTGCTCACTCATGCGGTGCCCTACGACCTCTCGCGCTTAGCAGCAAGTGTAAACAAATTTTCACCGGCTCATCAACCTGTTAGACATTAAGGGCATCGTTAGTCTTGCTTTCTAAGTAAATAGCAATTATTATCATTCAAGAAGTGGTTGAAAGAGTAACTGAATGTACATTTGCATGTGTTATGGTGTCACCGACAAAGCAATTCGCCACGCCGTTGAGAATGAAGGCGTTGGTAATATTCGTGAGCTGCGAGAGCATCTTGCAGTTGGCAGCCAATGCGGTAAGTGCATACAAATGGCGCAACAGGTCATAGATGCCACTATTGTAGACGAATCCCTTTTTAAAGAAGTGTGTTAGTTTCTTTCAATTAATCTATACCTCAACTTCAGTAATTTTTTAGCCCCCTAAGCTTCTTTGCTTAAACCTGCCTTTTTTTCTCCCGATAACTTGATAAATAACTGCGGCAATTTAATCGAAATCTATGGAAATGCCTTAGTGGAATTACTAAGAAATGGAGAGAAGGCTACGGCTAACATCGACGCAATATCATTAGATAAGCATCGTTGTTTTCTATCGGTGATAGCTAGTGAGTTAGTGGTATCTGCTTTTGCCCAACGTGATACTAATCAGCTTTAATGTGTGATCAGCTCAGAGATAGAGGAATGCATCTAATCAAGGCACATTGGTGAAGGTGGATTAGTATGAGTCATATCAATTAGACACTGACACAAAAAAGCCCGGACAACATGGCCGGGCTTCTTATTAATCTACTTCTACAACAAACAGTGGCTTAATTGGCAGCTTGATCGTTTTCAGTTGGAGAACTCTTCGCCGCAGCCTCTTTTACAATTGGCTGGAGTTCATTTTGCTGGAACATTTCAATGATGATATCGCACCCACCAATAAGCTCGCCATTTACCCATAACTGAGGGAAAGTAGGCCAGTTAGCATACTTTGGCAGCTCGGCACGTATATCAGGATTCTGCAGAATATCCACATAGGCAAACTGTTCTCCGCATGACATTAATGCCTGCGAAGCCTGCGCTGAGAAACCACAACTAGGCAGTTTGGGCGAGCCTTTCATATAAAGTAGAATAGGATTTTCTGAAATTTGCTGCTTGATTTTGTCTATTGTAGACGGGCTATCGATATTATCCATCCGGTTCCTCGCTGGAATGCTGTTCGCGTACACCACTATATGGGCACAGACCGCATTAGTTTCAAGGCTGACCAGTTTAACATAACCACAATCGATTCGTGAACCGGGAAAAACTGGTTACCAAAATTTCTCTGTCTATAGGTCATCAGGGATGATTTTACGACGTTTCGGATGAGGAATATTGCTTATTCCTTGAGAGTGCCTAATTTTTATTCATTCATGCTTGCCTTGCAATTTACTGACTATACTAGAGAATAGAAGATGACTTAACTTATGACTTAAAAAAATCCATCCTGCCCCTATATGGCAAAAAAATCATAATTTTGTCATTGGGTTATCTGTTTTTGCCCTTATACTTAATCTAAGTTGAGACCGGTGTTGGCGCAGGCGATGATTTTGATGCGCCGCGAGCCAACACGTAAATTAATACCAACATGGAGACTCGTATGGCTTTCGAATTACCCCCACTACCCTATGAAAAGAATGCTCTGGAACCCCATATTTCAGCTGAGACGCTGGATTATCACCACGGTAAACACCACGCTACCTACGTGACGAAATTAAATGGTTTGATTGAAGGCACGGATCTGGAAAACAAAAGTCTTGAGGAAATCATCAAGTCTTCAGAGGGTGGCGTTTTTAACAATGCTGCTCAAACGTGGAACCACACGTTTTTCTGGAACTGCTTAAGCCCCAACGGCGGCGGCGAGCCAACTGGAGCGTTAGCTGAGGCTATCAACGCAAAATGGGGATCTTTTGCTGATTTTCAGGCCGCGTTTAATGATAAAGCAGTGAACAATTTTGGCTCTAGCTGGACCTGGTTGGTGAAAACCTCTGATGGTACGCTCGACATCGTGAACACCAGCAATGCTGGTACTCCTATCGCCGATGGCAGCGGCAAGCCTGTTCTAACTGCAGACATGTGGGAACATGCTTACTATATCGATTACCGAAATGTTCGCCCTAAGTATCTTGAAAATTTCTGGAATGTGGTTAACTGGGAATTTGCCAGTGAAAACTTTTCCAAGTAAATATCCCATCAGATAATTACTTCAGTAAAGCCCGCTTTTGCGGGTTTTTTTATACCTTGTGTTAGCGCGATAACACGGAGTGCTTCCTGAGACATCCTCCGGGGCTAGCTTAAATGGCTGTTATTCTGCGTTGCTCTAATTACAAAAGCCCCACCCTTTAACTAAGAACGTCTTCCTGCAAGCTTAAATGCGCACTTTTCAACTTTTGCTGAGTGATCATTTTTACTCCGAAGCGGTATTGTATCTGCACTTTTCATTGCACTGCCATAAGCAGAAAAATTCTAAAGCAAAGGATGCTCCTTCGGCATCGCAGGTTGATGCTAATCCGCATAGATGTGGGATGAGCTCAGAGATAGAGGAATAGTATAAAGACTGCCGGAGCAGAAAAGCCTGCTCCGGCTAATGCGCGAGTAAATTAAACCCGGCGTCGCTGTTGTTGAAACGATTTCCTACTTATTAAGCAGCGCTATATTTTTGAAAATAACTTTACCGGATTCTGGCTCGACATCGTTATCAACGACAAACGTCAGATTCTGGTAGTTGCCAGAAGGTAAGTGCTCACCCACTGGAATCAGTAAACGTTGCCAGCCGTCTTCTTCAGTAAAGCGGGCTTGAACCAGTCCATATTCCTGCGTTCCCCCAAAGGAAAATACTTCCTCCGGCATCACCGCGTTATCATTATCAAAGCCGATCCCGACAATTTCAGGATTACCTTCAATTTTTACGTGAAGCACCAGTACACTTGATGCATCAATAGCAAAGTTTCCGGTAATTTTTTTCCACACATTCCCTTCTACGGTAAGTGCATGTCCATCGGCAGACACACGGCTTCTTCCATTTTCTAAATCATCCTGACTTTCAGTAAAACTTTCGACACTGTAGGTTCTAAGATCGATAGCGTCATAAAGCATAATGTTGCTAAAGGTGACACTTGGCTTTTTATCTTCTTGGGAAATGTCGTTATCTAACGCGAATACCATCTTTTCATAACGTTTCGGTTTGAAGTATTGCGCCAGCGGAATACTAAGGTTTTGTTGATAACTCCCCTCCTGATACCCATCAACCGGCATTCCGAATTGCTGACTTCCATAAAGCTGCATAAGGTCGGTGCCGTGAAGACGGTTATTGTTATCAAAACCAATCGCGGCGATTTCTGCCCCTTCTTCTCCAAAAAACGTAAAATCCAACACAGTGTGTTCAGTGATCACCGGATGCATAGTGCCAATCTTCAACCAAGTGTTGCCAGTAAGGGTGAGGCTGTGATTGTCTTGAATAGTAAACAGATTATCCTGGTTCTGATTACGATAAGAATTCAGGCCCCAGTCGTCCATATTCAGCGTAAACGGCAGCTTTTTATTCAGATATGCTGTCTTTACACCCACAGTAGACTGAGTCATTCCTACGACTAACTCGCCAGCTTGAATGGTCGAGAAATTTGGGATCAGCAAGTCGCTCTCCAGCGCCAGCACTTTTGGCGCTGACTGATTCATCAGACTTCGGGCAAATTCCAGGTTTAACAGTTCCGGATAAGCAAAGCCCTGAGTAATGGCAGCGTCATTACGTGGTTTTAACGTTTTTAAGTTAAACAGGTAATTGTTGACAAACTGGCTGGATTTCGATTTCTGAGGATCATAAATACCATAGCCCACAGCGTTATTTGCCAGTTCAGTAATAATGATATTATTCACCGCGTTTACCCAAAAGGCATTGTCACCTTCAAAGTCTGACGCCGTAATGCCGTTACGATACACGTTAATAAAATTATTAAAAACGTTCACCAGCCCTTCTGGTCGGGCGTATAGTCCTCCTACTTTTATGGAAGCCCACATCTTGCCAGTATCATCACCCATATGATGAATAGTATTATTAAAGATATAGCTTGGCCCCCTCATATTGGGCACTGCACTAACACCAGCGTAGCCGTGGGACAAGTCATTGTTATACACCAGAACATTTTGCTGGCCGCCATCCATTTCAATTAGATCGTCGTTGGCATAAGCAAAGACATTGTTGTAGATAGCGGAATCCCGAATAAAGCCGCCGTAAACTTCGCCATTAAAGCGACTTTCAATTACGTCATTAAATCGTTTGCTGTCGCTGCCGGTAAAAATATTATTGCGAATAACAATCTGCCCTTCAAATTCTGGATTTGGATGGTTTGCATAAGCAATAAAAGCATTAGCGCCTTTAGGATGTCCGGAGTCCCAATTGTTCGCCCCCAGCACGGGATCATGCACATAACAGTTTTCGATAGTAATTACACCGCTGCGTTTTAGGTAAAAAGCAGAGTCATAATTAATCGTTTCCTCGTCATCATCTACGGCAATACCATTTAACTCGTAGCGAGCAACTCTTCCCCAACTTGAGATATCGCAACCGTTAATCCAGATATGATGTGCATCGACAGCATGAAAACCTTGCACACCGCCTTTTTTAATTAGGATATTTTCAAAATATACATAGCTGTTATCACCTATAGACACGGCTGACCCAGCACCATCATCTGCGATAATAGGAGTATTCACATCACCTACAATTTTTGCCCAGCCATCTTCTTCACCCTCAATACCCAGTGCTTCTAAATCAAGCGTGCCTCCATAGTAAATATCGGAGAGATAGTAAACTTTACCTGGATCGATCGGTGGGGTGTCCGGGCGAGTCATAAAGGTCAAGTCGAACTCCTGCCAACCTGACGCCGGCGAGTCCAACACAATTCTCACTTCGTACTCTGTATTGGGTTGAAGGTGAACCAACGCGCCCGACAGACTATCGGTAGTGGGATCAAAATACAGGCTGTTTCCCTCTTGCCAGTTGTATTCTCCAAACGCACGAAACTGTACTTGCGTTTGCGTGTTTTCCACTTGAGAGAAAATGGTGATGCCAGCCGATTCCATCAGGGGTTCTATCCGATAATCACCTGTCTCGACTGTATGAACTGCTGCAATTAACGAGTGCGGTAAAAACAAAGTTAGCCACGCCACGAGAATGAGCGGTAGGGAAGTAAGCATCTTCACGATTGTCTCCAATTCAGACTGCAATAGATATGAGAAATTTGCAGGCGGATAATAAGGTAAGTAGCGGGGGTAACAAGGCCTGTTGATGATGTAAACTCATAACGAACGCTTATTCTCTATACGACGAGATGTTTTTCATCAACGCCAACAGCTTCTTCGTGCATTGTTATCTTAAATTGCAGACGCTTGATTTTTAACCAAAACAGCGATGCTAACTGAGTTCTTCCGCCAACCTAACCTGCAGCCAAGGCCATCGAAACCAAATTAGTAACAAACATTAAATTAGCGACGTTTGCATCATCTTTAGTAGAAGCTCTTGATGAATTGTGCCACCGCCGTCGTGAGAACATCCGGCACTCGGTGTTTATTACGTGAATTTTCCAATTCTTCTCTGGCTATTCCTAAATTGATTGAAAAAAAATCCCACTTTGCAAAATACCGACTAAGCTGAAAGTACGGGAAAGCCGTTTTTTTAAGGGTTATTCATGGGTATTTTCGAACACTATCAACAACGTTACGAGGAACGTAAACAAGAAGAATTCACTATTCAGGAATTTCTGGAAATCTGTAAAAACGACCCTATGGCTTACGCCAACTCAGCCGAGCGTCTGCTAAAAGCCATTGGCGAACCAGAAATGATCAATACCGCTAATGATCCGGCTCTCAGCCGGTTGTTTTCCAATCGTGTCATTCCCCGCTATCCCGCCTTTAACGAATTTTACGGGATGGAAGAGGCTATCGAACAGATTGTTTCTTACCTACGCCATGCCGCGCAGGGGCTGGAGGAAAAAAAACAAATCCTTTATCTCTTAGGGCCGGTCGGAGGCGGTAAATCTTCACTCGCAGAGCGCCTAAAAGAATTGATGCAAAAGATACCCATTTATATGCTGAAAGGGTCTCCGGTAAATGATCATCCTTTCTGTTTGTTTGATGTGGAGGAAGATGGTCACATTCTCGAAAAAGAATATGCAATTCCTAAGCGCTACCTGAAAACAATCATGTCACCGTGGGTTCGTAAAAGATTACATGAGTACAACGGCGACATAACAAAATTTAAAGTCGTTCGTGTTTTTCCCTCGGTTCTTGACCAAGTGGGGATTGCTAAAACTGAGCCCGGTGATGAAAACAATCAGGACATTTCGGCATTAGTCGGAAAAGTGGATATTCGTCGGCTCGAGCAATTTGCGCAGAATGATCCCGACGCTTATAGCTATTCAGGCTCTTTATGTAAAGCAAACCAGGGCTTGATGGAGTTTGTGGAGATGTTTAAAGCGCCTATTAAGGTGCTGCATCCTTTGTTAACCGCTACTCAGGAAGGAAATTATAATCCCACCGAAGGATTTTCTGCCCTGCCCTTCGACGGACTCATTCTTGCTCATTCGAACGAATCCGAGTGGCAATCGTTCCGCAACAATAAGAATAATGAAGCCTTTCTGGACCGTGTTTATATCGTTAAGGTTCCCTACTGCTTACGGGTATCTGAAGAAATTAATATTTACCGCAAGTTGCTGGTAAATAGCGAATTAGCGGGTGCGCCCTGTGCCCCTGATACACTGGAATGTCTGGCCCAGTTTACGGTATTGTCGCGTTTAAAAGAGCCGGAAAACTCAAGTCTTTTCTCTAAAATGCGGGTCTACGACGGCGAAAGTCTGAAAGATACCGATCCAAAGGCGAAGTCTTATCAGGAGTACCGGGATTACGCTGGCGTGGACGAAGGAATGGAAGGGTTATCGACCCGCTTTGCCTTCAAAATTCTTTCTCGGGTATTTAACTTCGACCACCAGGAAGTCGCGGCTAACCCGGTGCATCTGTTTTATGTTTTAGAACGGCAAATTGAGCGCGAGCAATTCCCTCAAGACGTTGCTGACCGGTATAAAGAATTTTTAAAAGGGTATCTTATTCCGCGCTACGTTGAATTTATCGGCAAAGAAATCCAGACCGCCTATTTGGAGTCGTACTCCGAATACGGTCAGAACCTGTTTGACAGGTACGTCACATATGCTGATTTCTGGATCCAGGATCAAGAGTACCGGGATCCAGAGACCGGCCAGCTGTTTGATCGCCAGTCGTTAAATGCGGAGCTGGAAAAAACAGAAAAGCCAGCAGGTATCAGTAATCCTAAAGATTTTCGCAACGAGATTGTGAATTTTGTCCTTCGGGCTCGCGCCAATAACAGCGGTAAAAATCCGGCATGGACGAGTTATGAAAAGCTGCGCACGGTAATCGAGAAAAAAATGTTTTCGAACACTGAAGACTTACTTCCGGTTATTTCGTTCAATGCCAAAGGCTCCAACGAAGACAGAAAAAAACACGACGATTTCGTCAATCGTATGGTCGAGAAAGGTTACACACAGAAACAGGTCAGGCTGTTATGCGAATGGTACTTACGGGTGCGTAAAGCATCTTAAGGGGGTCGTTTAACCAAATAAGTAGGTGCTTATGGCGCATTTTATTGATAGAAGGCTTAACAGCAAGGGAAAAAGTACGGTAAACCGGCAACGCTTTTTACGCCGTTACAAGCAACAGATAAAGCGAGCTGTGTCCGATGCAGTAAGTCAGCGTTCGGTAACGGATCTGGAGAATGGTGAACAGATCAGCATTCCGGCGAAGGATATTTCTGAACCGGTATTTCACACCGGCAAAGGAGGGAAACGCACTGTCGTTCATCCTGGCAATGATCAGTTTACGGCTGGAGACAAGATTAACCGGCCTCCCTCAGGAGGAGGTCAGGGAACTGGCAGCGGCGAAGCAAGTAAAGACGGAGAAGGAGAGGACGAATTTGTCTTCTCAATTTCAAAAGATGAATATCTGGAAATCCTGTTTGATGACTTAGCGTTGCCGAATTTAAAGAAAACGCAGTTAGATAAAGTGGTTCAGTACGAGACTTATCGCGCTGGCTATCAAACCGATGGCGTGCCAAGCAACTTGGATATTGTTCGTTCATTAAAAGGATCGGTTGCCCGACGTATTGCACTGACAGGCTCTGATCGGAAGACGCTACGTGAGCTGGAAGCGCAACTACAAGCTTTACAAGACGATAAGCTTGATAATACTTTGGCGATTATGGAACTGCTGAAAGAAATCGAAGCTTTAAAAGCTAAAATCGCCCGTGTCCCTTTTATAGATACCTTTGATCTTCGATTTCGAAACTATGATCGCCGCCCCGTTCCCACCAGCAAGGCGGTGATGTTTTGTCTGATGGACGTATCTGGTTCAATGGATCAGACGACAAAAGATATGGCCAAGCGCTTCTACATTCTGTTGTATTTATTTTTAACACGCACCTATGAAAATGTTGAAGTGGTATATATCCGTCACCATACGCAAGCCAAAGAGGTCAGCGAACATGAATTTTTCTATTCGCAGGAAACCGGCGGAACCATTGTATCCAGCGCATTGAATTTGATGAACGACATTATCAAGGACCGCTACTTTGAAGGGAACTGGAATATTTATGCGGCGCAAGCGTCAGACGGGGATAACTGGGCCGACGATTCACCGCAGTGCAGAGAGCTGCTTGTAAACCATCTATTGCCTGTTACTCGATACTTTGCTTATATCGAAATTACTGACAGGCAACACCAAAGCCTATGGCGGGAATACCAGAAGTTGGAAGCCATAACAGAAAATTTTGTTTGCAAGCATATTCAGCACGCCAGTGATATCTATCCGGTTTTCAGGGAACTTTTCAGAAAGTCAGAACAAATTGTGAGCGCGGGAAAATAATTTATGACATCCGATGTTAAAGCCTCCAAAGATCTTCTAGCTGATGGTCCTGACTGGACCTTCGATATGCTTGAGCAATATGAATACCACATTGATCGTGTCGCTAAACGCTTCAAGCTAGATACCTACGCCAATCAAATTGAGGTTATCACCGCAGAACAAATGATGGATGCCTATGCAAGCATTGGTATGCCACTCAACTACAGTCACTGGTCTTTTGGTAAAAAGTTTATTCATACTGAACAACAATATCGTCGCGGTCAGATGGGGTTGGCATACGAAATTGTCATTAATTCTGATCCCTGTATCGCTTATTTGATGGAAGAAAATACAATAACCATGCAGGCGTTGGTTATTGCTCATGCGTGTTATGGCCACAACTCTTTTTTCAAAGGCAATTATCTGTTTCAGACGTGGACAGATGCAGGCTCCATCATCGACTATCTGGTATTTGCTAAAAACTACATTGCTAAATGTGAACAAAAATATGGCACCGAGATTGTAGAAAATACGCTTGATTCCTGTCACGCACTCATGAATTTTGGTGTAGATCGTTACAAACGACCACAAAAAATCTCTTTACAGGAAGAACAGACGCGTCAAAAGCAACGGGAACGGTATCTTCAATCTCAAATTAATGATTTGTGGCGCACACTACCTGAATCAAAAACAAACCTTAAGCCCCAAAATCAACGTTTTCCCGCAGAACCTCAGGAAAATCTCCTTTATTTTATTGAGAAAAATGCACCTCTGCTAGAACCTTGGCAGCGGGAAATTGTGCGTATCGTCAGAAAAGTTTCGCAGTACTTTTATCCACAAAAGCAAACGCAGGTTATGAATGAAGGATGGGCCTGTTTTTGGCACTACCACATTTTAAACCAGCTGTTCGACGAAGGGCGGGTCAGCGAACGCTTTATGATGGAATTTCTTCACAGTCACAGCAATGTAGTGATGCAACCAGATTACAACAGCCCTTATTATTCTGGCATTAACCCTTATGCGTTGGGCTTTAAAATGTTTATGGACATCAAACGGGTTTGTCAGAACCCCACCGCCGAAGATCGCTACTACCTACCGGATGTGGCAGGTAAAGACTGGTTGGAGACGGTACACTTTGCAATGCGTAATTTCAAAGATGAAAGTTTTATCAGTCAGTTTTTGTCCCCTAAGCTGATAAGAGACTTTAAATTATTTGCAGTTGAAGATGATGCAGATAAACCATTTGTCAGCGTGAATGCGATTCATGACGAGCAAGGTTACTTAAAAATTCGTGAGAAACTCTCGGCGCAATATAATTTAAGTAATTTAGAACCGAATATCCAGGTATACAATGTGGATGTGTGCGGAAATCGTTCGCTTACCCTGCGATATATTCCCCAGCAGGGAATTCCGCTGGCGGAATCATCTGACGAGGTGATGCGACACCTGCATCAGCTATGGAAGTTTGATGTGACGCTAGAGCAACAAATCGATGATGATGTGCGAGTGATTAGCCAGTGCCGCCGCCCAGCGCCAGCAGCTTAGCGAAGGTCCGTTGACGGATTATGACCCCTCTAAAAGAACACCATTTATGGCGGCTACCGTTTCATGGTCATTCTGCACACACCACGGCCAGATAGTCACCATTGTCTGCTGACATAGCCGTTCTTGTGGCCCCTTTCGGGCAGTACTCGGCAATATTGAGCCACGGTTGCCATTCGGAGGCAACAGCATTAGGACCCGTTTCAGCTTTAGACGGGAGATTTCCTTGTTGTGCTTCCACAGCGTCACCTAATTGCGGCCGCCTGTCCTGAACGGGTTCGGTAAAATCCCATACAAGTAACTGACTTCCCACCGCAGTCAACGCCTGCCCCTTATGTGTCCAGGCGACGTAATAGGCGTCGCGAGGCAGCGTAACGAGTACAGTGGTTGAATCCAGTTTCGGATCATAAGCCATGAGCGTCCATGGTTGCGTATCCGGAGCCGGATTCTTGGTATAACTAAATAGCGCAGTTCCGGGGATAGCCCATAGGCTGGGACCAATATCTTCGTCCACAACCTGGCTCTTGCTATCGTTACGCAACCGCATCAGAATATTCGGCTCACCTAAAATAAATGCCAGCGCGTCATTGTTGTCTATCCAAACGTGATACCCCACGGGCTCCACAGCAAAAATTTTACCAACACTTTCTCCCTCTTCGCTGTACTGCCATAACCATTGCTTGTTATCTTCTGCAACTCGAATAACAGAAAAACCCGCTTGTTGCGCAGGCATGGGCGTGGGGGAATATTCTGATTCGGCAGTGTGGGTTACTGGTAGATGATAGCGATGGACCGGATCGTACAATAAAATATCGGTTTGCTCACTCGCTCCCACTGGAAATGACTGGGTATAATATAACCTGATGTCACCGGGGAGAAAATGCGGTTGATTGGTATAGGAATCAGTATCAGTAAGTTTTTGCGCCTGTTTGACTGCAACGTTTTCGTCGTTATAAGTCAACGAAAACAGCCATAAGTTACTGTTGCTAACTTGCCCATAGGCGTAGCCGCTAGAGCATAAGAGTAGAAAAAAAATACGTAGATATTTCACAAATTGGCACCGTTATTAAACACTATGCTACCTTACAGCGGGCGTCTCTCACAGGAAATCCGCAATCTTTAAACCATTCGAACGCTTCGACTTCCTTTGCAAAATAACGCGTTTTATAGTCGGAGGAATCGCTGGGAACCATCTGTTGCAACTGATATTTTTTCAGGCAATTTTCCTGATATATCAGCGCGGATTGCCTTAGATTATTCGACAAAGCCCAGCCCCCAAACATTTGAATAACCGGCACGGAGTCATGAGTGGAAAGTTGCCAGTCATTCAAACAACATAGCAACCCCCACGGATTACCGTCAAAACTGGCTACTAATTTTTTGATTGCGCCGGTAAATTTTTCGTTCATGCCCTGGTTCCATATGCCCTTCCCGTAAGTAATAATCACTCGATTATCCCGACGTACGACGAACTGGGCGTGGGGATAGCTTCCTATGATTTCATCTGACTCTGTCATGCCAAGGGCCTGAGGTTTTACAGGTATATCTGTCAGTATAGCAATGAATTCAAGCCTACTGCGTAAACGATAAATCCATTTTCTTTCTGTTTATCAAAAAGAGTACAAGCGCGCCCGCCAATGCAGAAATAGCAGCCACCATAAATGTTTGAATAGCATTGGTGCCCTGATGCCAAAGTTGCCCAGCTATGTAATTACCCGATGCGCCACCAAGACCAAAGGCAATACTGATGTAAAGCGCTTGCGCTCGGCTGTGGAATTGTGCTGGAAAAAAGTGATAGATAAAATGTACTGATGTGGCGTGGGTGAGGCCAAAACTTAATGCGTGAATCAGCTGACTAACAATGACGGCAATGCCGTATTCTGCCCACCCAGCCAATATCGCCCATCGACAGGCTGTCAGAGTCATGCAGACAAACAGTAACCACCACACGCCACAGCGGGCAATGAGACGGCGGGCAAGAAGAAAAATGCCGATCTCTGCCAACACGCCCAACGCGATTAACAAGCCTGTCTGCTGACCTGAATAATGTAGATCACGCATATACAAGGCGAAAAATCCATAATACGCGCCAAAGCTGAACTGCAGTAAAGATGCGGATAGCAAAAAAATGAGAAAGGTTTTGTGGCGCGCCAGTTGCCCAAAGTTATCAGATTGATCTGTCGCAGGCTTGGTGGCGCCGGGATGTACAATGAGCAAGCTACTAACAAATAGCGCTGTTAGAATTCCCATGCTGACATACACCGGCGTATCCGTGGAATAGCTATCCAGCGCTTTGCCAACGCCTACTGTCAGCACAATAAAACCGATACTTCCCCACAGCCTTACCTGCCCATAACTTACTGCTGTTTTGGTCACCGATTGCATGGTAATGACTTCCAGCTGCGGCAAAACTGCAGTCCAGAACATCATCATAAGTCCAAAAGAAAGGGTAAGTCCCCAGAAGCCATCAAAAAGAAAGACGGTGGCAAAACTTACCACCGTAAGAAAGCATCCAAGACGCAGCACCAGCAACGCCTGGCCTGTCTTATCGGCAATACTCGCCCACAGCGACGGGCCAATAATTCTTGCAAGCGTGATGATAGCAAACAACTTGCCTATATCGGCTGAGCTAAAGCCCCTGCCATCAAGGAAAATCCCCAGATACGGCACCAGCACGCCCAACTGGCCGAAGTAGAGCCAATAAGTAAGGGCGAGTAAGACAATATTGGTGCGAGAGTTATTCTTCATGGCATACGCTTCGCCAGGATAGTAAATTCAAATTTACAACTACACGCTGCCGGGGATAATTGGAGTTTTGCTTTGTACATGCCCGTTCTGTGCCCGGTGGCGAAGGCAATGATCCATTAGCACAATAGCAAGCATGGCTTCAGCAATGGGCACCGCGCGAATGCCGACACAAGGGTCGTGTCGCCCTTTTGTCACAATATCGATGGCGTTCCCGCTGATATCAATGGTTTGCCCAGGAATGGAAATACTGGAAGTGGGCTTTAATGCCATATGCACGACAACATCCTGGCCGCTGGAAATACCGCCAAGCACGCCGCCGGCATGATTAGAAGTAAATCCCTGTGGCGTCAAGGTATCGCGATGTTCACTGCCCTTTTGTTCAACCACGTCAAAACCATCGCCAATCTCTACTCCTTTCACGGCGTTGATTCCCATCATCGCGCTTGCAATATCAGCGTCCAGACGATCAAAGACAGGCTCACCTAATCCTACCGGCATTCCTTTCGCTACTACCGACACTTTTGCGCCAATGGAATCACCGGATTTTTTTAAGTCTCGCATGTACGCATCCAGCGCTTCCAGCTTGCTTTCGTCAGGACAAAAAAATGGATTGGTGTTGATGACATTCGTATCTACGGTGTCTACTTTTATCGGCCCCAGCTGGGATAAGTAGCCGTGTATTTCAATGCCGTATTCCGCTTTTAAAAATTTCTTTGCGATACCACCCGCTGCAACTCTTACGGCGGTTTCGCGGGCGGACGAGCGACCGCCTCCGCGGTAGTCCCGGGCACCGTATTTTTGTTGGTAAGTGTAATCTGCGTGTCCGGGACGAAAGCGGTCAGCGATATTGGAATAGTCACCACTGCGCTGATCATTATTTTTTATTAACAAGCCTATGCTGGTCCCGGTGGTTTTCCCTTCAAATACGCCGGACAATATCTGCACTTCATCATCTTCACGGCGGGCTGTGGTGTAACGGGAAGTGCCCGGCTTGCGCCTGTCTAAATCAGTTTGTAGATCAGATTCCGATATTTCTAACCCTGGAGGACAGCCATCAACGATGCCGCCAATTGCGATACCGTGACTTTCTCCAAACGTAGTGACCGTAAAAAACTTTCCGAAGCTATTGCCTGCCATAGAGATTGTTAATTCCTTGTATTCCAATAATTTTGAAGAACGCTTTTCGACACAGCAAAGATACCGTGCCCGCCATGCTCCAGCACAACCCATTCTACAGCCAAACCAGGAAAACGGCTGGCCATATGCACTTCACTGTTTCCGACTTCTATAAACAACCAGCCATCATCTGTTAAATAATCAAGTGCCTGCTTAAGCATAATCGCGACCAGATCCAGACCATCGTTGCCGGCAGCAAGCGCCAGCTCCGGCTCATGATGATATTCATCGGGTAAATCTGCCATGTCTTCAGCGTCAACATAAGGTGGATTTGAAACAATCAGGTTGTAACGTTGGCCTTGCAGATTCGTAAATAAATCCGAGTGTATCGGATAGACTCTGTCGGCCAGTTGGTGTTCCTGAATGTTCAGATCTGCCACTTCCAGCGCATCCTGACTGATATCGACGGCATCAACGTGAGCTTCTTCAAACGCATAAGCCAACGCAATAGCAATACAGCCTCCGCCAGTGCACATGTCTAAAATGTGTTTTGGCGCTGTATCAAGATAGTTCGCAAACCGCGCTTTTATAAGTTCAGCAAACGGTGATCGCGGGATCAGCACCCGTTCGTCCACATAAAAAGGCAGATCACAAAACCAGGATTCGTGGGTAATATAAGGCAGCGGCAGTTTCGTCTGCACGCGCTTTAAAACCAGCTCAGCCACTTTCTCACGTTCACTGCGGGTAAGCCTGGCGCTAAATAAACCATCGCCGGTTTGTTGTGTCAGGTTTTGCGGCAAGTGCAGCGCATACATCACCAAAGTGACGGCTTCATCCCAGGGGTTATCGGTGCCGTGACCAAAGTAGAGATTGGCATCATTAAAACGGCTGACCGACCAACGCACCATATCCAGTACGGAGTGTAGGTCATCGATGGCTTCTTCAAGGTAAATCTTATCCGTCATAGGGTCTTAGGTACATCGCTATGAGTAAAGCTGGTATCATACCCAAAGTTACCACGCTCGCCCATGGTTTATTTAGCGCTTGCGTTAGTAGATTTTGTCATTGCTTAGCGATTGCAGGTTTTATCGATGCCGTAGAGCAGTAGGAGGAAAGGTTTTGACAGGGCAAAAAGACCGGAAAAGCAAAATGAATGACGATCTTTCACTTTTTCGTGAGGCAGTGTCTGGTATCGCGCCCATTGCACAAGATAAAGTTACCCACGATAAAAAAATCAAGTTACGCGCCAAAGCTAATGTTCAGCAGAAAGGCAGAAGTCAGTCTCGTCAGGTTGCAGCCAGTTTTGCATTTTCTGATATATACGAAGCCAATATGCCTTCTGAAGGCCCTGTAAGATATTGTCGCGAAGATGTCTCCACTCATGTACTTAAACAGTTGCGTCGGGGCGATTATTATCCAGAGCTGATATTAGACCTGCATGGTTTAACAAAAGAAAGTGCCAAACTTGAACTTGCAGCACTTATTCACGCAGCGCGTAAAGAATTAATAGAATGTGTGGGCATTGTTCATGGCATTGGCCAGGGCATTTTAAAGCGCGCCCTTCCCCACTATCTTATTCAGCACCCGCACGTGAAAGCATTTCACCAGGCACCTCTAGAGTACGGCGGACAGGGCGCTTTGTTAGTCATGATAGAAACCTCTGATCCTCGTTATCGTGAGTAGACTTGCTGCTTTTTTCCTCTTTCGCCATGTTGTGCATAAACAGGTAAGTGTAGTAAAGCATCATCACGATTATCATCAGAATACCTAGTAAAGGGCCCCACACCACGGGATCGGTTAGCATTTTCAGCATCATAGTCGTTCCTAAATCAGTTATTAAGCATATTGTGCCTAATCCTTTTGATACCCGATGTGATCTATATCAATATTTAGTGATACTAATCCGCAATGATGTGTGCTCCCTCCGCGCGAGAATTCTTCAACGTTTAACAAACCAATTTCGTGAAGGTTTAGTGGCGGTAAATCGCGCAATTGGCGTAGCTCGAAACCTGCCCTGAGATAACACAACAACTTTTCATAGATATTTTAATAAATTTAATAAAACGATATTGCTAATCATTATCATTTGCACTATTCTGAAAATGCCTGTTCGACGTTGGGTATTAACGGTCTTGGCTTAACGTCGATTGTGGGCAGATGTGTGGTGCATCTGCCCACCCTTTCTTCGTCTGGCAGACTCACCCCCCGATTTTCCAAACCAACAAACGCTCACACAGGCGGACACGCCAATGCGTGCGTCGGTGACACAAGCACGGTGAATAATACTCATTAATGTGTGCTTACGCAGTGCGAGACTTTTTCAACTTTTGACAAGCCAATTTCATGAAGGTGTAGTGCGGCTAAATCGAAAGCAATTGGCGCAACTTAAAAAGCTGAAAGAGCCACGCCATGCTGGCCGCGCTTTCCCGGCCGCGCCTTGCTGGCCGCGCCCACAGGGAGATGGAGGAATAGAAAATAAATTCAGGAAAACAGCTTCATGAACCAGTTTTTCTGCAGGTCTTCTTCACAGGTTTTAAGCTGAGTCGCATAACGAAGGGAACGGGATTTTACTATCCGCGCCACTTTCTTCAGCCAAGCCTTCTGATTATAGGTTTTACGACGATATCCGCCCCACCCTTCGTGATAATTAAGATACTGGGCGTAAGCATCCCATTTTGACACACCGTTTATGGAATGGGTTTTATAAATAAACCAGCCCATAAAATCCATGGCATCTTCAAAGTCATCTCGATCGGCCCAACTATTACCGGTTTCTCGTACATAGTCCGCCCATGTGGGGGTTTTCGCCTGAGAATAACCATAGGCTGAACTGACTCGCCCCCAGGGAATAAGCCCAAAAAAGACATAATCTCTGGGAGGTAAGGCATCATGCCTGAACGAACTTTCCTGATACATCATCGCCATGGGTACGTGTATAGGTACGCCCCATCTATCCCTGGCATCTGCCGCCGCATCATACCAACTGTCTTTTTCGTAAAAAATTTTACAGATGTTGCTGCTATCTGTAGGTGGCATTGTCGCGCATCCTACAAGCAGTACAGGTAGCAATACCAAACATCCAGAAAAAAAAATGCAGACTTGTTTGAACTTTTTTAACATCGGGTGTCCAAATAAGTGTTCTAGTAAAATGTGTGTTTCCCTGGAACCTTTTTGATGCCTGACCTAGTCAGGCATTTTTTTTGCCGGCGGTTCGTTATAGTACGCCCGGATAAAGGTATCAAAATCTTTATCATCATTGGCTTCAATGGTGCGCTGCGCCTCCAGAGACGCTTTTGCCATTGTCTCGAAGTCTTCAGCGGATTGGTGAGTATACGGAAAATTCGCAAATGCGTCAGTGTATTCTTTCGCCAACAACAATCCAAAGGCGCTATTGTCTGCGTTGTCTTTTCTTAAGGCAGAAAGTATTTGACCAGACGGCGTTAATTCAGGATCTTTAATTTTAGCCCACTCCCGGGTTACTGCTGCAGAATAGCGAGAGGACGCATGCGCTTTATCCAGCAGTTTGGCGGCTTGAGCGAGTTCGTCGAACAAGCGCTCTGTCCACGTATGCATCGCTATTGGCTGCCCATCTTTTTTAAGTTGAAGATGAGGCTTTCTCCCTTCCAGAACAATAGAGGTAAGGTTTTCGTTTGCTTCCATTAGTTGCTCAGCATCCAGCGTTTTACTGGGGATGAGCAAACATGTCAGTAGAAACACATCCAGAAAATCCATTTGATCGCGGCTGATGCCCACCGGGGTAAACGGGTTTACATCAAGGGCGCGAACTTCGATATAGCTCACTCCGCGCCTTACCAGCGCGTCGGTAGGTTTTTCCATCGACGCAGTAGGTTGCTTAGGACGAATGGGAGAATAAAGTTCGTTTTCAATCTGTAAAATGTTAGGGCTTAACTGCTGATAGTTGCCATCTTTGCCTGCTGAAAACTTTTTATAGGTGGATGATTCAGTATTCATTGCCGTGCGCAATAAATTCACATAGTTATCTAACTGGTTGTAGCAAATATGCAGTGCAGACTGTTCTGCATTGGTATACCCCAAATCGCTCATGCGCAACGACGTTGCATATGGCAGATAGTAGGTGCCTTTCCCCACCTTTTTAAAAGGTAGCTTATGGGTTTTACCTTTTAAAAACGAGCTGCATAAAGCCGGCGATGCACCGTAAAGATAGGGAATCAACCAACATAGGCGGCGGTAATTGCGTACTAGTGCTAAATAGTCTGCCGATATCTGATCCTGATTATGAGGGCTTCCATGCAGAGCGTCCCACTGCTGCCAAAAGTCTAAAGGAAATGAGAAATTATAGTGTACGCCAGCAATAGCCTGCATCATGCTGCCGTAGCGGTTTTTAAGACCAAGACGATAAATGCGTTTCATCTTCCCGACGTTAGATTCACCAAAGTAAGCGACCGGGATGTCATTTTCATCATCAATAAAGCAAGGCATACTCATCGGCCATAATTTTTCGCCGTCAATATGGCTCATTACGAATTTATGAATATCTTGAAGCTGCTCAATGGTGACATTGGCGTCGGTCTCTGGCGGGGTAATAAACTCCAGCAAGACTTCGGAATAGTCGGTAGTAATGCTTTCGTGGGTCAACGCAGCACCCAAAGCTGGTGAATGTGGGGTGGTCGCCAACTTACCGTTAGATTGGATACGAAGACCTTCCCGCTCCACGCCCCGCTTAATCTGAGTCAGGGTCTGCAAAAATTCGGGAGTATCTAACGCAGCCACACGTTGGCTGAAAGACAGTTCAGTAGAGGTCAAATCAATTATCCATAATGGTAGGCATTCCCGCTTTAATGGGGGGATGCCATTCAAATTCAATATTGTCATGTAAATCTAGTATTGATTTACACATAATTTAATTCTTGGGTGTTGCAGCTTCCGCTTCCAGCGACAGCTCAGTGATACCTATATCCAGGCCTTGAAGTTGTTCAAAAACCGTGGCTTTATCACCCACTACAATAATCTGCATTTTGTCTGTATCCAATTGATGCTGCGCTAACGCATCCAGCTCATCAGTGGTAATGTGATTAATAATTTTCATCTGCTGGGCGCGATAATCATCAGGTAATTGATAAGATAGCAACTGGCGCAGAAAACTGATTTTACTGGTGGGCGTTTCATATTCAAGCGCATCACTTAAAGTAAACGCGCTGCGCATAAATTCCAGCTCTTCCTGAGTCATTCCTTCCTTACGAAAGCTTTCTATTTCCCGCAGAATTTCAGAGATTCCCTCTGCAGTATTCTTCGCAGTTATATCGGCATTGGCTTCAAACCACCCTATCGTTTTGCCTCCCATAAATGCAGTGGAAGCGCCATAGGTAATGCCTTTGTCTTCCCGCAGATTAAGATTGATGCGGCTGTTGAAAGCCCCACCCAGAGGAAAGTTCATCAATCGGGATTTAAAATAGTCGCCGGTAGCATCAAATTTGAGTCCGCGTTCGACAATATAAACCACTGACTGCACCGCCCCGGGATGATTAACAAAAAAGATATTTTTATTGTCGTATTCCGGGAAGGGTGCATATTCATCAATCGAATAATCGCTCCCTTTCCAAAGGCTCAGGAAATCCAGTGATTTCGCGATTTTTTCCTGCGATAAATTACTCACTACAACGATGCTGGCTTTCGCTGGTGAGTAATACTTCTTGTAAAACGTTTTTACGTCTTCAAGGGAAATATTTGCGAGAGTCTCCATCGTGCCTTCATCCGGCAAACTTACCCGGTTTTGCTCCCCAAATAACACCTCATCTCTGGCGCGACGAGCTAAAAAAGACGGATTGTTCAATTGTTGCTGCATACTTTGTAGCACCCGCTCTTTAAGCCGTGCAAAATCTTCGGCAGAAAAAGCCGGCCGATAAAGCTTTTCTTCCAGCAACGCCAGCGTCTCATCAAGATGTTTGGTTAGTGTGGAGACGTATACCTGAGAATAGCGTCCTGCAGCATTAAAATGAACGGCGCTTCCCAATTTAGCCAGTGCGTTAGCCATTTCTTCATTGGTGTAATTCTTTGTCGATTCATTCATCATCATAGATGTTAGATAAGCGGTACCAGCTTTCGCTTTATCATCAAGTAACACACCGCCTTCCATACTTAAGGTTAGTGTTACAGTGGGGGTTTCATCGCTGGTCACACCCAGCACTTCAATACCAGGTTGAATCTCTGTCTCCCAATGCGCGGGCACCTCTACAATAGGAGTGGGCCCGGCTTTAGGCACCATTGAGCGATCGAAATTATCTTTAACCGCGGCAGTTTCGACTTTTTCAGCAGGTGTTTCCGTATGCGATGGAATATTGCGCTCCGGTAAGGCAAAATTCTGGGGCTTCACCGCGAGTTCGCTATGACCTTCTGGCACCACGCTTAGAACAACCGCGTGACCATTCTTAATGTATTTTTCATAAACGCGCATGACATCTTCAGCCGTGACGGCGTTGTAACGACGAATATCTTCCGCTACCAGATCCGGTTGGTTTTCAAATGTCTGCCCAGACGCCAAAGTAGACACTTTACCGGAGACGCTTTGCAACCCGAATACTGTGGATGCTTCAATTCCGGCTTTAGTGCGCGCTAAATCATCAGGTAACACACCCCGTGTTTCAAATTCTTTTAGCGTGGCGTTAATGGCGTTATCAAGTTCAGCAAGATTTTTCACTTTTGCCGGATTAGCAAGAGCCAGGAGCTGGAATTCACATGCCAGCTCCCGACACGGATGCGACACCACTGCTTGCACCGCATCGCCCCCCTTCACTAGGTTTTTATAAAACAGTGAGGTTTTTCCACCGCCTAAAATATCAGAGAGAACATCCAGCGGCGCTTCATCAGGATGACGTGCATACACCGTGGGAAAGGTGATTTGCAACAGCGGCAGATGCACCTTATCTTCCAGTGTCACGTAGCGATCGTTGTCCAGGCTCACAGGCTGTGGATTCGGTTCATCGACATCGGGACCTGCGGGAATACTGCCGAAATACTTTTCAACCCACTGTTTTGTTTGTGCGATATCGATATCGCCGCCAATGGTAAGCACTGCGTTATTAGGGCCGTACCAGCGCTCAAAAAACGCTTTAAGATCTTCTACATTTACCCGATCTAAGTCTTCTACATAACCGATTGTTGACCAGGAATAGGGATGGCCGGGCGGATAAAGCGCCTCGCCAGTTTTCTCAAAACGTAACCCGTAGGGCTGATTATCGACCCGCTGTGCCCTTTCGTTTTTCACTGTTTCGCGCTGATTCTCGAACTTTTTCTGATCGACGGCGTCCAGCAAAAAGCCCATTCTGTCTGCTTCCAGCCAAAGCACTTTTTCAAGCTGATTGGCCGGAACGGATTCATAATAGTTTGTTCTGTCGGTGTTAGTAGAGCCGTTCATACTGCCACCAGCCTGCGTGACAATTTTAAAATGCTGCTCGTCCGCAACGTTTTGCGACCCCTGAAACATCATATGTTCAAAAAAGTGTGCAAAGCCTGATTTACCGACTTCCTCACGCGCGGATCCCACATGATAAGTGATGTCCACATGTACAAGAGGATCTGAATGATCTTCATGCAAAACAACGGTGAGGCCGTTATCAAGCGTATAACGCTCAAAGGGGATATAGACATCTGCCGCGGAGGGATTATCTTCTGACGCTTTCTGGTTTGAGGTTTGCTGACAACCGGAAAACAGGCTTATCGCTGCGAGAAATACTATTGCTCTAATAGCCAGGTTTACTGACATCTTTCATCCTTTTTAACGAGATACACTCACCCATTCAGGGGAATCATTACTGTTGTCAAACAGTCAGTTTGAACTGAGATAATTATATTATAGCCATTCAGCATACAGCCAGATCGCTTCTGCTGCGAGCCTATTCAGAATTGGCAATTAACGTTAGACCTCTTTATATCAATTTATTTCCCTATGATTTACACTTATTTCGATATGAGAAGGGAGTATTTATGCAAGCGCCGGAGACATTAGTCGATCTCGATTTTGGGCTTTCACAGCTAGGGGGTAACAAAAGCTTGCTACTCACCTTGCTGCAAAAGTTCGCCAGAGAGTATGAACAGACCCCAGCAAAATTGGAAGCTTGTTTTACCCAACAGGATTGGCAGCAGGCCCGAAGATATATCCATACCCTTAAAGGCGTATCGGGCAATATGGGCTGCACTTCCTTACACAACTGTTGTCTTGAACTGGAAAATGCCCTCGAAAACAACAGCGTTTCGGCTCCATACAATAACTTTCTCGCAGTCTTACAGCAAACTTTCACTGTTATTAATAAACTGTCTGCCGATATTCCCGCCGCTGCCCCGCCTCCGGAAAAAGTAGCCTTTGATCCAGACGCCAGAATAGCGCTGATGGAGGCCTTAAAGCGAGGGCAGTTTGTTTCACAGCAGCAGCTTACAGATTGGCTGGCAGCGAGCATCAACGATAGCGATAAGCGGCAGGCCGTCAAAGATGCGGTGAATGAATTCGACTACCAAACCGCAATCGCGCTTTTACAAGAATAATTAATGAATCCAATACCCGTAGTACATACCCATAAGGATTTCATCGTTATAAACAAGCCTTCTGGCATAGCGATGCACGACCCTGAAAATGGGATCCTTGCCGTGTTGCAGCGTCAGCTTAATTTGCAAGGTATGCATTTATGTCATCGCCTTGACACTGTCACTTCTGGTTGTTTACTTCTGGCTCGAAACGCTCAAGCTGCCGCGATAATTGGCGATCTTTTTGCCAACCGTCTCATTCAGAAATTTTATATCGCTCAGCTCAGCAAAAAACCCAATAAGAAGCAAGGCACAATTGCCGGCGATATGAAAAACCGCCGTCGAGGCCAACATGTTTTACTAAAAAGCAAAGATAATCCTGCTGTTACCCAGTTTTTCAGCAGTACGCTTTCCAGTGGCGAGCGCGTGGCGATAGTAAAGCCTTTAACTGGGAAAACGCATCAAATTCGCGTGGCTATGAAAAGCGTGGGCAGTCCGATTGTAGGTGATGAGTTATACGGTGGTACACCGGCTGATCGCACCTATCTTCATGCCTGGGGGCTACAGTTTATTTATCAGGCGGAGGAATTTCAGTTGTTTGCCTCCCCTCAATATGGGCAATCTTTTACTCATTCCGCTTTTGCAAAATGGCTTAGCGAACTAGATTCTCCTGCCAAGCTGCCCTGGCCGCGATATCAACTGCCTTCCAACATGTCTGATAAGCCGAAAGACAACACAGATGACTGAACTCGCTTTGCGCATTGTGGGCTCAGGCGCTATAGGCTCTTTACTTGGGGCGGGTGCTGAGCAGGCGGCAATACCTTACAGCTTAATGCCAAGAAAGAATACTTCGCGGACATTGGAAGTCATAAAGCAAAACAGGGAAACAGTACGACTGAAGCACAACGCTCCTGAGCCACAAACTCTTACCGAAAAAGACATTCTGGTTTTACCGCTAAAAGCTTATCAACTTGCTGATGCCGCCCGAGCATGGCAACATCGCCTGCTCCCCTCAACGCCAGTTTTACTTCTTCACAATGGCATGGGCGGCTATGAAGCCGTACGTCAGTATTTGCCACAAAATCCGCTTTTCCTCGCCACTACAAGTCACGCAGCGTTGCGCGTGTCATCGAACTGCGTTCAACACACCGGGAGTGGACGTACCGACATCGGACCCGCCCCTGACACCACGCGGTCGGAAGATTTAGCGCACCAAATAGTTCGAGTATTTAGTGCTTGTTTTGCCCCCATCAATTGGCGGGAAGACATGCTATCTGCGCTGTGGATCAAACTGACTGTCAACGCGGTGATTAATCCGCTAACCGCTATTCATAATATTCCCAATGGAGAGCTGGCTAAGCCGGAGTACACATCCTGCATTGCCAGCGTAATAACTGAAATATTTCGCGTAATGCGTAGCGAAGGATACGACATTAGTAAGGATGCTTTACGAGAGCGGGTTTATGAGGTGATCCACGCCAGCGCAGCCAACTACTCAAGCATGCATCAGGATATCGCCCATCAACGAGCAACAGAAATTGATGCCATCAATGGCTATGTCATACGTACTGCCAAAAAAAAAGGAATTGATGTTTCCACCAACTCCTTTTTATACGAAAAAGTTTGTGCACTCCAGGCTAGCAAAGGCGTGCTGACCTAGGCGCTATTGATTTTTCCTACTAGTCCTGTGATTGTGGTTTCATATGAGGAAACAAGATTACATCTTTAATGGTAGGGCTATCGGTAAACAACATAGTTAACCGATCAATCCCAATTCCTTCACCTGCCGTTGGCGGTAAACCAAATTCAAGAGCACGAATGTAATCTTCGTCAAAATGCATGGCTTCGTCGTCGCCGGCGTCTTTTTCTTCTACCTGTTTGCTGAAACGTTCCGCTTGATCTTCTGGATCGTTTAGTTCGCTAAATCCGTTCGCCAACTCTCGACCACCGACAAAGAATTCAAAGCGATCAGTAATAAACGAATTTTCATCATTTCTGCGCGCTAAAGGTGACACTTCCCAAGGGTATTCAGTAATAAAGGTGGGTTGCTCTAACTGCTCTTCGGCCGTGGCTTCAAAAATTTCACAAAGATATTTACCGGCCCCCCAAATGCCATCCACTTCAGGCTCTTTTATGTGTAGCTGTTTAGCCATGGCCTTGAGCTCATCAAGATGCGCTTCCGGGTCGCGGATAGCCGCTTCATTCGCTTCAGGCCAATATTTTAATATCGCCTCGCCCATACTTAAGCGATCAAATGGCTTGCCGAAGTCATAATGCTTTTCTTCCAGCACATTACCTTCAGTATCACGAACAGTATTAACCAGGTCCGTCGTTCCCAGGATATCTTTCGCCAATGTGCGTAACATATCTTCGGTCAGGTTCATCAAATCGTTAAAATCTGCGTAAGCCTGATAGAATTCAAGCATGGTAAATTCTGGATTGTGGCGAGTTGAAAGGCCTTCATTTCTGAAATTACGGTTAATTTCGAACACTCGCTCAAAGCCGCCAACCACCAGGCGCTTCAAGTACAATTCAGGAGCGATACGCAGATACATGTCAATATCCATGGCATTATGATGCGTAACGAAAGGCTTTGCTGTTGCACCACCGGGAATGACTTGAAGCATGGGAGTTTCTACTTCAATATAATCCCGCGTCGTCAAGTAATTGCGGATACCGTTTATAATCGCACTACGAATTTTAAAGGTCTCGCGAGTTTTTTCACTGGTGATCAAATCAACGTAACGCTGGCGATACTTGGTTTCCTGATCGCTTAAGCCATGGAATTTTTCCGGCAGCGGACGCAGCGCTTTGGTTAGCAGCTCGTAGTTTTCCATGTCCACATACAAATCGCCTTTGCCCGACTTATGCAAAACGCCTGACACACCAATAATGTCGCCGATATCCAAGCTGCCGTAGCGCGCTTTAATATCTTTTTGTGTCTCTTTTGACGCATATGACTGAATACGACCAGTCATATCCTGCAGCAACAGGAATGGCCCTCGTTTCGCCATAATTCGACCGGCAATGCTAACCTTATTCCCCTGCTCAGCCAGCGCTTCCTTTTCCTGCTCACCGAACTTATTCTGCAATTCTTCAGCATAGTTTTCGCGGCGAAAGGCATTCGGAAACCCGTTTGCGCGGCAGTTTTCCCGAATGGCGCGCAATTTTGCCCGGCGCTCGGCTATTAATTTGTTTTCGTCGAGTTGTTGGTCGGTCATAGCCTGTTCACTTGTTAGTTGATTACAGCCCTGATTTAAGGCTGGCTTCAATGAATTTATCTAAATCTCCGTCAAGCACGGATTGCGTATTGCGGGTTTCCACTCCGGTACGTAAATCTTTTATACGGGAGTCATCCAGTACGTAGGAACGAATCTGACTACCCCAGCCAATATCGGATTTATTGTCTTCCATCACTTGTTTTTCAGCATTCTGCTTCTGAAGCTCGAACTCGTAGAGTTTTGCTTTCAATTGCTTCATGGCCTGATCTTTATTTTTATGTTGCGAACGGTCATTCTGACACTGCACAACAATACCCGTGGGTTCATGGGTAATTCGCACCGCCGAATCGGTTCGGTTAACATGCTGTCCACCAGCGCCTGAGGCACGATAGGTGTCGATCCTTAAATCAGATGGATTGATTTCAATCTCAATGTCATCGTCAATTTCAGGATAAACAAATGCCGATGAAAAAGAGGTATGGCGGCGGTTGCCGGAATCAAAGGGAGATTTACGCACTAGCCGGTGCACGCCAGTTTCCGTACGTAACCAGCCAAACGCATATTCGCCCTCAAAACGAATAGTCGCACTTTTTATACCCGCCACGTCACCGTCTGATACTTCAATAAGTTCAGTTTTGAAACCATGGGCTTCGCCCCAGCGCAAATACATGCGTAGCAGCATATTTGCCCAATCCTGCGCTTCTGTACCGCCAGAGCCTGACTGAATATCCAAGTAGCAGTCACAGCCGTCATTGGGGCCGGAAAACATGCGCCGAAACTCCAGATTCTCAAGTTGCTCAAGCAGCCCCTTCAGTTCGCCTTTGACTTCTTCAAAGGTCTCTTCGTCTTCGGCCTCAACGGCAAGTTCCAGCAGCCCTTCTACGTCCTCAGTGCCCTGGTTAAGGTTTTCGATGGTCTCTACCACCTGTTCAAGTGCAACCTTTTCCTTACCCAGCGCTTGAGCGCGTTCAGGATTGCTCCAAACCTCCGCACTTTCTAATTCACGATTTACTTCTTCTAATCTTTCTGACTTGGCATCAAAGTCAAAGATACCCCCTAAGCGCTTCCGTTCGTGCCCGGATATCGCTAATGGTGTGGTGTACAGGATTTACTTCAAACATAGTCTGCAATAATCATATTCGAGTTAAGACCGCGAATAATAACGAATTGGGGGTAATTTTGATAGCCGGAGGACCAAGAATTTGATCTCCGGCGCGAAATATAAAGGAATAAGGAATAACTTAATCGGCGTTAATTTTGCGCGCCAACTCTACGGTTTCTGCGCCTAACGCTTTCAGTTGCTGAACGGTTTTTTCGTCAACAACTCTGCCAGAGCTATCGAGCAGCGTATTTACCTTAGCGATGGCCTTCTGGTTTGGTATCACTAGGGTTCCCAGGTTTTCCAGCAGCATTCGCAGCACCACCAACACGCGCATTCCTCCCAAACCACCGCTGGAGGCCGCCATAATACCTGCGACTTTACCGCGATAAGCCGCAAGCACGGCTTCGTCGTTCGTCTTGCGCGATGCCCAGTCAATAGCGTTTTTCAGTAATGCCGGATAGCTACTGTTGTATTCAGGTGACGCAATAAGAAAGCCATCCGCTGCAATCAGCAATTCTTTAAAAGCTTGCGCCTTTTCAGGAATACCAAACTCAGTTTCTTCATCCTGGTGATACATCGGCATGGCATAATCAGCAAGATTGACAACCGTTACGTCAGCGCCTGCTTCTCGGGCGCCTTCCGCTGCCATTTCCACAACAGCCTGGTTGAATGACTGCTTACGGGCGCTGCCGGAAAAAGCGAGAATCTTGGTCATAGTTAAACTTCCCTTTACGTTAATTGCAAAACAAACAGCGGAGGCATATTACCTCTTTCACTGTGGCATAGTTTTCAATAAAAAACCGCCTACATTTTTTCCAGCGTCTCAATACCCAGCAAATTTAATCCTTGCTCAAGAGTACTAGCCACCAGTGCAGCTAAAGCTAAACGGCTATTTTTCACTGCCGGATCAACCTCTGCTTTAAGGATCGGGCACGATTCGTAGAAAGACATAAACGCACTCGCCACATCGTAAAGATAGGTACAAAGTATATGGGGAGTAGCATCTCGCGCAACTACACCAATCATTTCTTCAAATTGCAGTAACAATACGGCAAGCGCATGCTCCTGGGGCTGTTTAAGCTGAATATCTACGGGTAAATCGGCGAGTGTCACGCCCGCTTTGCGAAAAATGCTCTTCACCCGTGTGTAAGCGTACTGCAAGTAAGGTGCAGTGTTACCCTCAAAACTCAGCATTGTGTCCCAGTTAAACACGTAATCTGTAGTGCGGTTTTTACTTAAATCGGCGTATTTAACGGCGCCGATTCCGACTTTCCGAGCCACATCGGTAAGCTCGTCCTGACTCAAATCGGTATCACGAGCAGTGATCAGTTTGGCGGCACGTTCTACTGCTTCATCAAGCAGCTCTACCAGTTTTACGGTACCGCCCGTACGTGTTTTAAACGGCCGCCCATCACTTCCCAGCATCATTCCAAACGGGCAATGCTCATAGCTTTGCTCCGGCTTCATAAAATCGGCTTTACGTCCTACGATTTCGGTTTGCTTAAAGTGTAAAGCCTGGCGGGCGTCAGTAAGAATCAGAGTTCGATCGGCTTCTAACTCTCGACTTCTGTAGCGCATCGCGGCTAAATCGGTGGTGGAATATAGATAACCGCCACCGGATTTTTGAATAATATAGACGGCAGGCTTACCTTCTTTATCAGCAAGTTCGGGAATAAACACTACCTGAGCGCCCTGATCTTCCACAGCAATCTTTTTGGCTTTTAGTTCTGCGACTACATTGGCCAAATCATCGTTATAAGCAGACTCGCCCATAACATCGCCGCGAGTCAGACTGACGTTCAATTTTTGGTAAACTTCTTCGCTGTGGGCGATAGAAACATCAATAAATTTGTGCCACAACGCCATGCAATCTGCATCTTTGCGTTGTAACCTAACCACATATTCCCGCGCTCGATCAGCAAAACCTTCTTCTTCATCGAAGCGAACTTTGGCTTCCCGATAGAAGTTTTCCAGATCTGATAATGCTGTTTCGGCTACCTGGTTGTTCTGCAATTTATCATTTAAATGCGCCAGCAACATACCGAACTGGGTACCCCAGTCGCCCATATGATTTTGTCGAACAACCTTATGTCCTAAAAATTCCAGCACCTTTACTACGGCGTCCCCAATGATAGTGGTCCGTAAATGACCCACGTGCATTTCTTTAGCCAAATTGGGTGATGAATAATCGACTACCACAGTATCTGAAGGCTGTTTGGCCACGCCGAGGCGGGGATCGTGCACCGCAAGCTCACATTGGTTTGCCAGCCATTCGTCGTTCAAATGAACGTTAATGAACCCAGGACCGGCGATTTCCAGCTTAGCAGCAACATCGTTAAGCTTAACAAGTTCCACAATTTTCTGTGCGATATCACGCGGCTTTTGCTGCAGCTTTTTTGCCAGCGCCATCGCACCGTTAAATTGATATTCGCCAAACTCCGGGCGTGCACTGCGAGCAACGGGAACCGGCGCGTCATCTACACCTAATTCCTGTAACGCTTCAGTAAACCGGCTCACGAGTAATGCATGTATATTCATAATTTTTCTTTATCTTAATGTTCGCGGGTTTCTTTAAATTCGATGTCTGGATAGCGTTCCTTTGACAACTGCAAATTCACCATTGTCGGTGCGATGTAAGTGAGGTTGTCGCCTCCATCCAATGCCAGATTCTGCTCGGCCTTTCGCCGAAATTCGTCAAGCTTTTTCGCATCTTTACCATACACCCAACGCGCGGTACTGACATTGACATGTTCATACAACGCATCAACATTATATTCAGCTTTTAATCTTGCTACGACCACGTCGAACTGCAGGACGCCCACAGCCCCCACAATTAAATCATTGTTGGCGAGGGGTCTGAAAACTTGCACCGCGCCCTCTTCAGAAAGCTGGATCAAGCCTTTTAACAACTGTTTCTGCTTAAGCGGATCGCGCAGACGGATGCGCTTGAATAGTTCCGGCGCGAAGTTCGGAATGCCGGTAAAGCGGAAATTATCGCCTGAAGTGAAGGTGTCACCTATTCTGATGGTGCCATGATTATGCAAACCTATTATATCGCCGGCGTAAGCCTCTTCAAGCAACGAGCGATCGCCAGCGAGAAAGGTTACTGCATCTGAAATGCGTACATCTTTGCCGATGCGGGTATGGCGCATTTTCATGCCTTTTTCATACCTGCCTGACACTATCCGGCAGAAGGCCACTCTGTCGCGATGCTTAGGATCCATATTAGCTTGAATTTTAAACACAAAACCGCTGAAATTAGGCTCGCTGGCTTTAACTGGACCATCTTCTGTCTCGCGTCCTAAAGGCGCAGGTGCCCATTCAACCAGGCCATCCAGCATATGATCTACACCAAAGTTGCCCAGTGCAGTTCCAAAGAAAACCGGGGTAAGTTCGCCGGCTAAAAACAATTCGCGATCAAATTCGTGAGAAGCCCCCATTACCAGTTCCAGTTCCTCTCGTAACTGATCAGCCAAAGAAGCGCCAATGGCTTTTTCCAGCTCAGGATTATCCAGCCCTTTAATAACGCGAACGTCCTGAATGGTATGGCCCTGCCCCGATTTATATAAAATCGTTTCATCGCGTAAAATGTGATAAACACCTTTAAACCCTTTACCGCTCCCAATGGGCCAGGATACGGGCGCACAAGCGATTTTAAGCTCGGTTTCCACCTCATCCATTACTTCCATCGGATCTCGAATGTCGCGGTCGAGTTTATTCATAAAGGTAATAATGGGCGTATCACGAAGGCGTGTAACTTCCATCAGTTTGCGGGTACGGGCTTCTACCCCTTTGGCGGCATCAATTACCATCAAACAGGAATCCACCGCTGTCAGGGTGCGATATGTATCTTCAGAAAAATCTTCGTGACCGGGAGTATCGAGCAGGTTGACCAAGTGGTCTTTGTAAGGGAATTGCATTACTGATGTGGTAACAGAAATACCCCGTTCTTTCTCCATTTCCATCCAGTCAGACTTAGCATGTTGACCGGACTTTTTACCCTTTACCGTACCGGCTCTTTGCAAAGCACGTCCGAATAACAATACTTTTTCAGTAATGGTAGTTTTACCCGCATCAGGGTGAGAGATGATAGCAAAGGTCCTTCGCTTGTTGATTTCACTAAGAAAATCTTGGTTTGCCATGTATAAATTCTTTTCGTTTGTACACGGATTTGCACATACTTTTGGAAGTACTCTCTTTTCAGTTCTTCGCTTGTCAAATCCGTCGAGTTAATCGTAATGGGCCGCTATTTTCGCTGATCCCGGCGTTATAAACAATCAATGGTTGGGAAATCGGCTACCATTACCTCTCCGCCAGCGCCAATGGCTAACTGTAACGGTGTGCGACATTGCTTCTTCAGCTTACGAGCAACTGTGGCTAAACTTCAGATTCCTTTAATATTTCAGCCTGTACTCTACAAATAAAAAGGTAGGGCATCAACAACCCCGGTTAGATAGTTATCATGAATGCCAGAATCTGACTGACACTTTAGTCATTTGATGAGGGTATTGGTGAGCCAGGCCCACAACGTAAAGCGGCGCTTATCTGGAACGCCAAACGACGTCCCAGTATCTCACTGAAGTCGCGCCCTGGGGTTATCAAGTGGTAGCTGATAGAGCGTTAGACGACCGCCGGGGCACGCGCTTCATTTCGATTGTCAAGATAGCCGCTGTAGCGGGTTGCCAGCAACGCAGCCACAGAGATAAGCGCACCTACCCAGGCGGTGTCTTGCAGTGTCATGTTCTCGACAATTGCGCCGCCAAGTACAGCGCCCAAAGCAATACCAATATTGAACGCGGCAATGTTCAAGCCCGAGGCCACATCTACGGCATTTGGGGTGAATGTTTCGGCTAGTTTGACTACATAAACTTGCAAACCCGGCACATTACCAAAGGCAAAGGCGCCCCAAATTAACACAGTGATCACCGCCCCCGCTTTGGAACCCAAAGTGAAAGTTAAGGCAAATAAAACCACAGCTAAGGCAGTAAAAATAATGGTTAACGCGGTGACCGGGCCTTTTTTATCCGCCAGCTTGCCACCATAAATATTACCAATTGCAACCGACACGCCGTACACCAGCATAATGAGACTGATTGCCGAAGGTGCAAAGCCAGTTTCTTGTTGTAAAATTGGTGCAAGGTAGGTAAAAGCGGTGAATGTGCCGCCATAACCTAAAATCGTCATCAAATAAACCAGCACCAGGCGTGGTTGAACTAACACCTGCAGTTGCTCTTTAAGCTGCGCTGGCTTACTTTGCTTTAAGTTGTTTGGGACCAAAATGGCACTACCAATCAGGGCGATGATGCCCAGCGCCGAAACTACTAAAAACGTGGCACGCCAGCCAAAGTGTTGGCCAATCCACGTGCCCAGCGGCACACCTGTTACTAAGGCCACAGTTAAGCCGGTGAAGATAATGGCAATAGCGCTAGCTTCTTTTTCTTTGCTTACCAATCCGGTAGCAATGGTAGAACCAATGGAAAAAAATACCCCGTGAGCCAAACCCGTTAAGATACGAGCAATGATCAGGCTTTCGTAGCCAGGCGCTTGCCACGCTAAAAGGTTACCTCCAATAAACAGTGCCATCAGACTAAGCAGAACATGTTTACGATTCCATCGTCCAGTCACGGCGGTAAGTACTGGCGCGCCCACCGCCACACCTATGGCATAAAGGCTAACCAATAAACCTGCACTGGGTAGTGTCACATTCAGATCTTGAGCAATGGTTGGCACTAAGCCAACAATCACAAATTCCGTGGTGCCAATAGCAAAGGCACTCAGGGTTAACGCGAGTAGCGCAATAGGCATTGTGGTTCCTCTGTAAAGTAAAGATTAAAAACAATGGCGCTATTGTGTGAGTAAAGTCATTTGCAATAAATGGCAATAGTGACAAAATACTTTTGCGAAAAATGAAAAGGTTAACCTATGCCTGTTAATTCAAAAACTGAAGATCTCGAAGCTTTTTTGACGGTGGTCGATACCGGCGGCTTTTCCGCTGCGGCCAATTTACTTGATCAACAAGTAGCGAAAATATCTAGAGCGGTAACCCGTTTAGAACGGACATTGAACGTTACCCTGCTCAACCGCACTACGAGACGGTTGGAACTCACTGAAGAAGGTGTACTTTTTTTAAGCTTTGCCCGCGATGGCTTAAATATGCTGGAAAAAGGCGAAGAGGCGCTACGTGTATTGAGCCGCAAGCCCTCAGGCATATTGCGAGTGGACGCCGCAAGCCCGTTTGTACTTCATCAGCTCACACCTCTGATTGGAGAATTTTGCCGTGCGTATCCAGATATTATCTTAGAGCTGACCAGCCATGACAGCATCATTGACCTGCTTGAACACAAAACTGACATCGCCATTCGAATTGGGGAGCTAAGCGATTCTAACTTGCACGCGCGCCGGTTAGGCCATAGCAAACTTCTCATTGTTGCCAGTCCAGAATACCTGGCGCAAAACAACCTCGCAGACAACATTGAAACCTTGCACAACCAGCGATTGATAGGCTTTAGCGATGCTCCGCACTTAAACAATTGGCCGCTAGAAAACCCACAAAAGCTGCGCTTTTCAATTTACGCCTCAAGCGGTGAAACAGTTCGCCAGCTGTGTACTGCCGGACAAGGATTGGCGCTGTTATCACACTTTATGATAAAAGAAGATCTCAAGTCGGGCCATTTAGTGAGTGTGCTCAATAAGCATATTTTAAGCCCTAATCGTCGCGAGTCGGTGCAGGCGGTGTACTATCGAAACAGCGCAGTTTCATCGCGTATTTCTGTGTTTTTAAACTTCATTGAGCCGCGCCTGCAATTGTAATTACAAAAGAAGAATCCGCCGCTTTTTCATTTGTTAAATAATAAACTCTTTATAGACCTTGCGATATTGGTGAACGGCGTACGCTTGGCGAGGTGCCGGCCACCGGCCAAGTAAAACTAATGCGCATTAATGTGTAACAAGCCTATTGATCTGCTATACAACTCAATAGCTGCGTTTCCCACTCATCAGTTACCGTTGCGGCTATAATTTCGATGCGACTTTCCACACAGTCATCTAACTCTACTTGTGATAACGCGTCCGCTGTTAAATTGTAACCGTAGACGCCATCGATCGTAATAAAGACGGCTTTCATCCGCTCTACATGTAATCCGCTAAAAAAATTAGAAAGCTTGCTTCGATCAAAGGTTTTAGCAGGTGAGAAACGCCAGCCGATACTTTTATATCCTTCGCCCTCGTTAACAGCTTTAAGATATCCTGATGCGGGAAACGGCGCAGCGTTAATACCAGGTGAGTCATCTGAACGATTGTGAAAGTGATGATGAGTATGCACAACAGTAGCCGAAGGGCGCTGCAACCACGCCAAATTAAAGACACCTTGTTGAGCAAAAATAATTTTGGCATCTGCACTAGCGTGCACTTTTGCGTATTCCTGAAGGCGGAATTTACCTTCCTGTGCGTATAAGTCCTGTTTGTTTCCCACGATAACATCGGCAATGGCGATTTGCTGGTTAAAGGTGGCGTGAGTGGTATAACGGGTATCACATAGCTTGCGAGCGTCTACCAGCGTAATAACACTTTGGATCGATAATACGCTGCGATAGTGTTCAGCCGAAAGCACCTGCAGTACTTCAACAGGATGACCCAGCCCGGCCGGTTCAATTAGCAAGCGATGAGGCCTGGCCTGAGAAAGTAACTGGTTAAGTGCAATCTGCATAGGTAAACCCGCCGCGCAACACATACAGCCGCCCGGAACTTCACGGATAAAAATTCCATTTTCAGGTGTTTGCTGGCCTGCCAATAAACTACCATCAACGCCAATTTCGCCGAATTCATTAACTAACACCGCCCACCTTTCTTCAGCGGGTTTATGTTTGAGCATATTTAAAATTGCAGAAGACTTTCCTACACCCAAAAAGCCGGTAATGATATTGGTAGGAACAGCTGTTATTCTCACAGCGCTTGATCGCATTGGTTAACCTTAAGGCAGTTTTAATTAATTTTGTTGTTCACGCGTCATAACTTCAGTAGCTATAACATGCTTAGACGCTTCCGAACTACTAACTGCGAGCTATAAAAGCCGCTTTTAAGTGGTGTAGAAATGATACCTTATAACATATCACAGCCATTGCAAAGCTGAGATATTAAATTTGAAAGGAGCTAGGCGGGTAATTTGTAAGATGGTACATTCTGGGAGGATCGCTTCAAAGTAAAGCGTTTGAAGGCAGGCTTTTCATCGCCTTTGCAGCACGAATGCAGCAATAGAACTGTAGAACAGAAAATCATGGCTCTGGGACGGGTGATTCCCTCTGACTCCGTTCAAAGAAGATAATTTACCCGCGAATGTATACAAGAATAAGCACCACCGCGAAGGTGGTGCTTTGTAGACGTTTACTTGGTTTGGCCGAGGGCGCGCATCATATCCATAGTCGCGCGATACACCGGCGCATCAGCTTCATTCTGCATCTGCGTTTCTTTTACACCTAATGAATTCACGGCACTGGCCAGTACATAATAAGACTGCTGGCAGCTGGAAGGAATTCCGACACCACTGATGCCATGGGCGTTAATAAACAAGCCACCGTTCTCTTCCCGCCACATGTCAAATAGTACCTGATAGATATCGTACATCGCTGTGTTTTTCAGAACCCGGTAATTCGTTGCCGTTGCCGCACTGAGGTTGTGTCCACCTGCATAGGCAATTACTGGTAACCCATAGCTTTGCGAAATTTCCGAAACCTGTCTGACGGTGTAACGCAAACCCGGGGCTTCTGAATCATCACCAAAACGTCCGCTCCCATTAATATAATCTATCGCTTCAGCAATGAAAGTATCACTGTTGCCATCATCAAACGCGGTGGCCGATGTGTTAGTAAGTTGAACGTCCATCGCCAATGCATCGATTGCCAGCGCTGGTAAGCCAGCATCTTCCTCATTAACATAAACCGGAGCCGTTAACAGTGCGCTGTAGTACGCTTCAGCGTCTCTGGCATAACGGGAATTGCCGCCTAGCACCACTGCGATTCGATTCTGCTGCTTGCCCCATACGCTTTTAAATATTGCAGCAACTTCCAGAGTACGGGCAGCCTGCCAATTTAACACCAACATATCTTCGGTGATACGAGCATCAGAATAAGCTGTCGTTTCTCCAATAACAACATTTGGCCACCGCGCCTTCGCCTGATTAAGCGCATAATCTCGTCCGAGAATGTTCGGATATGTCATCTTATTAATTTCGTCGCCCAATTCCAGGTAAATCGCTCTGTTGGCGCTGAGGTTATTGAGCATCAACGTGGCTAAAGCCTGAACGTATTCGTCATCTGCCGCTAGCGGAATGTTTAACCAAAGATGAGATTCGCTTTTATTAGCCAGTTCAGCAATAACCTCATAGGGCGCACCGTGATCGCCGCTCCATTTTGCGTCGTTTAGCTGAGTGCGCTTTGCCCAAGCCGCTTGACCGGTTAACGCTGCTTGTTCCCCATTAGCATTTGGATAAGCGTACAGTAACGCGTTACCTACTAACTTGGTTGGACGTATCACCTTTGATGGCTTCAGGTAATCCAGATACGCTTTGTTAAAAGTCTCACCTTCTACAGCCGAAGGACGGCGCAGAGTGATGTTTCGAATATAGTTATCGGTTCCCAACGGATCGGTGTCCGTTATTTCGATGGTAATTTCGCCGTCGCCGTAATAGTCCAGTAACAGCTGATTGTCGCTTTGTTCGAGCACGGTGGCATTAGTTACATTAATGTTTCCTTGCCCTTGAAAAGTGAGGGTATACACTCCTGCTTCATAAGCATCCCGCACTTTTGATGTCATCACGCTGGTGCGAAAGCTGTCTGCAATCGAGCCATCTCGTAATGTCATCGACGTAGGCCAACCTTGCTCATCAACAACCACATCTTCCAACGATGTGGTAAACCACACGCCCTGTTTTGTATAAATCCAGCTATGCGAATTTGAAGCGGTATTTACGTCTTTAACGCCTGCTGTTTTCATCAGGTCGTTTAGCATCCACGCAGTCATACTGCTATCGATGGCGGTGATTTCACTCCCCAGCGAAAATTGCGCAGGTTGCGGTACGGCGGTTTCCACTAAAGTTGCAGGCACGTCGTCGACCACATAAGGGTTTCTGGCTTCTTCCTCTTCTTCTTTAGAAAGATCAACATCGACGATACCGCCACTTTCCTGTGGCGGAAGCTCAGGTTCCGCTAAATCGGCTGGCGTCTCGTCAATTTCGAAAGGATTGCTGACTTCCTCTTCCTCGTCTTGAGAAAGATCGACATCGGTAACGTTTTCGTTTTCTTGTGGTTGTTCAATTTGCGTCGCGTCCGTGGTCGGTTGAACGATAGTTTTAGAAGGAGTCACTCCAGCGGAAGAGTCCGATCCACCTGAACCGCAAGCAGTTAACTGAGAGACAACAAAAAGGGCAAAAACTGGAGCAAGAAAATCTTTCATTACGACTACTACACACTCTTAAAATGACAGATTTTTTGTATTGCTAAAGGAAGAAATACAAAAGATGAACAACGGGTGGAAGAGTGCCCGAATCATCCTTGGTAAACAATGCCCAGCCCTTTAAATACGCGGGTTTTAGGGTATCTATAAAAATACGGGGGTATCCGGTAATGAGCAAAAAGTGTACTTTTTGGGTGGTTTAGCGCCCCTGCGTATTTTAAAAAATACCCAATGGTCTATTTTTCGTTGTGCAGATGAAAAGGTCGGTAGAGAAACGAGATCTTGCGCAAATAACATTATTCGATTCTATGAAATGCCTTATAAGGTAAATGAGCAAGACGCCGCTATGAATTTTAAGCAACTTAAATGTAGTAAACTAAGATTGGCTAGCGCTGAAGTGGGATCAATCGGACTTAGGGGTTGAGCAACGCTCGCATGATGATGGCATCTTCAGTGCCATCCGCGGTAGGGTAATAACCTTTTCGAATTTCTTGCGTGACAAAGCCGAAATCACTATATAACGACAGCGCTGCCTTATTGCCCGAGCGTACCTCCAGCCAGATACTTGCCATATTGTGTTCTTTACTGTGAGTAACAACTTGTTTTAGTAGCGCTGTCCCCACTCCCCTGCGCTGATGATCTTTATCGATTGCGATATCCATTAACGTTGCTTCATCAGCAACCAGTAAAAGCAGAGCGTAGCCGATGACACTGCCTTCCAGTGTAGCAACATAGGCACAATATGGCGCGTGGCTACAATCCTCAAACGTATTGAATGACCAGTGCCGGTAAACTGCGGCTTTATGAATTGCGTAGGCGGCGTGAAGTTGCTCGGGCATCATCAAAGAGACATTTACAGCTGTCATTCTGCCTGGTCACCTAGCTGGCAGATTTTTTGCCACAGCAAACGTTTGTCTTGCGGGGTAAGCTTATCGGGTAACGCCGTCAGCACGATTTGATTGGCTTTGACACGTAACGCGCTGCCGGTAAACCACTGTAACGGCATGTCCTGAAGCTTATCATTGAGAGTTCGAATTACCTGCTCAACATCTTTACAGAAAGCGGCGTATTGCTGTTTCTGAACCTGGGTAAACGCTAGTTCAGAGGCCGCTGCGGGCACATTTTCCTTGGCAGGACGATTTTTTAACGTCGGTTGCGAAGCTGCATCTGAATGTTCTGAACCTGCTAAAGCCGAACGTAGGCCAGCTAAACGTTGAGCACTGGTTTGCCGCGGTTTATCTTGCTGGGAAATAGGTTGACCAGGAGGAGTCAGGTTAACAGGATGCTTTTGATCTTGGGAAAGTTCAGATGTTGTTTGAAGCAAGCTAGTGTCACGTTTATCTTGAGATTCCCAAACACAAATGCCCATTTGTTGAAGGACAGCGATTTGATATTGAGATAATAAACCTGACATAACGCCTAATCAAAAAAACATTGTTTAACTATAGCGTACATAACATAAAGCGCAGACACAAGAAAAGTGGCAGGGGTGGAGGGACTCGAACCCCCAACCATCGGTTTTGGAGACCGCTGTTCTACCAATTCGAACTACACCCCTAATGCGCTGTGCATTATACGTATGACTTTTAAAAGGTAAAGCACTTTTGCTCTTAGTCAGCCTGTTTGCTCACCCTTTGTACAAAAGCTGTCAAGTTTCCGCAGTTACATTACAACAGGCGGCTCAATCGCTTTCCCTCTGCTTTTACCGAGTGCCGCCTGCCATAGTCTGTTAGTTACCTTCACCACTTGTGTTTGTAGCTTATAATGCTGAAAAACAACTTCAGACGGTATCTCACTGGCTTGAGCGTAGTGCTGGCAAAGCATGGATGATTCCGCTTCGGAAAACTCATTAACGGCACAACAACTTGCTAAATCGAAGTAACGGTTACCCATTGCGCCGTACTCCCAATCTACAATAACGGGACCGGATACGTTTAATATGTGCCCCCAGGATAGATCGTTATGACAAAGGGTAAGCACGTCATCATCATTGAAATCTAAGTGTAAAGATTCATGCAATGCATGGGCTTCGTGAACTAATGGATCAACCGACGCTAAACCCGCACTTTCGATATAGTGATCCCAGCGGCGTGTAAGCTCAAGCGGCTGAGCGGTAATAGGCTGGCGATGAATTGTGCTTAATATATTGGCAAGCACCTGTACCTTGTCGCGGTTGTCCTGGCTAATTGATAGATTAGGTTCAACCCACTCCTCTACCCATAGTCTGCCATCGTCACTTAACCATAATGGTTCGGGAGCGATGTGGCGATGGGCCAACTGCTCCTGCAAAACAAACTGGTGTAGCCGATTGATGCCGCTGAACACATCATCTCCAACCCATTTGACGGCAAATGTTCTGTCGCCGTCATGTAACCGATAAACTTTATTTATTGCACCGCTTTGCAGCGTGCTCATTGAGGCCTCGTCGGACAACGCCAACACGGGGGTAAGTAACTTAATTAAAGACTCTTGTTGCATGTTGCACTTTCCATTGCTGCTGCCATTGGTAGTATCCGTAAACAGAGAAAACGACATATCCGGCAAATAAACATGCAGAAAGTAGCAAACCACTTTGTGCATACAAATACGCCGACGCAATGTTTATAAAAAACCAATACAACCAATTTTGCAACACTTTATGTGCAACCATGAACGTGGTGACCACGCTTAGCACTTGGATACTGGCATCTAGCCACAGGTGATCGCTGTTAAATTGACCTTCTGCCAGCCTGGACAACCCCCATGCCAACAGCAGCAAAGCCGGAACAATAAACAAGTGATACCACCAAGGCCAGTTATGTAATGGTCGTGATTCACTGCGGTCCTTGCCCCAATGATAATAGCCATAACCGGCCATTATCATATAAAAAACGTTCAGTGCCGCCTGAAACGGTAACGTAACCTGCCAAAACAACCAGGTGTAGATTGCCGTGCTTAAAAAAGCGCACAACCAGCACCACGCGTTTTGCCGCGCAGCCAACCATACGTATCCCAGTGCAAGAATGACTGCCATCCATTCAAGCAAGGAAGTAGCCGCAAGTTGTGCAATAAATGCATCAGCGGGATTATTCATCCTCGTCCTTGCGCGCTTGCATGGCATCAAAATTTAGAAATTTAGCAACAAAGATAGCCTGCCCCACCGCTTCGTGGGTAGCCTGCATTTCTTTGCCTAAAATCGTCATTACGTTTTGATAATCACCGGATATTTGTGTGCTGGTCGAGCAAGTTGTCACCTGTATATCGTCGTAACTGTTCAGTCGATGGATAAACGCTTTTATTGGCGCTACAAATTCATTTACTAACGGGTATAAAGAAATTTCAACCATTACCTGCATAAGCTTTACTCCTTAAAATTGATATTTAACTGTGATGCCGTACTGTCTGCCGTCACCTAACTGATAATAGGATTCTGCAATACCATCCCATTGACGAGGATCATTCTCGAAGCTAAAGCCGCGTGTATAATAGGTGCGATCAAAGGCGTTATTTACCCAAAGCGTGGCAGTCCAGGCATCTAACAGCCAGCTTATTTCACTATTAACTAACGTTGTAGAAGGAGAAGCCAACGCGTTCCCGTCGGAAAAACGGAAACTGTCTTTATAATCCACATCGACCCGCCATACCCAATCCGGTGCCACCCAAAGCTCGCTGAAGATATTGGCAGTATACGACGGCGCCTGGGCCTGCTCACGTTTATCAACTTGCTCGCCTTTCGCATTGGTATAACTTTCAAAGGTAGCATCGAGATAACCCAGGCTTCCTTGAAGCTGCCACACTTGTGTGGCCTGCCAGCCGAGTTCAAGTTCAATGCCGCGGTTGGTGCCGATTTGCGCGTTGCCAATGATATCAATGAACCCTTCAGAACCATCCTCGCGTTTCACTATCTGATAATCGCTTATCTGGGTGTCTTCCCGGTCCATATGAAAAACGGCAGCCCGCAAAGTAAGATCAGGCGTAAAAACGTGCCCCTTATAGCCAACTTCATAGTTCCAATTGAACTCCGCATCGTAAAAACGCTGACCTGTTGGCAGGCGGCTATCGGGATTAATCCCTGCGCCTTTATATCCCCGAGAAATGCTGCCGTACCAGAAATGTCTTCCCTGAACGTAGTTGAGCGCCAGTTTTCCGCCAGTCATATCGCTATCGTAAGCGTTTTCTATACCGTCGCTGTCAACATAGTCAAAGGCATAATTTTCGATGCGTACTCCGGCTAAAAGCGACAAACCCTCACTCAACTGTGTTTGGGTATCAAAATACACAGCTTTGGTTGTGGGTTGATAAGTGCTGTTAAAGGGCGATTCCAGATACGTGTACTGACGCAGTAGATCTTCTTCAGATTCCTTATAAAATGCGCCCACCAGCCACTGGGTTCTACCGGAAAATAAAGCAGCCTGCGGACTTGAGGTGAATCGTATTTCAGCCGTACTGGTTGCGACGTCTCTGAAATAACTGTCAACTGATACATAAGTTTCAGGATGAAATTCTGGATATGTCCAGTCTTCGTCGTAACCATATGCGATATCGTGAGAGGCGTGAGTGAGAATGACCGCCAAGTCGCCTGCGTAGGTTTGTGTTTGGCTTTTAAGGCTAACGGCGTTGGTGCGTTGTGTATCGTAACCAGGGGCATCGGAGCGTGTGTTACGATTATTTTCCAGAGAAAAAACGTCATAACCGTTATCAATATCGTACCAGCGGTAATTAATAGCCAGTGACGAGTCCGCGGAAACATCCCAGTTCACCGCCAAACGTGCAGCTGATTCATCAATGTTGTCAGTATCTTCCCGGTTAAGGTAAGTGTTGTTGACAAAACCATCACTTTTATTCTGCATGACTGCAGCACGATAGTTAACATTTTCTGTAATGCTGTCGCCGTGAGCCGCTTCTATCCGATAGGTGTCTTTATTCCCTAAACGAAACAGCGCGTAGCCTGAAGGGTCCGCAGCAGGCTGGCGGCTAACCACTTTTACGGCGCCAGCCAGTGCTCCGGTACCAAAAAGCGTCGCTTGCGGACCGCGATATACCTCAACCTGCTGGGTATCAAATAATACCCCCGCAGCAGCAAGACCAGAAAAATCGAATTCATCAACTAAAAAGCTCACCGACGGATTAATAGGTTCTGCAAACTGGCTGCGTTCTCCAATCCCCCGGATTTGAATAAAGCGCCCGCGCGATGCTCCGGTAGAAAAATTTACGTTCGGAGCAATATTTAGCATGCTGTCAATATGATCGGCTTGTCTGCTGGCCAGGCGAGCCTCTCCTACTACCGACGCACTGGTACTAAGCTGGTCCAGCGTAGCCTGACGAAAATCGCCGGTTACGGTAATGCGTTCTAAGTCCGCTTCCTGAGCAACGGCGCTGAACGATAAGCAAAATAAGGAAAGTGAAATAACGTTTTTGTTCATCTGGATCTCTTGACTGTTTCAGTTAAAAGATCCGGCTTTACGGCAGGTGAATTGGCTGTTTAATGAGACACCATCCCTACGCCGGTATTATCCGGATCAGGTTTAAGGGTTCCCATTTACATAGATCTCAGCCAGTTACGGCACCCCTTGGTTGCGCTGAAAACCGTAGTAATCAGCAAGGGCAGAGTCTATCAGGATAAGGTAATTCGTCAAGATGATTGAGTTAGCACAAAAGAAAACGCCCGCTAAAGTGACGTGCGGGCGAAATAGTGGTCTTACGACCCATTTTACTGGCGTCTAGTGCGCCATCCAATTAATCCTATTCCGAAAAGTGCTAGTGCCATGGCGGTGGGTTCACTTACTTCCGAAATAGAAACGCCTTTGAAGCTCACATTCATGTCACCACAGCCATTCCGGTTGTCACAATCGTTGATAAAAATTACATCAGTGATGTTACCTGATGTAAATTCACCTAGCATAATGGAGAACGTCTGCCATGTGCCCGAATTGGTGTAGTTAAAATCCTGGAGTCCAAAGGTCTGCGTACCCGCTAGTTCAAAGGTACGAGAACTGTCGTTATCCTGAACAGATTTGGAATAGTCCGCTAACCAGATACCCGCAATTTCTGAATATGCGGAATCAGAGGCGCCCTTCATTTTGAAATCAAAGTTCAGGACATAATCATTTTGGTCTTTAATTGGATTCAGTGCAGAAATACCAAATGCATCGGCAAGGTTTACCCCAACCCACGTATTTTCAGTTAAAGATAAAACTTCTCCTGCCGCGCCCGACGTAAAATAATTGCCATGATTTTGCGTTGAATGAGCGGTTAGAGAAATTGCGTCAAAGTTAAACGGTGAGGTCTGGATGACATCTGCGTTAACAGAAGTCGCCGCTAACAAAGAAGCCATAATGGCTGTGGCTTTAATGCTTTTTCTCATTTTTTCATCCTTAGCAGTATTACTACAATTAATGATACTATCGTGCATTATGCGTTTGGCGCCCTTAATCAATAAGATCCGAGGCGTTCCGTCCTTGCTGCACGAAAAGTTTGCCGTTAAATAATCGGCTTATTTTTACCGGCCAACTTTAGATGTATGGTAAGGAATGGGCGGGAAAGGAAAAAGGACACTTTTGGTTTTAAAATGGGACACTTTCGATTTCAGCGAGCAACTGGGTCGGTGACTGCTTACAAACGCTTAAAAGTTTACGCAAATCAGCTTGCGGTATGATGAATAATAAATTCCAGGCAAGGAGCGAATGTGCAATATAAAGGGCTATTTTGGTCTGCTATTCTACGATCTCTACTCAGCTTACGCCGTGATATCGGGCTGAGCGACAATGGTGATGACCAGGTACTCAGTAACTTGAGTGATATCGAGCAGGGTCAGTTTGAAGACAGTTATCTAAACGCATTGCTCACTCAGCTTTGTCCTGTGGATCAGCGGACATGTATCGGCAAGTCACTGATAGGCTATTTTGACTTTAATAAAATGGGCAATTTAGTGGTCTTGCTCACTGCCTGCAAAAATATTGAAGATGCACTATCCATTCTTTCCGTTCACTATCGCGATCTTTTTGACGCAAATAGCCAATTTGAAATTGCCGATGGAACGAGCGATTCCCTTCTAATATCGTGGCGCGAACCGGGCGTTGGATTAATGGCCCAAATACAGATTTATTTTCTGTTTACTTTGTTCAGACATTTAGCTGGGCGACAGTTTGATTTTGCCCAAATGTCCGCTCCTGCTAATCCTGCATCTTCCCCTGCTTCCCTGCTCGCCCCCCTAAGTCAAGCGGCGATATTACCCGATGATCAGATTAAGCTGCTGTTGGATAAAAAGTGGTTAACTCAACCTTCTTTTTACTATAGCGCGCAGATGAAAAAGATGCTGGAAGCCACTCTTGCGGCACCGGAGACTGCACCTTTAAAACAACAAATCCGGAATGCGTTCCTGCAAGCCTCCAGCCCTGCCAGGATCCGAGCGGAATGGGTTGCCTCTCAACTAGGCCAGACAGAATCTGCTTTTCGCCGGCAGTTGCGGCAGGAAAACATTTCTTTTAGCGCGCTTCTCAAAGATTATATTCATGATAAGTCGTGCCAGTACTTAATCGCTGGCGAAAAAACAGAAGACACCGCGCATTTGTTAGGGTTTTCCGACCGACGATCTTTTGAAAGGAGTTTCAAGGAACACGCCGGGATTAGCGCAGGCCAGGTTCGGCAACTGGGCAGCAGAATGCGCTTTCAACGAGGTAACAGCAATTTACTTGATGTGGTGGAAAATCTGCCGCCACTACCGGCAACAATTCAATCGTTACTTGCTCTTGATGATGAACAGATGACGCTTCCCCGTGTGGTGGAATTGGTTGAACGGGACCCCATTTTTCAGGCCCATATTATGAGTAAGGCCAGCCGTGCTATCTACGGCTTGGCGCCACAAACGCTGGAACAGGCAATAGGCAGAAATCTGGGCCTTGGCAACATTAAACATCTCGCTGTTATTTTTGCTGCGCAGCAGTTACTTACCACTCAATGTCGGTTCAGTAATATTCAGCAGTTGACGGACGCGATGCTACTCAGTCAGACGATATTTTCTAAGCTATACAGCTTTGCCGGTGTTCCCGAAGACGACAAGGAAATTGTGCGTCAGTTGATTCTTTTCGGCCTGTTGTCACTATTTCTGGTCTTTCATGAAGACTGTGTTATTGCAGATGGCGCTTTGACTTTATGGGAACAGTCGCAATCTCTAACGCAGTTCAATACGGCACTTTATGATGAATTCGGACTGTGTCTGTATGGTGCAACATCACTGATGCTGTTGCGCTGGGGCTTTAAAAACGAGGTTAATCAGCAGCTTTGGAAACTCTGCCAGATGAACAGTCTTCCCTCTTCAGATTTAGTGCATGAGCGTATTTTAGTTAGTCATAATGTGGCGTTTACCGCAATGGTGTTTACCAATGCGGCAAATAGTGAACAACGTTATCCTCAACTGTCGCCAGCAGAGTTAGACACAGTAGATGAAATACTGGCCTTATGGAAAGCACCCGCCACGTAATACTCATCCGCTTTCACGTGTGCTCACTCAGAGTGATCAGTTGCTCAGGTTCAGGTTCTTGATTTCCAGCTCAGTTTGCTCTTTCAAACCTTCAAGGGTTTTGCCGTGAGGGGTGGGCTGGCGGGTTTCTGGATCGACCTTAACAAAAACAATATCATCAGCCAGACAGATGGTTTTCTTTGTTGCTTTATTGCGCACTAAGCAACTAACAGTAATTGAACTTCTTCCCACTTTTTTGGTTTCTAAACCAAATTCAACTATGTCTCCTTGCATCGCAGGCGATTCAAAATTAATTTCACCGATGTGTTTGGTTACCAGGCAATTTGTTTCTAACTGGCAAATGGCATAGATGGCTGATTCTTCATCAATCCATTCCAGCGCTCTTCCACCAAAGAGTGAATCGGCATAGTTGAGATCATTGGGCATTACCAGTCGGCGTGACAAAAAACGCATTCGTATTCCTTATTGCAAATCGTTACACTTAAAGCGCTATTATAATGTAATTTAGCGACTATGACTGTTAATAAGGTAACTGAATGGCTTAACCGGTCATTTACAGAACGTGCATACAAAGCGTGTCACCGACAACTATTGCTCATCAGCGGTAATAGCGACATGTGTTATGAAGATGCGAAAGCGGCGTTGAGCGGCTGCGCCGTTTCCGCTTTTCAAATTGCGTGGCTTGGCGAAAAAGGTCATCCGGCGTTTATCAATCGCCCGATCCGTTTATTCAAACAGATGCTTGGACGAGAGTTTGATATAGCCGTTTATGATGCACACGAAGCCTTACGCCCTAGTGCGCTATTGGCCTTGAGTGGTACGGTTCGTCAAGGCGGCACGCTAATCATATTATGCCCCGCGTTTGAGCTGTGGCCGGAACATTGTTCGGTTACCACCCCGCATTATCTAAGCTACGGATACAACCTCTCGCATAGTGCCTATATCTCTTATTTAATAAGCCAGTTTACCGCCGATCGCCGGGTGGCAATATGGACAAAAACGCAGCTTCACTTGCCCATTGCTACTACTTCTGACTCGTCTACCGGGGTAGCAAAATTTAAGTCAATTGATCAATCTCACTGCTATAAACAGCTGCTCACCTACTTTCGAGGTAAACAATCTTGTTCGCATGTGGTACTAACCGCTCCGCGCGGGAGAGGTAAATCAAGCGTCATTGGTATTGCGTTAAACACGCTTATTCGTCACGGTCAGCGGGTGCATGTCACCAGCCCTGTTCACCAGTCCGTAAATACACTTTTTGATAAATTAGAGAATACCGAGACCACTCGGGTCGCCGAAAAACATATCCTCCATTCTTCTAGTGGCGGCTATGTGAAATGGGTTGCCAGTGACAACCCCGAATTATTTGAAGCTGATTCAACACATATTGTCATTGATGAGGCATCATCACTGCCGTTACCAATACTGGAAAAATTTCTCCATTCGGGGAAATCCTGCATATTTAGTACAACGACTTTTGGCTACGAAGGCTCGGGGCAAGGGTTCATCAATCGCTTTGTCAGACGTCTTACCGCTAACAACCAAGCACTGCATTTAATAATGTCAACGCCTATCCGCTGGTACGCCAACGATCCAGTTGAAAGTCGATTAAACAGTTCGATGTTGTTTCAATCTGGTGTAGAAAATTCAGAAGATCTTCCCGCCACAAACAATTTCACTGTATCTTCAGGTCAGCTTTCTGAGTTACCGGTTGATGTCATGAAGCAGGCACTAGCGCTTTTGGATGCAGCACATTATCAAACCAGTCCTGATGACATGATGCGTTTAGTCGATGCGCCAGATAATTTATGTTTCATCATGAAAATCGACGAGCGAGTAGTAGGAGCAGCGATAATTAACGCAGAAGGCGGGCCCTTGCTCGAGAGCGTGGCTGAAGACATTGCTAACGGGAAACGTCGTGTTAAAGGACATTTAAGCGCACAAGCGCTTTCTCTTTTCTATGCAATACCCGCATTAGCGATACACCGCTACTGGCGAATCAATCGAATTGCTATCAGTGCAAATCTGCAAAGAAGTGGTCTTGGCACAGCCATTATAAATCAGGTACTGAATGCAGCTACGGCCGAAAATATCGATATTCTTACCAGCTCATTCGGTTTGACGTCATCTCTCGATTTGTTTTGGAAAAGCAACGGGTTCCGTACCCTTAAAATTGGCGCTAAACAAGATAAATCCAGTGGTGCAAGCAGCGCCTTAGTGGGCAGAAGCCTAACCGCGAATGGAAAAGATGCTCTTAGTTTGGTACTGCAACTGCGCGCTGCAGAGGAGACATTAGTAAGCGATTACCCGGTTCCAACAATCTCTCCCAGCTACTCGGCTAACCATACTAGTTCGCAGTCTCTTCATACCAGTCGGCTCGCTGAGTTTGCTGCTGGTTCACGAAGTATTCATCACCTGGGAGCAAGTCTCCATTGGCTCGTTCTCTCTTGCCGTTTGCGAGAGCTTCCGCCCTTCACAATTGTTGAGGATTATTTAAATCAAGAGGCAGGGTTAAGCGAGCTTCTCACGAAGTACAAGTTGACGGGTAAAGCTGCATTAGTTGCAGAGTTAAGAAAGAATGTGGCTAGCTATATACAAAGGATTTCAGTTTAACCCCTTTCCGCCTTGCAGAAGGCTGCATAAGCCATTTTTCTACCACTTTACCGCTATATACCTGTTTCTAACTGAAAGTCATAAGATATTTCTGTTGTTTAACACTAATCCGCAATGGTGTGTGCTCACTCACCGAAATAACTATTCGACCTTGAGAAGCGAATTTCGTAAAGATTTTACGGACTAAATCGAATGCGATTGGCGCAGCTCAGAAGCCGCGCCTTCTGCCCACACCTTGCCGGTCGCACCTCGCCGGCCGCACCTGGCCGGCAACACCCATAGAGAGATAGAGCAACCCATCAATGTGCGTGAGTATAAACCCCGCTTTGAGCGAATAGCCGCAGCATTCGTGCTATGAGGGTTTCTGCGGGATAGTCGCTCCCATTTGATCTATAACAAACATAGGAAAACAGGTAAATAAAACTGCATATAGATATTTCGCAGGTTTATGAATGAAAGCAAATTACCTCGATAGCATGTATACCGCAGAAAATATAAAAAAAGCTCCTAAAAAGGAGCTTTTTTGAAATCAAGACTATTAAATGTCAATACCGCGGTTTTTCGCCTTTTCTTTAATATAAGGCTCCCAAGCTACGGCATTTCGACGTACGGAATTATCTTTCTTAGCTTCCTGAACGTGTTTCCAAGCGCTTTTATAATTACCTGCATAAAAATTCGCTTCCATGAGAGAGAAGTGAATTTTCGCTGGATCTTCAGCACCTCGTTCCAGAGCTTGATTTAATGCCGCTATCGCACCTTTATAATCTTCAGTAACCAAAAGCAGCGTACCCTGTTTCTGATAATGCTCAGGATCAGAACTTTCCTTCGCAGCCATACCATAGTAATTCGCTGCAATCTTATAGTTCTTAGCCTGGTGGAAAGTATTAGCTACGTTAGCTAGCATTTCCTCATCTTTCTTCAACAGACCCGACTTCATATGCTTTTCAAGCAATTGACCGGCTTTGTACGGAATACCATTTGTTGCATACAGCTGGGCAAGCGTTTTAATCTGAGTATCTTTTTCAAGATAACCTTGATTATAAGCCAGCTCCATAGTGGCTAAAGCATTTTTATAATCTTCAACCAACATGTAGAACAAGCCTAGCTGTGTCCACCAGGTTTTGTTCTCCGGAAACGTATTAACAAGCGTTTCAGCTACTTTAACGGTTTCCGGATACATTTTGCGTTCGTAGTAAGATTGCAACTTCAGAACATAGGGATTCTTGTTCGGCTTCTCGTACAACGCGATCGCTTTATCTGCAGGTTCAATAATCTTATCAAGCTCTTTCATTTCAAAGTAAGCTTGAGCCATACGTGTATAAACGTCTGCATCTTCTTTACAAGTAAAGTCCATCCAGCTGTTATACCACTTTATAGCTTCAGGATAATTTTGCTCCTGCATGCTTAGATCGCCCAGCAGCTTCAACGTCTGAGAATGCTCAGTGTCGTTTAATACTTTAGGCTCTACAGCATCGCGCAAATATTCCATTGCTTTAGCGCCCTGGCCTTCCTTTGCAGCCATCAAGTTGCCAATGAAACGCCCGACATACGCTTTATCAAATTCATCAGACGTATCCACGTCCATCAGAATCTGAAGTGCTTCGTCGACGCGATCTTCATTGTAAGCTTCAAATGCCTTTTGAACCTTTTTACCTGCGCGCTCGCCGACCAACGTGGTTTTACCCTTTTCGTACCCAGGACAAACTACCGGCGCAGAAGACTGCGCAAGAGCTACAGGTACGGAGAGAAACGAACCAACGCCTACTACCAAAGCAAGTGCTGACATTTTGAATTGACGTTTCATCATGATCATTGCTCCAGTTTAAAGTCTAGCTGCACAAACATATCTGTTTGCTTGACTGCTTTCCCATCAACAATTTTCGGCTTGTATTTCCACTTGCTCAGCGCACGACGCGCTTCACGGTCAAATACACGCTTAGGGTCAGCATCAAGAACTTCAATATCATCGACACCTCCCACTTCGTTAATAGTAAAAGATAATCTAACCCAACCTTCACGTCCATCACGGGCCGCTTCAGGAGGATATTTTGGATCAATACGAACGATAGGCGTAGCTTCACCATCACGTTGCATTGCGCCAACAGCACCAATGTTTACACCTACTCCCCCAGTATCAATTTGAGGAATGCTCAGGCTAAAGCCATCAGCATTTGGGTCGGCTGCTTCTGGCTCAACCTGCTGCATTTTAGGCGGCTGTTGAGGCGGAGGCGGTGGCGGCGGTGGCGTACGAGTACGAGTCTGCGTAGTGTCCTCGGGCTCCTGCATTACGATGTCAATAACAGGTGCTGCTGGCACTTCGTCTGCCGGTCTGGCTGAGTTTTCTATTAACTTGGCCATCAATACGAACAGTGCGAATGCTACTACTGCACCTAATAATATAGATACGATAAATCGTGCCATCTTAACCCCTTGCTGCTACCGAAATGCGATCAACACCTGCAGCTTTAACCTGGTCCATGACTTCTACTACTCGACCATGTTTGGCTTTAATGTCAGCCTGAATGATCACATAATCAGTAGGCTGTTCCGTTAACAATCGCTCTAAATTTGCTCTAACGCTGTCGGGCGCTACCTCACGTTTATCCAGCCACACATTTCCATCTTCAGTAATTGCGATGAATATATTGGCATTTTTGTGAAGGAACGCCTGGCTCGCGTCGGGCTTAATGACTTCAACACCCGCTTCCTTAACGAAAACCGTGGTAACGATGAAGAAAATAAGCATGATAAACACGATATCCAACATGGGCGTCATGTCAATCGCAGCATCTTCCTCTTCGGTTCTGACTTTTCGAGCCATAATATATCTCTCTAATGATGTGGCAAGCTATCAACCAACCCTTCTTTAGCCATCTTGACTTTTGCTTCAAGACGAGAACTAATGAAGAGGCCTGACAGCGCAGCAACCATTCCAGCCATAGTAGGGATAGTTGCCATCGAAATACCAGCAGCCATTAAACGCGCGTTGCTGGTACCCTGAGTTGCCATTGTCTCGAACACTGTAATCATTCCCGTAACTGTTCCTAAAAGACCAATTAACGGACACATTGCAACCAATGTGCGTATGATCAACATCCTGGCGTCTAGATCATCTGACGCCTGAGAAATCCATGTTTCACGGATTCTATGCGCATACCATGAGGTAGTGTCTGTACGGTCATCCCAGTTTCTGATGATAGTTTTCTTCACCTTGGGAAAAACCGTTTTCAAATACCAGTAGCGCTCAATCATTAACATCCACATAAGAAAGAGCGCGGCAGCGACGAAATATAAAACATCACCGCCGGTAGCGATAAACTCCCTGACAGATTCCCATAATCCAATCAGGTATATCATATTAGACTCTCTCCGCCTCTGAATGAGCTGCAATGATACCAGCTGTTTGCTCATCCAAAATGTGAACGATAGATTTGCTGCGTGAAGCCACGATGCTATGAGTCAGAATCAGAGGCAATGCTGCAATAATACCCTGAGCAGTTGTTACCAAAGCCATTGAGATACTACCTGCCATCATACGAGGGTCACCAGTACCGAACAATGTAATTGTCTGGAACGTTTCAATCATCCCCAGTACCGTACCTAACAGACCAAGTAGAGGCGCGATTGCTGCGAAAATCTTAATAACGTTAATGCCACTTTCTATTGAAGGTAATTCTTTAAGAATCGCTTCATCCAGCTTAAGTTCAAGGTTTTCTGCATCAGCAGTTTTATTTTCTTGATAAACCTTCAAGATACGTCCAAGTGGATTACTAGAAGAAGGATTACCAGGATTCTTCAGCTGAGATCGAATCTTGCTACCTGTGATCGTTAACGTAATCAACTTATACACGCCAATGAGAAGGCCGATAATCAGCATAACAGTGATGGTATAACCCACTGCGCCACCTGCGTGATAACGCTCCATCATCGTTGCTTTTTGCTTCAACAGCCCAAGAATTGCGCCTTGAGAAGGATCCGTATAGAAAGGAACAAAACCGGATGTTGCCTCAACCAAATCTTCTGCAGAGCCAACTAACGGGCCATCAGGCTGACGACCTAAAGGCTGAACGAGTTCATTTTCTGCATCATAGGTTAAATAACCATCTTCACCAACCAGGTTGAAGGTACCAACACGAACCACTTCTTGTTCAGAGCTGCCACCATCCAAGTTTACAACCTGTGTGGTAAAACGAACAACCTGGCCTGATTCGGTCATTTCAGTTTGTAGTGTGAACCACAAATCTTCCAGTTCCTGAATGTTAGGCAGACCTTTTGATTCTTCTGACATTTCAGCCAGGAAGTCGTCGCGTCCTGGATACTGGGCACTAACAATTGAGGTTGAAATGCGACCATAGGCTTCAGAAGCAGCTTGACGAACCACACCAAACATTTCACCTAATGTACCGGTGGCGGATTCTAGCTCAGCCGCCTTTTCGTTCAGGGTAGTTTCGTTATTACCAAATTGCTGCTGTAAACGTTCGCCACGATTCTGTTCTGCTGTAAGATCAGATTGCGCTTTCTTTAATAATGCTTGTTTATCTGCACGAGCAGACTGGAACTCAGCTTCACGCTGTTGGTTAATACGTGCTTCAGAAACACGATTTTCCTTAACCTGCTCCAATAGGTCCTGCAGGCTTGCTGCTTCCTGTGCATGCGCACCGGTTGCAAAGACCGCCAGTGTTGCAGCGGCTACAAGAGATTTGAATACTGGTTTCATTAACACTTACTCCGCTGCTTTAATAGGTAGTTTTATTAGATCACTAGGAATTGTGCCATTGGCCATCTTCACTGCGTCTACTACAGAACTTAGGTATTCATCACCTAGTTTTTCCCAAGCGCGAGCTTCGTTATCCCAAACCCAAGCATTGCTTTGGTCAAGAGAAAGAGCAAGAAGTGCGGTACGTCCCAAATTAAAGAAGTCAACCGTTACGTTAGTACCATTATCATCAATAGCACCTTGGTAAGACTGAATCTTGGTACCGTATTCAACTTCTACCAAATAAGCTTCAATAACCTGACGGAATTGCTCGGAAACGGTTACATTTGAGTTAGCCATTAGGTCACGCAGACGCTGAATGCGTTCACGACGCTCATCAAGATTGATAGGTACATCAAGCTCAACGAACTTTTCAAGACTATCGATCATGCGAAACATTAAAGGCACGATACCTTGCTTTGTAGCTTCAATGCTGTCGATTTGACGTTGCAGAGAATCGATGCTGCGTTGCTGATCCGCAACCAGGCTAGCAATATAATCGTTATAGACTTTTAGATTCTCAGTTTGGTCAACAGTTTGACGATACTCAACTAACAGCTCTTGAGACTGCTCAAACAATGTGTTGATTTTTTCTTGAGATTTCGCTGCAGCAGCATGAATCTTAGCTTCTTCTTTTTGAAGATCGTTAAGAGTAGCTGCAGAGACGACTGCACTACCTGTTAGTGCCAATGCACCCATCACAGTAGAAGCAATAAGAGTTCTCTTGCTCATCTTGGACATAGTTCCCAACCAAATTTCTTATTTGAATCCTCGCGCGAAACGTATTTTCTAGCAAGGGGCGTATAAACTTTTACAATTCATATTAAGGAAGGTAGCGATTGCCGTGGTAACGCCAACACTACGAATCTCTAATACTCACACGGAATAGCAGAAAGAGTCAAGTAACGCCCTCTTAACATGACAATTAAGCCATGTTAACTGACTACCACGTGAGCGGATTTGTAGTTGCAAATCTTTTTTGTATAAAATTTTTTCAAACTTGAGCTAAATTCGACAGTTTCCTGAAACGGAAACCACGCCTTTGCTGCTTCCACTTTTTAAATAGACTCCCGCTAACTTACAATGCTCTTAATGCCATCATTCGTTTATTAGATGCTTAACAAAATACGAGAGACATGGAAAGGCATGTGAAGAAGACAGAGGCTTGTAAAAGTCTTAGATGTACCTGACCTCAACCACTCTAAAACGAGCAGCAGAGGCCAACGCCGTTCAGATTATCTTAACTAACAAAACTGCAAAAGCCTTTGCGACGAGCGTTCGCTATTTATAGATGAGCGACAAATGATGCTTCTATAAGGCAGAAGCGTTGAGCAACTTTCAACATGAATGTTTTGGTTCCTTTCGTATTCCCTTAGTTAGTTTCCCTATATTGTGCTGCATGTCGATAAAAGCGAAGTGCTTTCCTGTTCTACCGCAGAGGTATTACATCGCTGGCACAAACTGCATAGCAGCACAACGTTAACGGTCAATTCACAGGCTCTGCACAGGGAAAATTTCTTAACAAGGCGCAGCTGGATGATGTTAGTGCTACGCTGACAGTTCTCTGCGGAGTATTTCTGTGCCAGCATATAAAGCCTTTAACTTTGCCGTTGCTACTGAACGAGATAAAGGAGCCATGCCACAATTGGTGCATGGATAAAGCTTATCAGCATCCACAAATTTCAAGGCTTTTCTTAAGGTATTGGCTATTTCCTCTGGTGTTTCAATGGCGTTGGTTGCTACATCAATGGACCCAACCATCACTTTTTTCCCTCGAATGAGTTCAATGAGATCCATCGGCACCCGAGAGTTGTGGCATTCCAGCGAAATCATATCGATATTCGAAGACTGCAATTTTGGAAAAATCGCTTCATATTGCCTCCACTCTGCCCCTAACGTTTTTTTCCAATCTGTATTGGCCTTAATGCCATAACCGTAGCAAATATGTACGGCAGTTTGACATTTAAGCCCGTCGATGGCTTGTTCTAACGCAGCAATCCCCCAGTCATTGACTTCATCAAAAAACACATTAAAAGCTGGCTCATCAAATTGAATAATATCCACACCCGCAGCTTCTAATTCTTTGGCTTCCTGATTAAGAATTTTGGCAAATTCCCACGCTAACTTTTCACGGCTTTTATAATGGTTGTCGTAAAGCGTATCTATCATTGTCATAGGGCCGGGAAGCGCCCACTTAATGGGTTGCTGGGTTTGCTGACGCAAAAACCTGGCATCATTAACAAACACTGGTTTTTTACGAGCAACAGCATCAACAACCGTAGGCACGCTTGCATCATAGCGGTCACGAATTTTAACGGTTTTGCGGTTTTCAAAATCCACGCCGCTTAGATGCTCAATAAAGGTAGTAACAAAGTGTTGGCGGGTTTGCTCGCCATCACTAATAATATCTATACCTGCGTGCTGTTGATCTTGCAATGCCAGCCGTAAAGCGTCCTGTTTTCCTTCAACTAATTCTTCATCGTGCAATTTCCACGGCGACCAAAGTGTCTCTGGTTGTGCAAGCCACGACGGCTTAGGTAAACTGCCTGCAATTGAAATAGGTAATAATTTTTTCATAATCAATACTACACTTTTGTTAGTTTAAAGAGCGCTGCTAGCAGACCATTGTTCAAGAATAGACTGGTAAGGTTTCATGAAATATTTCTCCACAAATTTCCCCTGCTCCACAGCCAGTTGACTCCGCTCTTCCCGGTCATACTCAATTTGCGTTAACGAATAATCCTGGTGCTTCAGGTTTGGTTGGTAGCGTATTCCTGCTACAGCATTTGCGTTGTATATCTCAGGGCGGTAAATTTTTTGAAAGGTCTCCATCGTACTGATGGTACTGATAAGCTCAAGACTGGTGTAATCGTTGAGTAAATCACCAATAAAATAAAACGCTAAAGGCGCGACACTATTGGGAGGCATAAAGTAGCGAACCTGTAACCCCATTTTTTGGAAATAACGCTCTGTCAAAGACGATTCATTTGGCTGATATTCCACACCCAGTACCGGGTGCTCATTTTCTTTCCGGTGATAAATTTTGTTATCTGAAACACTGAGGCATATGACAGGAGGCTTACCAAAATGCTGTTTGTAAGCAGCTGAACTTAAAAAGCTTCTAAACATTTTCCCATGTAGTTCGCCAAAATCATCTGGAATACTGAATTGGCTTCGGCTCTTATTATGTTCTGCCAGTACTACGCTAAAATCATAATCCCGCACATAGGAGGAAAAATTGTTACCCACAATACCTTCAATACGTTTATTGCTTTTGCTATCGATAATGTTCGTTTTCAAAATTTCGATGGTGGGGAATGTCTGACCATTACCTTCAATATCAATATCCACAGATATGATTTCCAATTCGACAGCGTAACGGTCGCCTTTAACATTATCCCAGTGCGCCAGAGCATTAAAACGATTGTCGATCATTCTCATGGTATGACGTAAATTCTCTCGACGCCGCTCTCCTCTCGCCAAGTTAGCAAAGTTGGTGGTAATACGAGTATTGTCTGAAGGACGATAATTTTCATCAAAACGAATGCTCTTAATCGTAAATGTAAAGTCTGTGCTCATGGTGCCCTCATACCCAATATTTTGAGATAAATGGAATTCGCTCTGCCCTTGCTGTACTTTCTACTTGCTGGTCTGTCGCGAGTGAATCAGACCGAAGCGCCTCAGCAGAGACTCCACTGAAGTCATGTTCAGCGTTATAGCAGAGAAGGTTTTATACTCGGATTATTCTATGAATAAAAATGTTTTTATTTCATCAAACTATGAGCGCTATTCATGGTTATGGTGAGCGACGGCTGGGTTAGGTTTTAAGAGCTGCCAGGAGGGTGCTGGTAAGCTAAAGATAGTAGCTATCTAAAAAGCTAACAGATATGTAGATTCGAGATGGTGCTTAGTGAAAGGAAAAGCAGCAGGCAGAAATAATGACGACATAGTTGGTTGTTAACTACCCACTACTCAAATGCGTCTTGAGAATAAATAATATAAGGCAAAATCCAGATACCCGTCTGCGTCAGGTGTATTGCCAATTCAATAATATAGACACGCATGGCGTGATTTGATCTAATTCATTTCGCTAAAACATACCAGACAACCACACCATGCGTGACATTACTATCTTACATGATTTGCTTCATTTTCAATGCCCGAATTTACATCAGAAGCGCCTCAACTCCTTGATGTTAGCGGTTAAGTCGTTGCTGGATGGACAGCAATTATCGCTGACGGAACTGGGGCGAAATATTGCGGGTACGATTGCAGCGAAACATAACCTCAACCGGATTGACCGCCTGCTCGCAATCCGAAGCTTGTAATATGAGTGGCTGGATATTTATCGTTGGCACGCGCGGTTATTATTCAGCCCCAATTCCATGTCCACTATTCTTATCAGTTGGAGTCTAAAATAGGAACGAAGTGACGCAGCCCAAGTGTTGGGGTCCCAGCGAGCGGTTTAACACGATTGTAGTTGCCGTTAATTCAAATTTTGTGCTAACAGTTGTACGCACGACTGTGACGGAGATCACCATGGATACTCGCATACAATTTAGAGTTGACGAAGAAACTAAACGTTTGGCTCAGCTAATGGCAGAAAGCCAAGGGCGCACATTAAGTGACGCTTGTAGAGAGCTTACTGAAGAACTTGCTGAGCAGCAACGCAAAGTTATGATTCATGATCAGTGGCTTACCGAACAAGTTAATGAAGCATTTAGCAAATTAGAAAGTGGTCTGAGTGAGTTTGTCATTCATGAAGATGCTAGTTTAGACATGGAAGCTCGAAAGATGAAAATTAGGAATGAAGCGAAAAAATGATCGTTTGGGAAAAAGTTCTTTGAACGATCGTGAAGTTATTTTCGAGTTTTTATATGAGTTTAACCCGCTAGCGGCAGAAAAAACTGACCCAATAATCGAGACGAAAGTAGAAAACTTGATGCAACAACCTTTGATGGGAGTTGAGAGGCGAGGAATACCTTGAAGATTGTTAATTGTTCCAGAAATCTCATTGATAGTCTCATATTTCATAAAAGACGATGTTATTTATATTCTTCGAGTTTTACACCAGAAGCAAAAATTTCCTGTAGGCAACTAACGCCGCCAACACGCGGGGCTTTGTAGTGAAGGCAAAGCCGCAACGGAAAAGCCGTCGCCGTGCTTGGCGTTGTTAAAGCACTTGTCGCATACTTGTACGGAACTTTCGTACATCAAGGTGCCACTTAAAAATGAGTGGACACTTAAAACAGATCAAGATGTTATGGCCGAACGGTTACCTCATCACTGCATAAACACATACTTCAACGCAGAACTCTTCCGCCAAAAACATGAGGCGGTCTTCGACCCATTGGCGACGATGCTCATAACTTTTCCCCGTTAGCTTATCTTCTTTACATAAGGAAGCCCGACGAACACAGCGCGCGATGCAGTGGTAATAGGGTGTGTCAGACACGTTAATCACCTGCTGCGGCCGCTGAAACAAAAAGTGCGCGTGTGCATGGCGAATTTTCGGCCCCCGGCCGCGATTTCCGTCATGGAATTGGTCCCAAGCCAACCTTACTGGTTGTTGCAACCCTCTGCGTGAGGCAGTCTTTTTCAGGGCTCTTTTCTCCGAGCAAAGAGTGTTGGGCTGGGCGGGTATATTAATTTCAATTATAGAAGTGGCGATGTGTTTGCCTGGCTTCGCGAAACATAGAAGATTAAGTGCCCGGATAGTTGTGTAAAAGTCACAAAGCGTCGCCGGCTGAAATATCGATAGACGGCGTGGCCTCCAGTTAGCGAGAGATAATAACAAACCTTAGCTTCTGTAACTTGAAAAGCCGAAATCGATGGTTATCTTAAACTAGGCTTTTCGCCCCTACTCTTTTTATAAAACCTATTCGGCGCACTCAGTTCGCTGGAGTTTCCTATCGAAACTGCAAGTAGTGAACACTGAAAAGGTCATCATCATCGGTCCATACTTTCAACGTTTCGAATCCGGCGCTACTGGCGAGTGTTTGAAATTGCTTGAGCGTGTACTTATAAGAATTTTCGGTATGAATGGACTCTCCTGGTGCCAGGTTAAATTTATGACCATCTATTTGGATGGTTTGCTGTATCTGGCTGAATAAGTGCATTTCAATCCGGTTCTGAGCCGGGTTCCACAGCGCTTTGTGAGTAAAATTATCAATGTCAAAATTTGCTTTAAGTTCCGCATTCAAGCGCATAAGTAAATTTTTGTTGAACGCTTCTGTAACGCCCTGCGCATCGTTATAGGCTGCTTCAAGTACTGTAACGTCTTTCTGTAAATCAATACCAATTAACAGTCCGCCTCCCCTTCCCACTAGATCTCCTATTTGGGAAAGCAGTGTTTTGGCTGCGCCAGGTTCAAAGTTACCAAGGCTTGAGCCGGGGAAAAAAGCGGTTCTCCGCCCCTGCTTCTGGTAGGGAAATTCCCAGGGCTGCGAATAATCTACGCAGACGGCGTGTACTTCGAGCCAGCCAAAATCTTCTGCTAACTGAGTGGCAGCGCCTAATAGGTGATCCTTTGAAATGTCCATGGCCACATAGGCCTGAGGTTGGAGTGCAGCTAGCAAGGTACGAATTTTCATACTGCTTCCGCTGCCTAATTCCATCAGCACTGCATCTTTTCCTGCCAAAGCTGCCATTTCTTCTCCATGGCGCTGCAGCAAGCCGAGTTCTGTTCGGGTAACATAGTATTCCGGAAGTTCACAAATTTGATCAAACAGCTCGGACCCCCTTTGGTCGTAGAAGTATTTGGGGGGAAGATACTTAGGCGAGGAAGACAATCCAGCAATGACCTCGCTGCGCAGATCTCCCGTATCTGGCTCAAAATCGTAAAACTCAACGGCTGGTAGGTCTGTAATTATTTGTGGTTCCATTATTTCGTCTCAGTTTTTAGCTTCAATCTGCTAGTCGGATACCGCTAAACTGCCAACGGTCTTTAGGATAGAAAAAATTTCTGTAGGTTGTGCGGATGTGTTCTGAGGTAGTCACGCAGGATCCTCCCCGTAACACATATTGATTGCACATAAACTTACCGTTATATTCTCCTACAGCCCCTGGTAGGGGCCTGTACCCGGGGTAAGGAGCATAGGCGGAGCTTGTCCACTCCCAGCAGTCTCCGATCATCTGCGCAAGGGTAAATTTTGTCTGAGCAGACTGCGGTATAAAGCATCCCTTCTCAATGCTGTGTTCCAGGCACTGCCCTCGCCCCTCGGGATAGATTCCCGCCGCTCTTTCCCATTCGAATTCCGTAGGAAGTCTCTTACCTGCCCACCGGGCAAACGCATCTGCTTCGTAGTAGCTAATATGTGTAGCCGGCGTACTATGCTGCAGCGGCAGTAGCCCGTGCAGCGTATATTCGAACCATTCGCCGTCCCGGCAGTGCCAATATAAAGGGCGCTTCCATCCCTCCCTATTTATGTGATCCCAGCCATCTGACAGCCATAACGCTGCGTCTTGATAACCTCCATCTTCAATAAATTCAAGATATTCACCATTGGTAACAAGACGGTTCGCCAACTTGAAATCGTTTATGTACACCTTGTGTGCAGGGGTTTCATTGTCAAAGTGAAAAGCCTCGCTTTCTGTGCCGGTAATGCAGTCTGCTCCCTCGAAGGAAACCATTTTCGATGGTGAAGCTTGCTCGTCAGCACCCAACTTGCGTGGGTCGATATAGGCTGGCAGTAAAGGGTTGAAGGAAAAACAGTATTTAATATCCGTAAGCAGCAATTCCTGATGCTGCTGTTCGTGATTGATTCCCAGTTCCACGAGATTTAACAAACCCTGGTTTTCACCCTGTTGTTGGATTAGTTTCACAATCTGCGTCTCTACGAGCTTACGATACTCCAGAACCTCTTCCAGCGTCGGGCGGGACAGAAGGCCCCGCTGCGGCCTGGAAAATTGTGGTCCTACTCCCTGATAATAAGAATTGAACAAGATTTCAAACCGAGGATTGATGCAGTTATAGTTATCAAGATAAGACTTTAGAATAAAGGTCTCGTAAAACCACGACGTATGAGCCAGATGCCACTTAGGTGGAGAAACCTCTGCTGCGGCCTGTAAGCCATAGTCCTCGATATTTAGCGGCTCACATAGCGTTAAACTAAGCTCACGTGACTGGAGAAACCGCCTGGTAAGAGTCTGGCTGCGAGTCTCGGGAGTGTGGGTCTCTTGCTGCACAATTTCTCCTGATACTGTTGTGTATGATCCTGTAACTACTAATGATGGTTAAAAAATTAAAACTTGCGAAATTTTTGACACATCATGTACTACTTTTCACCATAGCGGGCAATCAAGTCGCAAATGTGACAATAACCTTAAAGTCGCTGCTCAAGCAAGTTTGCACCTCGACCGTCCTGTAGCGTGGAAATCGCATTTGGGTTGCAGATTACTTACTACGCGGCAAAAACATCAATGAATCAATTGTGTATCATCTTTTTATAAACATGTATCTGGAATGGAGTTTTTCATGTCCCAGGAAATTACTGAACATCACGCCAAAACACTGATAGAGGTTATCGAGCAATGCTCCATGTGGAAGTTGCACCCAGAGAAAAAGGCAGCCTTTTTCGAGTGCTAAAGAAGCTTACAGCTACGTTGAGTCCCACAACGACCCTCTCGACGTCATCGTACCTGTAGTAGACTGTGAAGATCATCGGACAGTAGAAGAACATCTGACAATAAAAGTAACTTCAAGCGATGACGACACGGTGTTTACCAACATGAGTTCGACGAACCCGCAGAACGCAGGTGCACCAGTCCCACCTCAAACTGATCTCCAGTACAGTAATGGAAATGCCCAATGGAGGCTTGCCGGAAGGAAAAAAAGTAGCCCCATCCTGATCAAATTTCCTGAAACGAAGCGGAAAAGCAGAAAATTATGCTAGAGGAGGATCGTCGCCCAGGTTAAGCCGGCAAGGATCAGGCTCACAAACATGGCAGCAGATCCTATGTGCTTTGCTTTGGCAATTAGTACATGCACCTCATTGCTCACCCGATCACATGGGGCATTTTTCGAAGAAAAATACTTGCTAAATAACGTAGAAAAGATAGCTCATCTTCCCATAGATATTGTCCAGGGACAGTACGATACCATCTGCCCCACACGTTCGGCATGGCTGGTTAAAAAAAAGCTGGATAAAGCCATTCTGCATATTTCGAAAATGGCTTCTCACGACGCAAGAGAACCTCCATAAAGCTATAAGAAGGTTGCTACAATCTGTTGGTTAGGCTGGCTTTAGCTGGAGCTGCAGCCATAATTCAAGCAAAGTGGCCTGCCATAGCTTAGAGCCAAACCGGCCCTTAAAGTCGTTGGGCTGATTAAGCATCTGTTGGATACGCCCCATATTAAATATTCCTCTTTGTTGAGCTTCCCTCTGGCTAAAGACTTCTTTGGCCATCTCTAGGTAAGGGCCCTGCATATTTTGTAATCCCGGGACTGGAAAATAATCCTTCGGTCTGTCTATTACCTCATGCGGAATAATCCGCCGGGCCACCTGCTTTAACAAATACTTGCCCCCACCTTTTAGCTTAAGCTGATAGGGGATCTGATTAGCCATCTCCACCAGTTCGTGATCCAAAAACGGCACCCGCGCTTCTATCCCAAAGGCCATTGTCATGTTGTCTACTCGCTTTACAGGATCATCTACCAACATCACTTCCGTATCTAACATCAATGTTTGTTCAATTGCAGAGGAGTCAGGATTCTTATGAAATCCTTGAGAAAAATACTGAGAAACCATATTAAGCGCATGATCCTCCTCAACCCAGTCAGGGTGAAGCAGTTCTTTTAGTTCGTGGTGTTGGTAAGAAAAATAAGCATTAGCATAGGCTTGCGCGGCGTTTTCCTGGGAGGCTTCCACCATTGGCGGATACCAGTGATAACCTGCAAATACCTCATCAGCGCCCTGACCGCTTTGAACCACTTTCACATGTTCGCTGACTTTTTTAGATAATAGATAAAAGCCAATAACATCATGAGAAACCATAGGTTCCGACATTGCCTCAACACAAGAAGATAATGAATTTAGTAAAGTGTGAGGCTTCGCGAATATTTTAAAGTGGGTGGTATTAAACTTATTCGCAATGAGATCTGAATACTCAAATTCATCGCCCTGATCTTGGGCAACGGCATCAAAACCAATAGAAAATGTGTGAATATCTTTCTGGCCCAGTTCATGTAGTAACCCCACGATCAATGAGGAATCCAATCCGCCCGACAGTAACACACCTACGGGCACATCGGCTTCAAGCCGTCGCTCTACGCTTTTCAATAAGGCTTGATGTAACCTATCGGTCCAGTCTTTTTCTGAATAATCAACGAATTGCTCGCGCCCCTTATTTTCAGGGTATTGAGAGTGACTTAACCTGTTTTGCAGGCTCCAATACTGCTGCCGCTTAATTTCTCCATTAGCAGCCACCTTCATCCAGTGGCCTGGGGCGAGTTTTTTGATGCTTTTAAAAGGTGTCTTGTGCTGCGTAACAGCTCGAAAACTTAAATAGTAATTCAGCGATACCGGGTCGAGCTCCCTTTCACAGTTTGGGTGCTTTAATAAGGCGGGTAAAGTGGAAGCAAAACAAAACCTCTCCGAATGATTAAAGTAATACAAAGGCTTTACCCCAAGCCTGTCTCGTGCCACAAAAACGTCCTCACGCATGTGATCATAAATAACAAACGCGAACATACCATTAAATTGCTCCAGACAGTCTTCGCGCCAATGAGCGTAAGCTTTTAAAACCACCTCGGTATCGCTTCTGGAAAAGAAATGATACCCAAGTGACTCCAACTTACCTATGAATGATTTATAGTTATATATACAACCGTTAAAAATAATCGTTAAGCCTAATGTTGCATCCACCATAGGCTGATTCGCATGATTACTTAAATCAATTATTTTTAACCGCCGATGACCAAGACAGACGTTTCCCTGAACGTAGAGACCTTCATCATCAGGACCTCTGCTAGACAGAGTAGATAGCATTTTTTCTACTGCATTAACATTCGGCCTGTCTCTGAATGAAATTTCACCAGCTAAACCGCACATTTTATCTTACTCTTTTCACTTAGTAGTCCAAGCTAAATTAATAGCATAGGTTGCTTTAGTTACAAGAGCGAATTCAAAAAGAAAGGTTAATATTTTGTATGAACAGGCAATAGAACACGCTGGCCGAAAAGAGATAACTACCATTATCGACGTTTACTGCTAAGCTTCAAAGTGCGCTTACCGCTTACAATTGTGATCGAAGTAGCCTAAGGTTTTATGGGAATGAGCCGGTTTAACATAGCGCAAATCAATAGGAGGAAAATACACGAGGCGGTTTTAAGCGCTACATTTTTGCGTTGCCCTGATACCGAGCGATTTAAGGTTGCAATAATCCAATATTGTCACCGCCAGTGTAGGTATATTTACTAAAATAACAATTACTACTCAGAAAATTCCAAAGCAGGAAAATAATCAACAACTGAATTAGAAGAGCAGATCATTATGTGCAGATGGATCGCCTACACTGGCAAACCGATATTTTTAGATAGACTTGTCACCCAGCCTGCGCACTCGCTGGTTAAGCAAAGTTTAGACAGTAAATTAAATATCACTGCCTCAGGCAAGCTGTTAACAACTAACGGTGATGGCTTTGGCATTGGCTGGTACGGCAGTCATGATGACCCTGGCTTGTTTAAAGATGATCTTCCCGCATGGCACGATGAAAACTTAAAACATATTTGTCATCAGGTAAAATCGCACACGTTTTTTGCTCATATTCGCGCCACGACTACTGGTGATATCCAGCGAACGAACTGTCACCCTTTTTCCTATAAGAACTGGTTGTTCCAGCATAACGACCATGTTACGCAATTTGAAAGCATACGCAGGGAACTGCAACTGGATATTGAACCCTCATTGTTCCCCGAATTAAAAGGCACCACTGACAGTGAAACCTTTTTCTTGCTCGCGTTGACCTATGGTTTAACAGAACGCCCAAAAGAAGCTTTACAGCGGATGGTGAAGCGAGTACTTAAAGCGCTTAGAAACAATGATCCGACAGGCGCATTAAATCTTTCTTGTGCCTTGTCTGATGGTAAGACTCTTTATACTCTGAGGTTTTCGTATAATGAAGAAGCAATGACCCAATTCTATTCTACCCACAGCCATTGCTTTGGTGACTTTGAAGGACCGGATGAAAAAATGCCAAGTGAGAGTACCGTGGTGGTCTCAGAACCTTTAGACAAGGCAAGCGAAAAGTGGACTGAAATCCCCAACAATACGTTTACTACGGTCGTTAAAAACAATGTGACCATTGAACCATTCCTTGATGAAAGCGAGGCCGATTCCGTTTAGAGAGGACAAATCAGCGAGTAATGTGTGATCAGCTCAGAGACAGAGGAATTCAATTAATTAAGTCAAACTGGTATTATGATTAAACTAGGCCGGTGAGCGATAAGGCCCTTCTCTAAGGCGGCCGTGCGAAAGAAAACAGCCCCATCTGTCAATGCAACGAAAAAGCTTTTTGCCTTTTGTCCGCATCGCGAATATAGCCGCTCTCCCATTGTTTTATTCAATGTGGTTATTCGCTTTGTTACGGATGAACTGCTTTGCTTCTTCTGATAAGCACTAATCAGACAAGTAAGAGAGACTGTAAAAATATCTGTGTAAGTGGCATTCTTTTTTTTGTTGAAAGGAATACAGAATGCCAATATCAGACAAACTTATCGATCAGCTACTAGATGCCTGCAACTCCCCAGACGATATCCAAGGAATTTGGCGGTCAGTATGAAAGCGTATTGGCGCAACACAATGCTATTGTCGATGCGCTGCGCGACCGAAACCCGGCACAAGCCCGGGCCGCAACGAGAAATCACCTGCACTTTATCCTTAAAGTGATAGACCAGTACAAACCCGCCACCCTGAGTTTTTTTGAGAGCGGAAGTTAAAGCATGGTGAAAATTAGACAAAAGCCATCATGATTAAGTTAAACCTTTACCCTTTTTTTGTAAATGCAGTTCCTACCAGTATTCAAAATTCGCTTTCGCGTTGACCAGCAAACCGTAAAATTTATTTATATATAAATTTCAATGATTTAATAGAATATTTTTATAGATTGGCGTCTTTTTTACCATTATTTATATACGCCTAACAAACCCCATCACTCATAATTTTAACAAAAATTTTAAATTTTATAGCAAAATTACTTTATTTTTTTGTTACCGGGCGTATACTCCGTACCATAAAGTGGTAACGTTTACCCTAGAATATTTTCATCTAGCGATGGGTAAATTAGCGGCAAATTGCGAACAGGCGTTGCCCGCATCATAACAACTTTGAGCACACTTGACTGAGAATGGGAGAGCACGATGAAGAATCAAAAGCATTTTTTAGCCACCTCGATTGCCTTGGCGTTGTTGGCGTCTGCATCAGGCAGTGCAATGGCACAGGAACAGCCCGCTGAAGACAACGATGAGGGTGTTGAAGTTATAGAAGTAAGAGGTTTGCGCAGCAGCCTTGACATGGCAGCGCAAATCAAGCGCAATTCAGATAAGGTAGTTGATGCCATTGTTGCCGATGATATTGGTAAATTTCCCGACACCACAACCGCCGCAGCGCTCCAACGTATTCCCGGCGTTCAAGTGACCACCGGTGATAATAACGAAATTACCGGGCCAATTATTCGTGGTATCGGTGACATTCTTACTACGTTGGACGGGCGCGAGATATTCACCGGTGTAGGTCGTGGTTTTGCCTTTCAAGACTTACCTGCAGAAGCACTTGCCGGTGCAGACGTGTTTAAATCAAACACTGCGGATCTTATTGAAGGAGGAGTTGCCGGTGTAGTTAACCTGCAATTGCACAAGCCGCTAAACTTCGACGAGGGGCTGACGTCGGCCTTCAACACCCGGGTTTTCTACGGTGATAACGTAGAAAAAGCCAACTATAACATTGGTGGCCTAGTATCGAACCATTGGTCAAATGAATACGGCGATATGGGTGCGCTGTTTAACATCTCTTATTCTGACATTGATTTTGATCGCCCGGTTTCTTACAACTGTGATCCCCGCTCAGGTACTAATGGTCCACAAGGCGGCGAAGGCGCAATTCTACCCACCTGCGTTGGTGGTGTAAGTCAGTTTGGTGGCTATCAGCGCCCTCAGTTTAACATGGCATTGCAATGGGTAACGCCTTCCGGGTTAGAATTATACGCTGACGGTATTTACACTGAGTACAAGTCAGACTGGGAGTCAGACTTTATCTTTTCTGATATTTTTGCGGCCGAAAGTATTACCAACGTTGAGCTCACCGACGATTGTGGTCAGTACCGGGTGCAAGGCGCCGGTTTTGGCGGTACGCCTGATGATCCGTTACAGGATTTGTGTATCGGTCAGTCAGCAAGGTTCAACAATGTTCCCGGTTTGAGTAGTACTCAAGCCAAAGAAACCGGCACCGACCAATATCTGGTGGCATTTGGTGCTCGTTATAATACGGGCAACTGGCAGATGGATGCTGATTTTTCCTATCAGCGCTCTCACACCGAAAACCGTTCCATTATTGTGGATGTCGGCAAGCAGATCGAGGCAGTGGATATCGTTATAAACAATGACGGTTACGGTACCACACAGATGCCCGGCTCCCCCCTTAGCGATGCCAGCGATTTCAGATTTGCCAACTCTTTGGTTCAAGATTTAAACGACGCAGTCGGTGAGCAATACGCCTTCGAAGGGAATGCTGTTTACTTCATGCAGGGCTTGTTTACCGAACTGCAAATGGGTGTTCGCTACGCCGACCGTGATTCAGTCTTTCGTGCCACTCCCCCGGGCGGCCCCGCATCGCCCGGCGGCAACCGCGAGACACTGGTCGACTCGGTAGGGTTACCGGATGATTTTCTGATCACCTCACCTACGAATATTCCTTATATTAACAATGGTGAAAACTGGGTGACACCTGATCGCGATTTTCTTATCAATAACACTGAAACCCTTAGACAAATCTATGGCGCGCCTTCAGGCGACCCAGACTGGGATCCAGCCAGAAACTACGACGCCGACGAACAAACCTACTCAGCCTACGTGCAGGGTAAATACGGTTATGAATTCAGTAACGGTATGTTTATTGACGGCTTGCTAGGTGTTAGAGCGACGCGCACTGACCGCTCGCTCACCGGAACAGGTTTGGTACGCCCGGCACCGACTGAAGATAACCCGAATCCGCCTGCGGTACCGACACCAGTCACCACCGATACTGGCGAAACCAACTTTTTGCCCAATTTCAGCGCCCGGCTTGAGGTCACCGAAGATGTACAGCTACGTTTTACCGCCGCCCGCACGTTGGCGCGCCCAGCATTTGGTGATTTGAACCCCGGTCTAACCTATGACGTGCCGATAAATGCCAACATTCGTCCCAATGGCAGCGGCGGTAACCCTGATTTAAAACCGCAAAAATCCAACGCTTACGACGCTACCGTTGAGTATTACTTTGCCCCGAGCAGTTATATCGCTACCGCGATTTACTATCGCACATTGAAAGACCGCACGGTAGTTGAAGTCAGCCCGGAGGTGATTGACGGTATTGAATATAACATTACCCGCCCTCGCAACGCGGCATCGGCAACGCTGCAAGGTGTCGAAGTCTCAGGTCAGCTTTTCTTTGATTCATTGATTGAGCAAACGCCTGACTGGCTTAACGGCTTCGGCCTAATGGCAAACTTCACGCTGGCAGACAGCGAAATCACGACCGAAAACGATCCGTTACAGGGCGAACCTTTACAAGGTGTGTCAAAGCACAGCTATACCGCTGGCGTGCTCTATGAAAACCATGGTTTCACCGGCCGTCTGGTTTACACCTATCGTTCTGAATACAGCGAGTTTCTGATTGGTGGTGCGCTCAAACCAGAAGGCGCTGGCGAGTATTTTAATAAGGTAAAAGGCAATGGCCGCGTGGATTTCTCGCTGGGATATGACATCAATGAACACCTGACAGTGAGCATTGATGGTACTAACTTGAATGGTGAAACTTATCGCAGTTACTTCGGTACGCCGGCGTTTCCTCATGATGTGCGCGACGATGAGCGCACCTTCGGATTAAGTATTCGCGGTTCATATTAAATACCAGCCATACATACCGGCCTTTGAACGGCCGGTTTTTTCGCACTTAACGAGGAAGATTATGAAATTGCTCACTCAATCAATGCTGGCTGCCACACTTCTCTTTGTAGCCATTACTCATGCCCAGCAACCCAACCCGCCAGGTCAGGTGGAAAAGGGCGAAAAGCCTGTCAACGAGGCATATTTGTTTGCGCACATGACTCACGAAGATTACGGGCGGCTGTACTACAGTGTCAGTCTGGACGGGCTGCATTGGTATAGGCTTAATGACGGCAAACGGGTGTTCGAAAATTATCAAGGCCACCCCGATATTACCCAAGGTCCTGACGGCACCTACTACATCGCCGGTAATACCAGCGATTCATCCCCCGATATCAACATCTGGCGTTCAAGTGACTTGATCAAATGGGAAAAACACACTACCTACCGCCCCGATTTATCTTCTACGCCGGGCTATGAAAATGCGTTGCAACGCATCGGTGCCCCTAAGCTTTTTTATGATGAAGCGTCCAAGCAATTTGTTATGTCCTGGCACACGCCACACGAAGAAGGAACTAAAGAAGATCCAGAACGCTATTGGGCCAGCCAGCGCACGTTGTATGTCACCTCGACCGATTTGAAAACGTTCTCCGCTCCACCCAAGCGCTTGCTCGACTGGGACATGGGCACCATTGACGTATTTCTACGTCATGCTGAAGGAAAATACTGGGCAATTATCAAAGACGAAACCTACCCCACCCTTGACTGGGTCACAGGCAAAACCATTCGTATCGCCAGTTCTGACGATTTGTTAGGCCCTTATGACAACCTAAGCGATCCCATCAGCCCAAACTTCCGAGAAGCGCCAATGCTAATCCCTTCGCCTGACGATTCGGCTTGGTATTTATATTACGAGCAATACCCGGGCGTATCCTATGGCTTGTCGGTGGCCGATTCACTTGGCGGCCCCTGGTATCAGATTTCCGGCTACACCTTTTTTGCCGACTGGGACAAATACAGTCTGCCAGCCAAAGTTCGCCACGGCCATATGCGCGTTATTTCAAAAACAGAATATAACGCGCTGGTCGAAGGGTTTGGCATCGACAAGTCAGGCAAATAGCACTAGGAGGGAAAATGATGACGTTAAAACTATGGTTGCAAAGCTCTCTGCTTGGCTTATTAATCTCATTTACCCCGCTGGCTATGGCAGATGCTAAATGGTCACCTGCACCCGATAGCATGCTGACACAGTGGGGTGAACAAATTACGCCGCAAAATGCCTGGCAGCAATACCCCCGCCCGCAAATGCAACGGGATAACTGGCAGAATCTCAATGGCTTATGGCACTACGCGGTGCAACCAAGAAGCCAAGGTGAGCCAAAAAAATGGGCAGGAAATATTCTGGTGCCTTTTGCCATTGAAAGCCCACTTTCCGGCGTGAAAACTCGTCTTAGTGAAAACGATGCGCTTTGGTATCAGCGAGATTTCACTGCCAATGCGGAAGGCAAAAACACCCTGCTTCATTTTGAAGCTGTTGATTACGCTACCCGTGTTTGGGTAAACGATACTTATGTAGGCAGCCATCGCGGTGGCAACCTGCCCTTTAGTTTTGACATCAGCAAGGCGCTTAAGTCAGGTACTAACACCCTAACGGTGCGTGTAATTGATGACACCGATGCCCCCGACCGCTACCAATTACGCGGTAAGCAAACACGCGATAATCAGGGTATTTGGTATACGCCGGTTTCTGGTATCTGGCAAACGGTGTGGTTGGAGCATGTAAGCTCCGTCTACGCTAAAGCGTTAAAGCTGGAAGCCAGTGCCAATGGTGAATTGCATGTGAATGTCAAAACACGCGGTGAGATTGCCCGAATGGAAGTGGTCGTATCAGACGGTACAAAGCAAGTTGCCCAACATTCCGTTGGCAGCACTCGAATTACCCTTGCAATACCCAATGTACAAGCATGGAACCCTTCGCACCCTAAGCTGTACGATGTCAACGTCACCCTGTTTGATCGGCAAGATGAACAGATCGACCAAATCAAGAGCTATGCCGGTTTTCGCACTATCAGTCGCGCTCAGGACAAAAATGGCAATTGGCAGTTTACGCTCAATGGCAAGCCAGAGTTTCAACTTGGTCCGTTGGATCAGGGGTGGTGGCCAGACGGTTTGCTCACGCCGCCTTCTGAAGCCGCCATCGTTAAAGAAATGCGCTATTTAAAAGACGCTGGTTATAACCTCATCCGCAAACATAAAAAAGTAGAGCCTCGGCGCTATTACTACCTGGCTGATAAACTCGGATTCCTTATTTGGCAGGATCAGGTCTCTGGCGGCACTGACAGCAGTGGTAATAAGCAAGAATGGCCAGTCTGGAATGAAGCGTCTAAGGCTTTCGAGGATCGTATGAAGGGCGAAATTGAAGCCGATTGGCCGCAATGGGCGCACCAGCAATACATGGATGAGCTTAGTAGCATGATCGATACTTTATACAACCACCCTTCCATTATTGTCTGGACCACGTTTAACGAACGCTGGGGACAACATCGCACCATGAAAATCGGCCGCTTCGTTGAGCAGTACGATACCTCTAGGCTGCTGAACATTGCCAGTGGCGGTAACTTTTTCCCTGTAGGTGATATTGCTGATGCCCATCATTATCCCGAACCGGTTTTTCTCACCAACGAAGGCACCTTCGACAATTATGTAAAAGTGGTAGGAGAGTACGGTGGGCACGGCTGGGCAGTGAAAGATCACCTTTGGGCTCCCGGCGGCAAGCAAATGATTTACGGCAATATGCCCGCCTCACTAGATGAATATAAACAGCGCTATATCCGCTCGGCCAACGATCTTGCCGAGTTAAAAAGCAAAGGCATTGCTGCTGGGGTATATACGCAAACCTCCGATGTGGAAACCGAGCTTAACGGTCTGCTTACCTACGACCGTGCTGTGGAAAAATTCACCGCAGATGAGTTGCTTTCCATTCATAAAAAAGCCGGATTAATTGAAAACATCGCGTGTGACACACTTTGCGAACAAGCATTTGAAGAGGTTAGCCATGAAAATTAGCACGTTTACGCCTTTACTTACCTCGACTTTTATAGTGGCGTTACTGTCAAACCCGACACATGCGGCTCCGGTTGACGTCCCTAAAATTTTTGTAGATGGTAAACCGCTGGCTGAAAGCAGTGTGAAGGTTGCTGGGAGCGCGGCCGAATCTCTCATTCAACTCGATGTAGACTGGGCTAACTTTGAGATAAGCACCAGGGTTAAAATGCTTTCTCCTGATGCCGAAGCCGGTATTGCTTTTAGAATGCCACAAAAGCACGAAGGTGACGCCAACAGTGGCTACCGTACGGGATTGTCACTGAGTGATGAGAATGTTTTCTTACGCACTGGCGATAAGATTGTCAGCCGCCGGGGCATGGCGCTTGAAACGGAAATGTGGTACTCGCTCACGCTCAAAGTTCGTAATAACCACTTCGTACTTTTCGCGGGCGACAAGCCTCTTGCAGAAGGCGACTATCCTGCCTTTGATGTCATAGATAATGCCTTCAACGCTGGCAATCTCGGCCTTTACATAAAAGGCAACGCTGAATTCGGCAGCGTAAAAATTGGTGATTATGAGCAAGCCACCGCAACGGTGACTTACACTAATCCGGTTCAATTAAATTGCGCCGATCCTGGCATGCTGCATTACGAAGACAAATACTACGCCTATTGCACCTACACGCCGGATTTCCCAGAAATGAAACGGGGTGTCCGCCTTTATACCTCGACCAACCTGGTGAACTGGAAGGATGAAGGCTTTGCCCTGACCAACGAGAATTCATGGGGCGAGTCACGCCATTGGGCGCCAGATATCGTCGAGCATGATGGCACTTTTTATATGTACTATGCCGTGGATGAACGCATTGCTGTAGCGACTGCATCCTCTCCGATGGGCCCGTTTAAACAGCAAAAGCAGGCGCCTATGACACCGGACAGCATTAAAATTGATGCCCATGTTTTTATTGATGACGATGGTGAGAAGTATTTCTATTACGTAGGTTTTGATAACGGCAATCACATCTGGGGTGCCAAACTTAACGACGATATGAAAACTGTTGATACCTCTACCATAACCCATCTCATTGCCCCTGAAGCGCCATGGGAGACCCATATGGCGAATGTAGCCGAAGGTCCGGTGGTACTTAAACACAAAGATTGGTATTACATGACTTACTCGGGCAGTCATTTTGAAAGCCCCTATTACTCTGTGGGCTACGCTGTGGCAAAGCATCCGCTTGGGCCTTGGAAGAAGTATGAATTTAACCCGGTGATGCAATCCACACCTTTTGCTCATGGTACCGCCCACCACAGCCTAACAGTTTCCCCCGACGGCGAGGAAATGTTTATTGTTTACCACCAGCATTACAGCTTGAATCAAACAGAGCCGCGCAAGATAGCAATTGATCGTATTCGGTTTGTGCCGCAGAAAAATGGCCCCGACAGGTTAGAAGTCTGGGGGCCAACAGTAACCCCGCAACCTATGCCAAGTAGCACTGAAAGCTAATAAGCTAACCCGCGCTGCCAGCTCGTTTCCGGCAGCGCCTTTCACATGCGTTTTTCTTCCCGAGCCCAGTTTGTACCGAAGTGCCGCAGTAGTGTTCCTCGATGCATCGGAGAGCTCTGCATGGCTTAAATTCGGAAAGCGTTAGGGCGCATTGGGAAGCTTTAGATCACGTTCAGGAAGCATTAGGTCACCGTCTGTAAGCTCTTGGACCTTGCTAAAAAATTTCAAGCCGCTATCAGAGAAACTCCCAAGCGTATTAAATGCCCCGAACAGAATTTTGGTTTGCCTTAAAAAGCTGGCTCACATTTATCCGGCTACAGCAAATCAGCCTGATTTCGGCGCGGTGCCGAAAACAACACTCCTCCCCGCCGTATCGGGAGCACTTTTGAACGCGATTAAGGAGCAATACAATGAAAAAATTACTGTGGTTAATTCTACTGACATTGTGGTGGCAAGCCAGCTACGCGGAAGTCTTAATGGAAGATGTCACTTCATTTTATCCCCGAATGATAAGGCTGGCCTATAACGGCCCCGCTAACGACAGCATTGTCGCCAGTTTTGATGTCATCGGTGCCGGGCATATTTACCAGAGCACCGACGATGGACAAAGTTGGACACAAATCTCAACGATCAACGAAACCGGCTTTGACAATACCTGTTGCAGCGAGCTTTACGAAGTTCCGCAAACCATGGGCAATACCACCGCTGGGACATTGTTCTGGGCGGTCTCCGCACACAATGGCACACCACCGGCAGCGCGGGAAATAAAAATCTATAAAAGCACCGATCAGGGGCAAAGTTGGCGCTATTTCTCTTCACCTGTATCTGGCAATACCGGCTTGTGGGAAGCAGAATTTATTATTGACGATTATGGTCGCCTAGTCATGTATTACGCCAGCGAAGAGCATAAGGGCAACGGTTATAACCAACTGATTGCACACAAAATTTCTACCGACGGTGGGCAAACCTGGGGTAATGAGGTTGTCGACATTGCGATTGCCGACACCTTGCAACGGCCTGGTATGCCTACCATTACACAGTTGCCTAATGGCGATTACGTTATGGCTTACGAAATTTGCGGGCCTACTTATAACTGCGATGCGTTTTACCGTAAATCTTCCGATGGGGTGAGCTGGGGCTCGATAGCCGCCATTGGCACGCATATCGAGTCGGTATCGGGAAATCATTATTCTCACGCCCCCACGATAACGTGGTTTGATAACGGCACGGCCAACGGAGAATTAGTGGTGGGTGCGCAGGTGTTAAGAGACGCTGCAAACAACGATATCGTGCGGCCATATTCAGTTTATATGGTTAACAATAATAATGGTGACGGGCGGTGGACCGAGCGCGCCGCGCCCCTATTTGTGCCAAGCGACGGCACAAATCCCTGTAACAGCTATAGCCCACAGTTTTTGCAACGCCTCAACAGTAACCAAATCATTCATATGACCAACAAAGAGTGTCGTATGTATACTGCTGTCGGCGAATTTAATCAGCCAGTTCCCAATGGCACATACAGGTTAACCGCCAGACATTCAGGTAAAGCGTTAGAAGTGGCAGACTGCGCTACGGCTGATGAAGCCAATGTTCAGCAATGGCCGTGGAATGGTGCCGATTGTCAGCGTTGGAACTTGACCTGGCAAGGGGATGGCAGTTACAGCTTAGTGTCTGCAAACAGCGATAAAGCTTTAGATGTTGCAGCTTGTTCGACCGAAAACGGTGCCAACATTCAGCAATGGCCATATAGCGGCGCACCTTGTCAAAAGTGGCGGATAGAACCCGTTGGTGACGGTTTCTATCGGGTAGTTTCACAAAACAGCGGCAAAGTGCTGGATGTTGATGCGTGTAACGCGGCTGACGGGCAAAACGTACAGCAATGGGAATGGCAGGGAGGCGAATGCCAACAGTGGAAAATTGAACCAGTGAGCGCTAACAGTATTGCTCAAGGCACCTATTCGATTGTATCGCAAAACAGCGGTAAAGCGCTGGATGTTAACGCATGCTCTGCAAATGCCGGGGCAAATGTGCAACAATGGCCTTATTCCGGTGCAAATTGCCAGCGCTGGCAGGTCACCCCCACCGCCGACGGTTATTTTGAAATACTGTCGGTGAACAGCAATCTGGCGTTGGATGTGGATGGTTGTCTGGATGTGCGCGGGCAGAATATTCAGCAGTGGAACAGCACCGGCGCGAACTGTCAGCGTTGGTCATTTGATGAGGTTGAGCCCGGCTTCTTCAAAATCGCTTCAAAAAATGGCGGCAAGGTGCTCGACGTTAACGCTTGTTCATTGGCTGACGGCGCGAATGTACAGCTATGGGAGTGGCTAGGTGGTGCTTGCCAGCGCTGGGAGCTTAATTCGCTTTAGCGATGTGAAAAAGTAAAAACGGAAGCGAAGTGGCTTGGCAGCTTCCGTTTTCCCACCTCCAGATTTCAACCTTCCGCTTACTCCTCGATCAACTCTTGCCTTTTTAACTCAGATGTAATGGCGCCCTTTTTGCGTTTCTGAATACCGGCAAGGATATCCAATGACTCGCCCTCGTTGAATTTCTTCGCCAGTGTCGTTTTTTCTTCTTGTGTTCAAGCTACCCCGGCATTCTTGAGTAAACCTTTTTCGAGATTTTCGGTCTGTCTCTGTTCAAGCGACTTTTTATTGCTGGCCTTCTGGCTGGCGGATTTTTTAAACATTCTATTAAAGCAAATAAGGCTCTAGTGATATCTGGATCATTAAAAGGAGACGCATTCGGCATAATTTCTCCTGTGGCAGAGTTAATACCGTTAGCCAGCGCCTCGATAATTTTTTAAGTGTGTATCCATACTTATGATGCTTCCGTTTTCATAAAAAGTGCATTCTCAAAAGATCATTAAAGTGCCAACTCGAAACGTTTTTTGAGAATCGTAGCTGCAAAGCGAATCTGACCATCTATTTGTAGCTAATGCAAAGAGGTAATTTAGTGGCTACGCTGTATATCCCTGCTCGCGGTGACATAGTGATCACTGACTTTGACACGCCTGCCGCTCATGAACAAGCCTGTAAGCGCCCTGCACTGATATTGCCACCTGCTCCATTCACCAACCAGATTCAGCTACGCTATTCATCGTAATCTGGCCCACCTTCACGCTGCCTTCAACAATAATGGGTTGGTTGATAATTACGGCGTTTGAAGAAGCCCGAATTCATATATGGACTCCTCCCGTATTGCAAGGTTTATCATCTAGATAACAGGGACAGGATTGCTGTCATATATTCGGTCTTTAATTAGCCGTAAAGGCTATGACCTTGATGTATTTCGCGCATATCGTCCTTATCAGATTATCGGTATTTTATTACCCCTGAATTCGACAGGTTTTAAATATGCCGGTTTGACCTGTTATGTCATCTATCTGTTACGCCTTCGCAATTCGTTGAAGTGTTTGTTCTTATTATACGGGTGAATATTCCTCACCTGATACCGTGATTGCCCATGCCATTCTGGCCATCTTATTGGCATACGCTACACATGCCCGATTATGCCCTCTTGTACAAACCAGATGGTTTATCCATATACTGAGTTTGTCATCCTTGGATTTAGCTCTAGAAACAACGGCTTTGGCTCCTTGGACGAGTAGACATCGTAAGTAACTGTTACCTTTTTTACTGATACCCAATAATACGTCTTTTCCGCCACTACTGTGTTGCTTGGGGACCAAACCTAATGACGCTGACACATCACGCCCCTTGCGATAAGCCCTGCCATTACCAACTTCATTAAAGTAGGCACTTGATATCATCGGACCAATGCCGGGAACAGATAGCAAACGCTGACAAATTGCATTGTTTTTTGCATATTGCATTATTGCCTTGTCATATACCTCGATACTGCTATCTAGCGTATGGAGTTGTTCATTAAGCTGTAACAGAAGTGCCTTAAACTGTATAGATAATTGCTGGTTGCCGTCCTCCAGCCATATTGAGATATGCTTGCGTAGTGTATGGATACCTTGAGGTATGCATATCCCATACTCTGCCACCAGTCCTCTTACTTGATTGCACAATGCTGTGCGCTGCCCAACGGCTAATGCTCTGGCCTTATGCTGAGCTTGATTATCTTGTTGTTCGACTGACTTTATACCAGCAGATCTGATATGGGGCTGACGGGCGGCAATAGCTATAGCTAAGGCATCGTTATAATCGTTTTTGTTACCGACTAAAAATGCTTTAACATGCTGTGGCGGAACCAGTTTTACTTCATGACCACATCCTTGAATTTCCCTCGCCCAATAGGAAGAAGTTGCACAAGACTCTATAGCAACAAGGCATTGAGGATGAGAATGAAAGAAAGCTAGCACCTCTGCTCGCTTTAACATTTTCTTTTTCAGCAGCCTACCTTCCTTGTTGCAGCACACCACATGAAAGACTCTTTTTGCTATATCTAACCCGATTGTTGTAATCTTCATCTTGGTCTTCTCCCGTTTGATTGTAAGTTCAAATTCAATCATGGCACTCAGATGCCGAATTTGGGAGGAGACCATCACATCAGATAATAAGTGCACCACTCATGGTTAAACGGTGAGAAGAGATCAACTGCCTGTTGGTGGTACTCTGTAATCGCCAAAAAACAAGAGTAGTTACCATGAGTTACAAGCAGTTGATCGAGGGACAACGATAGCAGATAGAGGCCTACTTACGCGAGGGTTTCAGTTATCGGGAGATTGGGAAGCGGCTTAAAGTCAGTCATAGTACGATTAGTCGTGAAGTACGTCGCAACAGGATTCGGGACAATCACTACCTGCCTGAAGTAGCCCATGCTAAGACGATTAAACGACGATGTCAGGCAACCAAGTACGGCATCCCCGCGCTCACAATGACCTTTGTTGAGTTCGGGCTGATCCAGAAGTGGAGTCCGAAGCAAATTGCTGGCGTGGGTAAAATCATCGGTTGTAACGTCAGTCACGAGTGGATTTATGGTTATGTCCAGCGAGACAAGTTACGCGGCGGCAAGCTGTATAAACAGCTGCGACAAGGTCACCGAAGATACCGTAGAGGTAACCGCGCGAAGCGAGTCATAATCCCGAATTGCATTGGTATAGAGCATCGTCCTGCCATCGTGAACAGAAAGAAGCGGTTCGGCGATTGGGAGGCCGATACGGTTTTAGGGAAGCAAGGAACAGGCGCAATTGTCAGCCTGGTAGAGCGAAAGAGTAAGCTGTATCTGATACGAAAAGTACCAGCTAAAAGTGCGGCTGATGTAGCCCGGGCAATGGTTGGCATGCTGTGGAAGTATCGACGCCACGTTCGTACTATCACGGCGGGTAACGGCAGCGAATTTTGTGACCATGAGTTGGTCGCAGAGAAGTTGAAGGCGGACGTCTACTTCGCGAATCCGTATTCATCTTGGGAACGCGGACTGAATGAAAACTTCAACGGCTTGCTGCGCCAATACATACGGAAAGGCACCGATTTACGGACGGTAACAGACAAGCAAATTGCTGAGGTTGAGCGTGCCCTGAATGCGAGGCCAAGGAAATGTCTTGGATTTAAACAGCCCGCCGTCGTGTTCGAGCAGTTACGAGGAGCGGCCTAATTTAGCGAGTGGTGCACTTCGGAGTTGAATTCGCGAATGGTTAAGTTATCAAATTAATTGTGATTTCAATGCGTTGAAAAGATTCTGGTGTACTTGAACACCGATTCCGGAAATGAGCACAAAACTTTACCAAATAAATCCGGAATCAGTGTTCAAATGATCCAAGAATAGGTGTTCAAGTGTTTCCGGAATCGCTGTTCAGATCAGGCCGGAATATGCACCAATGCAACGAAAAAGCTTTTGCCTTTTGTCCGCATCGCGAATATAGCCGCTCTCCCATTGTTTTATTCAATATGGTTATTCGCTTTGTTACGGATGAACTGCTTTGCTTCTTCTGATAAGCACTGATCAGACAAGTAAGAAAACAAATAAGGCTTACCCTTTTCTTGTTGATCTCCAAAATTCTGTAATTGAACAATTAGCAACAAGACTGACAGTACCGTTAACTAAAAGCAATGCCAGAAACAGCCTTTATATGAAAAAATTGCCCCTGGAGATACAGTTCGAAGGCGAAACTTATTTATTCCTTGCTCAACAACTTAGCTCCATACCTGAAGAGGTGTTACATGATCCCATTGGTTCGTTGAGGCAATCCAGAGATTTGCTGATAGAAGCAATAGACTTTGCGATTACTGGAATATAACGCTCCAGACAGGGGCATTAACACGTAGGCTTAAATACGAACGAAATGACGGAGCCTACGTGTTAGTGTCCCGCTGCCTTGGTTTGTTATGTGCGTGCACAAAATGACTTTTATTGTGCACCATTTTGTACAAAAAATAGATGGTAATAATAGGGCAAATAAGCAACGCCTTATATGAAAAAGTAACTGGATAGGTATTTGGTAACCAAAGGCCGATAGTAAAGGCAAAAAGAACTGATGAAATTGCTAAGCAGCAAAAGATTAATAGGGAATAGAGCGCAATTTTCAACAGAGCGTAGGGCATAGGCAAAATTGCACTTTTAGTGACCTTGTACCCTGTAATGAAAAATCCGACTGTTATCAGGTTGGCAAGAAACAAATCCATCTAAACATTCCCTTTAGCACATAACGCCTTAAAGCGGTTGTTAGCAATCAATTTTCACAACCTTTGCATGAGGGAAAACTGTTCTTGCCCTACTAAAAATGTTATCCGCCCAAGTTTTCCTGGAACATAAATATCTAGCGCATTATCACTTTGATTGAAAAGACTTATACAGTTGCCAGCTAATTGAATTTTCACTACGGAACTCTTTGGTAAAGTTTTACTACCAATAGCCGAATAGTTTACGCAAATGCTATCGCCTAAATTTTGAAATACCTTATCAGGATCATAATTTCCAATTTTTATGTATCGCAATACGGCTAGCAATATAGCGATTGAAAAAGCAAGAATCCAAAAATAAGAAATGTCCATGAAGTCCTCTTTGATTGCTAACGGCCTAATTTGGCGGCGCAAACGCGTGGGAGATACTGCATAGTAGCCCGCGCGTTTGTGTCCACATTTGATTGTTAGGCTGCATGCAGATCTATAGGCTGCACGTTGTCTAGGTTGATGTTTTGCTTTGCTAGCCAAAGTTCGTAATTGCCCTGCATGCTAAGCCAACTCTCAGGGGTTCGGCCTAGTACCTTAGATAGCCTCAATGCCATTTCTGGTGTTACAGCACTTTTACCCTTTACCACACGATTAAGCGTTGATGCTGCAACACCAAGATGCGTGGCAAGTGTTCTGCAACTAATGCCATGTGGTTCCATGTATATGGACTCAATAAACTCCCCAGGGTGCGGTGGGTTATGCATATTCATTAGTGATAATCCTCGTAATTTAAGATGTAAGCATTACCATCCTTGAATTCGAAAGTTACTCTCCAGTTACCATTAACTGATATAGACCAAATGTTGGCCCTTTCTCCTTTCAATTGATGAAGAGAAAAGGCAGGTAGATTAACGTCATCTATTTCTTGTGCGGTGTGGATAGCAGCTAACTGCATACGAAGTTTCTTCGCGTGCTTTACTTGGATGCCTGATGTTTTTCCTTTCTCGAAAAACAGCTTCAGACCTTTGTGTTTAAATGACTTAATCATGCGATGAGTGTAGCGCATTGCGCAACGCGGTACAACTTTGACCAACACCTCAATCAGCCGCCGCTTTAGCGGCCGGCTGAATTGATTTGTTATATTTTATTGATAAACCACTTCTCTTCTGGAAACCAAACAAATGCTTTCACCTTGGGGAGATAGATAAATGTTTACTGCCCCTCCATCACTTTCCAACAATAGGGTTTTTCCATTCATGGTTCCTATATACTTCCAGTCTTTATATGTTTCTTCACGGGTTACCATACAGGACTGTGGAAGCGCAAAGGTCTCGACATATGTAGAGTCGCATTTACCTGAAGATGTTGGTGCGGTGATCACCGAAACATGAGAGTCACCATCAGAATAGCCTTTACTTGTTAACGTCGCGTACAGTCGATTGTCGCTATCTTTCGAATTCCAAGAAGCGTGTGTACTGTGAGCTTTATCTTTAATTATAAAATCAGAAACACTTTTAATCTGGGATCTGCAGGTTCTAATCTCATTTTTATCAGCCATATCTACAATCGAAGTTTCTTCAGCATGTGTATTAGCTACGACTCCAAACCACATCGTGCTAATAATTAATGTTTTTTTCATCCTTACTCCTTTTTTAATATGATGAAGAAAAATATAACGCTTGCAGCATGCGCGCCCACGAAAAGGAGCCGAAGGCGCAATGTAGTGGGCGTCGCCATGCCTGCACTTGTTAGCTGACGCGGCGTGGCATAAATCATTCGGTCGGCCTAGCTTTCTTAAGAAAGGGAGTGGATACGACCTCAATTGGCACCGAAATACTAAAATTGAATGGTTCTCCTTGTTTGGGAAACCTTATAGATTGAGGCGACGTTGGGTCGAATACCTGTTTTAGCATATTCGGGCCGCCACGATTTCCAAACTGGGGTAGTTCGCAGATATTATTTTTTCTTTTAAACGTTTTGTCTGCTTCTTCAGGCGTTAAATCAAAGCTCCTGCACTTCTCCCAAATCTCGGGCTCACCATCTATTACGCCCAAGTCATACAGTATTTTCGAAAGTATACCAATGCCTAAATTAACCATTTTCTCAAGATTATATTGCTTACCGTCATCATCCGTAACCATAACCCCGCAGTGTATTGAATAATATTCGTCGTTCTTAGAGCGGCTAAGCAACACTAGCAGACATTCTTCTACTTGTGAGTAGCTAGATAGTCGGCGATACGTTCTGTTTATTTTACCATGCTTAGATACATCGCCAACGTCATAGAGAATTTTTAGAACGTCTCCGGGAACAGTCATCCCCAAGTAATTGAATGAAAAACTGAATAGTTTCTTAAGAATCTGATTTTTAGTCGAGGGATAGTTTTTACGTTGCTTTATTTCCAAATCAAGGAATCTACATAGGTCATGCTCTTTCTCAGAGACCAAATACTCCAGTGTATGATTGAAGTTGAGAGCGACCAGAGAGCATTTCGCTTTATATTTTTCCATTCCTATAGGGTGATTGCTTTTCAGAAACTCTTGAAGTTCATAAAAATTTGTTAAAGTGTGAGATACAAAATAATCAAGCGTTTGCATAAACAGAGCCCATAGAAACGAGGTTCAGCGTGCCTCTTCAGCTAACGCTGAAATCAGCCGCCCGAACTGCGGAGGCGATTTTTGTGTAAAATGGTCGCGTTAGCGACCGCACAAAAATGGCCGGAGCAGTTTGGGTCGGCTGCATTTTCTTTGTTGGGCTTGCTTACCCAGGTAGCTTGGCCGCGAGAACGTCAACTTTCTCGATGGACGGCGGTGTGGAGAACAACTCACCCGCCTTTGCCATAAGAGCCTCGGCGACTTTGCCAGAGAGGTGCGCTTGTCGGCCCCCCTCGTCCGGAAAAGCATCGAATATTCCAAAAGTGCTTGGACCGAGACGGATGCCGAACCAAGCAGTAGTGGCTGGCTCCTCCATCACGAGAGGCAGCCCATCAAGTAGAAAACTCTCGACGTCCTTCTCCTTGCCAGGTTTTACCTCTAGACGAACAAACAACGCTACTTTGACCATGATATGTCTCCTTTTGTTACAACGACAGTATTATACAGCTCGATTTCTAGCGAGCCCAACGCCCCAAGCAGGGGCAAGTACATGCAGGCTAACATACGGAACGAAGTGACGGGAGCCTGCATGTAATTGTCCCGCTGACTTGGTTTGTTATGTGGCTAACTTTGACCACACCGCGATGCCTATTGAAATGATGGATATTGAAAGTGAAATTACAGAGATTGTAGTAGCTAGCACAAACTTTCTTTTTTCTTGTTGTAAGCCCGCCAGCACCGAAGATAATAGCGGGAAGTTTACGCAGTGATGAGTCGCCCCAATTTTGAAAGCGAAAAAATGAACATTTGACCCGTCACTTTGGCGATAACCGTATTTTTTCTCAAGATGATAATATAACCTTCCGAAAACAATGTCCCCATCAACTTTTAGTTCTTCTGCAATGTCATCACAAGAAATAGGTACATATATTTTGCTTGCTCTTATTGACTCATCGTTTTCGTAAGCGCAAAACTGACCATAATACTTATCATGGATTTTTTCTAATATATCTAGATCTGTTGGTGTACGCACTAGTTAGCTTTCCTTTGCCACATAACGCTTTGCACACGCGCCGGAACGTAGCAGCGCAGCTGCGTAGTGACGGTCGCCGTGCTGCAACTTGTTAGCGCTTTTTGGCACTAGATAGCACCTTCTGAATGAATGGCCACTTTTGCTGGGTATATGCTTCGCGGTCAGAGCCGACGTCGGCAGCCAGCGACAACTTGAGATCTGCGTATGCCTCAGCTATAGCTGGAGACTCCCGAAGAGCATCACGGAATTTGATCCGCTCGCGCCAAAGCGGGCTTTGAAACGGAATCAGGTGCAAATGGTGTGTGCGAAATTCCGGCGTTGGCTTGCAGAACCAGTGCATAACGTCAGCTTTGTACGGATAATAACAGTAGCCATTCTGCTGGAGAATTGTGATCGCGCCTCGCGATGATTCCAAGTCTTTGACGCCGAACATGATGTCAATTACCGGTTTCGCGACCATTCCCTGCACGGCAGTGCTACCGACGTGTTCCACCGAACCCGCGAGACAGCTACCGATCAGATTCAGCAAGAACGCACGCTCGCTCTCGAACAGGCTGGGCCACTCATCATTGTATTGCTTCAGCTCAATTTCCAATTTGAACTCCCATGCCGCTAACTTTTATATAAGGGGCGCGAATGCGTGGGCGAAAATGGCGAAGCCGCCCTCGTGTTTGCGTCCCAGTGCGCCGAGGCGCACGACTTGATTTGCTTGATACTCATTGAGCCTCCTCCCTATCAGCATAAACAGAGTTTATCCTAATAGGCGACCAAACCGAGGGAGAAAACTCAATGAACTTTTATACTAATACACATCCTTACTATTGTGGAATCGATCTTCATACACGGTTACTGTATGTCTGCATTATCGATAATGAAAACAATATCTTAGTCCACGAGAAAATCGGTGACTCACCTGAAAAGTTACTGGCGCTGTTAACTCCCTATTTGGGCAATATCGTAGTTGGTGTGGAATGCATGCACTGCTGGTACTGGGTGTCAGATTTCTGTGAACAGCACAATATCGATTTTATTCTCGGCCACGCGCTTTACATGAAAGCCATTCATGCCGGGAAAACCAAGAATGATAAAATTGATGCACTAAAGATTGCCAAGCTTATTCGCGGCGGCAACTTCCCCTTAGCTCACGCGTATTCAAAAGAGCACCGTTCCATTCGTGATGCGCTGCGTCGTCGAACGCATATTATGAGAATGAGTGCACAACTTAAAGCACATGTAGCCAGTACGATTAGCCAATATAACCTACCCGCACTCGAAACCCGGTTAAATCTGCAAAACTCACCCGATCGCCAGAAAATGCATCACTTTTTCCCGGATGAAGCTGTGCAGAAAAGTATGGATTTAAATCTCAATATCATCAGTACCATGGTGCATGAACTGTATAAAATTGAACACTATGTAAAAACTCAGGCGCAAACGCATAATGCTCGTGACCTGCATATTCTTAAGTCGTTTCCAGGTGTTGGTAAAATCCTTGCACTCACGATTTTATATGAGGTTGGCGATATTCAACGCTTTCCCTCTGTTCAGAAATTCGCATCCTATTCACGGTTAGTAAAATGCAAAGCGGAATCTGCGGGTAAGTCGTATGGCACACAGGGGAACAAAATCGGCAATGCTCATTTGAAATGGGCCTTCAGTGAAGCGGCAGTGTTGTACCTGAAAGGCAATGACAACGCTAAACGCTACCTGGCTAACCTGCAAAAACGCATGAGCAAAGCTAAAGCCTTATCAGCTTTAGCTCATAAAATTGGGCGATGTATCTACTTTATGCTGAAAAACCAACAGGTGTTTGATGAAGAGCGCTTTTTAAACGGGTAAGTCGCACAGTGGCATGAGCTTTAGCGTCTAACTGGTTAAACGACGAGTATCGTCTTATCGCACAACACTCTGCAATCAGCAGCTTCGATAAGTATACCAACAGCTCATAACCCGTTGCGTTTGATTAGACATGCCACTGTTGCGCATCATTTCCTTTTTCAGAATTTGCTTACACCTTCACTGAGCCCGGTACTAACTGGCGTAAAGCAGCCACTTAGTTTTGAATAGGACAGAGAAAGGTTAACCGATGAATGTCTAGTGCCGTTGCCAGTCAGATGGAATTGAAAAGTGCAACATTAAGAGCCTCTATATGTGTTTGACGTAGGCAATACGCCTAACATCGACCATGACAGACGAAGTAAACGGGTTCTATAAAGGGCTAAGTATTGATCTTGAAATAGTGGTCAAAGGGCTATCTTTTTTCATTGACAGCCCGGAGGCTCATATGTGTTATACATAAACCGGCTTTGAACTGCCAGCATGTTTAACGGCTTTTAGAATATGGCACCAGCCAAGCAGAGCGAAGATGCGAAGCTGTTACCATTGCTTTTTACGCCAGCTTGATGTCGAAAAAGGAATTGATGCGCGGTAAGTGGATTGACTGAATGAGCCCCAGAACAAGCTGAAAGCGCTGCCTTGCTGTTAAACAATCCTTGCCGCTGAACCCAATTTTTTTTTTTGAAAAAGGGTTTATGTATAACGCCCCAAGCAGGGGTAAATTTTGCGATTTAAGCGCAGCAAAGCAAAATTTGTCCCACTGCCTTGGCTGGTTATGCGTTGTTTTCGCTATTTATCTTCCTTAACCTAGAAACAAAGGAATTGCCATCGCTGCCAAACGGTAGCGTCACCTCCGTATCCGTGTAGACACGGGGATCTTTAATTAAGTCGATCAGGTCCTGCATATCCCTAACCATTCGATTTATGTTATCTGCATCAAGTTTGAGCTTGAATTCGAATTTCCCCATAACGGTTTTAAGGTCAGTATGAGCGAGAACTTTATTTCGCCATATCTTGATCCCTGTGCTTTCATAATCCTTATAAAGCTTATCGTAAACTGCAGACAACTCCGGGCTGCCAGCTTTCTCAACAAATCTCAATAGCGAAAGGTTGTCATTTGATCCTGCTTTTGCTGGATCCATTAAGCATGAAATCTTAAGACAAATTTTCTCAAGGAAGCTACGCTGTATTCTTTTAAAGACGAATCCATTAAACTCATTCAGTACCGAAATGGACTCATCCGTTCCAAATAGCTGATTGTAAATTGTCAAATCCGTGCATAAAGACACGAAGTAACTTTCAAAACACTTTATCTCAGAATCCGAAAATAATGAACGATCAATCTTTGGCGTACTGGGAAGTGGTATTCCCGTGCGTTTGGAGAACTCCTCCCAGGATGATGTTGTTGAGAAGCCTTTATGGTCATCTTTCACTTTAGGAACCTCTTTCACACGTGGGTAAACACATAACGGCCCGCATAACAGGCAAAAATACGTAGGCTACAATACCAAGCGAAGCGCAGGGAGCCTACGTGTTTGTGTCCCAGCGAGCCCGCGAGCGAGTTTATGCGCTTGTTATGTTTTTATACTACTATGGTTAGTTACCAACCGGCCGCATAGTCTTTGTTCGCTTTAAACGCTTCGACCTCTAAAGGTGCTTTATCGTACCCATATTCTGCTAAATCCGAGAAGTGCTGAGTTATTAAATGGTCGAGACTGGTTCGTTCAATTTGAAGTACGTGTACCAATTCATGAGCTAGCTTTGGTCTATTTAGTTCATAACCATTACGAACATAAATTGAGTATCCGAACACTTGAGCGTTGTTGATGATACCTTCACCAATGAATCCGAGTGCTTCACCTAATGTTTTCAGGGCAAAGTTTTCGTACGGGAACGGAACTTCATCCACATACACAATCCTAACTTTCTCTGAATTTTGAATTCCTATATCGGTTGCTAAAGACAATTCTTGTGCATTTAAAGGTGTTCCAGACTCCAAACCTTGTCTATCAGTTTCATACGCCCAGTCAATATACTGTGGTAGCAATATTTTTGAGATAACTTTCTGGTAAGACAGTATTGCTACGATAATGGCAACGACCAAGATAAGCGTTGTAAACTTGATGAACTTCATGTATTTCAAATCCCTTTTTAAAAAATCCTAGTGGTTTGCGAAAAAACATAACACTTTGCATAAGCGGTTTTGGCCGCTCTTGTTAAAATCCGCTTGATGCATTTGTTAGTTTTGTTGCTTAACACGTGTATTTGTCCTAATCAGCCAAATAATACTATAAAAACCACCAAAACCTGGAATAGCATGGCAAAACATTGATGGCATGTAGGTTAATTCGGAAAATCTTGGAATGAAAAAAAACGACCTTTGAAATTTTATTTTATCTTTGAGGTGGTTAAGCAATGATTTCACGTATATCTGAGCAAAGGAGAATATTTGTCGAAACTGTAACCCCAGTAATAAAACAAAGAGTTCTAGCCCGATCGCATCTATAAACATTGCCAGCATGATTGTGTCAGGCCTAACTAGAAGTAAACATACAACCGCAATACTAGCGTACTTCATAAATATTCCTTTCATTAATTCTTCCTTTTAAAAACTAACGCCGCCATCACAGGTGGAAAAAGGTGAAGAGAGCGAAGCGAACGTAGCTTTTTTGCATCCTGTGCATGGCTTTGTTAGGCATTGCTAGAACAAGCTATCTTGCTGATATTTAAGCTGGTTAATATTCGCTCTAAGCTTTAGTTTTTTATCCGCTTTTTCAAAAGCTGAATCGCTCATATATGATACTAATTTTTCTAGATCAGCAATTTCCTTAACTTTTAGAAATTCTTTCGCTTTATTAATATAAACAAGTGATATCTTTTTTCTCTTTAAAAGTTCTATTGCATTACTTAAAGTTCCGGTACTTTTTGTATCCCAAACCATTAGTCCGTAATCGCAGTCTTCAGCCATTTTCACATCTTTTGCGGTAAAAAAAGCTCTGGTCCCGGGTTGAGCATTAGTTTCAATTACTTCTGTATGCCAATTCCCTATATTATTTCTTGGTCTTCCCCCCGAACAATATACAAGGACCGACTTTGTTTCTTGTGAAATAAGGTACTTCTGTATTGAACTATCAACACCATCAGCATCACCAACAATAACCTGACAGTTCGAACTTATAATATTATTGATTCTATCGAGAACATTGCCGTCTAAGTTCTTGATTTTCATAGAGCCTGATATAAATACCTTATGCATTATCTTTTCCTGGTTACAGTCGCTACGTACACATTTCCTATTTTAGGATAGTTTTTCAATGCAGTAGTAGCTGCTTCTAGTGATGACCCCGTATCAAAGAGGTCATCTATAATTAGTACATCATATTTCCCGTCGGGTAATACATCGTAAACGGTAAACGCCCCAATAAGGGCAGATATCTTTTCATCTCTTGATTCGATATCTTTCATTGGTGCTGTAGTTCCAGTTTTTACAAGTAAATCTTCGCGACAAGGAATACCTCTTAATCGAGCATACTCTGTTGCTATTTCTGTGACTGGTTGCCTACTTCTAACCTTCGATGCAGGCATAGGTATAACCAGACTTGCGGAGGAAAAGGCTTGTCCAAATGAAGCGCTTAGTTGACTTGCGATAGCTCCGACTTGGGAATAATCTGATCGGTACTTCAATTGATAAAGCGCTTCCCCAGCCTCTGGCCTAATTGTATCAAACTGCATGTGACCATATTCATTGTAACCAGTAGGAGTGCTACTCAGCGTATGTTTATCAAGTGAGTACCCTAGAGTCCATATTCCATCGATCTGCTTAATGTTTACATCCATTTAAATTTCCTCACTTTGATACTCGATTGCCTACACACCCTGCTTAGGGGCAGCGAGCCTGCGAGCGACTACAGCAGTTTGTTAGCAGTACTTTGCACGCAATCGCTCAAATTCCTGTTTACACTGTTCCCATATTAATTCGATTGCTTTATCGTTTTCTTCTAGTAAATCCAAGGAGACAACAAAATTTTCATTGGCATAAATCTTACGCAAGCCTTGAAATATTGGAACGACATCTCTAGAGATAGTATAAGGACTAATTACTGACTTACGGTCTAGTGGGCAATATCGGCTCAACTTCTCAAATGAATGAGCATAAATATGTCTGTACTTAAGATATTTATCTTGTTGGTGCTGAGATTTTTCACTTAGGTGTTGATAGTTATCATTTCTCGCTGGATTTAACTCATCTTTTATCATCATTATTTCAGCATGTCTGTGCTCATGTATAGCACGATACAATTCGCTAAAACTATCTTCCAATTCAGAAATTAAAGTATCAACCTTCGAATATTTAAACTGCGTGCGCCAAGAGTTAAGGGCTAAAAATGCAACAAGGACACCTAAAGTTGTTGCTGCATGAGAGATCATCTCTAGAGCTTTACTCAATCCTTCGGGTTGCTCAAACGTTTGTCCAATAATGACTCCAACCAATATCAGTAAAAGACAGACAAATGTGTAAAAAATATTAAAATTCAATACCTAAAAACTCCCTCTGTACTGCTAACAGTTTACTATCTTTCAAAATGGGGCGTTCTGCCCGCCCACTTTGGTGCATTTTTTCAATAGTTGTTTTACAGTATGCCATAACTTCCTGCTTTTACACCAGAAACTGATTTGGGGCTTTTTGCTCATGTGAAAAAAGGTCAATGTGGAGTTAGATTAGACGCGCTACGGGAAAATTTGGATTACCTGGCAAATTGCTTCCATGGAAGTGATAAGACGCGTTTAAAAATGGCACAGAATAGAGGAAATGGCAGCCTAAAATCTTGCTCGCGTTGTTTACTGCAACAACAACTTTAGCGTTCGGATTAACAAAAAGGCGAACTATCAGTTCGCCTTTGCTTTAAGTGACAAAAGTACGATTACATCGGAGCAACTTCGCCTCAAAAAGAGGAAATCACTCCTCCATATAGCTCTCAATAGCCGGGCAAGAACACATCAAATTGCGGTCGCCATAAACGTCGTCAATACGGTTTACGCTGGGCCAGAACTTGTTGCGCGCTACCGCTGGTACTGGATAAGCGGCTAATTGACGATCGTAGCTGCGGTTCCAGTCGCTGTCGCAGATATCCGCAAGTGTATGGGGCGCATTGTGCAGCGGGTTGTCGGTAGCGTCCCATTCGCCGCTTTCGACTTTGGCAATTTCTTTACGAATGCTGATCATGGCTTCAACGAAGCGGTCCAGTTCGTATTTTGCTTCTGATTCGGTGGGCTCGATCATTAGCGTGCCTGCCACCGGAAAGCTCATGGTTGGCGCGTGGAAGCCGTAGTCGTTCAGGCGCTTGGCGATGTCCATTTCCGATACCCCTGAGGCGTCTTTGAGCGGGCGCAAATCAATAATACATTCGTGGGCTACGCGACCGTTGCGGCCTTTGTAAAGTACATCGAAGTGCCCTTCCAGCGACTTCGCTACGTAATTTGCGTTTAAGATTGCCACTTCTGTGGCCTTGCGCAAACCTGCCGCTCCCATCATTTTGATGTACATGTAGCTGATAGGCAAAATAGAGGCGCTGCCCCACGGTGCGGCTGATACGGCTCCGCAATCTTTACCGGAGGTGTCGATATTCACCACGCTGTGGTTTGGCAGAAAAGGGGCTAAATGAGATTTCACGCCAATTGGTCCCATGCCTGGGCCGCCGCCACCGTGCGGAATACAGAACGTTTTGTGCAGATTTAAATGCGACACATCTGAACCGATGAACCCTGGCGCGGTAATACCAACCTGAGCGTTCATGTTGGCGCCGTCCATGTAAACCTGGCCGCCGTGCTGATGCACGATGTCGCAAATTTCACGAATCGTTTCTTCGTAAACACCATGAGTAGAAGGATAAGTGATCATAGCGCAGGATAGATTATCGCCCACTTCTTCGGCTTTTTTGCGCAAGTCGTTAAGGTCAACGTTACCGTTTTTATCGCAAGCTACCACCACCACTTTCAGGCTGACCATTTGCGCCGAAGCCGGATTAGTGCCATGAGCGGAACTTGGGATCAAACATACATCGCGATGCCCTTCGCCGCGGCTTTCGTGGTAATGCTGAATAGCTAGCAACCCGGCATATTCACCCTGTGCACCGGAATTAGGTTGCATACAAAGCGCGTCATAGCCGGTGATGCTGATAAGCCAGTCGCTCAGTTCGCCTATCATTTCCTGATACCCTTGCGCCTGATCCAATGGCGCGAACGGGTGCATCTGCCCGAATTCCGCCCAGGTGACGGGGATCATTTCAGCAGTTGCATTTAGCTTCATGGTACAAGAGCCAAGGGAAATCATGGAATGATTCAGTGCCAGGTCCTTGTTTTCCAGTGATTTGATGTAACGCAGCATTTCAGTTTCAGAATGATACTGATTAAATACTTCGTGGGTGAGAATATCCGAAGTGCGGGTAAGTTCGGCGGGAATAGACTGGCTGCCTTGCGTGGTAACTTCGGCATCCAACGTTTCAATATCTAAACCGTGATCATCGCCCACCAGCACTGCTAGCAACTTGAGAATATCATCGCGTGTAGTGGTTTCATCCAGCGAAATGCCTACGGCACCGTCGATGTCAGCGCGCAGGTTCAAACCGGCAGCATAGGCTTTTTCAAGCACAGAGGCTTTATTGTCGACGCTAACGGTGAGGGTATCGAACCAGGTGTTGTGACGAAGCGCCAATCCTTTTAATGTTAACCCGGTAGCAAGAATATCCGCGAAGCGATGAATGCGGCTGGCGATGGTTTTCAGTCCTTTTGGACCGTGGTAAACGGCGTAAAATGATGCCATATTTGCCAACAACACCTGTGCAGTACAAATGTTGGAGTTCGCTTTTTCGCGGCGAATGTGCTGTTCCCGTGTTTGCAACGCCATGCGCAGTGCAGGACGATCACGGGTATCTTTACTAACACCAATAATACGGCCGGGTAAGGAACGCTTAAACGCATCGCGGGTAGCAAAAAATGCGGCATGAGGACCGCCGTAGCCCATTGGCACCCCAAAGCGCTGTGCGCTACCTAGTGCCACATCAGCGCCTAATTCGCCTGGCGATTTAAGCATCACCAGGCTCATCAGGTCTGCGGCAACAGCCACAATGCCTTTTTTGGCCTGAACAGCAGTGATAATGTCGCGGATATCTTTAATTTCACCGGTGGTAGTTGGGTACTGCAGCAACGCCCCGAAAACATCATGTTGTGCCGCTTCTTCAGCAGGGCCGGTAACAATGCCAAACCCGAACATTTCTGCGCGGGTTTCTACTACGTCTTTGGTTTGTGGATGCACGTCATCGGCAATAAAAAACGCGTTCGCTTTTTTATTTTTAGACACCCGTTTGGCTAACGCCATGGCTTCTGCAGCGGCGGTTCCTTCATCCAGCAGTGAAGCTGACGCCAGTTCGAGACCGGTTAAATCAATCGTCACCTGTTGGAAGTTCAGTATGGCTTCCAGCCGGCCTTGAGCAATTTCCGGCTGATAAGGCGTATACGCGGTATACCAGCCGGGATTTTCCAGCACATTTCGCAGAATGACATTCGGCACGTGGGTATCGTAATAGCCCATACCAATAAAAGAGCGATTTATTTTATTCTTTGCTGCTACTGCTTTTAGCGCTGCCAGTGCTTCTACTTCCGTCGCGCCTTCACCAACATTAATGGGTTTATCAAGCTGAATACCGGCCGGAACCGTTTGCGCCATAAGATCGTCAAGTGAGTCTGCACCCACCACATCCAGCATCGCTTTAATTTCTTCTTCACCTGGGCCAATATGACGGCGGACAAAGGCGTTTTTCTGCTCTAATTGAGCCAGTGTAAAACTTGAATTCGACATAATAGAGTAAGCACTTAGCAATGGTTAATTCAAAAACAAAAGGGGCGGTAATCCAGCCCCTTTTATTGCAATAAAGTGTAAAAAGCAGTTGAAGGGTGAATTATTCTTCGTCGATGCTGTTCTCGTAACCTTCAGCATCCAATAGCCCTTCAAATTCCTCTACGTCGTCGGCTTTAATTTTAAATAGCCAGCCGTCGCCGTAGGAATCTGAGTTAACGAGTTCTGGGGAGTCTTCCAGATCGGTGTTAACCGCAATAATTTCACCACTGATTGGGGCATAAACGTCAGATGCTGCTTTCACCGATTCGGCTACAGCAACATCATCGCCAGTGCTGACTTGATCGCCAACATCGGGCAGATCTACAAACACCATGTCACCCAAAAGATCCTGAGCGTGCTCAGAAATACCTACTGTAAAAACGCCGTCACCTTCAGGGCGAACCCATTCATGGGTAGAGGCGTAGCGTAAATCGGTTGGGATGTTGCTCATAATAGTTCCTGATTCTGAATAATTGTTAATTACAAAACACTTTTGCCATTGCGTACAAAGCCGGGCTTAACCACTTTTACTGTAACCCACTTTTTGCGCATTTCCACCTCAACGGTTTCACCCACATTCGCGGGAACCCGTGCCATTGCAATTGCATGTCCAAGTGTGGGAGAAAACGTGCCTGATGTGATCACGCCTTCGCCGTTATCTGTTTTAATGTTCTGACCGGCACGTAACACGCCTTTTTCGGTCATAACTAAACCCACCAGTTTATCGGTACCGGCTTCGCGTTGTGCTTCCAACGCTTTGCGGCCAACAAAATCCCGGTCTTCTGGTTCCCAGGTAATCGTCCAGCCCATATTGGCGGCTAACGGCGATATGGTTTCATCCATATCCTGGCCGTACAAATTCATGCCCGCTTCCAAACGCAACGTATCACGCGCTCCCAGACCACAAGGTTTTACGCCAGCATCCAACAAACGCTGCCAGAATTGGCCCGCTTCGGCTTTCGGTACCATAATTTCATAACCGGTTTCACCAGTGTAGCCGGTAGTGGCGATAAATAAATCTTCAGCCTGCACGCCAAAAAAAGGTTTCATTCCTGCCACCGCTTCTTTTTGCGCGGCGCTGAATAACGTGGCAGCTTTATCTTTGGCATTCGGGCCTTGTACGGCAATCATGGCGAATTCGGAGCGTTCGGTAATTGTTACATCAAAGCCTTCGGCCTTGCTACGCAGCCAATTCATATCTTTTTCGCGGGTAGCCGAATTTACCACCAGTCGGTAATTGGTATCGTCGAAATGATACACAATGAGATCATCAACCACGCCGCCTTTTTCGTTTAGCATTCCGCTGTACAACGCTTTGCCTTTATCTTTTAGCTTGGCGACATCGTTAGCGAGCAGGTTACGCAAATACGCTTTTGCCTGCGCGCCAGTGACATCGACAATAGTCATATGAGAAACATCAAACATACCTGCGTCTTGACGCACAGCATGATGCTCTTCAATCTGCGACCCGTAGCTTATTGGCATTTCCCAGCCAAAAAAGTCGACCATTTTCGCACCCGCTTCGAGGTGTTTTGCATGTAGGGCGGTGGTGTTAGTCATTCGACTTACTCTTTGTGAATTGGACAAATCGGTAATGAGTATAGGTTTTCAACCTGGCAGCAACAAATTGGAATTTCTTATCGTTACATTTATAAATATAATGTAGTGATGTTTCTTCATCAGTATTTCAAATCATTATGAAACAGCTATCGTTGGATAACTTGCGCACATTTGTCAGTGTGATTGAGCAAGGGGGTTACTCTAAAGCTGGAGAATGGCTGGGGCGATCACAACCTGCCGTAAGTTTGCAGATTAAAAAGCTTGAAGAACAACTTGGTCGCAAGCTATTTACTAAAGTCGGGCAACGACATCTTCCCAGCACCGATGGCAACTGGTTATATCCTAAAGCCAAAGACTTGCTGCAGATGAACGACGCAATTTTCCGCAGCTTAACCCCTGCTCCGCTTAGCGGTCGCCTTCGCTTAGGCATTCCCAACGAATTTGCTTCAACGCTGTTACCAGGGCTTATCGGCGAGTTTTCCAAACGCTATCCGGATGTTTCGCTTGAGGTGACGTCGGCGCTTAGTCGTGATTTGCTACATCAGTCGCGACGCGATAATTTCGATTTAATTCTGGCGTTGGTAAACCCTGACGAACAAACGCAGGGCGAACTGGTTTTAGAAGATGATATGGTGTGGGTGGGCGACCCGGGGCGGCCATTAGCGGGAGACAGCATTTCGCTGGTGCTGGCGCCTGATGGCTGTATGTATCGCAGCCGCGTGATTGAACAGTTAAAACAGCAAACCCGCGCTTGGAAAATCTCATACACTAATGCCGATCTCACAGGCTTGGTGGCCGCAATTCAACAAGGGCTTGGCGTAACAGCGCTGGCAAAATCCAGCATGCCAGATAATCTGGCGGTGCTCTCTCACCAGCATCTACCGCGCCTGGGTACGGTAAATATCTGTTTATTCAATCAAGACACCCAACACCCGGTGGTAAGTAAAACATTAGCAGAATTCATTAAATCTCGTCTCAACAGCTAAAGGAAGTTACGCCTGCGCTGGCGCCTGTCTTTACTTTTAGTACCTAAGGCCAGTTTTTTACGCTGCTGATATTAGCTCATAATGGCTGTCAATTTACCAGCGAAGGAACGCGTATGACACCGCAACAGACCTCTTTATCACATTCCTCTACACCCTCGTTTCCCAAAGACCTGCTGATTGGGTTTATCTCGGTGTTTGTTGTTGGGCTGGGAATGGGTATTAGCGTAGGCATGGTGTTTATGGCGGTATAATACGAATCCGCATTGATGTGGATTCGTATAAGCTTCTATTGCTGGCACTTGACTTATAGCGCGACAATTTGAGCCGCAAGTAAAATGCCTATTTCTAAGAATTTCAGCAGCGCCTGCGTTAAGCAGCCCGCTTTAAATGGCGGGCGTACTGAAAGTTAAACGCTTAGTGGCGCCAATTTACCGATGGGGTTTTCCAGCGAAACCGGCGGCTCTGTAAACCAGTTAGCGCCGTTTTCGCCCATATAAATGCAGTCTTCCAGGCGAACGCCAAATTCACCCGGAATATAAATGCCAGGCTCATTAGATAAACACATGCCGGGCTGCAGCGGTGTGGTTTCGCCGTGAACAAAATTAACGCTTTCGTGCCCTTCCATGCCAATACCATGGCCGGTGCGGTGAGAAAGTCCGGGTAAACTGTATTCGGGGCCGTAACCCAGTTTTGCATAATAGCTGCGCACAGCATCGTCGACCTTTCCGGCTGCAGTGCCAAGTTGCGCCGTCTCAAACGCAATTTGCTGCCCCTTTTTTACTTGTTCCCACACCATTTTTTGCTTTTTGCTGGCTTCACCAAAAACAAATGTACGGCTGATGTCTGATTGATATCCGTGAACAGCGCAGCCGCAGTCCATTAACACCACAGAGCCTTCACGAATGTTCTGCTGCTGCTTGGTGCCATGAGGATAAGCACTGGCTTCATTGAAAAGCGTTAATCCCCAGATATCATGGCCGCCGAGTGCCTGCTGAGCATTGGACATCAGCAGTTTTACATCTTGTTGAGACATGCCTTCCTGAAGTTGCGAATATACATGCTCATACGCCTTTAATGTGATTTCGTTGGCTTTATGCATTAATTGCAATTCATGAGCACTTTTAAACATGCGACAGCCCAGCGTAACCGGATCAGCGCTGACATGTTGCATATCGGGTAAAACTGACATCAATCCGTTCAGTACGAAATAACGCACCGTGCTTTCAAATGCCAGCTTACCTTTGGTAATTCCCCGGTCTTTTAATATTCCTTTAAGTTGAACAAAAGGGTTTTCGTGTTCCTGCCATACCCGAACGTCGCGACCCACCGCGAGCGTCTCCCTTACGCTGGGTTCTTCAAAAAACGGGGTAACAACGCCAACCTCCCCTTCCTGCGGGATCACCAAAGCAGTTAATCGCTCACTGCGCCACCACTGAATGCCAGAAAAGTAATCCATTGCGGCTCCCGGCTCTAACACCACTGCCGCAATACCGTGATTTCTCATTAGTTGTTGCGCACGTTTGATACGCTGTTGGCGCTCAGTAGCAGAAATGGGAGTAGTGCTTCCGGTAATGTCGGTTAACTGCGAACCAGCCGAAGATGTGGATCCCGCTTTCCGTTGCGCCATTGACGGAAGTGCAATTGTAGCCAGCCCTAAGCCAGAAAATTTGATGAAAGTGCGTTTATTCATAATGTGCGTGTTCGTCGTCTTATTTTGTCTATCATTATGAACCTGATGGAAATTCGCAACCTTTTTTAAGGGGCTAGCGGCAAAGCCGCCAGCCGTCGGTCAGGTTCTTTAGCGTAAGACTATGCTGATTAGCACGGCAACTTTGGCCAGACCTGTAGAAAGGCGTAACAAAGAAACACGCCCGTATGAGCGAAGACTACTTTACCGGCTCATACTGGGTAATGGTGACGTCTTTTACCAGGCGGTCGACATGGGACTGAAACGCCGAGAAATGACCAGCCTCCATATGCATCTGCAAACTGTTCCGTGAATCCCACTCTTCATAAATTGCCAGGGAGTTAGCATCGTCGCTTCTTATCATCAAGTCATAGCGATGACAGCCAGATTCTTTGCGAGAATACTCTTGCAGCACTTTACAGGCTTTTAATACTTCATCCCGTTTGCCGGGCTGCGTGGTTACCGTGGCGATAACATTAATCATAACGCCTCCATTCTATTACTGTTTTCTGCCTGCTCGTCTCACTGTGTGCCAGCGCTTGCGGAAGTTCGCTGGCTGGAAATACGCCGGGCTTTTCCATTGCCAGTTTGTCAGTAACAATATCATTAAAACGTTGAGCATTCATTGCCATTAATACTTGCCAGTCATGCTTATCGCCATATTGATGAAGGGGCCCTAACGCCACTTCATGATAGGAAATTGCTCGCGTAAACTGAGGATCTACCGGCGTATTTATCCGCCCCTGAATGCACACTATATGGCCATTTGCACGCAGATGAGGCACAAGCTGCCTGGCGTTATCCTCTCCTTTAGTATCGAAAATCGCAAAATATTTTGCCGCAATTGCAGATTGGTTATGGATAAGTTTATCTACGCCAAACACGGCTTTGTCTTCTTCAGAAAAACTTGATGACAGCACGCTAACATGCGCTCCCTGCTCATGTAGAAACTGCGTTATCCACTTAGAAACCGCTCCCATACCGACAACCAGAACATCTTTATGGGCAACATTCGGCACTTTAGAAAAAGCCAGTAGCGCGGTAGATAAAGGACACGGCAGTGATGCAGCCACAGTCATCGGCATGGCAGCTGGCACAGTAACCGCCCGGTTTGCTTTTACGATTGTATGCGTCGCAAAACTGCCGGGTAGCTTTAAGGATTGATGGTACGCTACCCGCTGATTCATCATCTGCGTGGCGGCTTCGCCGGTTGCGACCACCTTACCGGCACCGTCCACTCCCGGCACCTGTCCCTCAGGCCAGTTTAAAGGATTATCTTTAATAAATTTCCAGTCCACAGGGTTGATCCCTGCGGCAACGTTTTCTACAAGAATTTCATCATCTTGCAGCGCTGGTAGTGAAAATAGCCCATATTCCATCGGCTTACCCGCGCCGGTAAATTTCCAGCCTTGATAATCATTCATATTATACATCCCATTCTGGCGCAAAATCCGGTGTTGCCTGGCGATCATTTCTATCAAGTTTGTCAATTGCAGCAATGTCTTCGCGGCTAAGGGTAAGATTTCGCGCGTTAAAATTTGTTTCCAGATGTTCACGTTTAGTAGACATCGGAATGGTGATCAACTGGTGCGCCAACTGCCAGGCAAGTACGACTTCTGCTGGCGAAACATCGTACTTTTCAGCGATGCCTTTAATAGTGTCATCCTTTAACACTTTACCCACTGCAAAAGGCATATAGCCGGTAACAGCAATTCCTTTTTCTTCGCAATGCGCACGCAGCTTCTTGTTCTGCAAGTACGGGTGAACTTCCACCTGGTTTGTCAGAATCTTGTCTCCGGGAAGAGTTGCCAAGGCTTCATCAATGTGCGCGATAGTGAAATTCGATACGCCGATATCGTGAGTCAGCCCTTGCCCTTTCGCATCAGATAATTGATTAAGATATTCGGCCATTGGTTCGCCGTTTGTGGGGGAAGGCCAATGAATAAGCAGCAAATCTACATAATCCATCTGCAGTTTACTTAGGCTTTCTTGTACGCTGGGCAAGAATGCTATTTAAGTTGTCGTTCCAGACTTTTGTGGTAACAAAAATTTCTTGTCGCGGTATGCCGCTGTCTTTTATAGCGCGCCCTACCGCTTCTTCATTACCATATATCTGGGCGGTATCGATGTGTCGAAAGCCCACTGCCAGCGCTGACTTCACCGAATCATAAGCCACTTCATCCTTTAGCCTGAATGTGCCCATTCCCAAAGAAGGAATAATATTCTTTTTTGCTGTCATGCTGTCTCCTGAAGATATAGTGCTAAGCGTTTGGCTACTTGTTACATACTCTTTATTTGCACAGCAAGATTAGCTTTGTATTAAAAGGATCCAGGAAAATCGTAGTATCAGAGGAAAAAACGCTGGTAAAACTAATACTAATCCGCGCCGATGTGCGCTCACTCGGCGCGAGAGCTTTTTACTTTTACCAAGTTAACTTCGTGGAGGTTAAGTGAGAATCGAACGCAATTTGTGCATCTCAAAAGCTGAGAAGGCTGCGCCGAAGGGAAAGGAATAGATGCAATTATTTATGAATAAGGTTGTTATGCTTCGCTATTGCCACAGCGAGAGATTGCGGGTACTTTTAAACATATGTGACGATTTCTTGCCCACACTTCTGGAGCCAGGACGCTCCAGCAGAAACATCAGGAGCGGTTCTACGGCGTTTCAAATGAAAAATTTTCAACTTTATTTCTAAAAGCGACTGAAATCTTGTTCACTCATTCATGCTTTGCCCTGACTGTCACCACCCCATAGCCTCATTCAGCCACTTTTGCTTAAGTAAAGGGAGATGGTCAGTGGCAGTTAAACCGGCGCCGCGTATGAGCTTCTTCAGCGGGTTATCTCCCGCAAACAGTGTTTTAAACCCATCCATTGCCGCAATCATTTTTATAGCTTGCGCTTTGCGCTCGCGCTCGAATGGCCGTAAGTGACGTAACCGGGAAAAATCTTTGTTTGCTTTAAGACAGTTTTCAATAGCGGTAGCCAGTGCGAAAGCATCCTGCATACCTAAATTGGCGCCCTGACCGGCCAGTGGATGAATGGTATGAGCGGCATCGCCGATGATGACCACACCGTCACTTGCCCATTGTCTGCTATAACGCATCACAAGCGGAAAATGCTGGCGCGCGCTGGCTAATGACATTAAGCCTAGCACACTGTTACTTGTCGCTGTAAGTGCGTGACTAAAGGCAGTATCGTCCAGAGCCAGCAGATGCTTTGCTTGTTCGTGTGTTTGCGACCACACAATAGAACAAGTGTGAGGATCCGCCATTGGTAACAACGCTAACGGGCCATGTGGCGTGAATACTTGCCTGGCACATTGGTCATGAGGTTGCTCGCAATGTATATTGGCTACAATGGCTGTTTGGCCATAATCGCGAAATGTAAGGGGGAAATTAGCCTGGCGTCGAATGTAAGAATTTGCTCCATCGGCCCCAACCACTAAACGACAGGCGACGACTTCATCCGTATCCAGCATCAGCATGGTTTCCTGTTGTCCCCAAAGCACTTTAGCAATTTGCCCTTGCAGAGCCGTAACGTTCTGGCCCCGCACCGATTCCGCCAATGCATTAATCAGCACCTGATTTTCCAGAATATGACCTAATTGCGCAGCCCCAATATCTGCGCTATTAAAATGGATTTCGCCGAAACTGTCTTTATCCCATACCGTCATACTGGTGTACGGCGCCAGGCGAGACTGTTCCATCCGCTGCCACACGTGTAGCCGTTGTAAGGCCGTTGCATTGGCACCGTTTATGGCGCTCACTCGCAACAGTGGGTCGTTTGGCAGGGATTTGCTGAGCGGTTTATCGCTAATAACAGCTACCTGAATATCCAGAGCCTGTAGCGCGTTCGCCAGGGTTAAACCCACCATCCCGCCACCTACAATGGCAATATCAACTTTATGCATGCCTGTGTCCCATTAGTCTCATGCGTGAGGACCGTAACCGGTAGTTTGCAACACAAAGCGCTGCTTTAGCCACTGCGTATTATTCATAGCTAATAAGGCGAGGTTTCTGCCTGCTTTTAGCGGGCCTGTGTTATTAGAAAACAGCCGAACCATAGAATCGGTGAGCGAAATGGTAGCACGCCTGTCCGCCTCACGTTTTTTACTGTACTGTCTTAACGTGGCGTACGCCCCCGGATCTTTACCTTGCGATAGTACATCTACCAGATCTATGGCGTCACGCAAACCGAGATTAAACCCCTGCCCGGCAATAGGGTGCAATGTTTGCGCCGCATTTCCTGCGATTGCTACGCGCTGGGCAATGCTGCTGTCAGCGTATTGCAATGACAACGGGTAAGCAGTTCTGTCACCAACGCGGGTAATTTTCCCCTGACGGTAGCCGAATGCAGCCTGCAACGCGTGAATAAATTTCTTGCCCTCTAACTGGCATAAAGCACCAGCTTTTTCTGGCGGCACCGTCCACACCACAGAGAAACCATTCTTTGTACTTGTTCTGCCATCAAAAGCGGGGCTAAAGGGTAAAAAGGCCAAAGGTCCATCAGCAGTGAAGCGCTCATAAGCACGATGATGATGGGGTTGGGATGTCAGCACATTACAGGTAATTGCTGTTTGTCCATAGGATTGGACGTGGCGGGTTAGTCCGCTTTGCTGGGTAAGGTTCGACCGGCCTCCATCAGCAATAACCATCAAGCGGGAATGCAGCGTTTGTCCGTTGGATAACGTCAGCGTCACCTCATCTTGATGCTGTTCAATATTGTTAACCGTTGCCGGAGTAATCACCTCAAGGCGGGGATGAGCCAAGCCATCATGCAGAAGTTTGCCCAGCGTAGAAAGCGCGACAACTTCGCCAAATGACTGGTTGCCAAAATCTTCCGCGCGCAGATGACATAACCCAAGTGAGCCCTGATCTGATACCTGAATCTGGTGAATCGGCACACTGGTTGCGCGGCGGCAATCGACCCCCAGCTTATGCAGTTCATCCACCGTTCGCTTAGCCAGCGCCATGACTCTGGCGTCAAAACCTGGATGAGCAGAATCAGGCTGAAAAGGTTTTGCTTCTACCAGTGCGATGGAAAAATCGGTATTAGCCAGCAGACCGCGGGCAATTATGTTACCCACCGTTCCACCGCCAACAATCACAACATCTGTTCTGTTCGGCTTGGTCACGTCGCTACTGCTTCCTCATTAGCGCTTCAATGTCATCTACGGTTTTAGGCACATCACTGGTGAGAATATCAACACCCGTTGCTGTAATCACGACATCATCTTCAATTCGAATGCCGATACCCCGGTAAATGTCGGGAACATCAGCGTCAGCACCAATGTACAAACCTGGCTCTACCGTGATCACCATGCCCGGCTGCAGCTTTCTGTGAACACCTTGCTTTCTGTAATCACCCACATCATGTACATCTAAACCAAGATAGTGCCCCAATCCATGCATGAAATATTGTCGCCAGGTCTGCTTTTCCAGATTTTCAGATACACTGCCTGACAACACGCCTAACGCCACTAATCCCTCAGTGAGAACTTCGACGGTTCTGTTCGTTGCTTCATTTAACGTAACGTCGGGGCCGAGTAGATCAAGGGCGGCTAACTGCGCTTTTAGCACCAGATTATAAAGCGCTTTTTGCGGGCCAGAAAACTTTCCCGACACCGGGAACGTCCGCGTAATATCTGCCGCATACCCTAAATATTCGGCACCCGCATCAATTAAAATCAGGTCGCCTTCCTGCACCTGCGCGCTGTTTTCGGTGTAGTGTAAAATACAGGCATTTTCGCCGCTGCCTACAATGGTGTTGTAGGCCGCATGGCGCGCGCCGGACATCGCGAATTCATGATGAAGCTCAGCTTCGATTTGATATTCGTAACAGCCAGGATGCGCGAAACACATAGCCCGGCGATGCGCAGCAGCAGTGATTTGCGCAGCAGCTTTCATGGCCGCGATTTCACTGGCAGATTTGAATAGCCGCATTTCATGTAGCATTGGGCGAATATCCTGAAGCACTGGCGGCGCCAGGTTTTCCTTCGGCGCATTGCGTAATGCAGCAATGGCACCGAGCACCAGTTCATCCGCTTTGGGATTCTGGCCTAACGCAAAATAAACGTTGTCATGGTCTGCCAGCCACTCCATCAGAACATCATCAAGCTCATTAAGCTCAAACGCTTCATCCAGACCAAATTTTGCCAGCGCCATTTCCGCCCCCAACCGGCGGCCCTGCCAGATTTCCGCAGCAGGATCTTTAGTTTGGCAAACCATTGCACGATAGCCATCAGGGTACTGTTGATGGTTGGAAAGCAGTAACCATGTTTCAGGTTCGCTAAAGCCGGTTAAGTACCAGAAGTCGCTATCCTGGCGGAAAACATATTCGGTATCCCGGCTTCGAGTAACCGGCAGCGCAGCGGGAATAAGGCATACGCTGTTAGCAGAACATTGCGCCAGCAGTCGATGCTGGCGAGAAATAAATTCCTGAGCGCTAATCATTGCAACTCCCGATTAATGAACAGAAGGATGGTGTTGCTGATCTTCAAGTAGCGACTGCCCCAGCTCACTGAAGCACAAAAGCGCAGAAATTTTTACGTATTCCACTACTTCGTACAGAGCCCGCTCCGATTCTTCGTCTTCATTCATCGGCTCTTCCATGCGTGAAATGTCGGCAAAATCTTCCAGCGCTTCTTTAACATCATCGGAACACTGCATAAGATCCTGCTGATACAAACCAAACCCCAGCATAAATCCCTGCACCCAATGGATAAGCGCCATGCCGCGATCGTTAATGGGCGTTTGATCATCGGGTAACATTAACTGCAACGCAAATTCCGCTTCCAAAAATTGATGACAGGTTTGGTTAAATAATGTCGTCATTACCTGTTTAACCGGCTCACTAAAAGGTTCGCCTTGATTGGTGGTATCGGCAAGAATTTCTAACCATTTTTGGTCGGTTAACGACATACCGCCACATAGCATCCCGCACAAGGTGCCATGAACTTCCGCGCCATCCACCACTATTCCTTGCTGAGACAACGTATTAGAAACGCTGTCGTAATCGAGGTGTTTTTCCACGTTTATTCATCCCAAATTTTTATCCTCATGCTATCAAAGTACGCAGATAAAACCCAGCTTCCGTTATCGTTGCAGAATGAGTTAATTTGCCTTTTTCTTACATTTACCCTTTCGTCATAACGCTGAATCCTTTAAGATCTTTGCACAGAGTTTCAAAGGTGACGTGACCGATTTGTTCAGAAGACCAGGATAGGGTTCTTCACAACCTAAGGCTTTCAGCAAAAATTTGTCCTTTTGGTCAGGAAAAGCCGGGGTGAGGAAGAATTACGAAGTGATCTACTTCACGGCAACGCGCGTTTGTTATACTCTGTAGCGTTACGCATATAACAATGCCTCCTGGGATGTTTGCCAGTTCATTCATGTCCCTGGCCGATGCTTTAAACCAAGGAAGTTGATTGCGTTGCTATTGTGCAAGCTCGGCTCGTACCGAGAAGCCTACGGCAATGATGATGCTTCCGCCCTGAACTTTTCGGTTCACGGGCGAACGATGAACAGCGGCATTTTGGGAGGCGCCCTCTTTCGACGGAAGTAGAAATGGCAATAATAAATTTTGGTTCGATTAATATCGACCACGTGTATCAGGTTCACCATTTTGTTAAACCCGGTGAAACCCTGGCTTCGACGCTCTATCAGCAGTTACTTGGCGGAAAAGGCGCAAATCAGTCTATCGCATTAGCGCAAGCTGGAGCCGACGTAAAACACGTCGGAAGCGTTTGCCAAACGGATGCATCATTCAAACAGACATTGATAAAACACGGTGTAGATTGCCGGTACGTCAAATGTGATGAAACGCCATCCGGTCACGCTATCATTCAGGTGACTCCCAATGGCGAAAATGCCATTGTCCTGTTTGGCGGAGCCAATCAAACTATTACTCCCGACACAGTTCGCAAAGCTCTGCTAGACACCACATCCTCAGATTGGGTACTTACGCAAAACGAAACCAGTGCCATTGATGAAGTTCTCAGGCAAGCTAAAGCCAAGCATTTAAAAGTTGCCTTTAACCCAGCGCCTATGAGCGACTCGGTAAAAGATCTGCCGTTGGATTGTGTCGATTTGCTTATCGTTAATGAAACCGAAGCTGCAGCCATTACCGGTGAAGACACGCTTGATGAGATTATTGCGTATTTCAAAGCCCATTGGACTCACGCTGAAGTCATCATTACCCTTGGCAAAGCGGGAGTGATAATGATCAGAAAGAATGATGTCATTAAAGTGGATGCCTACGTTGTCGATGCCATCGATACGACAGCAGCCGGAGATACCTTTATCGGCTATTTTCTTTCTGCCTACGCCACTCATACAGATGCCAAACAGTCGCTAAAACGAGGCTGCGCTGCATCCGCAATCGCCGTTACCCGTCAGGGCGCCGCACAGTCGATTCCTTCCGAAAAAGAAGTAGACCGGTTCCTAGCAAAGCACCACAAATAATTAAAGAGTAAATTATGAGTTACAAAATTATTCTGGACACCGATCCAGGTATTGATGATGCAATGGCAATCTTTTTTGCCTTTCAAGCGCCTGACATTGAAGTATTGGGCCTGACGACAGTGTTTGGCAACGTGCCGGTTACTATGGCTGCGCAAAACGCCCTTACGTTATGTGAATTGGCGGGTAAAGACATTCCTGTCACCAAAGGCGTCGGTATGCCATGGGTGGGCCCCGAATCTTCCTATGCGCATTTCGTGCATGGCGATGACGGTTTTGGCAATATTGACTTTCCGGCTGCGACGCAGCGTGAGTTAGATCCGCGCAGTTCCGCACAATTTATTGTGGATATGGCCAAAAAGTATCCCGGAGAAATTACCCTTGTCGCCATTGGGCCGCTGGGAAATTTAGCCTTAGCTCTGCGGCTGGAACCGGACCTTCCTAAGTTGGTGAAAGGTGTGAGCATTATGGGAGGCGCTGCCTTCGTACCGGGCAATGTAACGCCAATTGCTGAAGCTAATATCTGGAACGATGCCCATGCAGCCGAAATTGTGTTTGCTGCTGACTGGGATATCACCATGTTTGGCCTTGATGTTACCAATGTCGTTCGGTTTAAAGCGTCATTCGTTGATTCACTAGCAGAAAAAAATTCTACCCTCGGCGGCTTCGTGCAGAAGTCTGCGCAGTTCTACATTGATTTTTACACCAAAGACAGTGAAGAACGCGTGTGCTGTTTTCATGACGCCTTTCCACTAGCGCACCTGATTCAGCCACAGTTATTTGAGTTTACTGAAGGTTATGCTCGCGTTGGTACAGGTGAACTTGATCGCGGACAAACCGTTGTCGCACCTGAAGGCACCACCGCCAGCCCACTGTGGCTAAATGCGCGTAAGGTCAAAGTAGCAACCGAAGTTGATCGCAAAGGCCTGGAAGACTTATTTGTTTCCACTTACGCGTTATAAGCAATTCATACTGATGCGCTGAGTGAGCACACATCAAGGTGGATTAGTATTATTCCTGTTTCAGGTTAGGTAGATACTGGAACCCGCGGAGGGTTCCAGTGTCTACATTGTCATCCTTTGCTGATTTTTATTTTGAGGATTGACTGATTCATGCATATTGCTCCAAAGCCATTTGACGAAGAACAACGTCTTTCCGACCTGCTGAGCTATGACGTTCTTGATACCGAAGCTGAAGCGCTGTTTGACGAACTCACACAACTTGCCTCACAAATCTGCGGTACTCCCATCGCCCTGGTAAGCTTAATAGATTCTGACCGCCAATGGTTTAAATCAAAAGTGGGTATTAATGAAACCGAAACGTCGCGCAATGTCGCTTTTTGTGCTCACGCCATTTTGCAGGACGAAGTATTTGAAGTTGCCGACGCATCAAAAGACCCTCGCTTTAAAGATAACCCTTTAGTAGAGAAAAGCCCCAATATACGTTTTTACGCTGGCGCGCCTCTGATCACGCCCAACGGACACGCCATCGGCACGCTTTGCGCGCTTAGCAGCAAACCGAAAACGCTGACTTGTACGCAGAAGCAAGCATTAAAAACATTAAGTCGGGCGGTCATCTCGCAGTTAGAGCTTAGAAAGAAAAACCAGGAACTGCGACGAATAAATCATTTCAGGTCTGAATTTCTATCCTATATAAGCCACGAAATTCGTACGCCAATGAACGCCATTAATACGTTCAGCAGGTTACTGAAAAAGGAAGCCAAAGCGACAAATTTACCGGAGTTCTTTTCGGAATCGCTTACCCACATCGTAAAGAGCGGAGACAGATTATTAGAAATTGTAAACTCGGTTCTGGATATCCAGCAGCTTGAAACCGGTAAATTAACACTGCTGCCCCGAGTGATTACCAGCAAAGATTTTTTTGTTCATTTATTTACGTTAATGAATGTTCGCGCTGAAGACGAGAATGTAACCTTTCAGTGGCACATCGATGACAGTCTGCCGCCAGTGATGAAACTGGACGACACTAAATTTGGTCAGATTGTGCTAAACATACTTAGCAACGCCATTAAATATACACCTGCCACTAAAAACGTGATCTGCCAGATTTTTTATGCTCAGGAGCAACTTGTTCTGGTAGTAAAGGATGAAGGTATCGGCATCAGTGAAGAAGAACAGCAACGCCTGTTTTCACCGTATCATCGTACTGACGATGCGAAAAAATTTGAAGGCACCGGGCTAGGTTTGGCCATTACCAAAGGCTTAGTTGACTTGATGGAAGGTCAGATTACGGTTAAAAGCCACGCGGGCAGCGGCTCAACGTTTAAAATAAGTATTCCTGTTGCACCACCTACCGCGCAAGATATTGCCGACGCGCAAGCGCCCGCTAGTGACGTAAAACTTGCTATTAAAGCCAACCCTGCCATTACTGATAAAACCAAACTGCTTGCCGATGGCTTAGACGCCGTTCTTACTAAACCTGTTGAAGTTGGCGCGTTGATCCATATTCTAAATCAATATTTAAGCGAAGATAAAAAATAAAAAGATGTCTCTTATTAATGATCGTATGGCGTTACGCCGACAGTTTCGTCAAGCCCGCCGCGCGCTATCTCAAAACCAGCAGGCACAAGCTGCACAGCAAATATGCCAGCAGGTGCAGAGTATGCCGGAACTCGCTCAGGCAAAGCGGATTGCGGCCTACTTAGCCAATGACGGAGAAGTGAGCCTGGCGCCTACTCTTGCTGCGTGCTGGCAGCGAGACATTGCCACTTCCCTGCCTGTACTTCATCCTGTTACCAAAACGCATTTATTGATGTTGGATTACCACCTGCATACCTCGATGACCAGAAACAGGTTTAATATCGCTGAACCACAGCTCGCCTGCCAGGCAATACGGCTGCTAAGTGAACATACGCTTATATTTATGCCGTTAGTCGGATTTGATGAGCAAGGAAATCGTCTTGGCATGGGGGGGGGATTTTATGATCGCACTTTAGCGAATTTGAAAAACTACGCCCAACAGCCGTTACTTTTTGGCGTTGCACACGACTGCCAACAGGCAGAATCGCTACCCATTCAACCCTGGGATGTGCCACTTGATGGCGTCATCACTCCCACTCAAATCATCCGAACAAAAAGGAATCACTAAAAAGTTAACTGTTGATTGCCAATCGCGGTAAATTTTCAGGTAAACTTCGACAAAACCGAACAGGAGTGGTTATGGATCAGAACGCAAAAAAGCAGGCTGTTGCACTGGCAGCTCTGGAATACATTAAACCTGATACTGTCATTGGAGTCGGTACCGGCTCCACCGTGAATTTTTTTATTGATGCACTCGCATCCATCAAACACACCTTTGCTGGTGCGGTGTCCAGTTCTAAAGCGTCTACTGATCGTCTGTCAGCGCTAGGCATTGAAGTTTTTGAACTAAATGACGTTGATAGTCTTTCTATTTATGTTGACGGCGCTGATGAAGTCACTGAACACAAGCATATGATAAAAGGCGGTGGTGCAGCATTAACGCAAGAAAAAATAGTTTGCGCTGTAGCCAAGACGTTTGTATGCATTGTCGATGATTCAAAGCAAGTGCCCGTACTGGGAAAGTTCCCCTTACCTGTAGAAGTGATTCCCATGGCTCGCTCGTATGTAGCGCGGGAGCTGGTGAAATTAGGTGGAGATCCGGTTTATCGGCAAGGTGTTATTACCGACAACGGCAATGTCATTCTTGATGTTCACAATCTTACTATTATTAATCCCAGAGAGTTAGAAGCCACCATCAATAATATTGCGGGTGTTGTCACTAATGGGATTTTTGCCTTACGCGGCGCAGATGTGGTCCTTGCCGCTACCGATAACGGTGTAGCCACCTTCAAGTAACATTCATGCAAGAAGCCGATGCCATGGCGTCAGCTTCTTGCGCTGGTTTATTCCCTTAGCTTCAGTACGCAAACCTAATACTGCGATAGAAGCAATGTAACGTTGTTTCTGAGAGATAATCTTTAAACCAACAGCACTTGCGTAAAAAAGCGCTTTTAACCACCTACGACTTCTGCTATTTTATCCATATAGACGTCCAGATGTCTTTTTATTTTCCCTTCAGTTTGAGAGCAAAGGCAATGAGTAAAGTTTCACTTCCCAAGGATAAAATCAAAATTCTGCTCTTAGAAGGTGTTCACCATAGTGCTGTGGAAACCTTTAAGAACAACGGCTACACCAATATAGAATATCTGAAAACATCGTTACCTGAGGATGAATTAATTGAAAAAGTAAAAGATGTGCATTTTATTGGCCTTCGTTCACGCACTCACATTACTGAAGCCGTTGTCGAAGCCGCTCAGAAACTTGTTGCTATAGGCTGCTTTTGTATTGGCACCAATCAAGTAGATTTGACCGCTACCCAGGTGCGCGGAATTCCTGTGTTTAACGCCCCCTTCTCAAACACACGGTCAGTCGCAGAACTGGTGCTTGGGCAGCTAATTTTGTTGCTGCGTGGCGTGCCCTCGAAGAATGCTAAGGCGCACCGCGGCGAATGGGAAAAAAGTGCGGTTGGTTCGTACGAAGCTCGCGGCAAAACCCTTGGCATTGTTGGGTATGGCCATATCGGTACCCAGTTAAGCATTTTAGCCGAACATTTGGGCATGCGAGTCCAGTTTTTTGATATCGAAGATAAACTGGTGTTAGGGAACTCTACGCAGGTTAAAACGCTGGAAGCCTTATTGGCAACCTCAGATGTCGTCTCCCTGCACGTACCGGAAACGGCACAAACCAAAAATATGATTGGTGAGAAAGAGCTGTCTCACATGAAAAAAGGCAGCATTTTGATTAATGCTTCTCGTGGTACCATTGTTGATATTGATGCACTGGTCAATGCGCTAGAAAGTGAGCACCTAAATGGCGCAGCCATTGATGTTTTCCCTGTTGAGCCTAAATCCAATAATGAGGAATTTCTGTCACCTCTGCGAGATTTCGATAATGTAATTCTTACTCCCCATGTTGGCGGCAGCACTCAGGAAGCACAGGAAAATATCGGCATTGAAGTGGCTGGCAAACTCGCCAAATACAGTGATAACGGTTCTACTCTGTCTGCGGTTAACTTTCCTGAAGTCTCGTTACCCGATCATCCAGGGCGTTCAAGGTTATTGCATGTTCACCAAAACCGTCCTGGCGTACTTACCCGAATTAACCAGACCTTTGCTGAAAAAGGAATTAACATTGCTGCACAATACTTACAAACCAGTGCCGATATTGGTTATGTAGTAGTGGATGTTGAAGCGGATAAGGCTTATGAAGCGCTTGCTCAGTTGCAGCAAATTGACGGTACGATTAAAACCCGCATCCTGCATTAATCGTTTTAGCTAATCGAAATTATAAGAAACGCCGCTCACAGCGGCGTTCTTCATTCTTTAAAAGAAACTATACACTAACGTTACGGCGGTTTCGGTATCCAGTTTCTCAATTCCTGAGTCTACATTGGAGTTATGATCCAATTTAATGGCGACTTTCATTGACAAATTTCCGCTAATAGTCGCGGTTAGTGCAGATTCCGAACGAGACTTCGTGTTGTCAGAACCAACTTCCGTACTCAATGTCTGCGTAAACTTGGATGTATCAGAAATCAACCACTGATAAGCTGCAGAAGCACGAACAATGAAACCATTTTGCTTTTCGCCTTCTATCGTTTCCTGCCACGTATAACCCGGACCAAGTGAGTATTCCAGAGACTGACGATCGCTTTCCCAAATCTGTTGGTTCCAACCGGCAGCAACAGTCGACTGATAATTAAAGCTGCTGAATCTGTCATCTTTGTAAGAACCGAAGCCGAATAGACGGTAATCTGGGTTATCCAACTTGTAGTTTGCCTGCGCAGAGCCATAGAACTTCTGAGCTGAAGTACGATCTTCATCTTCGCCTGCATCATTTTCTACCGATTCTTTTTTATAAAGCCCTTCGATGTTGTAGTCATTACTCCAGCGCTCGAGTTCCTGATGTGACTCTAATGAACCGCTGATTGACGTGCTGTCAGTGTTACCCGTGGTAAAAATAAAGCCCAAGCCACCTTCCAGAGAAAACGCTTTTTGATCGTCCTGCGCCATGGCATTAGACGCGCCCATTACACCGACAAGTGCGGTAACAAGTACTGTTTTTTTCATGTAAAGTTCCTATTTAATGTTGATACGTGTGCCACACCGACCACTGCATAAAAAGAAGATAAGTCAGTGCGCGTAAGTTTTCGCTGTAAGCGTATCTACACCTTAATCAATGATGGCTGGGTAGGCTGCCTTTACATTAACTGGTGCAAAAACGTTTGAATTATTTAAAAGAATCGGTAAACGATGGACACGCTAGTTTCTGTATTCAACCCTTCGACATCCTGTAGCGGAGCGGTTTCATGACTTAGTACAAATGACAGTTTCATGGCCAGAGAATCAAATATATTAGCAGACATGGTGGTTTCCGACCGCGACTTCATGTTATCTGCCCCGGCTTCCGTGCTGATAAATTGCCGAAATTTAGCGCCTGTATACCACTGGTATTGATATTCAGCAGAAGCTCGCAACACAATACCGTTATTGACGTTTGACACTGTGCCATCCTCAGCCGATACAAATGTGTAACCTGGACCTATGCTATATTTAAATAGACTTTCGTCATCATTCCAAACCCGTTGCGACCAACCGGTAGCCAGAGACGCCCGGTAGTTATAGCCGTTAAACTGGTCATTTTCATAGTCGCCGTACATGAACAGGCGGCTGCCGGGTGTGGCAAGTTTATAATCAAATTGCGCGTAACCGAAAAAACGCTGCGCAGTGACTTCGCGAACATCTTTGCCATCACGCTCCACCTCACTCTGCTTATACAGCAACTGGGCAAAATAGTAATTGTTCCAGTAGCGAGTTTCATGTTCTGATGTCACTCCCGCTTTCACCGACGACGCATTGGTATTTCCCGTTGCGGCAAGAATACCTAATTCACCATCCAGGGAAAAGCTGGGTTCACCATCGTCGGCATAGGCCTGAAATTCTGAATGATAAAGCGTCTGGATAAGGTTACGATCGTCAGCCCAAGCAGAAGCGCTGCCCCCCAGTAACGATAACAGGGACAGAACCAATAAACATGTGACAGATTGGTAATGCATATCTTTTATTCTGTTGTGATTATTTAGCGCATGTCATACACACCCGTCCCTGGCTCTTATTTCTAGGTTCCGTTTTTTAATTAAGCAGAGATGAAACTTTTTCTGTTTCTTTATTTGCGAAACTTACTGCGGTATCCAGTGTTTCGTCTCCAACTGTGAGCACGTTGGTCATTTGCGCGGGAAGCAATTCAATATTAGCGAAGGTTTCCCGGCGATTTTCCCGAATTGTAACGCGTTGTGCGCAAGCTAACAAAGCAATATCCGCGTCAGTTGCCTGTTTTTGCAAATTATGGAGATTTTTTACTGCGAAATACAAGGGCATAGGGAGCCGCCATTGTTCCATTATCGTGCCACTACAGGCAGCAAAGGAGAAGCCAAAATGTTGCTCCTGTCTTTCCCACGGTAATAAGGAATCATCGCTGTTGGTGTAAGCTTTATAGCGTTCTGGCGTTCGTTTGGCGACAACTAATTCGCTTAAATTCTGCAGTATTCCCATGACAAAAAACCGCTCACTGCCGCGAATCCCGCTTTGCTTGGCAAGATGCTTTCCCACCATGCCGCAATATACCGATTCCTGCCAATGCCTATCGAGCCGAATCAAATCCGAACCAAAATGCTGAAAGGCAGTATTTGCCGTTTCAGCCACCACCAGATTATATAAAGCTTCGCCGCCAATCACATTTATTGCTTTTGCAATGGATTCTATTTGAGAAGGAAAGCGAAATAACGCGCTGTTGGCGAGACGCAGAATTTTGGCGGTAAGGGAAGGATCAACGGCAATAAGACGTGCGATATCTTCGGCGCCAGAGCGCCTATCGTCTAAAACATCTCTTATTTTTATACACACGCCAGGTAGCGTAAAAGATTGTGTAGCAAAAGCCACATATTTTTCCAAAGTCATTACTACTGAAAAACCTTCCCGATTAAATCAACGGCAATTATACCTGTCAGAGGATTAATCACAGCTTCTTTAATCCTGCTTTTGTGGATTATCATCGTATCCGAATAAGTCTTGTTGTTGAGGCACAGGCGCGTCGCTGGATTTTACAGAGGTTTTGCGCCGCAGCGCTTGCTGTTTACGGCGTTGGCAGGCAGCAATAATCTTTCTACGTGTCGCATCGTCTACTTGAAGCCAATACAAACGCTCGTCTCTACTGCGATAGCAACCAATACAATAGCCCCGCCCCCCCGACTGGCACACGCCAATACAAGGGCTGGGCACGGCAAAAAACTCTAGCTGCCTGGCGGCAGGATCGCTATTTGATGCCATTATCGTTCTTGCTCACGCGCGATTCGCAACTTCTGATTACAAGTCATTCAAGTATACCAGCAGGACCAGGCAAATCGCATTAGATCTACTGAGAATGCTAATTGTTCGCTCACCCGTTAATCGACCAAGGTGTATTGGATTGTTGATACCACTCGCACTTTCTTAATATGCGGATGGTGATTATCGCGGGCAGAAATGGAAAACTGCCCCTGATTAGCCTGTTTAATTTTTCCAAGCCGACTCTCAGAATCCTTTGCAAACTTCTGAGCTACTTCACGTGCATTAAGCGTCGCCTCTTCTATCATCTGCGGTTTCACCTCATTTAAGCGACTAAAGACATATTCGGTCTGGGCATTGTACTGTTGCACCGACAACACCACGCCTTCTTTTAACAGCGCAGAAATGCTGTTCATCACTGTCCGGACCTTCTCTACGTTCTCAGAAAACACTGTCACCGTCTGAATTGCGCTATACCGGAACTCGGCGTTGTTGTTGCCGCCATACTGCTGTGCAAGCTTGTCGGTAATTTCCGGCTTGCCGATAGAAACTTCACCTTCAGCAATACCCGCATCCAGCAAAAATTGCTTTACCGTATTTGAGTGGCTTTCGATAGTGGTGTATAGCGCTCCGAGATCATTGCTTGCTTCAGTAAACTGAATAGGCCAAATAACGTGATCAGCAGGATACTCTCGTTCAGACAAACCTTTTACGGTCACCACCCTGTCCCAGGTTTTAAATTCTACCAACGCATTTGCCAGTTGGGCGCCGAGTATTGCCATAGCTACCACTAAACATACGCCAACAATGACAGAAGATACGCGCGACATAGTTACTTCCTAAATAGGGTTTAGCCTTAGCATAGCGATAAATTAAAACTGTGCCAGGCCAAAATTATGCTCAATTGTGGCAATTTTGGGCTGTTGTACCTCAGCAAGTTATATTCGTTTAATGCTCGCTTTAAACTGAAATAAAAAAAGCCGCTCTGGTGAGCGGCTGTAAATGCCCCATTTTTTAGCTGGAGTGAGGCAACACCTGGGTAGATTGTATAACCCGCACTTGCTTGCGGTTTTGCAGTAAATAGTAAAATACCGGTGTTAGTATCAGCCCAAAGAATGTAACGCCTATCATGCCGGAAAACACTGCAACACCCATTGCCTGGCGCATTTCTGCGCCTGCGCCGGTAGAGAGCACCATTGGTAGCACGCCCATAATGAATGCGATAGATGTCATTAATATTGGCCGTAAACGCAACCGCGAGGCTTCTTTAATAGCATCAAGTGTCGACATTCCCTGCTCTTCCAGCTCTTTGGCAAATTCCACAATCAAAATGGCGTTTTTAGTCGCTAAGCCGAACAACACAATTAATCCAATTTGGGTAAAGATATTGTTGTCACCGCCATACAGCGCTACGCCAATCAGCGCGCTTAACAACGTCATCGGCACTATCAGAATAATAGCCAACGGCAAACTCAAGCTTTCGTATTGTGCTGCCAGCACCAGAAACACCAGCAACACCACCAGTGGAAATACGAACAATGAAGCATCGCCGGCAAGGATCTGCTGATAGGTAAGTTCGGTCCATTCATACGTCATTCCAATTGGCAGCGTTTGCTCAAGAATTTTTTCCATTGCCGCTTTACCCTGATCGGAACTGAATCCAGGCATTGGCGCACCATTTATTTCCGCTGTTACATAGCCGTTATAATGCATCACGCGATCGGGTCCGGCAGTATGCGAGATATCGAGAAACGATCCTAAAGGAACCATATCGCTCTGGTTATTGCGCACTTTAAACTGACGAATTTGCTCAATGTCCTGCCGGTAAGGCGCATCTGCCTGTACGTTTACCTGATAAGTACGACCAAACAGATTGAAGTCATTCACATAGACCGAACCTAAGTACGCCTGCAAGGTGTTGAACAAGGTATCAATATTTACTCCCTGGCTCAGCGCTTTAGTACGATCCACCTCAACATCCAGTTGCGGTACATTGACTGTGAAACTACTGAAAGTATCGGTAAGCACTGGATCAGCCCAGGCCTTTTGGATAATTTCCTGAGTCACTTCATTGAGCTTGTTAAAACCGAGGTTTGCTTTGTTTTGCAACTGCAAACGAAAGCCACCAATGGTTCCTAATCCCATCACCGGCGGTGGCGGAAAGATTGCCACATACGCGCCTTTAACCGCGCCAAACTGCTGGTTCAACTGCCCGGCGATGGCTCCTGCCGACAACTCTGGCGTGGTACGTTCGGCGAAGGGTTTCAAAGAGGTAAAAACCACTGCCGAACTTGGACTATTGGTAAAGCCGTTAATGTTTAAACCAGGAAAAGCAATGGCATCTGATACCCCTGGATGCGCCATGGCAATTTCGGACATTTGCCGAACCACGTCTTCGGTACGATCAAGGGACGCCGCATCAGGCAGTTGTGCGAATGCCACCAGATACATTTTGTCCTGACCAGGCACGTAGCCCGTGGGCGTTGAGGTGAATTGTTGATACGTCAATGCTAGCAGCCCGGCGTACAGCAGCATTACAATACCGCCTTTACGCACCAATTTGCCCACACCTTTTGTGTAACCGTGGGCCCCGCGATCAAATAAACGGTTAAACGGCTGGAAAATAAAGCGGCCAAAAACCTTGTCCATTCCTTTAGTTAACCAGTCTTTAGGCGAGTTATGCGGTTTAAGAAGCAGCGCCGAAAGCGCCGGGCTTAATGTCAGTGAGTTAATGGCGGAAATTACTGTGGAGATAGTAATCGTCAGCGCGAACTGCTTATAAAATTGACCGGTTAGCCCGGACATAAACGCAGTGGGAATGAACACTGCAGCCAGCACCATGGTGGTGGCAATAATTGGCCCGGTGACTTCTTTCATCGCCTGGGTCGTTGCTTCAATAGGACTTCGACCTTCGGCAATATTCCGCTCGACGTTTTCCACCACGACAATGGCATCATCGACGACTATGCCGATGGCGAGCACTAAACCAAATAACGATAGTGCGTTTAATGAAAATCCTAAAAGATGCATAAACGCAAAAGTGCCGACCAGTGAAATAGGCACTGCCACCAAGGGAATAATGGAAGCGCGCCAGGTTTGCAGAAACAGTACTACCACCAGCACAACAAGTAACACCGCTTCAAGTAATGTGTTGACTACCGCTTTAATAGAGCCGCGGACAAACACGGTAGGATCGTAGACAATCTGGTACTCCAGCCCTTGAGGAAAGCCTTGCGCTAAACGAGCCATGGTGGCGCGAACATCGTCAGATATTTGTATAGCGTTAGAACCCGGTGCCTGAAAGATAGGCAGCGCAGCCGCTGGTTGATTGTTCAGCAACGAGCGCAACGTATAATAATCGGCGCCTAACTCCACTCGGGCAATGTTTTTTAGCCGCGTAACTTCGCCGTTGCTGCCGGTTTTAACAATGATCTCGCCAAATTCATTCTCATCAATAAGTCGGCCATGGACATTGATGAGCAACTGAAATTCGCTTTTTCCCGTAGGTTGCGCGCCCAGGCTGCCCGCTGCTGCTTGCTGATTCTGACTTTGAATTGCAGCAATAACATCATCTGGATTAAGCTCCAGCGCGCTGATTTTAGCCGGGTCCAGCCACACTCGCATACTGTATTCTCCGGCACCGAACAAACGAACCTGCCCGACTCCCTGAATCCTGGCCAGCTCATCTTTTACGTTTTGTTCAGCATAATTGGAAAGGTACAACATGTTATAGCGGCTGTCAGGTGAGGTAAGATGCACCACCATGGTCAGGTTTGGGGAAGACTTTTCCGTCACAACCCCCAGACGCTGAACTTCCTGCGGTAGCCTGGGGAGCGCACGATTCACCCGATTCTGCACCAAGGTTGTGGCATCATCAGGATTGGTACCAATGGCAAAGGTAATGGTAAGTGTCATACGGCCATCAGAGGTCGCCTGCGAAGACATGTACAACATGTTTTGGACACCGTTTATTTCCTGTTCAAGCGGACTGGCCACCGTTTCAGCAATAATTTTAGGATTCGCGCCAGGGTAATTCGCCGTTACTACTACCGTAGGTGGCACCACTTCAGGATATTCTGTAATGGGCAATTGCCATACAGCAATCGCGCCGCCGATAAATATCAGCAGTGAAAGCACGCCCGCAAAAATCGGGCGGTGAATAAAAAATTGAGAGAGTCGCATTATTTCGATCCTGTGGAAGGCACAATTGTGCTGGCTGTCAATTCAGCAATGTCATCAAGATGACGTTGCCATGCCTGTAGTTCGGCCAGCGATTGCTCGTCTGCCATTTCTATCGCGTTGGGCGCGACGACAGCTCCCGGCCGAACCCGCTGCAGCCCGTTCACCACTATAGTTTCACCTGGCTCCAGCCCACTTTTGATGAAGCGCATGCTGCCTGCTTTATCACCGAGCTCCACTGCACGATACGCGACACTGTTATCCTGATTCACAATCAGAACAAATTTGTTGTTCAAGTCTGTGCCAATCGCTTTTTCGTCGATTAAGATGCGTTCGCGGGTATCACCACCGGCAAGCTTAAGATGAGCAAACAAACCAGGAACCAAGGCTCCGCTTTTGTTCGGAAAGACAGCTCGAACACGCATAGTACCTGTGCTGCCATTAATCTGGTTGTCCACGAAATCAAGCTGCCCCCAATGTGTATAATCCTGTTCGTTGACCAGGCGCATTGCGACTGGAAGCTGGCTCATATGAGCAACCTTACCCTTCGCTTCGCTGATGTAGTTTAAGTAGGTTTGTTCATCGATATCAAAATACGCGTACAATTTTTCCGTTGAGACTATACTGGTGAGGACGGTTTGACCGGCGGTAACATAATTGCCTGCAGTAATGTTTGCGCGGGAGACGCGACCCGCTATGGGGGCTTCTACTCTGGCGAAGCCACGATTCAAACGCGCCGTATCTAATGCGGCCTGTATTTCAGCCACATTTGCATGTGCCTGATCCACAGCGGATTCGCGGTTATCTACTAACTCTTTAGAAACAGAATCGGTTTTTTTTAGTGTTATGGCGCGGCTAAAATCCTGTTGTGCCAGCTTTAAGCGGCTTTTTGCCTCTTGAATTTGAGCAGACAGGCGGTTTACCTCGGCCTTGAAGGCGCGATTATCAATTAAAAAGAGGGTTGCGCCTTGCTCAACCCACTCGCCTTCTTCAAAAGCGACAAAGTCGATGTAGCCGGAAACGCGTGGGCGAAGCGCCACGGTTTGGGGCGCTTCGAGACGGCCGGTGAAGTTATCCCATTCGGCGACATTGTGGCTTACAACAGGTGCCACATCGACGGGAATAGCTGGTGTGGCGTTAGCTTGATTTTCGGGACTGCTTTGTACGTCGCTGCAGGCGATCAACAGCATAGTGACCCAAATAATGATAGAAATTTTGTATACGAAAGTCATGATGTTCTGTGTGTCGGTGTGGAATGATGAGTAGTATGAGACACGACGATCAATAAAAATAATTATATATTTATATACAATACATCACCTAATGTAATATATTGAGCAAGTAAAAATGACGCGGAGAAGGCACTATGCGAACGCAAGATCTTAATTTACTGATGATATTTGACGCCATTATGACAGAGGGCGCGATAACGCGTGCGGCCGATCGTCTGGCGATGACTCAGCCTGCGGTTTCCAACGCCTTGTCACGGATGCGTTCGGCGTGGGGAGATGAACTCTTTGTTAAAGATGGGCGAGGTATTCAACCCACTTCTTTTGCGAAAAACATGTGGAGCCAGATTCAGGCGCCACTAAGCCAGCTGGAAGATGCTGTCAATCCGACACAGTTCACTCCAGCGACTGCGAAACGTACCTTCCGCATTGCCGCGACCGACACCTTTGTGGATATGGTGTGGGGGCCGCTGCGCCAGATAATCGAAAGCGAAGCGCCGGGTATTAATATTTATGCTGTACCCAATCCGTCGTTAGAAAGCGATAAAATTCTTAAAGATGCCGAAGCCGAACTGGCAATTTCGAAATATTTTCACCCAGAGCATGTTATTCGTTCCGAACACATTTTAGATCCGCGGTATGTAGTGGTTATGCGCCCCGATCATCCATTGGCAAAACGCCGTTTAGCGCTTCAGGAGTTTGTTGAAGCCGAACATTTGCTGGTTTCCGTTACCGGCGATGTCACCGGACCTACAGATCAAGCATTAATGAACATCGGCATGACAAGACGGGTTGCCATGTCAGTTAATAACTTTTACAACGTGCCGTCGTTGCTCAAAAATAGCAATCTTATATGTGTAGCGCCTTCAATAGTTCTTGAAAAGGAGATATTTTCAGGTGATCTCGCGGTGTTTGAAACCCCTGTTGAAATTGCACCGACTCCTATCTCTCTGCTGTGGCACAAACGTCAGGAACACGATTTAGGTTTGCAGTGGCTGCGCAGGCACGTTGTCAGAATTGTCCATCAGCGGGTGGCCGAGCATGAAGCCATGGTAGCTCAGTGCTGCCGCAAAGGTTACTGTGCAGAAACGGTTAAACATTTCAAAGAGCAACACCAACTTGATTGTATGGAAACCAGAAAAAGCAATATGAAGGTGGTACCGGTTTCTATGTCAGTCGCTAAATAGCATAATGTGCAATGATGTATATAAGAAGCTCTGAAAAATTCAGGTATTTGGCAAGAGTAAGTTTACGATAAATCCTCACTGAAACAAAAAACGCTGCAATTGCAGCGTTTTTTATTTACAGAAGATAGGTTACTTTTTCTTCGCTTTCGGATTCGGAAGGTCGGTTATACTGCCTTCGAAAATTTCAGCCGCCAAGCCGATTGACTCGTTCAATGTTGGGTGAGCGTGAATAGTCAGTGCGACATCTTCAGCGTCAGCTCCCATTTCGATAGCCAGACCAATTTCACCCAGCATTTCGCCAGCGTTGGTGCCTACCATTGCACCACCTAAAACACGGCCGGTGTCTTTCTCGAAGATCATTTTGGTCATGCCGTCAGTGGCATCAGACGCAATTGCGCGCCCAGAAGCCGCCCAAGGGAAAGTCGCAGTTTCATAATTAACGCCTTTCTCTTTCGCTTCTTTTTCAGTTAGCCCCACCCAGGCGACTTCTGGCTCGGTATAACACACTGAAGGAATACAACGTGGATCAAAGTAATGTTTTTGCCCGGCAATCACTTCTGCAGCCACATGACCTTCATGTACCGCTTTGTGTGCAAGCATGGGCTGGCCGACCAAATCGCCAATCGCAAAAATATGATCAACATTGGTCTTCATTTGTTTATCAACATTGATGAAGCCACGCTCATCAACGTTGACGCCCGCTTTGTCAGCATCCAATACTTTACCATTCGGACGACGACCCACCGCGACTAGCACTTTGTCATAGCGTACGGGCTCTGAAGGCGCTTGTTTGCCTTCAAATGTAACGTATAAACCATCATCTTTTGCATCAACCGCAGTCACTTTGGTTTCCAGCATGATGTTGAATTTATCTTTATACGTTTTGGTAAAGACTTTCATGATGTCTTTATCAGCAGCTGGAATAAGCTGATCCAGGAATTCCACCACATCGATTTTCGCGCCCAGGGCTTCGTATACGGTGCCCATTTCAAGGCCAATGATTCCGCCACCCAGTACCAGCATTTTTTCTGGGATATCTTTCATTTCCAGCGCGCCGGTAGAATCGATAACACGATCATCTTCAGGAATGAAAGGCAGAGATACAGGCTCTGAACCCGCGGCAATGATCGCTTTTTCAAAAGTGATGGTGGTTTTCCCCTCTTTACCATCGACTTCCAGAGTATTAGCGCCGGTAAACTTACCATAGCCCTGAACATGGTTGACTTTGCGCATTTTGGACATACCAGCCAAACCTTTAGTTAACTGGCCCACTACGCTATCTTTGTACTCACGAATCTTATCTATATCAAATGAGGGTTCACCAAAAGTGACACCGTGTTTGGACAGATGACTGGCTTCTTTGATCACTTTGGCTACGTGAAGAAGGGCTTTTGAAGGAATACATCCCACATTCAAACAAACCCCACCCAGTGTATCCCTGGCATCCACAATTACGGTTTCGACCCCTAAATCGGCTGCGCGGAAAGCCGCAGAGTAGCCGCCGGGACCAGCGCCCAATACTACTAACTGAGTTTTTATTTCGCTCATCGTGACCTCAAATCTGTCCAAATTTTTGAAAATTATGCGTTATACGCTTGAATTTTAACCAGGGGCCGTTTGCCCTGTAAAGCCATGTTGGCTAAATACTTTTTCTAACTGTAAAGGGGAGGCTTCCGCTCTCCCCTTCAAAATTACCGACTACAGTAAGATATTTCTCAGGTCTTCAAGTACATCTTTAAGATGTACAGCAAACCTTGCTGCGACCGCGCCGTCAATAACCCGATGGTCGTAAGACAATGACAACGGCAACATCAATCGTGGTTCGAATTCTTTGCCGTTCCACTTCGGTTTAATATCGCTCTTCGATACACCTAAGATGGCGACATCTGGCGCATTTACAATAGGCGTAAATGCAGTACCGCCAATTCCGCCGAGACTGGAAATAGTAAAACAGCTGCCTTGCATATCTGCTGCTTTCAATTTGCCATCACGGGCTTTGACGCTGATGTCCATAAGCTCTTTAGAAAGCTCATGAATACCTTTCTGATCCACATCACGTACCACCGGCACTACCAAGCCTCCCGGCGTGTCTACCGCGATACCAATATGATAGTACTTTTTCTGAATTAATGATTCGCCAGAAGCAGAAAGCGAGGTATTGAATATTGGATACGCTTTCAATGCATCGGCAACAGCTTTCATCATAAACACCAGCGGCGTGATTTTCACACCCAGCTTGCGCTTCTCGGCAACCTGGTTCTGTTGTTTACGGAATGCTTCCATATCAGTAATGTCAGCTTCTTCGAATTGCGTAACGTGGGGAATTGTTACCCAGTTACGGTGCAGGTTCGGGCCAGAGATCTTCTGAATACGCGTCAGCGGTTTTTCTTCCACTTCACCGAACTTAGAAAAGTCTACTTTTGGCGGCGCTATTACCTGCAAACCACCTTCACCACCCGTTGCGCCAGCTGTGGCTTTCGGACGCGAAAGTTCGTGCTTAACGTAAGACTGCACGTCTTCTTTTACAATACGACCTTTACGCCCAGAACCTGACACTTCAGTAAGATCAACACCGAACTCCCGTGCCAAACGGCGAACCGAAGGCGACGCGTGAGACTTACCGGTTTTTTGTTTCTCTCCCGCTGAAGGATGATGCGGAACCGGCGGCGACTTAGGTCTGCCTTGCGACTGTGCAGCGCTTAAATCATCATGCTTTTTCGCTTCTTCCTTGGACTCTTCAGGTTTAGTTGCGGAAGGTTTTGGCGCACTGCCTTTCACCTTAAGCATCAGCACCGAAGAGCCTTTTGACACTTTATCGCCTTGCTTAAGCAGCAACTTAGTGATCACGCCCGCTTTTGGCGCAGGCACATCCATGGTGGCTTTATCAGTTTCCAGGGTAATTAAACCGTCTTCCACTTCTACCGTGTCGCCTTCAGATACCAGAATGTCGATAACATCCACATCAGAGGCATCACCGATATCCGGAACCTTAACTTCAATTTCCTCTTCTTCACCGCTACTTTCTTCAGCCGCTTGAGATACTTGCGCAGCATCTTCTTTAATGGCTGGCTTTTCAGCAGGTGTCGAACTGGATCCTGCAGCGCTACCGCTACCTGTGACTTCTAAGGTAAGAACTAACGACCCTTCGCTGACTTTATCGCCTTCTTTAACTTTCAGGCTGACAACTTTGCCCGCTTTCGGTGAAGGAACATCCATGGTGGCTTTATCAGTTTCCAGCGTAATTAAGCCATCTTCAGCTTCGACACTGTCGCCTTCTGCAACCAGAATCTCAATAACATCTACATCTGCCGCATCGCCGATATCAGGTACGGTAACTTCGATAGTTTCCGTTGTACCTGAATTACCGGAATCTTCAGATGCATTTTTATCTGCTTCTGCCGCTGAACCGGCTTCCTGTTTAGGAGCCGCTTTCTCTTCGGGTTGAGCCGCAGCCTGCTCTGCTGGTGCGTCTTCAGCTTCATCACTACCGCCAGCGGATGCCAGCTTCGCCAGTAAATCGCCCTGGCTGATTTTGTCGCCCACTTTAACGCAAAGCTCTTTTACTTTGCCGGCAAATGGAGCGGGTACATCCATACTGGCTTTGTCGCTTTCTACCGTCACCAGTGCATCTTCTGCTTCGATGTCATCGCCTTCTGCTACGCAAATTTCAATGACCTCAACTTCGTCTTCACCAAGATCTGGTACAAGTACGTCTTTAATATCTGACATGATACTGAGTCTCCCTGAACTTACGCGTAAAGTGGATTAACTTTCTCAGGATCGATATTCAGATCCTTCATCGCCTGAGACAGTGTTTTCGCATCTACGCTGCCAGCTTCGAACAATTCATACAATGCGGCATAAGTCACATGATTGGCATCAACTTCAAAGTGTCTGCGCAAATTCGCACGACTATCGGAACGACCAAAGCCGTCGGTGCCTAAGACACGATAGCAGCCTGGAATAAAGTGGCGTACCTGATCAGCATAATTTTTTATGTAATCGGTTGCTGCAATTGTCGGACCATCGTTCCCCTGCGCCAGCACTTCAGTAATAAACGGTACTTTTGCGTCTGCTTCAGGGTGCAACATATTGTAGCGGTCACAATCCATCCCTTCGCGCGCCAACTCATTGAACGAAGGCACACTGTAAACTTCAACCAGCACACCATATTCTTCGGCCAGTTTTGCAGCAGCTTCACGCACCTGAATAAGAATAGTACCTGATCCTAACAGTTTGACCTTTTTGTCACTCTTCTCATCACCTACCGTGTCGAGCAAGTAAATACCTTTAATGATGCCTTCTTTCGCACCTTCTGGCATTTCAGGCTGAATGTAGTTTTCATTCATTACGGTTAAGTAGTAGAACACGTTTTCCTGTTCTTCAAACATGCGACGCAGGCCATCCTGAACAATAACAGCCACTTCATAGCCGTAGGTCGGATCGTAGCTTATACAGTTGGGAATAAGCGCAGCCTGAGTATGACTGTGACCATCCTGGTGCTGCAAGCCTTCGCCGTTAAGCGTGGTTCTGCCTGCTGTGCCGCCCACAAGGAAACCTCGTGCCTGGCTATCACCCGCTGCCCAGGCCAAATCACCGACGCGCTGGAAGCCAAACATGGAGTAGTAAATATAAACCGGAATCATCGGCAGATCGTTAGTGCTGTACGATGTACCTGCCGCCAGCCATGACGCCATTGCGCCCAACTCATTAATACCTTCCTGCAGTACCTGTCCTTTTTTATCTTCGCGATAATAAGCGACTTGATCGGAATCCTGCGGATCGTACTTCTGACCTTGACTGGAATAAATACCGACCTGACGGAACAAGCCTTCCATACCGAAAGTGCGGGCCTCGTCCGGAATAATCGGAACCACACGCTTACCAATTTGTTTGTCTTTTAACAGAGATGTTAAAACACGGACAAACGCCATGGTGGTAGAAATTTCACGTTCACCAGAACCTTTCGTTACCGCTTCAAATGCTTTTAACGCCGGTGCAGGTAAGCTTTCTGTACTATTAGCAAGGCGACGAGGCATGAAACCGTGCAGTGCATCGCGGCGCTCACGCATATACTTCAGTTCCGGACTATCATCTTCGAACCTAAAATATGGCAAATCTTTCAGCGCTTCATCAGCAACAGGAATGCTGAAACGGTCGCGATAGGCTTTTACTGCTTCCATATCCATTTTCTTGACTTGGTGAGCAATGTTCTTACCTTCACCAGCAGCGCCCATGCCATAACCTTTTACGGTTTTCGCCAGAATAACCTGTGGGCGACCTTTGGTGTTAACGGCACGATCGTAAGCAGCGTAAACCTTAACCGGATCATGACCACCGCGGTTCAGACGCCAAATATCATCATCAGACATATTTGACACCATATCTTTCAGCTCAGGATACTTACCGAAGAAGTTTTCGCGGGTGTATGCACCGCCTTTCGCTTTATAATTCTGGTACTCGCCATCCACAGTCTCATTCATGACTTGCATCAGCTTGCCGGAGCTATCGCGCGCCAGCAACGGATCCCAATAGCGACCCCAAACAACTTTAATGGCTTCCCAGCCAGCGCCACGGAATGTGCCTTCCAGTTCCTGAATGATTTTGCCATTACCACGCACAGGCCCATCAAGACGTTGCAGGTTACAGTTAATCACAAAAGTCAGGTTGTCTAAGCCTTCTCTGGAGGCTAAGCCTATTGCGCCCAAGCTTTCTGGTTCGTCACACTCTCCATCGCCGAGAAAACACCAAACGCGCTGCTGAGAGCAGTCCTTTAACCCGCGATTGGTAAGATACTTCAGGTAGCGGGCAAGATAAATCGCCTGAATGGGGCCCAGTCCCATGGAAACGGTAGGAAACTGCCAAAAGTCCGGCATAAGTTTCGGATGCGGATAAGAAGAAAGCCCTTCGCCATCAACTTCCTGGCGGAACATATCAAGTTGCGCTTCAGACAGGCGACCTTCTAAAAAGGCTCGAGAATAAATTCCGGGCGAAACGTGGCCTTGAATAAACAAATAGTCGCCGCCGTCTTTATCATTCGGCGCACGGAAGAAATGGTTAAAGCCTACATCGTACAACATTGCAGAAGACGCAAAGCTGGAAATATGCCCACCCAGTTCCAGGTCTTTCTTCGAGCCACGCAATACCATCATCAGCGCATTCCAGCGAAGCGCGTTACGAATCTTGGCTTCCATAGTTTGATCGCCCGGCATGGTGGGCTCCTGCCCCGGCGGTATGGTATTTATGTAAGCAGTAGTTGCATCATAGGGTAAGTGGGCACCATTTCTGCGTGCTTTTTCTATTAATGATTCTAATAAGAAGTGAGCCCTTTCAATACCTTCTTCTTCTAAAACTGACTCTAACGACTCCAGCCATTCTTGTGTTTCTTGCGGATCCACATCTTGGTGCATCATTTCAGTCATGGTGCCATCCTATTTTTGCTGATATAGAAAACCATCCACAGCACCTGTTTTTAAGGTTGAGGATGGTATACCTAAATTATGTTGTACTTTCAGTGCGCTTTAATAGCTCACCTCTTTTTGCGCAGTCTGTAACCAGGTTTACGCGTTTTCTTGCGGGCTTTTCGCCTCTAAATTTCTAAGCGTCTTAAGGCGCGTTGTACTCGGCTGTCGCGCTGATTAATCGCCAGTAGGGTTTTCTCAATAAATGCCAGATGCGCATTACAGGCTTGTCTTGCCGCTTCTGGATCCCGGGCAGCTATTGCTGCCACAATCTCGGCTCGCTGGCGAGATAAATCGCCGCTTACATCATCATGTTGAGCCAACATCTCTAGATTTCGTTCAATATTTTCAACTAGCATCGCCTGCATGGTACTCATTACATGCAGCAATACCATATTGTGTGACGCCCGAGCCATAATAATATAAAAATGACCTAACGCCTCAGCCAACCCCCTTTGACTGTCGCAAGTCCCGGGATTGGGTAACTCTTCCAGCGCTTTATTAAGTGCTGCATAATCTTCAGGCTGCCCACGAAGCGCAGCATAATAGGCAGACATACCTTCCAAGGCGTGCCGAAATTCCAGTAAATCAAACTGCGTTTCCGGACGGCGGCTGATAAGCGCCATTAGCGGGTCCATCATCGCTGCATTCAAATTACGGCTGACAAATGTGCCACCGCCCTGTTTGCGCTCGACCAGACCACGGGCGTGCAAGTTGCCGATTGCTTCTCGTAACGAAGGACGGGAAACATCAAATTGCATCGCTAATTCTCGTTCAGGCGGTAATTGTTGACCTGCCAGCAAAGCGCCTTCCAGAATCAGCGATTCCAGTTGCTCTGTGATAACGTCTGACAATTTTCTACGCCCTTGCTGCATGCAAAGCCCTTTTACGCTAAAACAATGGCTAAATTGTAAACAACTTGAGAAGCCACCCTTATATTGGTAATACCATTTTACCTCTACAGTTTAGGACAGTTTATAGTTCAGGTAAATAGTTGCTAATAAAAGCAAGGTGCAAAAGCGATGAGTTGTTAACGCTGAACGTTGAATTTCTTGAATAAAATGTTAAGAAAACAGCTGGTCTGATGTGATTATGGCAGCAAATAAAAACCTTCTTTTCATTGCTGTTTGCTGTCTCACGCTATTGCGCCCATGAGAGTCAGTACAGCAGTAACAACGAGTAAAAACAGTATATTGCGCTTTATCAGACGTACCATAATCTTAGGTTCAACAGCGATATTTTGCTGACAGTTTCTCACACTCTGCTCGCTAAGAGGCTCAGCTGCCACGGCCACATTTGTTAATAACTTTCTGCTATTTACTTTAAGGTCGGTGAGGTATTGTAGCCAGATAGGAAACGCGGTTGAAAAATGTCCAACCACCAAGAAACCGAACGCAGCTACGCGTACAGGGATAAAATTAAGCACCCACAGGGTGCGCCGCACCGCTGTATTCATTCTGCCGTGCTCCGGTTGTCGTTGTTCATAAAACGATTGCGTTAGCGCATATAACAGCGCACCGGGCGCACCAAAGGCAACAAACCACAACATTACCGCCATATAGTGCTGATAATTCATCCATATCAACTGGCGGCCAAACGTTGCACCTAGCGCCGCCGGTTGTTCATGGACAGCCGTATCCAGGGGTGCGCCTTCCAGTTGCGCTGAATATAACGCACAGGCTTCAATGTCATTACGATTGGCCGCCTGCAAAAACGCTTTGTAAGTTGCTTTTAATCGTGGCTCGCCTATACAAACAACTAATATTAATGTTTGCAAAACGAAGGTTAGGAACGACCCTGGCAACAATTCGAAAATTACGGCAGCTATACATGCGGGTGCAACAACAGCAACAAACCAGCTAAGATAGCTGCTCTGCGGCGATATCCAGTGGTTACTCATCAGCTTGTGGCGATACCACAACGAATAAGTTGTTATCTGCCAGTCGGCAGATTTCTTAATATTACGCGTAATTAAAAGCGCCAGTAGCAGGCTTATTAATATCATACTCGGTTCTCGCGGTGCTCCCACAGAAGTGGGAACAGTTGTTGCCGATATCGGGGCCAGTCAAAAAATGGACCCGGGTCTGTTTTTCTGCCTGGGGCAATGTCGCTGTGCCCGACAATGCGGCCTATCGTAATGAGGGGAAAATGCGAAAGAATTTCATGACTTACCGTTGCCAGAGCCTGGTATTGAGCGTCTGTAAATGGCATGTCATCCGTACCTTCCATTTCTATGCCGATGGAGAAATCGTTACATCGCTGTCGCCCTTGAAATGAAGAAATTCCCGCATGCCATGCGCGCTGTGTAAAAGGAACAAATTGTTCTACCGTTCCATCACGGTAAATTACACAATGCGCTGACACCCGTAAATGAGCGATTTGCTGGAAAAATGGATGCTTGTTTGCATCCAGGGTACCAGTAAATAATGCAGCAATATCCGGGCCGCCGAATTGCCCTGGCGGCAGTGACATGTTATGGATAACCAATAGCGAAATAATGGCGTCCGCAGGACGTTCATCGTAAAAAGGAGAAGTTTTGCAGATTGCACCTGAGAAAAAATCGAGTCCTGACGGCATAATGATGTTGTCAATAACGAGTCTGCGCAAAGTGTGACATTAGCCACTATGATGTACAAGGTTTGCCGATAAAATATCGTATATATGCATCTGAAGGTAAACGATAAGCCGAAGGAGCAGTAAGTGAGTAGTAACAAAACGGGTGGTAGTAATGGCAGATAGTTCAGCAGGAAAGTGGATGTTTGCATTGGCCTGGTTGTGTGGCATCGGTCTTATGACAATCATTTTCACTGATTTATTGGATAAACAGGTCAATCCGAATCGAGAGCCTGAGTCTATTCGTATTAATAATCAGACAGAAGTCAGGCTAAAGCAGAATCGCGCGGGTCACTATGTCACCAGCGGAACCATTAACGGCGAACCAGTTGTGTTTCTGGTCGACACTGGCGCTACTGATGTTGCCATTCCCGCTAACATGCAGGAACATCTGGGGCTTGTCGCCGGCGTTTCAGGGCTGGCGCAAACAGCAAACGGCACCGTACGAATTGCCCGAACGCAAATTGATACGCTAACCATTGGCGATATCACTTTGCATAACGTGCGCGCTAATTTAAATCCCGGTATGGGAGATAACCATATTTTGCTGGGAATGAGCGTTTTACGCCAGTTAGAGTTTACTCAGCGTGGCGAATGGTTAATATTGCGTACTCTTTGAAGCCACCGGATTTGACAACCTATGTCTCGCCCTCATATTGATAATATTAAAGAACAGGTTTTACAAGCTCTTGCCGAAGACCTTGGTGGAACCTGCAACCCTGAAAAAGATATCACCGCCAACCTCATTCCGGCTGACAGTCTTGCCAGCGCCACCATCATTACTCGTGAAGATTGCATTGTCTGCGGCGTGGACTGGGTAACACAAGCGTTCGCTATTGTTGATCCCGCAATCAGTCTTAACTGGCAGGTAAAAGATGGTGACGCTGTAAAAGCCAATGCTACGTTAGTCACTATCTCCGGCGCGGCTCGTGGCATCCTTACCGCAGAACGCACTGCACTGAATTTTTTACAGACGTTATCAGGCACTGCTACTGTCACGGCCGCTTATGCCGCACTATTAGCCGGTAGCTCAACCAAAATTCTTGATACCCGCAAAACCTTGCCGGGTTTACGCATGGCGCAGAAATATGCAGTGACCTGTGGCGGCGGTCAGAACCATCGCATTGGTTTATTTGATGCCTTTCTTATTAAGGAAAACCACATTTACGCATGTGGTTCCATAGCCGCCGCGGTAAGTACAGCAAAGCAACAAATGCCCGGAAAGCCTGTAGAGGTGGAAGTAGAAAACCTTGAAGAGTTGCGTCAAGCCCTGGACGCCGATGCCGATATTATTATGTTAGACAATTTTACTAACGAACAGATCCAACGCGCAGTCGACATGAATAATCAGAAAAGTAAACTGGAAGTGTCGGGAAACATTACGGATGAAAGGCTGCAATCGCTGGCGAGATTGGGGGTAGATTTTATATCTTCCGGTGCATTAACTAAACATGTACAAGCTGTTGATTTATCGCTTCGTGTTGCGATGAAAGCAGAATAGAGCGACGTATATCAACTTAAAACCGGGTAGTGAACGCTAACTTTTTAACTGATAAACAGGCTTCACTCACCTTCTTCAGACTCTGCAAATCCTACACATAAGTATAATTCCCGATACTTGTCAGTTGACGTTCTCTATCTATACTGAGAATCAAGTACCGGGGCCGTTGTTAAGGACGACTCAGGTATAAACGTCACTTTGAATTTACTTAATTTTAAAATAACGTGTTATACACGTCCCGGAGAAAACCATGAAACAAGTACAAGCTTCTAACCAAAAGGGCTTTACACTAATTGAACTGATGATCGTTGTTGCTATCATCGGTATTCTTGCTGCTATCGCACTGCCAGCTTATCAGAACTATACTAAGAAAGCGCGATTTTCAGAGGTGATGATGGCGACGCAAAACTTTAAGACTGCTATTGAAGTTTGTTATCAAACTGAAAGCGATATTACAGAATGTACTGCAGGCGAAAATGGCGTTCCTAATAATATCACTGCTGGTAACGGTAAAGGTTTAGTTGACTCTGTTATTTGGACAGAAACAGGAACCAACCCTACGCTTGTCTCCACTGCAGCAACTAGTAATGGCCTAAGCGGGGAAGCTTATACATTAACAGCAACTGTAGAAGATAATGGCCAGCTGACTTGGGCTGAAACTTGTTCAGACGCAGCTTTATGTTAAAAGTTTTAGGTAATTCCTAATCCAAAGCCCAGTTTCCGCTGGGCTTTGTTGTCTCTACACTTTATAAGCAACACCATCACAAACAATTCCGGAAAAGGCTATGGCGAAAGCAGCAACGACATTTACCTGGCAAGGTAAAGATAAGCAAGGCAGCAACCGTAAAGGTGAAATTTCTGCGACTTCGTTGTCTGAGGCGAAAAACCTGTTGCGTCGGCAGGGCATTTCCGCACAAAAGGTAAGAAAGCTAGCTACGCCTTTATTCGGGCGCGGCGGTAAAAAAATTACTGCCGCCGACATCTCCGTAGTCTCCCGTCAAATTGCCACTATGCTAAGCGCGGGGGTCACCCTGATTCAATCGTTGGATATGATAGCTCAGGGTCACGGCAAACCGTCGATGCGCAAATTATTGGGTGAGATTACCAACGAAGTCAGGGCCGGCACGCCGTTGTCTACAGCGCTGCGCAAACATCCGGACTATTTCGACGATCTGTATTGCGACTTGGTGCACACTGGCGAACAATCTGGTGCGCTCGAAACTATCTACGACCGTATCGCTACCTATAAAGAAAAAGCCGAAGCGCTGAAATCAAAAATCAAAAAGGCGATGTTCTACCCTATTGCGGTGGTGGTGGTGGCATTTATTGTTACCACCATACTCTTAGTATTTGTGGTACCTCAGTTTGAAGAAATATTCAGTAGCTTTGGTGCTGAACTGCCCGCCTTCACACAGTTTGTATTAGGAATTTCCCGGTTTGTGCAAGACTACGGAATTTTTATTGGTATGGGCATCGCTGGCGCTATTTTTCTGTTTTTCCGCACCCACAAGAAATCGCTTAAATTCAGAGACAAGATGGATAAGCTTTCGCTAAAAATTCCGGTAATTGGCAATATACTAAAAAAAGCCAGTATTGCGCGCTTTACCCGTACCCTTGCTACCACTTTTGCTGCGGGCGTACCCCTTATTGGCGCGCTGGATTCAGCCGCTGGCGCATCGGGAAACGCGGTTTATCGTGATGCCATTCTCTATGTAAAAAAGGAAGTCGCCGGCGGGCTACAGATGAATACTGCAATGCGGGCTACCAATGTGTTCCCTGACATGGTGACGCAGATGGTAGCAATTGGCGAGGAATCAGGCGCGGTAGATGAAATGCTAAGTAAAATAGCCACCATTTACGAAGCCGAAGTGGATGATATGGTTGACGGCCTCACCAGCTTACTGGAACCCATGATAATGGCGGTGCTGGGGGTAGTCATCGGCGGGTTGATTATAGCTATGTACTTACCCATCTTCCAGATGGGAAATGTGGTGTAACTCGTTTACCCGCAAAACCCTACATGCCAATTGTGATAATAAGAATATTCTGGCAGTCTTGCCGCTGTCATAGAGGATAGCAAAGAGAAAATGGAAACATTCTTCCAACTTAGTTCACACAGCCCCCTGTTTTTCCTCGGGACCGTATTCATTGTTAGTTTGATGGTAGGCAGCTTTTTAAATGTCGTGATATATCGGCTGCCTATTATGATGGAGAAAAGCTGGCAACGAGAATACAACGCATATTTTCAACCGAGAAATTCCGAGCCAGGCAATCATAATGCCCGTGACTTTGCGGTTCCAGCGGCAGATTCGTCTAATACCGATACCGCTGCGTTTAACCTGGTCAAGCCAGACAGCACCTGCCCCCACTGTGGACACAAAATTCGGCCGTGGGAAAATATTCCCCTGCTAAGTTACCTGTTTTTGCGCGGCAAGTGCGCAAACTGCGGCACCGGCATTTCCTTACGTTATCCGCTGGTCGAGCTATTTACCGGGCTAGTATGTACCTTTACCGCCTGGCATTTCGGCCCCTCAAGCCAGGCGCTGTGGGCTGTACTTTTTGTTTATATTCTAGTGGCTTTGCTGTTTATCGACTTAGATAAAATGCTGTTACCTGACCAGCTCACGCTACCATTGCTGTGGCTGGGGTTATTACTTTCTACTCAACACGTATTTGTTGGGCCGGTGGATGCAATTATTGGTGCAGCGGCGGGCTATCTGAGTTTATGGTCGGTGTACTGGCTGTTTAAATTGGCAACCGGTAAGGAAGGCATGGGTTACGGCGATTTTAAGCTGCTCGCCGCCCTTGGCGCATTTACCGGCTGGCAGGGTTTACCGGTAATTATTCTGTTGTCTTCATTTGTCGGTGCCATCGCTGGACTTGCGATCATGCTAGTGCAGCAAAAAGGGCGTTCGTTAGCGATACCCTTTGGCCCTTATCTGGCCGTTGCCGGTTTCCTTACTTTACTTTATAAACACGATATCATTGCGGCATATTTAAACTGGGCGTTTGGTTAATGTCGACTATTTCACCTTCTCATAAATTTGTTGTTGGCTTAACCGGTGGTATTGGCAGCGGCAAGACAGCGGTCAGCGACGGCTTTTTAGCGCTTGGCGTTGATGTTATTGATGCTGATATTGTCGCCCGTCAAGTTGTTGAGCCTGGCTCTTCTGCTCTTAAAAGTATTGCGGCAAATTTTGGCAGCGAAATTTTACTTTCTGATGGCGCACTTAACCGTGCGGCTTTGCGACAAACAGTATTTAGCAATGAGAAACATAAAAAATGGCTTAACGCATTGCTTCATCCGGTTATCAGGGAAAAGATGCTTGCTGACATTGCGACTACTACCAGCGCCTACTGCATTCTCGCGGTTCCCTTACTGCTGGAAAATAAACTCAACACCATTACCAATCGGGTGCTGGTGGTAGATTGCCCTGCAGATCTTCAGTTACAGCGAGCGTTAGCAAGAGACGGCAGTGATGAAACCACAATAAAAAATATCATGGCGTCACAAATAAGCAGGAATGCCCGACTTGCAGCGGCTGATGACATAATTGACAATAGCGGCGATTTTTCTGCCTTACCGGCCCAAATTGCAGCGCTTCATCAACAATATCTGGAGCTCTGTCACGGTGCTAATCCCACTTCATAGCGGAAATAATTCACCTATTTTTATCCTACGGCTTACGGGGTGTTGCTAAGAAGCCATACTAATCCCTTTCAATTGGCAGCAACGCAGAGCATTAGTCGCTGGGGCCTTCCCTTTGGGCTAAATAGCTGTTCGTAAATGTGCTACACATGAAAAGGCAAAACAAGGATATCATTCAGAACCGTCCGCAGGCACTGTGCAGCAGGCGCTGTGCAGCAGGCGCTGTGCAAACAGCATGGATGCTGCGGCTGAGCGCCCAGGAAGGTTTTACAGCGTGTTCAGAATAGTGTCCTCGTTATGACTCATACTTCGGAACAGTTCTTTAGTCTGAAAGTTCTTTTCTCTGCGTAGCTTGAACTGGAAAGAGCTCCCTCTCTTCGAGTGATCAATTATCACTGCGAATTGGTATAAGTCAGCTTCTACTTGAAATTTTTATGGTTTTGCGTTGTAGTGCGTACAATTACAACTATAAGGAAATCCATGTCTGAGGCCGTTTTCGAGTTTCCATTAAAAGAAAAGGTGAGAAACTACCTGCGTATTGAACAACTGCTTGTTCAACTGAAAACCGGTGCCTGTGTTCAAACTGCTCCGCTGCACATGTATTTCTTTGACCAGTTGTTTACTTTATTAGATCTGCTTGACCGCTTGGATCTGCGCACCGATATTTTAAAAGATCTGGATACCCATGAACGCAGTCTGGTGTATTGGTCGCAACACCCTAATATTAACAGTGCTGCGTTAGAGCAGGCGTTGCAAAATATTCTGCGCTTGCGAACAAAATTGAAAAATGGCAAAAAATTTGGCAGCGACCTCAAAGACGATAAGTTTTTAGGTAGCATCCGCCAGCGCTTTGCGATCCCTGGTGGCGCTTGTAGCTTCGATTTACCTAATTTACATTTCTGGTTACATCAACCGCTTGCTGAACGACAGAAAGCAATTGATAACTGGTTAGCCTCGCTGGCGGTGCTTGAAGAGGCCATTTCGATAAGCCTGGCATTTTTGCGAGAGCGCGGCACCTTTCAGAAGCAGACGGCGCAAAACGGGTTCTACCAAGGCGTTGCCGAAGATAAAAACGAACTTATCCGTGTCCGGTGCCAGATAGACACGGGACAGTACCCGAATCTCAGTGGTAATAAATACCGTTATGCAATCCGCTTTATGTGGTTTGATACCCAACAGCCGCAGAATGGATCTGTTGATACTGATGTAACATTTTCGCTGGCAGCTTGCTAAACTATATAAACCTATTACTCCCTGTTCAACGGTTTGGCCTGCAAAGGCTTTGCCTGTTTATTAACCCCAAGGTAAGTCATGAAAGTCAAATGTCCAATCTGTAGTAAGGACGTCGTCTGGTCTGCAGATAGTCCTTTTCGCCCTTTCTGCTCTAAGCAGTGTCAGTTAATCGATTTAGGTGAATGGGCGAGCGAAGAAAGAAGCATTCCCAGCAAAAGCCCGACGCCGGAGAGTCAGGCTGATGTTCCTGATATCGAAGAAATTGAAGCTATGCTGAGCCAGCAACCGGATGAGTTCTTCAAGCATTAAGAACATCGACATCTACTTTTAGTAGCAGATAGTTAGCCACGTAAGGATGCTGGTGCAAAAATCAACGCGCCATGAATGTTGTGCGGATCTAAATTTTTTCGGGATATATTTGTATGATTAACTCAGTTGCGATAGTGGGTGGCACCCACGGAAACGAAACCAGCGGCATTCAGTTGGTAAGAAATTGGATGCAAAACGGCATCCCGTCAGCATTTTCTTCACTTAATATTCGCTGTTTTTTTGCTAACCATGCGGCGATGCAAGCCAATGTTCGATTTTTAGATGAAGATTTAAACCGCCAGTTTTTGCCAGAGCGCTTGAACAGCGATAGTGACGCAAAAGAAGCAATTCTCGCTAAGAAAATAAATCAGGAGCTTGGTCCAAAGGGAGAATCCAATACCGACTTGGTGATTGATATTCACAATACCACCAGCCATATGGGCGCAACGCTAATTATTCTGGCTACCGACGACTTTCATATTCAAATGGCGCGGTACGTAAAGCAACATATGCCGGAAGCGAACATTTTAGTGGAAGACGAAAAACCTGTGCCCGAGCATCCCTACTTATGTACCATTGGCCGCCGCGGCGTGATGGTAGAAGTGGGTGCCCAGCCTCAGGGCGTGCTGCGTGAAGATGTGTACCAACTTACTCAGACACTAACAGAAACCCTGCTTGCTTTTTGTCAGGCTTATAATGACGGCAAAACACAAAATCTGCCGGAGTGTGAAGCGTTTCGTTTAGGGGTAAATATTGATTTTCCCATGAACGAAGACGGTGAGCGTAAAGCAATGATCCACCATCAGCTTCAGGATGCTGACTTTGTGCCTTTGCTGCCTGGCCAGCCAATTTTCCGCTGTTTTGATGGAACGGATATTACCTGGCAGGGAGAAGATGTTACCTATCCGCATTTTATTAATGAAGCGGCTTATCACAAGTTGCATGTAGCCTTTGCTACTGCGTCGTTAGTTACGCTTTAAATCGGAGTGATCAATGTGTCTTCTCTGCATTCTCAAAGGGATGTAGCTTATCAACTACGGCTTGGGCAACCCGCAGTCAGAGCACCTGAAATGATAAGAATAGGTTGAAATAAAATATTATAGGGACCGAGAAAATTTCAAAGGGAGCAGCGTATTCTGCTCCCTTCGAAATGTATTGTTAGCAGCTGTGCTGTAGCCGTTCAATGATGGCTATGTTTGCGGCGGGATAATCCTGAGGGTTCAGCGTGGCGATGCTATCCCACTTTCCCTGCTGTCCTTCTTTTCCATAAGGTTCACCGCTAAAGTCGGTAACGGTGTGAATATCCAACCTGACCTTTTTATCACCATAGTCATGTTCAATAACCATTAGCGGCATGCTGCTGTTAACCTCTATTCCTATTTCTTCATAGAGTTCTCTGGCGAGGGCTTGTTCAGTGGTTTCTCCACCTTCAATCTTTCCCCCTGGAAATTCCCATTTCCCCCCTTGATGCACATTGGTTGGCCGGCGGCAAACAAACACATTGTCGCCGCTGGTCGGGGACGCTTTTAATATAATCCCCACCGCAACATTCACCACTTTCACTACGATAATTTACCGTGGCACTGTTTATATTTCTTACCCGAGCCGCATGGACAAGGATCGTTGCGGCCCACTTTAGGCCCTTCACGCATAGCGGTTTGGGCGCTTGAGCTGGAGGCTTCGGGCTTCGCCGACTGCGTCGCCGGAGACTGCTCGTGCTCGAACTGCTTAGGCAATTCATCTGCCTGCCGACGTTGCTCTTCTACTTTTTCAACATCTGACTCAGCGCGAACCTGCACACGACTTAAAACGGTAATCACTTCCACTTTCAGCGCTTCCAGCATTTGCGAGAACAGCTCGAAAGACTCGCGCTTATATTCCTGTTTCGGATTCTTTTGTGCATAACCTCGTAGATGTATCCCTTGGCGAAGATGATCCATAGCCGCTAAATGTTCTTTCCAGTGACTGTCCAGATTCTGCAACATGACAGCTTTTTCGAACTGACGGAGTACCTCCGCGCCCACGATTTCTTCCTTCTTCTTGTAGGCTTTTTCTACTTCTTCAGCAATGCGCTCACGCAACTTTTCTTCGTACAGCTTGTCATCTTCGTCCAGCCAGGATTGCACTGGCAAATCTACTGCGAAGTCGCCTTTCAGACGTTGTTCAAGGCCTGGAATATCCCACATTTCTTCCAGCGACTGAGGCGGTATGTATTCATCAACCACACTGGAAACCACGTCAGCACGGATCACCTCAATAGTTTCGCTAATATCGCCTTCATCCAGTAATTCGTTGCGCTGCTCATAAATTACCTTACGCTGATCATTCGCCACGTCGTCATATTCAAGCAACTGCTTACGCATATCGAAGTTACGGCCTTCAACCTTGCGTTGTGCGTTTTCGATAGCACGCGTTACCCAAGGATGCTCGATGGCTTCACCATGCTCCATTCCGAGACGCTTCATCATGCTCGCCATTTTTTCGGATGCAAAAATGCGCATAAGGGCATCATCAAGAGACAAATAGAACCGGCTGGAACCTGGATCGCCCTGGCGTCCGGCACGGCCTCGTAGCTGGTTGTCAATGCGACGGGATTCGTGGCGTTCTGTACCGATAATATGCAAACCGCCAGCTTCAATCACTTTATCGTGGTTTTCTTTCCACTGCGCTTTCAGTTTCGCGACCTGATCAGGCGTGAGACTTTCCACATCTGCCACACCAGCCTGCCAATTACCACCTAATACAATATCGGTTCCCCGACCCGCCATATTAGTGGCAATAGTCACAGACCCGCTTTTACCAGCTTGGGCAATGATATCTGCTTCCTGAGCATGAAACTTAGCATTCAACACTTTATGAGGAACTTTGGATTTCTTCAGGACGTTTGAAAGCAGTTCGGAGTTTTCGATAGAAACCGTCCCCACAAGCACTGGCTGACCACGCTTAACGCAAGCTTTAATATCTTCAACAATAGCTTCGTATTTTTCCGCAGCGGTCATATAAATTAAATCTGCCATGTCCTTACGTTGCATAGGACGATTGGTAGGAATGACGACCGTTTCTAAACCGTAAATATGATTAAATTCGAACGCTTCTGTATCAGCAGTACCCGTCATACCCGATAAAGTGGTGTATAAGCGGAAATAATTCTGGAAGGTAATTGATGCTAAGGTTTGGTTTTCATTTTGTATTTTTACACCTTCTTTGGCTTCAACTGCTTGGTGCAGACCTTCTGACCAGCGACGACCTTCCATCGTGCGGCCCGTGTGTTCGTCAACGATGACAATTTGATCGTCTTTTACGATGTAGTCGACATCTTTAGAAAACAGTTTGTGCGCTCGCAGGGCTGCATTGATGTGATGTAACAATGAGATATTGCCGGCTGCGAACAAGGATTCGCCTTCGGGCAATATGCCTTCTTTGTGCAACACTTCTTCAACGTGAATCTGACCATGTTCGGTCAAATGAATCTGGCGGGATTTTTCATCAACGGTATAGTCTCCGTCGCCATGCGCGCCTTCTTCATCTTCTTTTTCCTGCTGAACTAACTCAGGAATAACCGAATTGATCCGACGGTACAATTCTGAACTGTCTTCCGCCGCACCAGAAATAATAAGTGGTGTCCGTGCTTCGTCAATCAGAATGGAATCGACTTCATCGACTACCGCAAAATTGAGTTCCCGTTGCACTCGATCCTGAGGACTAAACGCCATATTATCGCGCAGATAATCAAAACCGAATTCGTTATTGGTGCCGTAGGTAATATCTGAATTATAAGCCTTACGTTTTTGCTCCGGTGATATACCCGGCACATTACAGCCTACTGTCATTCCAAGATATTCAAAAAGCTCCCGGCTCCATTCCGCGTCCCGCTTCGCCAAATAATCATTGACGGTAATGACATGCACACCCTTCCCTGATAACGCGTTCAGATAGGACGGCAAAGTAGAGGTAAGAGTTTTACCTTCACCGGTACGCATTTCGGCAATTTTACCCTGATGCAGAACTTGCCCACCGAGCAACTGCACATCGAAGTGACGCATGCCGTATACACGTTTACTGGCTTCACGCACAGTAGCGAACGCTTCAACTAAAATATCATCAAGAGTTGCGCCTTCTGCCAACTTAGCTTTCAACTCTGCAGTTTTACCTTTAAGTTGTTCGTCGCTGAGCGCTTCGTAATCCTTTTCCAGCGCATTGATGGCATCTACGGATTTTTGTAATTTTTTTAATAGTCGGTCATTTCGGCTACCGAAAACTTTTCTCACGATGCTTGAAAACATTTGGTTGATTATTCCACTACTTGTCGAGACGCCAGGAGCTTAAGCTGCCTCGTCGATTTTTAAAAAATGACACACTACGCATTCTGCATAGGAATGTCACCCTAACTTGCTGCGCTAACCACCCAAGGGTAGGTTAACTTACCTGGCTGCTGCCTCAGTCTACTTTGGGTAGACAAAAGGCAGAGGATCGATTTGCTGCCCGCCTCTTATTACTTCGTAATGAACATGAGCACCCGTGGAGCGGCCGGTATTGCCCATTTCAGCAATTACCTGACCTTTAGTTACGATATCACCGATGGAGACATTCAACGTCCGATTATGCCCGTAACGGGTAATCAAGCCATTTCCATGTTCAATCTCAACCAGTTCGCCGTAACCGTGTCGTGTACCTGCCCAGGTAACGATACCTGCGGCGGTAGCCACAACATCATCACCTGACGCCCCAGCAAAGTCTACACCTTGATGCATTGCTGGCTTGTCTGTAAACGGATCTGCTCTCATACCGTAATAAGAAGACAACCATCCTGATCCAACGGGTCTGCCAGATAATTGGCTCTGAAGTTGGATATGGTGACCTCTGACTAAACTTTCAAGCATGTTTAGCTGCTGGGTTTTGCTATCCAGCGACTGTTGCATGACAGCAATTTGCTGCATCAGGGGATCATCAATGGGATCTTTAGGCGATATGTCTGGTTTGAAAACCTCCAGGTCAGCGGCTTTCATCCCTAATTCTTCAGCAATAAAATTGCCTTGTTCGTCAAGTTGACTTACTTGCGCCTGCAAAGTAGCCAAATGTACTGCTAATACTTGTAACTGCGCTTGCGTTTGAAGCTTTAACGCATCCAGCTCAGCCTGCTCTTTACTCGTAGCTTGTTGCGCAAGTTTAACGCGAGCCAGGTTTTCAGAGACTGATTCAGTAGAGCGACTGGAAACTAACATAAACAAAGAAGACAGCACCGTCAGGCTGACCAGCGTTCTCACGCTGATACTGCGGCGGTAGCGTCGATGTTTACCGACTAAAGTAATCGTTAGTTTCATTGCTCAACTCATAGAAAAACGTGGGTTAGTTTAACGTTGTTCGCCTGAATGAACAAACGTCAATCCCGTTTTTACAGCGGATTTTTCATCCACCGTAACAAGAACGAGATGATTTTATCGGCGTTCCGCCTCTTTAGCCAATAAAAAGCCGCCTGAAATGGCGGCTTTTATAAAAGTACTGGCATAAACAGCGTTATGCTAGAATAGGCTCTGCGTAGCGAATCGGTGCATCATCTTTAGATTCATAAGTAATGAATTCCCAACATTCCTGTTGTGCCAATACTGCATTTAACAATTTGTTGTTTAGCCCGTGACCCGTTTTATAAGCTCGCAACTCACCAATAATGCTGTGGCCGCCCAAATACAGGTCGCCCACTGCATCAAGAATCTTGTGCTTTAAAAACTCATCCTCATAGCGTAAACCTTCAGGATTAAGTATCCGGAACTCATCCAGCGCAACAGCGTTTTCCATACTGCCGCCAAGCGCAAGATTGTTTGCGTTCATATATTCAAGGTCGCGCATAAAGCCAAAGGTCCGCGCGCGGCTGACTTCATTGACATATGAACAGCTGTCAAAATCCATCACCATGTGCTGACGGGTCTGGCTAATAACAGGATGATCAAAATCGATACGAAAATCGACGCGGAAGCCGTCATGAGGAACCAGCTCAGCCCACTTATCACCATCTTCAACACGCACCGGCTTCTTGATACGGATAAAACGCTTAGGAGCATTCAGCTCTTCAATACCGGCCGACTGCAGCAAGAAAATAAATGGGCTGGCGCTACCATCCATAATAGGCAGCTCATTGCTGTCAACTTCTACAATAATGTTGTCGATACCCAGCCCGGCTAATGCAGACGCCAAATGCTCTACGGTATTAATACTTACACCGTCTTCATTATTTATACAGGTACATAGCATGGTGTTACCCACGGCATTTGCACGCGCAGGAATATCCACAAACGGGTCAAGGTCAACACGCCGAAACACTATACCAGTGTTCGCAGGCGCAGGCCGGAGAGTCATCGTGACCTTTTCCCCTTTGTGCAAACCTATACCGGTTTCTTGCACCGGGTGCTTGATAGTACGTTGTCTAATCATGATTCGTTGCTTTTACCTGTTCAAAAAGCGGCCGCATATTATAGTGACCCAACACTATTATGTCAAAAATGTGTCATATCAACTGCGCAGCAAAGCGCATCATTACTTATTTATGACAATAAAGCCGCGCTAGAATTCCCAAACATATCGATATTAGTCCGCCTGCTTACGCAAGAAAGCGGGAATATCCAGGTACTCCAGATCATTATTCGGCTGAACGCTTTCATCAGCCTTTAACGCCTGATTACCATCTGTGCCACCGATACTACTGCGACTTTCGCTTACGGAACTGGTACCGAATTCACGAGCGGAAGCCGTCAATCTTGTTCCTTCTGAACTCACCAATGAAATATCTGGTTTACGTTCTGCGCCAATACCCGTAGCAACTACCGTCACTCGCAGTTCGTCAGTCATTTCCATATCAATGACAGTACCCACCACCACTGTGGCATTTTCCGATGCAAATGCTTTCACTGCGTTACCGACAATTTCGAACTCGTCGATAGCAAAATCAGGACCGGCAGTGATATTCACCAGAATACCGCGAGCACCAGACAAATCGATATCTTCCAGCAGTGGGCACGCAATTGCAGCTTCAGACGCTTCTTCAGCACGATCAGGACCGGATGCTGCGCCGTTCCCCATCATGGCGGTACCCATTTCTGACATAACAGTTTTTACGTCAGCGAAATCCACGTTGATCAAACCAGGTCGTGTAATCAGTTCAGCAATACCCTGAACGGCACCGCTGAGAACATCGTTAGCAGAACTGAAAGCCTTCAACAACGGTGTTCCCGGCCCCATTACCTTAAGCAGCTTCTCGTTAGGAATCGTAATCAACGAATCCACATGCTTGGATAACTCTGCAATACCCTGTTCAGCGAAGGCAGTGCGCTTTTTCCCTTCAAACGGAAACGGCTTGGTAACTACAGCAACAGTAAGAATGCCCATTTCGCGCGCAATTCTTGCGACTTCCGGGGCTGCACCGGTACCTGTGCCACCACCCATACCAGCGGTAATAAACACCATATCTGCGCCGTCGAGCGCCTGACGAATGGTTTCGCGATCTTCTTGTGCGGCATCCCGCCCGATATTAGGATCGGCACCCGCACCTAAGCCCTTGGTAACTTTTGAGCCAATCTGCAAGGTAACATCAGCACTGGAACTACGTAGTACCTGTGCATCAGTGTTAATAGCGATAAACTCAACGCCTTCGATATTCTGAGACACCATGTGCTCAACAGCGTTACCACCGCCACCACCGACGCCGATAACTTTGATTACGGCTTCTTCGCCGTGACTATCCATTAATTCAAACATACTTACTCTCCGGTTTGGTACGTCTTTCAACACTAAGCCAGGTCATATCCCGCTGATCAGATGCTTCCTTGCTGATCCACATGCCGTAGCCTTAGCGCCCCCAAAATTAAAAAAATTAAAATTCACCTTTAAACCAGCTTTGCACTCGGTGAAACAAGCTTTCACCAGGTTTCTGCTTACTGGCTTTTTTGTTATCTGATTGCATTTTCCCGTAATGTAAAAGACCGACTACAGTGGCAAAGCCTGCGTCGTCGGTATATTCCGACAAGCCTTTCACATTAATCGGTTTGCCCACGCGCACGGGCATTTGAAACAGTTCTTCTGCAAATTCGACTGCTCCTTCCATTTTGGCTGTGCCGCCGGTTAGCACTAATCCGGCAGCAATTTGTTCTTCCAACCCACTGGCACGAATTTCATCGTGCACTAGTTCAAACAATTCCTGATATCGCGGCTCGATGACCTCGGCCAACGTATGACGTGACATCACGCGTGCAGGACGTCCTCCCACACTTGGCACTTCGATACTTTCTTCCATGCTCACCATGTCTTTCAACGCGCATGCGTAATTCACTTTTATCTCTTCTGCATTGCTGATGGGAGTACGAAAAATTTTAGCGATGTCATTGGTTATCTGATTACCGGCCACTGGGATCACTGCGGTATGTCGAATTGCACCATCAGTGTAAATCACGATATCCATGGTACCGCCGCCAATATCGACGACACAGACGCCAAGCTCGCGCTCATCATCTGTTAAAACCGCGTAACTGCTGGCTAACGCCGAAAAAATCAGTTGATCCGCATTCAGGTCACAACGCTCTACGCATTTAACCAAATTCTTCGCCATGTCATCTGCGCAGGTAATAATGTGCGCGTCCGCTTCCATTCTCACGCCAGACATACCGATAGGATTTTTGATGCCTTCCTGCACATCAATGGTAAATTCCTGCGGCAACACATGCAGCAAACGTCGCTCTGCGGCAATCGGCACTGAACGTGCAGCATGAATAACGTTGTCAACGTCTTCCTGGGTCACTTCCTGATTATTAATAGGAACCATGCCGTTCTCGTTCTGACATTTCACATGACGCCCGGAAATAGACATAAACACCGACGACACCCGGCAGTCTGCCATCAACTCCATTTCGCTGACTGCGCGCTGAACGGTTTTTACCACCAGATTCAGGTCATTGACGCCACCTTTGTCCATTCCTTTGGCAGCGTGGGTACCGACGCCAACGATGCTGATCTGATCATCATTCAGCAACTCACCCACGACCGCTTTTATCTGGCTGGTGCCAATATCGAGGCCGACAATCAAGTTGCGTTCAGCAGGTTTTGACATGGTTTCCTTTACTCTCTTACTAACTCTGTTCATCAGTACTGGTTTCCCAGCCAACCGCCAACCCCGTATCGTAACGAAGGTCAACATATTTTACCGGTTTTGGCTGCTGTGCCAGTAACGGGTATACATCAATAAAACGTTGTAGCCGATCAATAAATTCTGTTCTGCCTAAATTCAGGTCAATGCCATTTCCCAGCTGAATTTGCCAGGCAAATCGCTCGCTTAACGATAATTCAACGATGGGCATGGCTGTGGTAGCCAGCAGCGATTGCATCGCGTTATACCCTTCCAGTGCCGTTTTTTCGCTGCCACTGGGACCAAAAAGTCGCGGTAGAGCCAGGCCTTCCGCGCTGGCGCTGAACGTCTCCCCGTAAGGATTCAGCAACATATCCTCGTTCCACTGGGCCACGGGAGTTTGCTCTACCAAATAAATTTTTAACGTATTAGGCCACTGCTTGCGCACCGACGCCCGATAAATCCAGGGCTGCGATTCGACTAACTGGAACACCTCATTCACATCCAGCGCAAAAAAACTGCCTGGCTGAGACTTTCTGATCAGGCGCTCAAGCTGCACCACATTCACGTGCTCAAATTCACCAGAAAAATCCACTACCTGCACAGGCGCGCGCTGTTCGTCCTGCAGCCAGGCTTGCACCTTTATGCCTCCCATCACCAGAGCAGTCAACACCACCAGCAGGAACACGACTCCCGCCCAAAATGCTGTACGGCTGGGATGATTGCTCATGGGGCCGCCTGCAAATCTGCTGGCATGCTGGTAGCAAGAATCGCGAGGGTTAAATCGTCGAAGCTAATACCTGCAGCCTTTGCCGCTTTTGGCACCAGACTTTTTTCTGTCATACCCGGCACTGTGTTCGCTTCCAGTAAATAAAACTGGCCTGTTGCATCCTGCATGACATCTATTCGGCCCCAACCACTGCCAGATAGCGCCTTAAATGCTCGAATGGAGAGTGCGGCCAGTTCATTTTCTTTATCTGTTGGCAAACCACTCGGACAAAAGTATTCGGTTGTATTATCCTGATACTTCGCCGCGTAATCGTAAAAAGTATGAGGGGTAGACATTCGGATTGACGGTAACGCCTGCCCGTGTAACACGGCTACAGTAAATTCGGCCCCGTCAATGTACTGTTCCAACAGAACTTCGTTATCGTAAATAAACGCATCCTGTATGGCATTTGCAAGTTGTGTAGCGCTTGTCACTCTGGCCATGCCGATACTCGAACCTTCCCGAGCCGGTTTAACCATTACCTCGTTCCCCAGTTCATTCATTATAGCGTTGCATGATCCAGCTTCAAAGCAGCTTTTATCAGCAATTTGATATTTTGCAGTAGGTAAATCAAGGCATTGCCAGATTTGTTTACTATGGATTTTATCCATCGCCAGAGCCGATCCCAGAACACCGCTGCCGGTGTAAGGTATTTTTAGCTGCTGCAACGCCCCTTGCATCGCGCCGTCTTCACCGCCGCGGCCATGCAGCATAATAAGAACGCGATCAACATTTTCACCTATAAGATCAGTAAGTTGTCTCTCAGCGGGATCGAAAGCGAAGGCATTGACTCCCTGCTTTATCAGGCTATTTAATACCGCATTACCTGAACGCAAAGACACTTCTCGTTCTGCTGATTCTCCACCCAGCATTACCGCGACTCGACCAAACGCTTCTGGCTTAAAAATTTTCATCATGCCTGTACCTCGGCTGACATTAATTCGGGCTGCATTTTGGCAGTTGCCAGTGATGTTGCAATTTGTCCGATGTTTCCCGCGCCCTGAGTCATTACAATATCGCCATCAGCCAAAATATTGACCAGAATGTCAGGCAATGATTCTTTGTCTCCTACGTAAATTGGCTCAAGCTGCCCTCGTAACCGCATACTACGACAAAGCGCCTTGCTGTCAGCGCCTTCAATAGGCGCTTCACTGGCCGCGTAAACATCCAGCATCAATAACACATCCACTTGGGAAAGAACCTCAACAAAATCTTCGTACAAATCGCGGGTGCGGCTAAAACGGTGTGGTTGATAAACCATGACCAGTCTGCGATCAGGCCAGTTAGCACGGGCGGCTGCAATGGTTGCTTTGACTTCAGTAGGATGATGACCATAATCATCCACCAAGCAGATATTTCCTTTACTGGTGTCAAAGCTTCCCAGTATTTCAAAACGCCGGCCAATGCCACCGAAACCAGCAAGGGCGTTGATGATCGCCGTATCGGGTAAGCCTTCGTCAGTTGCCACAGCAATAGCAGCAAGTGCATTTAAGACATTATGCATACCAGTTAGGTTCAGCGTCACATCTAATGGCGCCAAGCCAGGACGAATGACATCAAACCTGGCGCGGCCAAACGACAAATTTACATTTTCAGCCCGTACATCGTTATTTTCGCCAAAGCCATAGGTCAACATATTGCGCCCGACTCTTGAACGCAGCGACTGAATATTTTCATCATCGCCACACACGATGGCTTGCCCGTAGAAGGGCAAGTTGTGCAGAAAATCGACGTAGGCGTCTTTCATTTTGGAAAAGTCACCTTCGTAGGTACCCATATGGTCGGCTTCTATATTGGTTATTACCGATACCATTGGCTGCAGATGTAAAAATGAAGCGTCACTTTCATCCGCTTCGGCAATCAAGTAACGGCTTTTACCCAATCTTGCGTTGGTGCCAGCGCTATTTAACAACCCGCCAATAATAAAAGTGGGGTCTAACCTGGCTTCAGCAAAAATGGTGGCGATTAAACTGGTGGTAGTCGTTTTGCCGTGGGTTCCGGCTATGGCAATGCCGTGACGAAAGCGCATGAGTTCCGCCAGCATCTCTGCGCGGCGGATAATGGGAATACGGCATTCGCGGGCGTGCTGGATTTCCGGGTTGGCTTCGTCGATAGCACTGGACACCACCACCACATCGGCACCTTGCACGTTCGTAGCGGCATGACCCACGGTGATACAAGCGCCAAATTCTTCTAAACGGCGAGTCATTGCGTTAGGTTGAATATCTGAACCGGCAATGTCATAACCTTCATTAAGTAATACTTCGGCTATTCCCCCCATTCCGGCACCGCCGATGCCGATAAAGAAGATACGCTTTACCTTTCGCATCTGCGGGCTTTGAAAGGATGTTTTAAGAATCATTCGACAGCTCCCACCAGCGCTTCGCACTGGCTAACTACATTATGGGTGGCATCTGTTACTGCACAGGCTTTCGCACGTTGGCTCATTGCCAGACATACCTCAGGTTGAGCTATCCAGCTTGCAACAATTTTTTCCAGGCGCGCCGGTAGTTCAGATTGCTCAACCAGCACAGCGGCATCCTGTTTGACTAACGACATGGCGTTTTTAGTCTGATGATCATCAACCGCGTGGGGCAAAGGAACGAACATTGCTGCCACACCGGCTGCAGCAACTTCTGCTACCGTTAAAGCGCCCGCCCGGCAGATCACCACGTCTGCCCAGGTATAGGCTTCTGCCATATCATCAATAAATTCAGTAATTTTTACGTTACAGGCACTGCCTTGCCACGCTTCTTTTACCGTGGGTCGATTTCCTTTTCCGGTTTGATGCCAGACGCTCAAATCATTCAAGTTATAACAAGCCGCCGGGACAATCTCGTTAAGCGGGCGCGAACCAAGGCTGCCTCCAACAATAAGCATTCTCAGCGGCTGGTGAGTCTTTACTTTTGCCGGCACATTCACAATGTCTTTTCGCACCGGGTTGCCCACTGCAACGCAACGTTCCGGAGCATGACTGAACTGCGACTTTGCATCAGCAAACCCTACCAGTACCTTCTTCGCGATACGGCTAAGCAGCCGATTTGTCATACCCGCAGCGGCATTCTGCTCATGAATAATTAGCGGAATACCTTTTGTCCATGCCGCTAACCCTCCGGGGCCGCTGGCATAGCCGCCAAACCCTATTACCACATCAGGTCTTAACTTTGATATCACGCCGCGCGCGCAGAACAAGCCTTGCGCTAAAGCCATTACCCCGACCAATTTTGCAACTGTTCCTTTGCCACGCAAACCTTTTGCCGGAATAAAATGAATAGGAATACCATTAGCAGGAACTACCTCGGCTTCCATCCGTTGTGCGGTGCCTAGCCATTGAATATCCCAGCCGCGCGCTGCCAACGCTTTAGCGACAGCCAATCCTGGAAATACGTGCCCGCCAGTCCCACCTGCCATAATTAAACAACGTTTATTCATGCGCGGCCTCCTTGGCGACATCGCTCAACATGGCATTTACCGCTTCTTTACCTTTTGCACTTCGTGCCTCTTTTTTCGTTAACCGAAGTTTATCTTTGCGCTCAAGCGCCTGCACACCATCCACGCGCATTTCAAAGTCAATTCGTAATAACAATGCAATGGCTACGGCTACAATAATTAAACTGGTGCCACCATAACTGACTAACGGCAGAGTGAGCCCTTTGGTGGGTAATACGCCAGCACTGGCACCAATATTCACTGCTGTCTGAAAGCTAAGCCAAATGCCAATACTGTAAGCCAGATAACCTTCAAATGGACGCTGCTTAACTAATGCCTTATTGCCAATCCGCAGCGCCTTTATCACTAAGTACAAAAGTAACCCTAATGTACAGGCGACGCCGGCCAGCCCCAGTTCTTCGGCAAGAATTGCCATGATGAAATCGGAATGTGCTTGCGTCAGAAACTCTAACTTTTGCAGACTGTTTCCTAAGCCTTGCCCAAACCAGCTACCGCGACCATAAGCCATCAGCGACTGGGTAAGTTGGTACCCGCTACCGAAAGGATCGGCCCAGGGATCAAGAAAAGACGTTACCCGACGCATGCGGTATTCTTCAAATACGATTAACGCCACAATCGCAGAAAGGCCCGCGAAGACGATTGCAAAAAACTGCCATAAGCGGGCGCCTGCTAAAAACAGCAGCCCCATTGTCGTGGTCAGCATGACAACCACGGTACCAAAGTCAGGCTGCATCAGCAGCATCGTCGCCAGTAAGAAAAACACCAAAAGCGGTTTTATAAACCCTTTGAGGTTTTCAGTAACTTCCTCGTACCGCCGAACCAGATAGCCTGCCAGATAGGTGAAGAAAAACAGTTTTGCAGGTTCCGCAGGCTGTAAAGTTAACGGGCCAATAACTATCCACCGTGTACTGCCATTGATGTTTCTACCCACCAGCAATACTGCCAGCAATAGTGCAATAGCAATGAGCAACAGGTATGGATTGGTGACCCGCCAAAATTGCATGGGGATCTGGAGCACGACAGCGGCAGCAATTAATGACGCGACGAGATAGATGCCATGGCGAATGGAGAAATAAAACGGGTTGCCGTATAAGCGTTCTGCAATTGGCATAGAAGCAGAAGTCACTATAATCAGCCCAATGGACGCCAGAGCCAGAGCAACCAATACCAAACCTGCATCATAAGGCCCCGCAGATGGCGCTTCACCGTGGCGGGCATTAAATAAACTGGTGAGTTTTGCAGTTGCAGCAATCATTGCGCCGCCACCTCGTTTACAGCATCGACAAATACCTTCGCCCGGTGCGCATAATTATCGAACATATCTAAGCTGGCGCAAGCGGGTGATAGCAGCACAATGTCACCGGCCTGAGCACGCCGATTTGCGCTGGTCACTGCATCGCGCATGTCGTTAACATACTCTGATTGTTCAGTCAGCGCGGCAATTTTTTTGCCGTCTCGGCCCAACGTAATAATCCAATCAACATACTGGTTCAAGGCTGGTTGTAATGCCGTAAGATCAGCGCCTTTTGCATCGCCGCCGGCAATAAGAATAAGTTTTCCTGTTCGCGTTGCGCCCAACCCTTCAATGGCAGCCAGAGTGGCACCAATGTTGGTCGCTTTGGAGTCGTCTATCCAGCGAATACGGCGATGGCTAGCGATTTGCACGCAGCGATGTGGCGCAGATACAAAGCTATAAACAGCGGGCGCCGCAGTGTCGGGTTGAACGCCAGCTTGCATGGCTAATGCCAGTGCTGCCTGAATATTCAGTGCATTATGTCGGCCCACCAGCTGCGCTTTGGCCATATCGACGACGGGCTTGCCTTGCCACGTGATCCAGTTGTTGCGCAGTCCGAAATTACTATCGCTTTCATCAAGTCCGAAAGTAGTATGAGCCATCGTCGCCACCGGCGCAGTTTCAGGCTGGGCACGCCAGCTTACTGCATGCTCGCAATGAGCATAAATTCGCTGTTTGGTTTCAGTGTACGACTGCAGCGATCCGTGGCGGTCAAGATGATCGTCTGACACATTTAAAATGGTCGCCGCCTTCAGTTGCAAAGTAGATGTGCTTTCAAGCTGAAAACTGGAAAGTTCCAGCACCACCGCATCAAGGTTCATCGCCAGTATTTCTAACACCGGCATTCCCACATTACCTGCGGCGCAAACTTTCATACCCGCATTTTTTAAAATATGAGTAAGTAACAAGGTGACAGTGGTTTTACCGTTTGAGCCGGTAATTCCAAAGGCAGGAATATTGGTTAATCTGGCAAAAAATTCAATATCGCCTATTACTTCAACACCCGCGGCCCGGGCATTGCTGACAGCTTCAATTGCAGGAGAAATTCCCGGGCTCAGGATCAGCAAATTCACCTGCTGCCAAAAGTTTACCGGAGGCTCACCTAACACCACTGGCACTGTAATCGACTCAGGCACTGCCAGTTGAGCGCGCGTATCCCATACGGTTACCTTCGCGCCCTGATTTTGCAAAAAGCGCACACAGGCCTGACCGGTTACTCCCAGTCCAGCAACAACAATGTTCTGTGTGGCAAATTTGTTTTTCATCATTACCTTAGTTTTAACGTTGCCAAGCCAACCAGCACCAGAATCAACGAAATAATCCAGAAGCGCACAATAACCCGCGGCTCAGGCCAACCTTTCAGTTCGTAGTGATGGTGAATGGGTGCCATACGAAAAATGCGCTGACCACGCAGCTTGTAAGAACCTACCTGCAAAATCACAGAAAGAGTCTCGGCAACAAACACACCACCCATGATAATCAACACGATTTCCTGGCGTACCAGCACCGCCAACACACCCAGTGTGCCGCCAAGTGCAAGAGAACCTACATCGCCCATAAATACCTGCGCGGGATACGTGTTAAACCATAGAAACCCGAGCCCAGCGCCTACAATAGCCGTGCAAACAATTACCAGTTCGCTGGTGAAAGGAATATGTGGGATGTTCAGATAATTAGCGAAATTAATATTGCCAGTAACATAAGCAAAAATTGCCAGTGCTCCAGCCACCAAAATAGTGGGCACAATCGCCAGTCCGTCCAGTCCGTCAGTAAGATTCACCGCATTACTGGTACCGACAATGGCAAAATACACCACCAACATAAAGAAGATGCCCAGTTGCGGAAATACCTCTTTAAAGAAGGGCACCAGCAGCGATGTTTCCGCTCCCAACGTAGCGGAATTAAACAGATAGAAAGCCACCAGAATAGCAATGACCGACTGCCAGAAGTATTTCCAGCGGGCAATTAAGCCTTTTGAATCTTTTCGAATCACTTTGCGGTAGTCATCAATAAAACCAATGATGCCGTAGCCAATGACCACAAATAACGTTACCAGCACGTAATGATTGGTTAAGTCTGCCCATAGCAATACGCTGGTAACAATAGCAGCTAGAATTAACAGCCCACCCATTGTTGGCGTGCCAGCTTTGGAAAGATGACTTTGCGGACCGTCGTCGCGAACAGTTTGTCCGATCTGCATTTTCTGCAGACTACGGATCATTTTAGGACCAATCAGAATGGCAATGAGCAAAGCTGTTAACGTACTTAATATCGCCCGCATCGTAAGATACGAAAATACGTTGAATCCTGTCTCAAACTGCGTCAGCCAGTCGAATAGCCAAATTAGCATGCAATGCGCTCCCGACGACGATCAAGCTTTCCCACAGGGGATGCCTCAACCGCAATTACTACTCTTTCCATACGCGAACTGCGAGAACCTTTTACCAGAATAGAAATATCACGATGCTCATTGAGCAGGCGGTGTTCCAGCGCCGCCACAAGACTATCAACATCGCTGAAATGTTCGCCTGTGTTTCCATATATGGCGCTGGCACTTTGGCTTAGTACGCCTAACGTAAATAAGTGGTCGATGCCCTTTTCAAGCGCGTACTTGCCCACCTGTTCGTGGTAGTAGCGGGCTTTTTCCCCCAGCTCTGCCATGTCCCCCAGTACCAGCACACGCACGCCGGAAAAACTTGCCAGTGTGTCTATTGCAGCGTTAACTGAGGCCACGTTGGCATTATACGTGTCATCTAGCAGGCGCACCTGAGGTGACAACTGCTTTATGTTCAACCGGCCACGCACCTGCTGCATTTCCAGCAAACCGTCACGTACATCTTCCAAGGTGGCGCCTACCTGTAGCGCCAGCGATGCCGCCAATAAAGCGTTGCCAACATTATGCAAGCCAGGCACGCGTAGCTGCACACCAATTTGTCCTTGGGGGCAGTGAAGCTGGAAATCGGCACAGCCATCCAGCCCAAGAATAACCTCTTCTGCGTAAAAATCTGCCGGGTGTTCCTGCTTTGGCGAAAATGTGAGTATTTTGGTTTGCTTCAGTTTACCCTTCCAAAAATCACCAAACTGGCTGTCGGCATTAATAACAGCCACACCGTTTTTCCCCAGCCCTTTAAAAATTTCACTTTTTGCTCTGGCCACGCCAAGTAAACTGCCAAAGCCTTCAAGATGAGAAGCGGCAGCATTTACGATGGTTGCCACATCGGGTTTTACCAGTTCAGTGGTATAGGCAATTTCACCTAAGTGATTTGCGCCCAGTTCCAGCACCGCAAAATCGTGGTGATTTTCCAAGCGAAGCAAGGTAAGTGGCACACCAATTTCATTATTGAAATTGCCCGCTGTTGCTAATACAGAGCCACGGCGAGATAAAATCGCAGCGGTCATTTCTTTCACTGTGGTTTTGCCACTGCTACCGGTAATAGCGATAGTTTTTGGGGCCACTTCTCTTTTCACTGCGCCAGCTAGCTCGCCTAATGCAAGCTTGGTGTCTTTGACATATATAGCCGGGAGAGAGGTATCCACCTTCTCGCTGACAATAACAGCGCAAGCGCCAGCTTTATGCGCATCGGCCACAAATTGATGACCATTGAAATTATCACCGCTGAGCGCCAGATACACATCCCCTGCTTTTAAGGAGCGGGTGTCTGTGCTGATGCCATTGACTGTAAGATCGTCGCCTGTCAGCTTTCCCCCTACCTGAGCGGCAATCCAAGACAGCGTAGTGCTAATCATTTGCTGTACTCCCTTTGCAAACGTGCGATAACAGCACGTTCGTTATAATCTGATTTTTTCTTCCCGATGATTTGGTAATCTTCGTGCCCTTTTCCGGCGACAACAATTAAATCATCAGCCTGAGCGTTGTCTAAACAGTAACGGATAGCCTTTTCCCGATCCGGTTCGCTTACGGCACAAGAAGGAGAAGCAATGCCTGCTAATATGTCATCCACAATTGCTTGAGCGGGTTCAGAACGGCTATTATCAGTAGTGATCACAATGTGGTCGGCACCGGCCTCAGCCGCCTTGCCCATCAATGGCCGCTTGCCCTTATCGCGATCACCGCCACACCCAAATACACACCACACATGGCCCGCAGTATGAACCCGCGCGCTCGCCAACGCTTTTTCAAGTGCATCTGGCGTGTGGGCGTAATCCACCACCACTGTTGCCGCGCTCTTAAACGTAAATATCTCCATGCGACCGGGGACAGCTTTAAGCGATGGCAGCACCTGCACAACATCTTCGAAATGTTCGCCTTGCGCCAATAATGTTGCTACTGCACTTAACGTATTGCTGACATTAAACTTACCCAACAGCGGAAGCTTTACGCCTGCAACTCCCCAACTTGTGACCAGTTCGAACTGACAACCTTTGGGATGATAGTGAATATTTGTGGCCAAACAATGGCTATCTGGAGATGAAAAATCAGCGTTTACGTCCGCTGACGTCCAGATAACGCGTATATCAGCAGGAAGTTCCTTTATCCAATTACGGCTTTCCTTTTCATCCCAGTTAAGCACCACGGTATGTAATCCCGGTTGCTTTAATAACTGGCGTTTGGCTGCGGCGTAATTTTCCATACTCTGGTGATAATCCAGATGATCCCGGGACAAATTCGTAAACACCGCGATATCTGTGGTTACCTGAGCAAGCCTTCCCTGAACAATGGCGTGGGAAGACGCTTCAAACGCCACATGCCGCGCCTCCTGTTGCACAAACTCTGCCAACAGGTAATGCATAGTGATAGCATCAGGCGTGGTATTTCCCGCATTGGAAGGTAACCACCGTGTTTGCTCACCTTCGTAGACACTGCTGCCTAAGGTTCCAATAGAAGCGCTACGGGTTCCAAGTTTATCTTTTAGTTGAGTAACCATTTGAACTACAGAGGTTTTTCCGTTGGTTCCGGTCACCGCCACCGTTGCCATTTTGTTGGCTGGATAGTCATAAAACGCCGCCGCTAGTGAAGACAACATTTGCGGCAGTTCGAACAATGAAATGATTACGGTGTTGCCACGCATCTGAATGGCGCCGTGGCTATTACTGTCTTCTGTTTGCGCCAAAATGACGCGTGACCCTAAGCTTATGGCCTGGGGAATAAAATCACGGCCATCAGCCTGATGACCTTTCACCGCCACAAAGGCTAATTTCGTGGATACGGCGCGGCTATCCAGGGTGAGACCGGCAACACGTATATCCGGCGCTTCCACGCCGAATTTTGCCAGCAACGCCCGGATACTTTGAACAAACGCGCTAACCACCATTGGCAGCCCCTTTTATCCAACGAGTGGAAGTGACTTGTTTGTCATCGGGCGGAATATTCAATAGTTGCAGCGCGCCTCCCATAATAGAGGAAAATACCGGTGCCGCCGTGTCGCCGGCATAATATAAGTCTCCTCCCGGTTCATTAATTAGCACAACAGTCACGATCTGTGGATCTGACAGCGGCGCTATACCGGCAAAAATATTGACATATTCTTCGCCATAACCCCCGGCCACCGCTTTACGACTGGTGCCGGTTTTTCCGCCTACGCGATACCCGGGAACTCTCGCTTTTAATGCCGTGCCGCCACGCTGGGTAACGCTTTCCATCATGTCCATTACCGCTTTTGCATTTTTCTCGCTTACCACTCTTTCATCTGCTGGCTTCCAACTGCTAGAGGCAGGAGATTTGACAATATTGAGTGGATTTTTTATACCGCCGTTCGCGATAGTGGCATACATGCGCGCCAACTGAGCTGTGGTAATAGAGATACCGTAACCAAAGGAAAGAGTGGCAATTTCAAATTTCGACCAGCGGCTGCGCTCATGGAAAATTCCGCTGCTTTCGCCGGGCATGTTGGTACCTGTGTCAGTCATTAAACCCATATTGTAATAGTTATCCAGCAAAAACTGCTTAGGTACGCCTAACGCCAGTTTGGACGTGCCCATGTTACTGGAGTGCTGGATTATTTCTTCAAGCGACAACTTACCCAGGTTTCTATGATCTTTCACCAGGCTTCCGCCCAATCGCATCCAGCCTGGGGAAGTATCAACAATATCGTCGGCTTTTACATTGCCAAATTCCAACGCACTAAGTACCGCCAAAGGTTTCATTGAGGAACCTGGCTCAAAGGCATCTGTGATCACACGGTTGCGCATGCGATGCGGAGAAATATCGTCGCGATCATTAGGATTAAAAGAAGGCGCATTTACCATCGCCAGGATATCGCCACTATGAACATCGACAACAATTGCTGATGCCGAAGTGGCTTGATAGTACAACATGGCTTCTTTAATTTCGCGATAAGCCAGAGCCTGCACCCGCTGATCGATTGTTAACGTCAGATTACCTGCAGCTTCACCGTCTTTCGTTTGTAAAATTTCTACCTGCCGGCCTTTGGCGTCCCGGCGGATCACCCGTGAACCCGGCGTACCGGTCAACCAGTCATTATAAAGACGCTCTAAGCCCTCAATACCGCTGTCATCAACATCGGTAATACCAATAAGTTGTGCTGTTACTTCGCCATTGGGATAATAACGGCGGCTTTCTTTTCGCAGATAGATTCCTGGAATGTCCAGCTTCTCGACATAATCGGCCATGGCGGGAGAAACCTGGCGTTGCAGGTACACAAACCGGCGTTGCGGATTACTGACTTTGCTGCGTAAATCTTCAACATTCTGCCCTAAAACATCAGCAAGCGCGCGCCAGCGACGCATCTGAGTCAGTCCGCCTTGCTCATGAATAATCTTAGGATCAGCATAGATAGCACGCACGGGCACGCTGATCGCCAGTTCCACCCCATTACGATCGGCAATGATACCGCGATAACTTGGCATATTCCGGGTTCTGAGCGTACGGCTGTCGCCTTGCTCAATCAGGTTGTCCGGCTCAATAACCTGAATATATGCAGCTCTGACAACAAGAACGCCAAATACCAGAATGACTACAGCCAACACAACAAGAAAGCGCCACTGCACGAGGCCGGGAGTGACGTTTTTTTTCGCGCCCGAGCGCGCACTGTGAGTCTTCAAAGTGCTGATGCTCATTTTAGTCTTACCACAACTTCTTTATCCGCCTGCGGCCGATGCATATTAAGTTGTTTCTCAACCATAGCTTCAATGCGGTTATGCTCGGTTAAAGCACGTTGCTCCAAAACCAGATTACGCCATTCCACATCCAGTTCATCACGTTGTTGCATCAACGTTTCTATCTTCATCACTTGCAAGCGATTGTAATGACTACTCAAAATAACGCCCATGGCGCTGGTAATTACCATCAAATACAACAAAACCCGCAACTTGTGGCGGGTCAAATCTGAGACCAGAATCAGTAATAGGTTGAAGTTTGTCGACGAAGCCGTCGTGTTCTTCGATGGCGTCACAGTTTTTCCGCCACTCTTAGGACCGAACTGCGGGAGCGCACATTGTGCGTAATTTCCTCCTTGCTGGGTTTGATGGCTTTGCTCAGAGACCGCAATACTTTATCGGCGTCAATTTCAGCCTGGGTGATGGGTAATCCGTGAGGCACTACTTTGCCCCGACTTTGATCTTTAATAAATCGCTTAACCAGCCTGTCCTCAAGGGAATGAAAAGAAATGACCGCCAGCCGCCCTTCAGGCTTTAATACTTCTACTGCGGCTTTTAACCCCACGCGCAGTTGATCAAGTTCGGCGTTGATGTAAATGCGGATACCTTGAAAGGCGCGAGTTGCAGGGTGCTTGTATTTGTCTTTAACAGGCACGGCTTCATCAATTAATGCAGCGAGTTCGGCAGTGCGCGAAAGGGGCTTTTCCTGACGACGATTAACAATGGCATGAGCAATACGCTTGCCGAATTTCTCCTCGCCAAATTCTTTTATAACCTGCGTAATGTCCTGTTCGTCTGCTTCGTTGAGCCACTGTGCCGCACTTATGCCGCGCGTGGTATCCATGCGCATGTCCAACGGGCCGTCACGTAAAAAGCTAAAACCCCGTTCGGCATCATCGAGTTGTGGTGACGAAACGCCTAAGTCCATCAACACGCCGTTAATGTTTCCACTCAATTGCATATCAGCGAGAACCCTTGCCATTTCACCGAAGGGTTCGTGAATGATGGTAAAACGGGGATCATCAGCAAAACGTTTTGCTGCTTCTATTGCCTGGGGGTCTCGATCAAACGCAATGAGTCTGCCATTTTCACCAAGCTGCGCCAAAATAGCAGCAGAATGCCCGCCACGGCCAAAGGTAGCATCGACATAAATACCTTCAGGTTGAATAGCCAGCGCATCAATACATTCTTGCAGAAGTACAGAAGTGTGGGTGAAAGCAGCAACAGTCATAGCGAGAATTCCTGCAATCGTTCGGTTAATTCAAAGCTGCCTTCGCGCTCGGTTTCCATGTCAGCTTCAATTTGTGCAGCCCAGATGTCAGCATCCCATATCTCAAACTTATTCAGCTGCCCAACTAACATGACTTCTCTATCTAACTTGGCATGAATACGTAAAGGAGAGGGAAGCAAAAAGCGGCCGCTTTTATCCATTTCACCCTCGTTGGCATAACCGAGCAGCAAACGCTGCATGCGGCGTTCAGCAGGAATAGTGCTGGAAAATTTACTTAATTTCAGCTCTATCTCTTCCCATTCGGGTAGTGGGTAAAGCAGCAAACAACTTTGCTGTGTATCGACTGTGCAGACCAGCTGTCCATTACAATCATCCAGCAGCGACTGGCGGTATTTTGTTGGTATAGCCAGTCTGCCTTTTGTATCTAGATTGATTGCATTAGCGCCGCGGAACATTCCCCTAGCCTTTTTTATTTTGCTCTATTTTTCTTGTTTTTTTGAGTATTGATCTGCAAAGCGTTCTGAAACGATCCACAATTTGCCACTTTTACCCACTAGACGACAGTTTAGGGACCATTCATTCCCACTGTCAAGCAAAAATCTGCCACAGAGCCCGCGTGGTTGCTAGGTTTATCGCTGTTCATTTATACAGGTGTGGTGAGGAAGTGGCTGATACGCGGTAGGAAAAACAAGCCTACAGAGGCAGAGCCGCCAATAAATAAAAAGCTAACGGAAAAAAATAAAATCTGGCGGAGGCGAGGAAGTGTCTTGGGGAACTTGAATGCCTGGCTCATATCATTAGTCAGGCGAAAAATATTACGGTTAATTTAGTAAACTATTCCCACTGCATCCAGGTTGTAATCTGTGTAGGTCTTATATTCGCCGTTTAACCACAAAATAGCGTTCTTATCTTCGCCGTTAACAACCATAGGACGGATATTGTGGTGAGCGTTATCTTTACTCAGACGTTGCCATTGGATGCTGTTAATATCATCGTTGGCACCAATCAGGGCGCGAAAAACCTGATGCGTGCCTTCAAGGGCTTTTCCAGTAGATGGATTTACATCTGATGAAATTAAAACATGAGAAGGATTACTTGCTTCAAGAGTAATCAGACGGGTGTAACTTGCTTCTCGTTCATAAAGACGGCTACCCGCATAAGCCACTTCTCTGTCGTACCATTGCTTTCCGTTCCAAGAAGCAATGCGATAGCGTTGGTCCTGATTATTCAGATACAAAGAATAAGCGATATGAGGGTATCCTTTGTCATCAAAAGCCACAGAGCTGGTCCAGGCACTATTTTCAGCGCTTAAGTCCACGCCGCGGAATTCCCCTTCTCCGCCGGTATATATCTTTTCTGCTTCAGAAGGTTTAAGCGGCCCGTCTTTACTCAAATTTTTGATATAGCTGCCATTTGCGGTATAGAAGTTACCATTTCGAAATTCTGCATAGTAAAGGCTGTTTCCGAAGTCTCTGGGATGAGCATCAGTAAAAGAAATACCGATGGTATCGGTTCCATTGCCCACGTAGCGAGCGTAAGGACGTTGGGTACCATTAAGCTCATCCTGAATCAGGTGCTGGGTTTTTCCCCAGGTTTCTCCGCCGTCAGTAGACGTCACAAATGAAGGATTCCACTGAATACCGCGATACAGGTTATAGAGCCTTCCTTCTTTCTCCATATTAGGGCGTATTGATCTTTGCTGTCCGAATTTTGTTCAAACTAAACCTGTTTTTATTGCGGCGCGAGCTATGAAGCTTAGCCACCTAAGTAAATAGTGAGCAACAAAGAACAAGACAGGTTTATGAAGAACCCTGCGGGCAGCGGTTGCAGGTACTTTCTACTGCGTTATCAACTGTTCATGTAGGCCCACTACATTTCACAGTCTCTGCCTTGTATAAAGAACCTGCAATCGCTGCAAAAATGAACAGAAAAGGTCAACACGCCCTAACCAAATTCATATAAGTGACAGAATCATCATGTTCTATGGTTTGTTCTGGACCCCATTGCAGGTAATTGTCTGTATTTGAGATGCGGTAGTAATGTTTGTTTTCGGTGCTGTGCCGGGCGTAAACGGTGAGCAAACTTCCGTCTTCCCGAACGTAAAAAGCAGGAGAATTATGATCGTCCCGATCAAAGTTGGGATGCATAATAACTTAGCCCATAAGTTTATCCTGGGATAAATCGTAAACGCCAACAACCGCGTTGCCGGCGCTATTCCCTTCAACACTACCGATCACCAGTTTATTATTCTGGATAACGGCACGCGGATCCTGAAACCAGCACCAGCCGCTGTTTTCCATAAACGTTTGCACCTGAGCCTCTGCAAACTTAGCGCGTTCTTCATCACGTAAAAGTTTATAAAGTTCACTGCCTGCCGCCAGGAAAGCGCCCACGCCATAAACTTCAGTATAATCAGGAAATGAGTCACCCGGCGCAGCGCCGACCGGCTGAACATACCCCAGCATCCCTTCATGATTTACCGCCAGCTTTAACGCGTTCCAGGCTTTCATTATCACCGGGCGATATTCACTGCTATCCAGAATTCCCTGATTGATCCCCCAGGCAAGGCCGAAGGTGAAAAACGATGTGCCGCTGGTTTCTATCTCCGGGTAGCCTTCCGTTCCTCCAAGCAAACCCATGGACCAGGTACCATCTTCCCGCTGAATAGATTTTAAGCGGCGCGCCATTTTTTTAAATAAATCGACGTAAAACCCCCGCCCTTCCCAGTCTTGCGGAAGATCCGGGATCATGAGTGCCAGACCGCCAAATACCCAACCATTGCCGCGGGCCCAAAAAATATCTTCGCCGTTGTTCTCATGTTGATAAAAGTAACTGGAATCGCGCCAGAACAACTGCTCTTGTTCACTCCATAAAAGGTCATAAGTGGCGTGATATTCCTGATCCATGAACTCCAGATACTTATCTTCTCCTGTAAACTTTGCCAGTCGCGTCCAAACCGGCGGCGCCATAAAGAGCGCATCACACCATCCCCAGCGGTCGTGAGCATCAGTATCTTCAGCTAACCAATCAAGTGTGCCGGTCTGCGGATTTTGCAGGATCCAATCGAATTGCTCGCGCACTGGCGTTAGCATGTCTTCGCGCTGAAAATCTTCATACATCGCCAGATAAAACTGACCGACTGTGTGGTCGTCTGCATGATACGGACGCTGGTGCAGCTTCCAATTGTTGCGTTCGCCAATGTCCCGTAGCCATTGGGTATACCTGCTGGGGTCATCGGCGATCTTTCGCCATTCGTTCATTCCTGTATATAAGGCGCCCTGATGCCACTCCAAATCATGATAGCGGTCGCGGTTCGCCCAATCAGGAGGATTACGGGGAAGTGCGCGATATTTTCCTTGCTCCTCGTGATGGGCGATTTGCCAGTCAGCCACCTTCTTGGTTAATGCCTTTACAGACTGTGCAGTTACCGGCGATTGTTCTTCACCGAGATATTGCTGCAAATAAGACTTCCACTGGTAATAAGCAGTGATGTCTCCGGCTTTTTCCCAGGCAGAACCTGAATAATAAATCAGCCGCCCTTGTTTGTCGGTAGAAGTAACAAGCAAGGCATGAGATCTATCGGGAGTAGCTGAGCGCTGATCGAAATACTGCCCGTTATATTGCGAAGGTAATACGACAGCGGTTCCTACACCGCTACCGTCAATTCGTTCCCAGGTCGACACAATATTTTGCTGATCATTGACGTCGGCAAGAGCCTTGCCATTATGAGTGGTAACGCCCACCGCCACTTGCAACTGTACTGGCTGCCCGTCTTTGGTGAACCGGCTTTCGGCTTTATAAAGCTGACTGCTTTTTTCCAGCGTCACCCGCTTAACTTCACGAATTCCTCTTTGCTCGTATAAATATTCCAGCTCAAAAACAACCTGTTGCTGCGTTTTTTCGATGACTGTAAAGCTGTTATAAACATTCGGCTGCAGCAGTTTGTCCTGTTCTTCTGGTTGCCAAAGCGCCACGCCTCCGCATCCAAGAGAACTTCCTACGTGATAAGGATCGTAGCCTTCACCATGATCAACATGATAGGACTTACCCTCCGCTTCTTCACGATACCATTTGTTGATTACAGGATAATCGACCCGTTTGAGCCAGCAGTCGACGCCGTTATTTTCAGCAGATTCTTTCAAAGCCGGGCCGTAAAAACGGAATGCCACTTTATCGTTTTCAACGGCAAAGTCGTCAGCCCGTTCAGGCACGTGCCGAGCTTCAAGACTGCCACTATTGTGTTCAGCGCGTTGAGCGCAACTTTGTATCAAGATGGCAAAGCAAAGCGCGAGAAGCCATTTCATCCTCTTTTCCATGTTGCATTTTCCTATCGGGCCGATTTTGAGCGTGAGTGAATAAAGCAATTGTGATTGTAAATGAGGTTCTCAATTCCTGTTAATGAGAAGATACTATACTCACACAACTAATTAAGACTCAAGTTCGAAAAAGAAGGTTGGCTTACAGAAAAAGTTCAAAGATGAAACTTCTGCATATCAAGCACTTGTTCTATCCCTTCAATGACATCCTCCTGATGATGGTTTACATAGAGAAGTGTAGTGTTGCCTTCGCGTGCGAGTAAGCTTATTAACGCCAGAACTTTAAGCCGGTTTAGTTCGTCCAAACCGTTACAGGGTTCATCCAAAATAAGCAACGCTGGATGTTTCACCATTGCTCTGGCAATTAGCGCCAGTCGTTGATCGCCAAACGATAACTGTTGAAACGGGGTATCCCGGTAACGCTCCAGTGCTATTAAAGTCAGCCATTCTCTGGCCAACTGCTTTTGTCTGGCCGTTGGTTGCTCATAAAGGCCGATACTGTCATAGAAGCCGGATAAAATTACGTGGTGTAGTGAGCAATTCACCCGGTACTGCATATGCAGTGCATTAGACACATAACCAATATGTTGTTTAATGTCCCAGATGCTTTCACCGCTACCACGCTGATACCCGAATATCTGCAAATCGTTAGTATAGCAATGAGGGTTGTCGCCGGTTAACATGGTGAGCAGGCAGGTTTTTCCTGACCCGTTAGGTCCTATAATCTGCCAGTGCTGCCCCGGATTCACCTGCCAGTCAAGGCCACGAAAAATTACGTTGTCACCATATTTCACCTGACCGTCGTTTAAAATGACTAAGGGCAGATCACGGCTTTTTAACTCAGGCGAATGCTTGTCTTCATCTTTGGCGGGTAAAAACAGGTTAACGTGTGACATCCGCAGCAGTTGATCAAGATGTGCTTTTTCGCCTTCGCCAATGTTGCTGCCAGACGACTGCCAGCTGATCGAACCATTTTCCAGATACAGGATTTTCTGAACATAAGCAGGGAGCTCAGACAAACGATTAAGTACCAGAATAATAGTAATGTCGCGGCTGTACTGTTCAAGTAGTGTTTGCAGGCCTTGCGTGGCCTCAGTGTCCAGTCCGTCCCACGGCTCGTCCAGGACGACTATGTCAGGAAAGGCGAGTAAGGTTTTGGCAATTAGCACCTTGCGGGTTTCTCCGGTGGACAGCGCCAGAAATGGTCGGGATAGCAATGGTGTCAATCTGAAAATGTCGCAGAGGCGTGCAAAAAGTGACTGGCCTTTAGACAAATCCGTTTCCGCCAGAATGACTTCTTTAGTTAAGGTGGGAGTGGGTATGACATCAAGAATATCCGCATCATCTTTTTGGCGTTCCTGCTCAATTAGGCGTTTTTGTTGTTCAACGCTTACCCACCCGATGTTTCCTGAAACCTCAAACTGCCCTTCTTCAAGGTAACCTTCACCTGCGAGCACAGCCGCCAAGGCAGATTTGCCACTGCCATTGGCACCAACAACAGCCGTGTGACTGCCTTTGCTGATGTTCAGCGTATCAATTTGCAGGGTGTAGTGTTTATTGAGGATAAAGCGGCAGTGTTGCAGCGAAATCATAGCGTCTCCTGAAGGAGTACGAAATAAAAAAACGGGCTAAAAAGCCCGTTTGTTCAACAGCAAGTCTTATTGTGCAGGTGTCGCAACCGCGTCGTTTTGCGCTTCTGCTTTCACTACACTTAGCTGCATATTGGAAATTGGATTCTCGGTATTATTAGACAACTCAACCAAACGGTTAAGCTGACCCAGCGACATCATAACGGCGTACATGGCGCCAAGGAAACCAGATTTATGCAGCTCAAGGACTTTCTCATCAGGCAGTTCCAGCATTTTCTTTTCGTTAATGCTCAACATACCGGTAACGTTGCGCTGCTGACCATTTTTGTAGGTCAAACGAATCTGAATTTGCTCCAGCAAATCAAGATCAATCACGGTCTTAACAAAACGCTGCGTGATCATTTCACTATTTGCCAGGTCAGCTAAAAACTGTTGACGATTCTTCAGAAAATCAGACGCTTCTCCTTCGCTAGTGAAAAGCGTTTGTCCTTCGTCTGCAATCATGTCGCTGTTTTCGTCGATATATACGCCCAGTTTTTCGCCATCAGGACGCACATCAAACGGGTAGCGAAGAATATTCATCGGAACATGAGGACCGTTCCAGCGTTCGCCATTTAAAAACAGGTTCTGGTTTTGCTCCATTCCCAGCATTGCCACAACGTGGTGACGCTCTGACTTGGGATCCTGAATGAAAACAATTGGCATAGTAGAAGCCAGTTGTGCAAACTCTTTAATAGACGCTGCTGCAAGGTGGGTATTCTTCGCAAAGGCAAACGTGTTGTTCACCGCTACTTTCATATTTTTATGTTTTTCTTTATCGAGCGGTATGTAGTTAATCGCCATAATTCATTCTCATAACAGTTGTTGGTGGTAATCATCAATTATTGGGTATATCGCCCGAAGGAAAATTGCCCTTCTTCGCCGTCTTCGGGAGCGCGTTTATCGTGTATGTCGCTTCACGAATGCATCACCAAATACGTTTGGAAAGGATTACCACGAAGATTTATATTAACGCCCCGTAACAGGTTAAGACCTTATTCAGGGTGACAGGCAGTATCCCGTATTTAAACCTGTAAGTCACGCCCGAAATCCTTATCTAGATTTAAGTTTTTATGACAATTCCGTAACACTTCAGACAGAAGGTGTTGGCGATCAGCTTCCTCCAGCGCCGATGCGCGGCGTGGGTAACTTTTCTATCTATTTACCCGATTGAGCTTCTTCACGTTATTGCGTAATCTAGGGCGTGTTGGCCTGGTTTGGAACTGTATTTGTTGAATACGCAGCCAATACCTTCGCACACTATTCGCACGCTAATAACAACGAAAAAGGAAATCTCAATGCTAACATCCCTAAAGAAGAAGCCTCTAACTCTGTTGATGGCAACACTGAGTGTCGCTTCAGTAAATGTATTTGCAGCAACAGCGAGTGTGTCAAAGCAGGCCAGTGATATTGCTCAACAAACGATTATTATCGACAGCCATATTGACGTTCCTTACCGGGTTCACGAGAAATGGGTAGATGTCGCCAAATCTGCAGAAGATGGGCAGTTTGATTACCCACGAGCAAAGGCAGGCGGTCTTACTGCGCCCTTCATGTCTATTTATGTGCCCGCCAGTTTAGATAGTTCCGCCCAGTCTACCCAACTTGCTCATATTCTTATTGATTCGGTAGAAGCGATGGTACAGCGCGATCCCGACAAGTTTGCATTGGCAAGAAGCGTTGATGATGTCAAACAGCAATTTAAGAAAGGCCTAATTTCATTGCCTATGGGCATGGAGAATGGATCGCCAATACAGGGAAGTCTGGACAATCTCGAATTATTTTACGACCGCGGGATCCGTTACATCACGCTGGCGCATTCCCAGTCCAATCACATTAGTGACTCATCTTACGATCTGCGCCGTCAGTGGCATGGGCTGAGCGATTTTGGGAAATCCTTGATTCCTGCTATGAATAATATCGGAATGTTGATTGATGTTTCTCATGTCTCAGACGAAGCGTTTTACCAGGCAATTGCGCTTTCTAAAACGCCTCTTATTGCGTCGCATTCCTCTTTACGCTCTTTCACGCCGGGTTTTGAGCGCAATATGGACGACAAAATGGTGAAAGCGCTTGGGAAGAACGGCGGCGTTATTATGATTAACTTTGGCTCGGGGTTTGTGACCAAAGAAGCACTGCAATGGCGGGACGGGCTCACCAAAGCGCGCAATGCTCTCATCAAAGCTGAAGGCGAAAACAGTCAAAAAGTACAGAACTTTGATGATACCTACCGCGCCGAGCATCCTTACCCGTATTCGACTTTGGCCGACGTATTGGACCATATCGATCATGTAGTCAAGCTAATCGGCATTGATCATGTTGGTATCGGCTCTGACTTTGACGGCGTCGGCGACTCATTACCCACTGGACTAAAAGACGTATCTCAGTATCCTAATTTAGTACAGGGATTACTGGATCGCGGCTATTCTCGTGCAGATATTGAAAAGGTGCTAAGTGGAAATTTCTTACGTGTGTGGGCGCAAGTAGAAGACTACGCCGCATCACACAGTTAAGGGCGAATGCGGCTATCAAGCGGTAGCCAACCTGCCGCTTGATAAGTTCGATGATCCGAGATTATCCCACTGTTCTTAATTAAACGCCTGCTTCGTGGGCGGTGTAGCATGCATATCCATAAACGTTTGCAGCATCATCGTCATCTGACGATACAACGGGTTTGCTTTTGGTACTGCGCATTGCTCAAACTCGTTAACCTGCGAAGTATCAAAATGCATGTCCACCTTCATTTTCGTATTTACAGGAACGTCTGCGTGGCACAATTGGTAGCTCTCATCGATAACAAAAAAAGTATTTGCACCGTCAGCGTGTTCCAGTAAATTCCGTATACCTTCAATGGGTGTGGTTGCATCGGCCTGGGAATGCGCAGCAAATATCGGCACTGAAATCCGCTTGCCGGCTTCAAAGTCAGCTCTGATTTCGTCAATGATGTCCATCAGTTCTAAACCGGCAAACCCTGCAACGCTTGGGTACTTGAATGGGTTAGGACCGTCAGTTTCGTAACTTCCGTCAACCAGTTTCGCAACCCATTTTACGCCCCAAATTTTTGCCATATTTTCGGCATTATCAGACAACGCCAGCGCTCCCGAAAAAAGAAGAATGCCGGCAATTCCATCCGGAGAATCCAGGTAATGCTCAACTGCTAGTGCGCCGCCGGTTGAGAAGCCGCCAATAAATATTGTACTTCCCAGTTGCGGCGCTAAAGCCATAATGTCATCAACCTGCGTCTGCCACCGCTCTGCCAGTTGATCGTCCTCCATATCGGCATCTGCATCTTTCAATCCGTTGCCTGCCAGCAGGGGCACCACTACGTTGTAGCCCTTATCATAAAGGGTTCTTGCGATGCCTTGCATAAAATAGGGAGAATCGCTCAACCCGTGAAGTAACACCACAACATTGTCAGTAGGCTTACCATGATGAAGAATAAATGGCGCATTACCTGCGTTTCGCAGCTTATCAGAACACAGGCGGAATTCATGCAGTTTAGGTTGCGGACAAGTCGCAACACTACCTAGCTCCTGTTCATATAAAGCAGTGAACTCAGCAAGTGCCTTATCAATATTTTGCGGCGCTTCTGGTTTTAGCACTGGCAGTTTAGGAATAGGCTGTTGAGCAAGCGCCGCTTGACAAACAATCATCAAGATTGCCAAAAATAATGGATATAACCGCACGTATCACTCCTTTTGCGGCAAAGCCCGTCATAAAATCTATCGGGCGCATCTACAATGAGACCTATACTATCATGGCGTCGAGCAAAGGAAACGGGGTAAAGCGAGACATCTTCCAGCTTGTTAGAGATACAAAATTATACCCTTTACCGTGGTACCCTTACATTTATCAAACCTAATGTAGTAAATAGAGAAATGGCTACACAGCCGGGCTGATAGCGTTCTTTGATCACTCTTAACCAACAACAGGTAGGTATGAATTTTTATCCGTAAATATCGGCAAATATGCCGACCACAGAGAATTTTGTCGTTACGCTTTTTCTCGGATGTAAGCTTGTTTTCTTAATTTAAAAGGATTGTTAATAAGCTGCCCGGCGTTGGTGACCCGCTAATAAACGTGGCGTTATCGGGCCCTAAGTTGAAAAAGGCAAAGCGGCGCGAAAGCCCGTGACGCAAAGCCTCCGGTCTACGATAGCGATGGCATCCTCTGGTGATGTATCTGTCTTGATAGCGGGGCTACCGAACTTACGTTTGTCAAATTGGCAAACACAATAAGAGGTTCACTTTTTCAGTCAACAACATGTAATGGCGTAAAGGAAGACACCGCTTTCTTTACGTTTAATACCATCCACAGTGATTGGTATAACCATAGATTGAGGACTGTTCCATGATTATTTTAGTTGGTGGTGAAAAAGGCGGCAGCGGCAAAAGCTGTCTGGCGCAAAATATCGCGGTTTATTTACGAACGGAAAAAAAAGCCAGTGTGCTGATGGTTGATTGCGATCCCCAACGCACCACATCTGACTGGATTCAGGAGCGCAAGGCTAATCATGAGCTCCCGGCAATAAACTGCGTGCAGCTATACGGTAAGATCCGTAACGAGTTGTTGAGCTTACGCGATCATTACGATTTTGTTGTGATTGATTGCGGAGGTCAGGATAACCTTGCGTTACGCTCTTCTATGGCGGTGGCTGATCATATTCTGATCCCTTTGCGCCCAAAACGCCGGGATCTGAAAACCGTTCCCCATATGGAAGATGTGTTATCGACTTGTAAAATGGTCAACCCCAACATGAACGCTGCCTTTGTGATCACTCAATGCCCGTCATTGCCTTCTTTAGCCAGCCGCATACTTGAAGCAAAAGAGGTGTGTCGTTCTTTTGAAGTACCTGTATTAAATTCGGTGACATTTAGCCGCAATATGTACGATGACTCCGAAGAATCCGGTATGTCCGTGATAGAAAGCGAGCCAACAGGAAAAGCCGCCATTGAAATTCGCAGTATTATTGATGAGCTGCTTGCCAGAGGTAAAGGGGAATCTTATGGGGCTATGCAGTCTCAAAAAATCCACGCCGTCAGTTAATCCCAAAGCTGTTTCAATAGAAGAGTTCATTGATGATGCTCTTGTGTATGCTTCTGGGCAACATGCTCTGCAGCAAGGGGTTTGGCAGGACGATATACAGGCAAGAAATACCTTCTCATTTCCCGATGAAAGTGAAGATAAACCCAAGCGGCGTGCAACTTTTACTCTCACCGAATCGACCATTTTTGCGTTGAGCGAAATCGCCGAGCTGACCGGAATTTCCCGTTCCCGTTTAATTCGAATATGGGCGGAACAACAGCGGCAGGAAGGTTCTTTCACTTCCCTGATTAACAGCAAAATTCCATGACAGGCGCTGTTGCGCCAACGAAAAGGCTGCTGACATCGAAATATGCGCAAAATTTAATCTATCTTACTATGCAGTTTTAATGTAATTAGCGGACAGAAGGTTGACAGAACTTTTGATTTCTTTATAAGTATAAACATTAGACAATATAATTACCTTGGGATGGAATCCGTAAAACGCGAAAGGCGGGAAACGCTTATTGTTTCCCATGACTCACGATAAAGGTTATTGGAACACTTATGAAAGCACGCCTGCTCGGGTGTCTTCTTTACGCAGTTAGTTCATGCAGTTTTGCGTGGTCGGATGCGATAAGGGAAATTTCTTCGCCTAGCGCACAAAGTAAGCTAGCCGAAATTGCCGCACATCATAAAGCCGGTCTGCTTGCTTTGGCGGAATCAGAAACATTAATTCTTCTGGACCAGGCACGCGCCCAGAAACTGCCGTTGGATATTGCCGCAGCGCAACACGAACGCGGTCATATTGCTACCATGCAGGGAAAATATGATTTAGCACAGCGGGTATATAAACGGGCGTTGGACATTTATACAACCGAAGAAAAACTTCCTCAAACTGCTGTCATCCTCTCGGATTTAGGCACCACTCAACGCATTCAAACAAACTACAATCAGGCATTAGATTATTATTATCGCGCATTGTCCTTATACCAGTCTCTGGAGATAAAAAGCGGTATTGCAGAGCAGCAACTTAACATTGGTAGTGTCCTTCGCGCCCTTGGGCAGTATGAGCCCGCTCTGGTGGCGCTCCAACATGCGCTGGTTTATATGCGACGCAATAATGATCTTGCCGCCGTCAGTCAGTCTCTCTCCCACATTGGTGGGGTATATATGGCAATGCAACAGTATCAGGAAGCGTCCAGCTACCTGAACGATGCATTGGCGATCAATGAACAGCTGGATCTCAAATTTGATATTGCTAAAAGCCACCGTGATCTGGGCGAGCTATACCTCAAGATGCGCAGGTACGAGCGAGCCAGAAGCCATCTCAATAAAGCCATCTCTTTATTTTCCACCATTGATGTTCCCCTTGAAAGCGATTGGGCGTTAGCCACGCTGGGCCAGGTTGAGCTGGAAAAAGGTAATACCAACGACGGGCTAAAATATTTAGGCGATGCACTGCTTCGCGCGATAGAAAATGATTTTACAGGTCTTATCACTCATGTTCACCTTGCAATGGCACAAGCCTACCTCCGCATTAATGACTTTACCACAGCCTCTTTTCATGCGGAAAAAGGGCTGAGCCAGGCCCGTACAAGGGATGAGCTGGGCACACAAATTGATTTTCTTGTCGTACAAGCGAAAATTTTTCAGGCTCAAAAGGATTTTGAAAACGCTTTTTTGACGCTAAAAGAAAAGGACCGCCTGGACTCGCTAGTGGTTGATAAAAATAGGGCGATGTCGTTAGCGCAGCTTAAAACGGAAATTGAAGTTGAGCGCCAGGCACAATCTATTGAGCTACTACGTAAAAACAAGGCCATAGAACTTGCTCAAGCCGAACAAAGAAACTTAAGCAATATAATAGTAATGGGCAGTTTGGTCGCATTCTTGCTGTTTCTCTTTCTTCTATGGAGCCGTTACCACCAGCGTCAACGCAACCTCACGCTCAAACGAGACGTAAAAGAGCGAACGCAGGAACTGGAGCAAAAGAATCGTGAATTGGAAGAGGCGTATCGGGCGTTAGAGCAAGTTAGTTTACGTGATCCTCTGACCAGCCTGTATAACCGGCATTATCTTGAAGCACAGCTGCCTGGCGAAATTCAGCGTTGCCAGCACAATTGTTCTAAAAACCCGGATCGTCGGACGACGGAGAATGGCGATTTACTCTGCTTTCTGCTGGACATTGATGACTTCAAACATATTAATGATGAGTATGGTCATTTAGCTGGCGATCGTTTTCTGGTGCAGTTTACAGCAGTTATTCATGACGTTTTTCGTCAAACGGACTTGCTTATCCGGTGGGGCGGTGAAGAATTCCTGGTGATTTGTCGCCACGCCAACCGAAGCGAACTTATTTTATTGGCCGAAAGATTTCGCGTTGCTGTGGCAGAAAAACGTTTCCAGTTGCTGGACGGCAAAATAATCAGGGCAAGTTGCAGTATCGGGTTTTGTGCGCTCCCCCTGTTTAGAGATGCGCCCTATCGACTGGATTGGCAGAAAACCTTTGCGATAATGGATTACTGTTTATACGCAGCGAAGTTATCAGGAAAGAATTGCTGGATAGGCGCTGTTGAAGCCTATGATGAGCCGGTAGACGAAGGTCACCAACTAAACCCGTTGGAGCAGAAGTTCAATCTGCCGAGAACGGAAATGAAAACCTCGCTAAACAATCTGGCGAGTATTGAATGGCCCGTCAACAATTAATAAGCTTAAGATACCGTGTCAGTAGAATTGGGGCAGAGAAAGCAAGGTTAAGTTAAGCGCGATATACGTAACGTGGATTAGTCGACATTCGAACTGGCACCTGACATTGGCTTGGCTCGATCAAACCTGACAGACTGCTATAGACAAGAAGTGGACAGTCAACGCTTGGGCTCAGGGGCGGCAAAAAGCGGAGCGAGGAAAGAACGCAGCTTTGAGACATCCCTTGGAGCCCATTGTTAGAGACCTTAATACTCAACCTTCTGAAGGCGACGCTCGGCTAGATCCTTGTAAAAACTATCGCCCTCACCGGATTTTTTGATAATTAAGTTCAACCATTCGCGAGTCTTCGCCCAATCTTTATTGCTCCAATATGCCTGTGCTATTTGGTATCTAAATGCCTGAAGAGTCGATGCTGTTGGGTGGTCATTTTCAAAAGACGCAAAAGTCTCTAGAAGTTGGGGCATATAGGTGCCGAACGCAGACTTAACGCCATGCTTACCACCATATCTCCCTGGATCTTCCCAACCTAAAAGAGTTCGAAGTTTATCTTGGTAGGCTATACGCGACGCAGTAGTCTTTGGAAACTCCGATATAACTTTGTCATACCATTTTAATGCGGTCTCAACATTTGGAATCCAACTAGAATCGATAGTGAACTTACTATCTTTTCCTCTTGACCAAAAGTCCCCATGCCGAAGATATGATAAAGCAATAGCGTTTTCTACAGATTCCTTTGCTGACTCACCAACAATTTCTGCGAGTTCACTAATCCTGTCTTTTACGGTTTTTGCCTGAGTAGAATTCGGATACTTCTTGACAAGATCGCGCCAGGAATCAAGCGCTACTGATATATTATTTTCATCAAATGCAATGCTTCCCAGCAAATAGTAAGCTTGCGCTTTGTCAGAATCAACTGACTTGCTGAAAACCACATCAATCAGTTCAGACTTCGCTTCTTGTGTTAAACCGTGTTGATTTAGCATCCCCGCCTTTTCTATTGATGCCGCGAAAGACATTGGCGCTGTTAGTAATGTTGCGGCCATTGACATTGGCAATAATTTCATTTTCATCTCACACTCCTTCGTTTTGTTTGTGTCCCAGCGAGCCCGCGAGCGACTATAGCGTTTTGTTAGCTACCGTCGTCTCTATTACATCTGTTGCCACTAGGCCAAGCGCACAAAGTCCCATTAAAAACGCTAAGAATCCTGTTGAGCCTAATAATAGTATTATGATGCCGAAAGCTATCATTTTCTTATTGCCCGAGATTTGATCATCACCAAGAGGAATCTTGTTTTCCCAGCGCCAATTTACATACGCACCTTGCAATACTGTGAGAAACATCCCTAATGAAAACGAGCAAAGGGTATAGAGTAGAAAGATCCAGATCCATTTCAATTGAAGCAATTGCTCCGGCATTAATTTGGGAGCATCGTCCTTAAGAAAAAGTGTCATTGATATTGTTAACGCACCACCTGTCGTAACCAATACAGTCTTAGCGAATAAATCAAATCTTTGCCTAAAGTCGATCCTAAATGCGGATTTCCGTTCGAGATACTTCTCCTGATCTTTAGGTTTTATTTTTCGTCTTTCAATACCATGTTTATTCGATGCAGTATCCATTGCAAAATTTCCTTCGAGGTAGCTAACAGCTTATTACTGAATAATTCATAGTAACACCCGTTTCGATTAAAAAACCACATGCTGTGTTTTCAACTGACAGAAAATCAAATGTCCGCTTCACGCTCACAGGGGCTGCACAAGCAGCCCCGTACAGCCTAGATTTCAATAGACTCCGATATTTCCAAAGCGTCATCAACTTCGATGCCTAAGTAACAAACTGTGCTCTCTAATTTCTTGTGTCCAAGCAAGAGTTGAACTACTCGAAGGTTTTTAGTCTTCTTGTAAATTAAATAGGGTTTGGTCCTGCGCAGTGAATGGGTACTGTACAGCGAGGTATCCAGTCCAAGTTTGTCAATCCATCCGTGGAAAATGCGATTATATTGTCTAGTTGATATGTGCTCAGCACCGTGTATACGAGATTTAAAAAGGTAGTCGGACGCTTTTAGTTCTGCTTTCTTCACCCAAGCCAAAATCGATTCGCCAGTGTTTGGTGTTATCTCAAATTGGACAGGGCTACCTGTTTTTTGCTGAACAACATTTGTACGCCTCAGCGCAGAACGTCCGCAAACGACGTCTGAAACTTTTAGTTTAACGAGGTCACAACCCCGTAGCTTGCTATATAGACCAAGATTGAACAGTGCAAGATCACGCGTCCGACCTTCAAGTTCTAATCGAATTCGGATGCCCCATATATGCGATATCTGAAGAGGTTTCTTCTGCCCAATTATGCGATCTTTATTCCAAGGTGTATGAATTCGAATTGCCATAAGTTGTCTCCTGCTTAGTAGGAACCAAAAGTATGGCAGTCAGTTTAAATAGCATAATAATAAAATGAGCAAAAACTTCGGAATTGTGCCATTAGCGGACACTCAATCTTGACACCAAGTGATCAAAAACCAATCGAATACGTTGTGGTACTGGACCACGTTGAGGGCGATAAATATATAAATCCCAAGGCACCGGCTCGACCTCTTCTAACACTCTCACAAGTTTCTCTTGGCGTGATAAGTCTTGGACCAAAAAGTCAGGAATTTGAGCAAAACCTAGTCCATTTTGTATAGCCATTAATTCAGCTTCGGTGTCGGCACTTCGAAAACGTGTTATGGATGGCGTCCACTGTCTGTCCATGGAAAAAACCCATGGCCAAAGCTTTCCCGTATTGCGATCTACTAACCCTGTAACCGGCAAGTGGTTTAGTTCTTCAATAGACGCAGGCCTTCCCACTCTATTTATTAAGTCAGGCGAAGCCACGACATACATATTAATTTTGGTGAGCTGGCGGGCAATAAATCGACTATCTCTCATGAAGCCGATACGAATCCCAATATCTATTTTTTCGTCAACTACATCCACGCGCTCGTCACTGAGTGTCAGGTCTATATCCAGTTGAGGATGTATTGTTGAAAGTTCCAGTAATACTGGCATTAAGCACTTATGACCAAAACCAACAGGCGCTGCGATACGAACCCGCCCTTGTAATTCATTACCCGAGTTAGGGGCGCTTGTTTGAAACAATTCATCTACAGCGCGCAGGCGTTCTTTTGCTATCAAAGCAAATTTTTCTCCAACTAGGGTCACTTGTATGTGTCGAGTATTTCGATGAAATAAAAGCTCCCCTTGCAATCGCTCTAACTCCTTCACTGCTCGCGTCACTGCCTGAGGAGAAATTCCCAGACGGTTAGCCGCTTCTTTAAAGCTGCGAGACTCAGCAGCAGTACAAAATATCCGGAGCATTTCCAATCTGTTAAGCATCACAGTCACATTCAGGTTTGAAATGAATACATAAATATTATTCCAAAATATGGAATTGTGAAATTAAAACGTTTCCATTTATTGGTTTTTGAAGGTAAGAGATACTTTGCTTGTTATTTAGACAACGTCATTCAACTTATTTGAGGATATTAACTATGAGCAGTGTTTTAGCAAATAACATCAGCGGTAAGGTCGTTGTTATCACTGGTGGTAGCAGCGGTTTAGGCGAGACCACGGCAAGACATTTAGCCAGCCTTGGCGCATCTGTTGTTTTAGGTGCCCGACGCATCGACAAGCTTGAAGCTATTGCTACTGACATACGCGCAGCGGGCGGAGAAGTTGCGGTTCAAGCGACAGATGTGACTAGCCCGGACGAAGTGAAGGCCCTTGTAAATCTTGCACAAGAGCGCTTCGGTAAAGTTGATGTGGTTATCAATAATGCAGGGTTAATGGCGATTGCACCGTTAGCTGAGACTCGAGTTGACGAATGGGATCGCATGATTGACATCAACGTTAAAGGTCTGCTGTATGGAGTAGCCGCAGCGCTTCCGATCTTTCAGGCTCAGGGAACAGGCCACTTTATCAATATTTCTTCCGTAGCGGGTATCAAAGTATTCAGTCCCGGCGGCACGGTTTATAGCGGAACCAAATTCGCTGTTCGCGCTATTGCCGAAGGCTTACGCCATGAAGTTGGGGGTAAAATTCGTTCAACAATCATTTCACCGGGTGCAATCGAATCTGATTTAAAACATGGAAGTTCAGATACTCAGGGTGCAGCCTTTGTAAAAGATTTTTATCAGCAAAATGAAATTCCATCTGACTCTGTTGCTCGTGCTATCGCATACGCAATTGAGCAGCCTGCGGATGTGGATATCAACGAGATTGTTCTGCGCCCAACTGTTCAAGAATTTTAATTCGTTTAATAAAAGACCTATTAACCAGCGGGTGATTTAACCACCCGCTGAATATTCATTTTGTGAGGTTATTGATGACTGCGTTAAACAGACAAATGCGTGCTTTGATATTAGATAGCTATGAAGAGGGTACAGTATTCCGGGATGCCCTGATTAACTTACCTTCTCCATCAGCAGGTCAGGTGCAAGTAAAAATATTTGCAAGTGGAGTCAATCCTATTGATTACAAGATCCGCCAAGGTATCGCTCCTTACGCCATGCCGGAATTACCCGCAGTACTTGGCACCGATTTAGCTGGAGAAATTGTTGCTGTCGGCGACGGCGTCACCGACTTTGCAATAGGCGATGCCGTTTATGGTCTGACTGGCGGAGTGCGAGGATTGCAAGGCTCATTGGCTGAATATGCCAACGTAGATGCTGAGTTACTTGCTCCCAAACCGAAAAATTTGTCCATGCGTGAAGCTGCGGCTTTACCTCTGGTTGCACTTACTGCTTGGGAAGGTTTGGTTGACAAGGCGAATGTTAAAGCGGGCCAGAAAATCCTTATCCAAGGTGGAGCTGGCGGAGTTGGGCATTTAGCCGTGCAAATTGCTAAGGCTTTAGGTGCCGACGTTTATGCCACTGCATCGACTGGAAAACAACAACTGCTCAAGGCGCTTGGTGCCACGCCAATTGATTATCACACTGCAAGCCCTGCTGACTACATGGACGCATACACCCAAGGCAAAGGATTCGATATCATTTACGACACTGTCGGTGGCTCTGCACTCGATGCCTCATTAGGTATCATTGCACATTACGGCCATATTTTAAGCTGTGCTGCATTCAGCTCACATAACCTCGCACCGTCGTCAATACGTTCTGCAACATTGTCAGGGATTTTTGTGTTACACCCACAGCTCAGCGGAGAGGGACGCAAACATCATGGTGACATTCTGCGGCAAATTACGGCTCTTGTTGAAGCTGGACAAATTAAGCCACTACTCGATCCGTTACGCTTTTCCCTAGACACGGCAATGGATGCACATAATGCCGTAGAGTTGGGGTCCATGGGTAAAGTCGTTATTGATGTAATTGCTTAAAAAGTCATTGTTGAGGATGCATATGAGCCCAAGAAAACTAATTCGAACTGTTCGTTTCCATGAATTAGGTGGCCCCGAGGTATTAACTATTGACTCGCTGGCGAGTCCAAGTTTGCAGGCCACTGATGTACGTATTGCGGTCAAAGTTGTTGGGCTCAATCGTGCTGATGCCATGTTTAGGCGAGGCCGCTATATAGAAAAGGCTGACTTCCCTTCGCGAATCGGCTATGAAGCATCCGGGATAGTCATTGAAGTCGGGGAAGAGGTAAATCATTTACGCCTTGGAGAAGAGGTTTGTATTGTCCCTCAGATGGGGCTTTCTCAGAATGGCTGCTACGCAGAAGAGATTGTCGTACCAAGTGAATATGTGGCACTCAAACCAGCAGGGCTAACCTTTGCTGAAGGCGCAGCAGCTTGGATGCAGTACCTGACAGCTTATGGCGCTTTGGTCGAAATTGCTAACGTGCAAAAAGGCGATGCAGTACTGATAACAGCCGCTTCGAGCAGTGTTGGATTGGCTGCGATTCAAATTGTGAATTCTCTAGGGGGTATCCCTATCGCTACAACTCAAACACGAGCTAAAAAGGCTGCTGTGCTCATGGCAGGCGCGGCCCATGTGATTGCAACTCAAGAAGAGCCGCTGCTGGATAGCTTGAGAAGCATCTTGGGAGAAAACAATTTAAAAATCGCATTTGATGCTGTCGGTGGGCCGCAGATAGCTGAAATTGCTGAAGCAATGAGCCCTGAAGGAACAATAATAGTACACGGAGCATTAAGTCCCGAAACAACTCCTTTTCCCTTAAAAATAGCACTTCGTAAAAGTCTGACAGTTAGGGGGTATGTGTTTACTGAAGTTGTAAAAGACATCGAGCGTTTTCGCAGAGCAAAGCAATTTATCCACTCGGGTTTATCCGAAGGAACACTCAAGCCTGTCATTGATCGAAGCTTTAAATTTGAAGAGATAGTGGCAGCGCACCACTATCTGGAGTCAAATCAGCAGATTGGTAAAATAGTGGTCGAACTTGATTAACAGTTCGTGGCTTCCGCTAGTCTCTCAACTCAGTCAGTGCCTGATAATAATTAGCGTGGGCTTTTTTGCGGAAATCGAATGAACTAAATCAGAATCTTACGATCAGATCAGGGACATTCATTCACTGACTTTGATTACATGCCGAAGCCTCGCTACAAAACCACTAACTGGCGCAAGTACAATATTTCAGGCGTGACAGATGCGGAAGTACTCCCAAATTTACTCAAACAAACACGCCGATCCATCAAGGAAATTTCGAGAGATGGCGCATACGATACAAGGGAGTGCCACAGGGCGATTAGGGTTAAGAAAGCGATACCTCTAATCCCTCCACGTGAAGGAGCCGCCTTCTGGGAAAAAGGTCATCCACGTAATCTGGCGGTTGGTTGCCAAAAGCTCTATGGTTCGAACAAAAAGTGGAAACGAAAATATGGTTACCACAGGCGTTCATTGTCGGAGACCGCTAAGTATCGCGCAAAACAACTACTAGGCGCTTCACTCACGCTTCGAAATTACAATGCACAAGTTGGGGAGACATACGCCATGATCAAAGCACTCAACAAGCTAACAGGGATAGGTATGCCCGAAACTCAGTATATCGTTTAAAATGCAAACGATTTTGCTAGTATTCGCTCTCAAGTTGAATTCCGCAACAAAGCCGGTTGATTGCACGTGTTACGGAGATGCATGCCCATTATTACACGACAGTGGCTGATTTTGGTCGGGAATTTGCATGTTCAGTGGCGAGTAGCATGGCGGAATTTATTGGAAGGCTAGATAACCCAAGCAATGAGATTTGGACGATCAAACGGGACGATAAAATCCATCTGTTGCCATTGATGGTGAAGATCTTGGGCATAATCGAGCACATTTATGATGGTTCATTGTGGACGACTCTTTGAGAGGTTTCGGACTAGGTAAACAGCTTCTGAATTCTGCATTAGCTTTTGCCGATGCTCAGGGTTTCGTCCAAATCAACTTATGGACTTTCTCAGGGCTTAATGCAGCTCGATATCTTTACGAAAGCCAGGGCTTTGCATTGGTGGAAGAGAAACTAGACTCAAAATGGGGTATAGAAGTCTTGGAGCAACGCTTCACCAGGTGCCTATAAACGTGAATAAATATTTAAGGAGTCTCGATGACAGCTACAAAAGAAGAAGTTATCGCTTTCATGAAATCGGAGTTTCCACAAAGCAAATGCGTTGTGGAAGCAGTGAGCAACGGTAGAGCGACTGTATCTCATCATGTAGGTCAGGATGAATTACGTCCTGGCGGAACGGTTTCGGGGCCTGTTTTAATGAGTGTGGCTGATGTGGCACTTTATGTGGCGATACTTGGTAAAATTGGCATCGTGCCATTGGCAGTAACAACTAGCCTTAACATCAACTTCTTACGTAAGCCATCGGCAAATGAGCGAATCATTGCGGAATGTTCTCTGATAAAAGTCGGCCGTACTCTCGTGGTTGGGGAGGTCTCTCTGTACTCTGAGGGGGTGAGTGATTTAGTAGCACATGTTGTGGGTACATACTCTATACCACCCTATACATCGAAACGAAGTGAGAATATTAAAACAATTAACTCTCTGAAAGCTTGACTCCGTTTAAAAGAAAAAAGGCAGTTATTTGAGGGGAAGATTAGTGGTTACCAATTGCAATCTTATATAAACGCCTACTTCAGGCCTGCAGCGGAGGCATTGAAGCAATTCGAGGCTAACAAACAAAGTCAGTCGGACAGCTAACGCTGTCGCTGCTTTGGGCGTAGAACGTTCGCCCCTTGTCTACAACGGACAAGCGCATTAGTAACTTCCAATGTCCGCTTTACGTACAGGCTGTGTGAAAACCTATTTTTTGCCGATGCCATTGTGATAGCTCTACACCGTAAATCTGGGGTCTATAAAAATTTTGAATGAGTGTTGCCGCAACTCTTAGGTCTTCAATGCGGATATAAGTCCATCAACGCCCATGATATTCATCATTCTTTTGAAGTTGTAAGCCAAGACTTGCAGACTCACCTCTGTTTTAACGTGTTTTAGTGTCTTCGTAAGCAATTGGTGAGCCCCTGCCCATTGCTTTATCGTACCGAAGGGATGCTCAACAGTCTGATGCCTTAATGTCATTGCGTTAGGCATGTTTTTATAAGCTTGAGCAACCCGCTCAACATGTTCCTCATCATCGAGCCTGCGGATCCTTCTCCCTGCTGGTGATGTTGTGCACCGTGATTTAATAGCACAACCTTTGCAGGTCATGACCGACATGTAAGCGCGTAGCGGTTTACCTTTATCAGTCGAAACAAAGCTAAACGGGATGTCTTTCCCAGCAGGGCATTCATAAACATCTTTCTCTTTGTTATAAACAAAGTCTTCTTTGGTAAATAGTCCCTTGCTTCGATTGCCCGAAGTACGAATTTTCGGAACAATTGCTGTAACACCTGACTCATGAACAGCCTTAAAACTTGTACTGTCGTCATAACCTCGGTCTGCAAGAATGGTAATGTCTTGTTTACCTAATACTCGTTGCACATGTTGGCTCATGGGGACAAGCTGATGTCTGTCAGTGGGGTTGTTCGTCACATAATGTGCAAGTATCAGGTGGTGCTTGGTGTCGACAGCCGCTTGAACATTATAGCCAACTAACACGCCTTTATGCTTGAGCGCCATTCGCCTGCTGTCAGGGTCGGTATAGGATATTTGTTTATCGGGTAAGGATTCCAGTTCTTGCTGGATTACTTTTTCGCTTTTCAATCGCGCTTGCAGTTTAGCGAGTTTGCCTTTCAATTTTATTGCATCATCAGCTCGGGACTGGCGGTCTGCCCTGTCGAGTTCCATGAGATAATTGGCAATATCTTTTTCGGTAGTTTCGATACACGTTTTGATTAAACCGCGCGAGTAGTTTTTAGCGATATTGTTAACCGCTTTGAATTTAGTGCCGTCAATAGCCACAATGGCATCCGTGAACATATTCAGTTCACGACATATCAACACAAAGTGCTTACAGACCTGCTGTATAGCGTTGCCGTTGTCACGCCTAAAATCAGCAATCGTTTTAAAATCTGGCGTTAGGCGCTCAACCAGCCACATTAACTCAACATTCCTCTGTGTTTCTTTTTCTAAACGTCGACTTGATTGAATGCGGTTAAGATAACCATAAAGGTAAATTTTGAGCATAGTTGCTGGCGAATAGCTTGGCCTGCCGGTTTTAGCGGGTTGATACCGCGTAAAACCCAATTCACATAAATCCAATGAATTGATGAACATATCAATAGCACGAATTGGATTATCTTCATGGACATAGTCATCCAGAACTTCGGGAAACATCGTGCTTTGCGTTCTGCTTTGGCCTTCGATAAATTTTGACATGCACCTGAAACCTATCAGCTTTTTGATAGTTTCATTTTACCAACTGACACTCAGATTGAGGATCAATAGCTAAGACCGATTGATCATATAAAACGCACACTTAGACCCAAAGGTGATCAATAGTTTTCACACAGCCTGCGTACATTTCAGCCCCACAGCTTCAGGGGCACCTTGAGACAAAGAGCGGACGTTCAACCCCTGCTCACCGGAAAATTAGGAGCGCAGCGAGAAATTTTTCGTGTACAGCAATTTGTTAGGTTCTTTTGCTTGCAGACGCTTTTTGATTTCCATCGACATACCATATGTCGGATGCTTTACCATTTTCTTTTATGAATTCATTTCTTATTTTCTGCACCGTACCATATTTTTTACCAATTCCACCAACATCGATAATTAGAAATACACCTAAATCAGTGTCGTCAGCCTTTTTATAGATTTCTAATTGTTTTTCATATCCATGAACCAAACTACCGTTGTTGGATAATTTTACTTCGACCACTAATTTCGAATCGAACCCCTGAGAAAGCTTGAAGTCTACAGGCCCATTACCTGAATCTGCTTCCGGAGTTAAATCAATATTGTTAGCCTTGCAATAGCTGTAAGCAACAGCAAAGAAAAGCCGTTGAGATGCTTTCTCCTTTCTAGGCTTCCCATTCTCATCCCAAAGCTCTTTCCATAGCCCCTTGTTCTCTATTAAATCTTGGAATTGGCTTAGTATTTTATTAACAACTTCTACAACTTCATCAGCGCTCAGCTTTCTATCGGCATAGTTAGAAAGGTCGTAAGGGTAGTCTCTAGGGATTTGATTTAGTAATTCAGTCCAAAATGACTCACCATTTCTATCATTTTTAAAGTCATATGGCTTAGGCTCTACTTCACGAATCATGTCCATTACTTGTTGGAACGCTTCTTTATTTCTGAGAGCAGCTTTTTTGAGTCTCTGCTTCTGCTTTTTGGTCATTGTTGCCCAGATTTCACCAACGTGCTCATTGACCCGCTCTCTAAGCTCATCATTTTCTCTGACAACTCTGGATATATCACTCCAATCAGAAGCAATTGGCAAGTCACGTACTATATCACTAGGCACAAATATTAAAGGCTGATCTGAATACGGATTGACTACCAAGTTATAGTTATTGGTTCCGACTTTGAATTGTTTCGTCGGTATTTTTAGTGTTTCATTGACTCTGTTCGAGAATGAAATCAAGTCAGAAAGAATAATGTTGGTTGTCATATCGCTGATTCGATCAGGCCCGATACCTTCCTCGAATAAAGCTAAAGCCATAAATAGGTCTATATCATCCACGCCAAGTGCGACAATCTGAGAAGCGGTATCAAGTGTGCTACAGATTAAATCCTTTCCAAAGCCTGAACCCTTTACGGTTGTGCCATACCCCAAACAAGTCCAGCTAATTTCTGAGAAACGAAAAAGTCTTTTTGCATTACGCCATGGAACATCATCTACCGCTTTAGATACGGACAAAAGCTTGATGATTTTTTCGAACCGCTCTCGATAAGATTGATAGGCTCCTTCACTAATCTCCTTGTGAGCACTGTCTTCTAATAACAGTGGATCTATAAATACCAAGGTATCTGTATTCAGCAGTACGTTTACAACCCCAAGCTTATCCAGAACAGCCACATCAATACCGTATTCGCTCGAAATAGTGGCTGGATTTTTTATTTTTCCCATTTTCAATTCCTTGATTGCTTGAGGTGCCACTAGAACCTAACGCTTTGCTAAGCGGCATAAAATTGTTGGCTAAAATTAGTGAGGAACGAACGTAAACCAACTGGTTTACGTCCGATTAAGCAACTTGTTATGTGCCTGTTATACTAGACTTTCCTTAACTTTTTCAAACCAACCACTAACTTCTTCATGTGCTTCTAATTCAATTAGATCCTCTAACGTCAATAGCGGTGCAGCTTGCTCTGATAATATCCTTTTAATAGTACCAGCGCCTTCACCAACTATTTCTGTATTTCCAGCTGCTTTAAGGCCTTTCAGGAAGGCTGATAGTTCTTTAGGTATGTTTTTAATCTTCCACTCTTCGACCCAGCCCTCATTAGAGTGCATAAAATCCTCTTCAATTGGGTAAACTTCCTTAATCAATCTTGGATGAATATAGTTCTCAACTTCTAGCATATTTGTTAATGCCGCCCATGACCCTTCTCTCTGATTAACTTGATCAACTGCAAGTTGATATTTTGCAACGTCATTGTCATAGATATGAATCTCAGGCTTATTTAACTTCGCAAGATAGTTTTTGTTAACCCAATGCATCAGCGTACCACCACCCAAAAATATTGTTAGGACTCGATCATCATTTTCCAAATCCAATCCAAAGAGTTTGCCAACATGATTGAAAAACTCAACGTCTGTAGGCCCTTCTAAACATAAAATTGATTGAACGCCCAAATTGTCAATAGAAAGTGCAACGTTTGGCAGCATACCCAATGTTTGCGCGATAGTTGCTAAGTTATCTTCAGTTCCTTTTTGAACTACTGGTAAACCATCAACTTTATTTATAAATCTAATTTTATCTGTATTTACTAATCCTGCGAGAGACGGGCTATGTGTTGTTATCAATACTTGGGTACTCTCATTTTCAGAAAGCTCAACTAATGCATTGAACAATTCGACTTGCCATGTTGGATGTTGCGAAGTTTCAGGCTCTTCAATGGCGTAAATTACATTTCTGTCGTCAGAATTCTTTCTTTCTGCTTCTGCTCTGAAGTAGTTAAGCAATATCAGCCTTCTTACTCCACTCCCTCTTTTGTTAATGGGAATGCCATCATCACAATTAAAAGAAAATGAAAATAGAGACTCCCAAGGCTTATGAGACATTTCAGGAGAGAGGACGTCAGCAATTTCTGGACTCATTTCTTTCAATTTTTCGAGAGTTTTTAACCCTAGTAGCTCTGCTTTAGTCCTTATTTGCTCTTTTACGTCGTCAAGTTCTGCTTGCAGTTGGCTTATTGCGGTTTTAGTAATAGCCTTTAAAGGATCTTGCACTTCTTTATCTGAATCCTTATTCGCTCTATCTGATTGAAAAAGAAAAAATAGAGGCAAGTCCAGTTTTAGAGACTCCCAAATCTTTTTCCCGTCTTCCTTGTCAATTGGTAGATCAATTTCATATAAATTATCTATATCCTCAACAGCGTAAATTGCTTGCCTTATAGATGAGCTTTTGTTTTTCTTTACTTCGTCAACATCAAGTCTATCTGCATAATCCGCTAATAACTTTTTAAGATCAGCAATCTTCATTGATATCAAAGGACTTTCAAATTTTGTTGGGTAGTTAGCCACAAGGTAGGTTTTTAAAGATGCGGCTGTAAGCTTATCTTTTGAGCAGTCCCAGACTTTTTTAATAGACAGGTGACCATTAGAATCAAGTAAATATTCTTTATTCAGGACTGTTGGGATAGTATCAATTGTATATTCTTTATCTTCAGGCCTAAAACTAACCTGAATAGCCATATGTTTTTCATCGGCGGCATGAACATTATAATCATCAATATCTATTTTTACCGTTTCGTTGTTGAAAAATATTTCTAAAGATTCAAGAATTGTTGACTTCCCAATATCATTCTTACCAATGATGACATTAAAGTTTTCATCAAATTCAACGCTTACATTTCTATAACCACGGAAATTGATTAAATCTAGCTTAGAGATTTTCAATGAAGTACTCCTTTACTTAATTAGTGCGCTGGCACATAACAGCTTATTACTGAGACTTCATAGTAACACTCGTTTCCACAGAAAAACCATATACTGTGTTTTCATGGGAAAGAATACGAAATGTCCGCTATACGTACTCAAGAGACTGTCAGATCGTGTATAAGTCAATACCCAACGACACCCAGGGGCTGCAACCGCCTCAAGATTCCTACTACAGTCAAACCCCGGTTTTAATATCTTCCAGATGATACTTATCGATTAACGAATACAGCGTGGGCCGCGTTACCCCCAAGAGCTCAGCAGTTTTTGACATATTTTTATCAGCCGCTTGATAAGCCCGGCGAATCGCTCGGCTTTCGGCCCGCTCCCTGACCTCCCGAAGGTTTAGTGTTTCAGGTTCATTTTCGCCCCGCGGCGCCATTAAACCTAAATCTTCGGCTTGTACCACTGTGCCTTCGGCCATAATTACCGCTGACTTGAGCTTATTCTGAAGTTCGCGAATATTGCCCGGCCACTTATGCGCCAGCATGGCTTGAATTGCCCCTTCAGAAAAACTTTTTGCTTTTGCGCCAAACTCTTCACGATATTGATTTAAAAATGTTCTTGCCAGCAGAATGATGTCCTGTTCCCGCTCTCTTAGCGGGGGAATGAAAATGGGTATTTCACCAATGCGATAATATAAATCTTCGCGAAATGTTTCCTCTGCCACCATATTTTGCAGATCTCTGTGAGTTGCGCATACTAAGCGTATATCTACAGGAATCTCAGCTCTGCCGCCTACCCGCTCTATTACTCGCTCTTGCAAAAAGCGCAGCATCTTTGCCTGCAGACCAATAGGCATATCGCCAATTTCATCAAGAAATAATGTGCCGCCCTGGGCGGTTTCAATTTTGCCTAAGGTCGTTTTATTTGCGCCGGTAAATGCCCCTTTTTCATAACCAAACAACTCGCTTTCCAGCAGGTTTTCAGGAATTGACGCACAGTTGATTGCAATAAAAGGCTTGTCTTTGCGAGGGCTATGTTCATGGATGCTTCTGGCAAACACCTCTTTCCCGGTGCCACTTTCTCCTTGCAACAGCGTGCTGATGTCGGTACCGGCAATTTTTTCTGCTTTGCGCATCACTTTTTGAATAGATTCGCTGTTGCCGATAATACGGCCCATGCTTGGGCGCGCTTTTGCCAGAATCCGGTTTTCATTTTCCAAATTAAACAGATTCAGCGCTCGATGAACCAGTAGCTTAATGGTATCTGAATCAATGGGTTTCTGATAAAAATCGTATGCCCCTAAGTCAATTGCCTTTAATGCATTGACCTTATCGTTATTTCCAGTGACCACAATAACTTTGGTACGTGGTGCCAGAGCGATAATTTCTTCCAGAGTTTTCAGACCTTCCGAGGCGTTAGCGGGATCGGGAGGTAACCCCAAATCCAACGTTACCACTTTCGGTTCATGGCGACGCAACTGCGCTATCGCTGAAGTTCTATCATCAGCAAACACCACGTCATAATCTGTAAAACTCCATTTTAGTTGTTTCTGGATACCTAAGTCGTCATCTACAACAAGAATGGTGTCCGTCATCCGCTTGATCCCGTTTAAGTCTTTCATTACTACTATCGATAGATTGTCGCTTAATCCAGCGGAAAAGCGAGGGTAAAGGTGCTGCCCTGGCCAACTTCGCTTTCCACAGCCAGCTTCCCACCTATCGATTCCATATAATTCTTCGCATCGTATGCGCCAATTCCCATCCCGGCATTGCCTTTAGTGGTATCAAAAGGCTTAAATAAGCGTTCTTCGATGAACGTTTTATCCATGCCGCAACCGGTGTCAGAAATAACGACGAGTTGGCGATTATTCACCAAATCCAGCTGCAACGTAACGTCAACATTACCATCATCCGGCGTCGCTTGCTGGGCATTGCTGATAAGATGATAAATCACATTGGCAAACTTTTCCTGATCAACCACGACGTCTGCGTCTTCTTCACATCGCAGGCTAGGGCGTGGTAAAAGTGACTGGCAGCGCGTTTCCACCACTCTTTCAATTAACGGAGCAAGCCGGTAAGCGGAGAAAATTCCTGCTTCATCGACTTTTTTCTCTGTAAGCTGGCGCAGCATTTTATCCATTCGCGCCTTGGTATAATGCAATGTTTCAAAGGTATCTTCAATAAACTCAGGATTTTGCTTGTGCTGTTCTGCATTGCACAAAATTAGATCGATCTGAGCCATGACATTTTTTAGGTCATGCAGTACAAAGGCAGACATACGATTGAAGGCCGCAAATTGGGCGTTTTCAGCCACTGATTTCGCCGCTTCATGATGAAAAATATAGGTTCCCACCTGTTCCGTTACGGCGGTAAGATAATCTCTGACTTCCCAGTTAAGTGCAATAATTTCGCTGTCTTTGGGCTTAAGCAGAGCAAAACCCCAGATAGTGTCCTGATTAAAAAACGGTAAAGCCAGTTGAAAATCACACTGCGCCAGGGCCGTCCTGTCTAATTGCAGTCCATCGTAATTAAACGGCTTTATCTTGTACTCCTGAATATCAATTAACCAGGATGTGCGCAGGCAAAAGGTCTTCAGCTGCTTAACGATTATTTCTTCACTTGGGTTAAGCAGCGTCATGTTTTTATTGGACAAGACTTCTACATCCATTCCTGACACCTTTACCAGCATCCCCATTTCGTAATTAATTGCGCCAAGCGTGCCTTGTAATGCGTTTTGATACACTTCCGGCATTGCCGTTGTTTGCGAAGAAAGCGCCTGAGTGAGCTTTACCCACTCTACCCGGTAATCAAACTGGTTGGCGAAAAAGTGTTTGGTAATAAACACCTTCATACGTGTGCGAACGCTGTTGGATAACATTACCGTGGCCAGCAGCGCGAGCGACAGCACAATTAGCACGGTTTGGACCGGCGTACTCCAGTTCCCGCCCAGATAATTAATGGCGTATCCTACCAGCGCCATAATGAACAGATATACCCCCGCTACCATCAGTAAAGAACTGTGCAGCACCACATCGCGGGAAATAAAGATATCTACCCCCCAGTGCTTGATGCGGCGAATGGCGACGATTAACAATGGCATTAATAGCAGATATATATAGCCACGAGAGGCAATGTAGGCCAGCTCTACCTGATTAACCATGGTGGCATTGGCATACATAACAAATTCAAACAGGTGGGTGGCGCCAAGGTAGAGTACCAGAGGTTTGTAGGCCCACTGATCATCTCCGGATTGGCGGTAAAGCACTTCCAGCAAAATAAGGACTTCAAGCGCTAATACGGTGAGCAAAAGAAAGCGCCAGGATTCTTCCATTACAATGAGATAAGGCAGCAGCAGCGTAGCCACGGGGGGAAGTAAAATAAACAACGTAGCGGGACGCCGGAGCACTTCCCAAAGCGTACCAAAATCGTTGCGAAGGCAACTGGCAATAAACAGCAGCCAAACCAGTGGCTTCACTGCATCGGCAGTAAGCAGATAATGCTTACTAATTGGCCCAAACAGAATTGTCACAAAACCCAGCGACCACAGCATTGTGGCTATAGTCGCCAATAACAGCAGGTACTTGGCGAGGCCGGATTTACGCACGGTAAACAGCAGCAGCACCAGTATCAGATAGGCTAATGAATTTAGCCCGTAGCCGATATCTGAAATCATACTATTCCTTTTATACTAATCCGCATTGATGTGTGCTCACACAAGTCAATGTGGATTAGTATTACATCACACAACCGCGGTTAGTGCGTCAGCTTATTATTGTTTTTGCAACACCAAACTGCCAATCGAATAGCCTGCGCCGAATGAACACAGTACGCCGTAATCGCCGGATTGCAGATCTTTATGATGCAAGGCAAACGCGATGACCGATCCTGCCGAAGCCGTATTGGCATATTCATCCAGTACAATTGGTGCTTCGTCTGCTGTCGCTTCACGACCTAACAGCCGCTTACAAATCAGTAGATTCATATTGATGTTTGCCTGGTGCAGCCACCAGCGGCGCACATCCCCCGGCGCGAGATGATGCTTAGCAAGGTGCTGTTCAATATGTTCTGCCGCCATAGGGCAAACTTCTTTAAACACCTTACGTCCAGCCTGGTGGAAGAGCTTATCTGCACCATAAGGGTCGACATCATTGGCCCGGCTGATATAGCCAAAATTCGAGCGGATATTGTTGGAATACTGCGTTAGCGCTTTAGTGCTCAGCACCTTGAATATGTGGGGCCCATTCGCGGTACTGGCGTTCTCGAGAATCGTCGCCGTGGCCACATCGCCAAAAATAAAGTGGCTGTCTCTGTCTGTGTAATTGATTTGCGGCGACACGAGCTCCGGGTTAATTACCAGTACACATTTAGCATTACCGGCGGCAATCATCTCGTACGCCCGGTGCATTCCGAAGGTAGCCGCCGAACATGCCACTAACATATCAAAGCCAAAACCGGTGATACCTAATTCATGCTGCACTTCAATGGCAATTGCAGGATATGAGCGCTGGGTATAAGCGCAGGAAACAATAACGGCATCAATGTCCTGGCCCGTTTTGTTTGCGGCTTTCAGGGCTTTTTTTGCTGCCGCAATTGCTATTTCAGCCTGATTGGATAATGCGTCCTCTTCGCGCTCAGCGATAAGCGGCCGCATGCGGTTTATGTCCAATGCCCCTTCTTTCTGATAAATGTACCGCTGCTTAATACCACTGGCTTTTTCAATAAATTCAGCGCTGGAATGAGGTTTCGCTGCAAGCTCTCCTGCTTCAATCTTTGCTTTATTGGTTTCATTGAAAGCGTCAGCATAAGCATTGTAGCTTTCCACCAGTTCTTCATTGGTAATTGTATACTCGGGGTTCCAGACACCCACCCCGCTAATCACGATGTGATGAGACATGACGATCTCTCTTGTAGTTATATTCTGTGGGGGATTTTCCACACCTACTGTGCCCATAGCTATGGTTCGTAGTAGCGAAAGGAACCCGTTAAGACATAGCTTAGCGTTTTGTGAAGAAAAAGTCATCGAAACAAAAATAGCGCCTTTAGGCGCCATCGCATTTACTCGATCTAAGCAGAAACAGCTATTGGCGCTGAACCTGCCATACCGATACAGAACCACTGATTTCGTTTCCTACAACAAGCAGTGCGTTACCGTTAGGGCTTTCCTCTGCAGGCACAAAAAGCAGGCTTTCTGGCGCAAGATCGCCGATGCCACCTTCCTCACTTAGCCCTTCGGTCAGATCACGGTTGATAATATAATCAACGAAGGACACCGAATAGGGATTAGTTACATCATAGACAAAAATACCGCCCATACGCTCGGTGCCAATAAAAGCGTAGGTATTTTCACCAAAAGTGCCCACAGTTAACGCTTCGGGCTCCGGCCCTTTGTTCTCAGAGCGAGAATCGCCTTCGTTTTCTTCATCGCCATTATTGAACGCGGTGCCGTGTATGGAGGCCGTGATTCGTTCAAAATCGTCGCCGGAATCGAAAATTAGCTGACCATTCTGATCCCACACTGAAAACGATCGCGCCCCATAGGAATAGGCTGCGTCATATTCGCCATCGCTGTTTTCATCACCCATGGCTATGGAGACGCGTAGATCATCTGCTTCGCCAATGGCCTGAAGATCGTTTAACGGTGAATTGGCCGCTGCAGTTAAATCTTCAACTTTCGTTTCATCGATATATGCCAGACATTCGCCATCATCGAACTCTAAACCTCCATCGCTAATACAGCTAGCTTCATCTGCGGATTCAAACCAATATTCTCTAGCGTCACCTTCGTTGGCAGTCAGTAAAAAAGCCGCGCCTTTCCATTGCGTGTGAGCGATAGTGTCAGGCATATAGATGCCATACAGGCCCGGGTATTTCCCAAAGCTCACGCTGCCTTCTTCCTGAGCGTCTATTGAATATTCGCCCCAGTCTTTTACCCCCAGCCCCATGATTGACACGGAAAGAGTTTCAAGATCAATCACCGCAATGCCGTTATTTTCCTGCAATGTCACATACGCTTTAGTATCGGTGGCACTGATATATTCCGGTTCAAGATCTTGTGCGACCGTAGTGGCAATCGCCGTGCCTTTTATCGTGCGTCCGCTGGGGTTAGGAAAATGCATTCCCTGTGCAAGCAGCTCAGTTTTAGCGTCATTAAAATCAGTAAACGTCACCTGTGATGCTGTCTCAGCAGGAACACCCTCAGCAATTGCAATTACTGAAATTGAGCCCTCTGGGTCTAGCGTGTAATCGCTGGAAGGCTCACCTTCATTTGCGCTAAGAACGTTGTTGCCATCCGGTGTGAAGGTGACCATATCAGGTAGGTTTCCCACCTGTACGGAAGACAAGAACGTCGGGCTAGCGCTGTCCAAACCGTTATAAAACAGCACAAACCCGTCGTCAGATTTGGCTGCTGCGGGAATTGCCACAGCCATCAGGTCGCCTTTCACCGCAATACTGGTTAATCCCCCTAAAGCAACGCCATCAACCTCTTCAGGCAGTGTAATTGCTGTAGCAGCAAGATTGGCATCCGACGTAGGAGACTCCAGTGCCTCTGTTGTCAGTTCTGCCAGGCTAATGACAGAAATCGTTCCGTCGGCACTGTTGGTTGCATAAACCGTGTGCGTAGCAGAATGATATTGGACGATTTCCGCTGCTCCTACACCACCGATCTTGGCTCGGCCGACTATATCAAATAAAAGAGCATTGCTCGCGCTCTGGCCGTCTTCTCCTGGTATGCCTTGTTCGCCTTGAGGACCAGGCTCGCCGTCATCCCCACTCAAGCTACAACCACTCAGGGTTGCCAAAACCATTACTGCGAGCACGCTCTTTTTAAAGATATGGTGATATGTCATTGTTTTTCTCTTTTCGTTGTTATGAAGATTATGTTATGTCCATTGCAACTAACTAGTGACTGCCCACAAGTAGCCCCGCAAATGTGAAATTACAAAAATGATAGAAAAAACAATGTAGTGAGGTAGTGTGACATATTTATGAAGTGAACAGTGCAATCAACAATACGACCTGCACCAGAAAGCCTATACCCAATGTGTAGCGGCTAACTTTCCCTAATGCTCATTGTCCAGCAAGCTATTTAGTTGAACCTTACGTATAGCCAGTGGATAGGTATAACAGTAAACTCAATACGTTATCTGTCATTTATCACAGATACTGAGGATTAAACTATGAAGGAAACACTATGTTAGTCAGAATAAAAACCGCTATCGTCATGTCACTGACAATATTCCTTAGTGCATGTGCCACATCGCCCACTGGCAGGCACCAGGTATTACTCTATTCCGATGACCAACTCGCTGAGATGGGTGATCAGGCTTTTACCAGCATGAAGGATGAGCTAAAAGTTTCCAACAAAGCCGTGCAGAATGATTATGTTCAATGCGTTGCCAGAGCCATTACTCCTTTGGTTCCTGCAACTGTGTTCAGCGGCCAGTGGGAAGTAGTGGTTTTTGAAGATGAGCAGGTCAATGCTTTTGCGTTACCCGGCGGAAAGATTGGTGTTTACACCGGCTTACTGAATGTGGCGAAAAACCAGAGTCAGCTTGCCGCTGTTATTGGGCATGAAGTGGGTCATGTTATCGCCGAACACGGTAATGAACGGATGTCACAATCTACCATAATTGATATGGGCACGCAGGCGGTAGGTCAGGTCTTAGCCGCAAACGAGGTAGCGCAATCTGACCCGATTATGGCCGCAATAGGAATGGGAGTACAGGTGGGAGTTGAGCTTCCCTTTAGCCGTACTCACGAATCCGAGGCCGATCTTATTGGCCTGGCGATGATGGCCCAGGCAGGTTTTGACCCTCGTCAATCCGTGGAATTATGGAAAAACATGGAAGCCGCCAGCGGCGGTGATCAACCTATGGAAATTCTTTCTACTCACCCGGCTCCACAGTCACGAATTGAAAACCTGCAGTCTAATATGGACGCAGCGCTGGTAGATTACCAGAAAACCAGTAATCGCCCGAACTGCAAAGCCTGATACAATAAGCCATTAAAAAAACGCCACTGAAATAGCAGTGGCGTTTTTTTGTACACAAGCCAACTTCATTACAGAAACAAACGTTGGCAGTAACCATTAACCTGCAAGTTGTTTGTTTTCTTCTTGCTTGGTGTTATCCGCTTCTTTAAAGAAATGAACATCCATTTGTGGGTAAGGGATAGAAATACCTTCTTCATCAAAACGCAGTTTAACGGCTTCAGTAAAGGCCAATCTTACAGCCAGGTTATCCGCCGCTTTTACCCAGGGACGAACGGTAAAATTCACCGAATTGTCGCCCAACTCTGCCACCCCAATTAAACAAGCTGGCTCTTTAAGAATACGCTCTTCAGAGTCGACAAGTTCCTGCAACACACGCTTGGCTTTTAATAAATCATCGTCATAACCAATGCCAAACATCATATCGCAGCGCCGCGTCTCTTTCGCCGAATAATTGGTAATATTGTCGTTATAGATTTTTCCATTGGGAATAATGATTTCTTTGTTATCCAGCGACGTCAGTGTGGAAGTGAAAATGCCAATTTTCTGCACAATACCACTGGTTCCCGCAACGTCCACATAGTTGCCTGCTTTAAAGGGCTTGAATACCAGTAACATCACGCCAGCGGCGAAATTCTTAAGTGAATCTTGCAGCGACAAGCCAATAGCCAAACCGGCAGCACCCACTATCGCTACTAATGAGGTGGTATCGACGCCTAGTTGGTCTAATGAGGCAACAATAACAAACAGCATCAAAATTGCGCTGATGATTGACTCAAGGAAATTGATTAGCATTTCATCATATTTAGACCGTGCCATCAGACGTCTAAAGATCGACAGAAGCAGCCCGACAATTAATCGGCCCACAACGTAAATAACAATTGCCATGGCGATATTAATAGCCCAGGGAATCGCATATACATGCATGTAACGTTCTAGATCATCAGCATTAAACATTGAAAAGTTTTCCATAAGCCCCTTGGCAGTTCACCTGCCCTTTCCAGTTGATAGAGTAAAATAAAAATACCAGCCTTTAAGCTACAGGCGCAACGCATTTATCAGATAGCAAGCAAACCGGCTTTAATCCGCAGTGCTGGTCCTGCGGTTGTCATCATACCCGTTTACGTACGTGCAGACAAAATCGTTTATCTGCAAGCTGCTGATTTTAAAACGCTTAAAAAAAACCATTCCAGCAGGACCTTGGAAGCTGGAAAATTCTAAAATTTCCACTATAGTTTGTCACTCTCTACTAGAGTGTTAGAGCTAGCAGTAGTAAGGGTGTAGACGTAAGTTCAGAAGTCCGCTAGACAAAAACTCGTTGTTATACAGAAGGCAACAACTCGGTCCTGGTTTGTTTTTTAGCTACTGTGATCGTTAGTTTATAAATGTTTTTAAAGGACTAGAAAATGTTATTTCTAACTATACTTTTTTTAATCGTACTTTTGCTTTTAGCCTATGCTCTGTCAGCAGATAAAGGCAGAAACACCATTCATGCAAGAAAGACTGCGCAATTGCCCTCACGTCAACCGATGTCTCACATGACGAAAAAGGCAAACTCTGCCGCGGCCCATCTACACTGATCCCGAAGGTCACTGACGCTCTGTCGAAGTAAAATGGTTTTCCTTGAGAAAAGCTATTTAGCATTGCGTCAGTCGTTCTTCTATCGGTATCATTAGTTCACTATTCATAAATCGTTGTATCTGCAATATGCGAATCCCCCGCCTTTTTCATCCTGCTACTATTGTTTTAGACAGTGAATTTGATCTGTCCGATGACGCTGCACATCACGTTGCAACAGTATTACGATTGAAAGCAAACCATCCAGTGGTACTGTTTAACGGCGACGGGAATGAGTACAGCGCACAAATAATCAGTGTCAGTCGCAGACAGGTTACGGTAGAAGCGGATGCTTGTTTGTCATTATCCAAAGAATCTCCTCTCTTTTTGCATTTGGGGCAAGGCATTTCAAAGGGTGACCGCATGGACACCGTATTGCAAAAGAGCGTTGAGCTGGGCGTGACTGAAATCACGCCATTGTTAACGCAACACTGCGCTGTCAAACTGGATGAGAAACGCTGGGAGAAAAAGCACCATCAATGGCAGAAGATAATTTTGGGGGCCTGTGAACAAAGTGGCCGCAATACCATTCCCGCCCTGCATCCGGTGACGTCATTAAGTCAATGGCTCGCCAGCTCCACGCAGGCTTCTCGTTTAGTGTTGGCACCTGATGCTGAACATCCCTTAGCTAACACACCCTACAGCTCCCACGGATACCGCTTGCTGATTGGCCCGGAGGGCGGTCTTTCCGAAACAGAAATTCATCAGGCGCAGGAATGCGGCTATGCCGCTACCAGTATGGGACCGCGAATATTAAGAACAGAGACAGCAGCAATTGCCGGATTAAGTATCTTACAAGCGCTACACGGTGATTATTAAAATAATTTCAGGATAATTGCCGGTTAAAGCCGCTTGAAATAAATTGCTATGCCGCCATAGTTAGGACTGCGAATCCCGATAAAGAGAACTCTGAATATGAGCTATACCGTTGGCATAGTGATGGATCCCATCGCTAAGATAAAACCTTCCAAAGACACTAGCTTTGCCATGATTCTGGAAGCACAACGTCGCGGTGCTACCGTTTACTATTTTGAACCCGGCGATTTATATTTGGATAACGGTAAGCCAATGGGTGTTGCGAGGAAGGTATCAGCAACGGATCAAGCCACCGATTTTTACACTCTGGCAATGGAAGAGACAATTGCCTTAGCGAGTATTGATGTACTATTGATGCGTAAAGATCCCCCTTTCGACAGTGAATATTTGTATGCCACACAAATGCTCTCGTTGGCTGAAGAGGAAGGGGCTTTTGTGGTGAACCGGCCTCACGCGCTGAGGGACTATAACGAAAAGCTCTTCACTTCATGGTTTAAAGATCTCATTCCCGCTACGATGGTGACGCAAAAGCCGGCGTTAGTCCGCGCGTTTCACGAAAAGCATCAGGATATTATTTGTAAGCCTCTCGATGGTATGGGCGGTGCTTCAATTTTTCGCATAAAGCCCGATGGCAACAATCTGGGTGTAGTGATTGAAACGCTAACGCAACTGGGCCGAAGATATATGATGGTTCAGGAATATCTCCCTGCTATTAAAGATGGCGATAAACGAGTGTTAATTGTGGACGGTGAAGTAGTGCCCTATTGTCTGGCCAGATTACCGACTAAAGGTGAAACCCGTGGCAATCTTGCAGTGGGAGGGACGGGCCGGCCTCAACCCATCAGCGAAAGTGATCGGGCATTGGCAGAAGCTATTGCGCCGGTACTGAAAAAACATGGTTTGCTGTTTGTGGGCCTGGATGTAATAGGCGATAAAATTACCGAAATAAACATTACCAGCCCTACATGCGTAAGAGAAATAGAAGCGCATTACGATATCAATATAATGGCAATGCTATTTGACGCCATTGAAGGAAAGTTAGTCAAAAAAGAGGTGACTGATGACTGATTTAAAAAGCCTGCAAAACCACTTTCTGATTGCCATGCCCTCGCTTGACGATCCGTATTTTTCAAGATCGTTAACTTACGTGTGTGAGCACAACGCGGAAGGTGCCATGGGTATAGTGGTGAATCAGCCCTCTACTATGACACTAAGACAACTGTTGGATCAAACCGACAAAGATGCCATTGTGGCAGAAGAATGCGCCGAGCAGATTATTCTGGCGGGAGGCCCGGTTAATCAGGAACGCGGTTTCGTTCTGCATAATAAACAGGGCGAGTGGGGATCGAGTCTTGAGCTGGCTCCGGATATCGTTGTTACCACTTCCAAAGACATTATTACCGCGATTGGCAGCAAAACCGGACCTGATAATTCGCTCATTGCGCTGGGTTACGCGGGATGGTCTGCCGGTCAGTTAGAGCAGGAGATGCAGGAAAATGCGTGGCTGATTATTGAAGCAGACGAACAGATTCTTTTTAACACTCCCATTCATCAGCGCTGGCAAGCGGCAGTGAATAAACTGGGTATCGACGTTTGGCAACTTGCCCCGCAGGTTGGTCATGCCTGAGCGCAAAGATGGCTGACGAGGGCCAGCGTACTGTGCTGGCGTTTGATTTTGGTACAAAGAGCATTGGCGTGGCAGTTGGACAAGAAGTCACCGGAACGGCATTTCCTCTTGCTGCGCTGAAAGCCCGTGATGGCATTCCAGACTGGTCACTGATAGAAAAACTATATGAAGAGTGGCAACCGGATGTGGTAGTTGTTGGGTTGCCACTGAATATGGATGGCACGGAACAGGATATTACCCAACGGGTGAAGAAATTTGCTAATCGTCTTCATGGCCGCTTTAAAGTGAAAGTGGAAACTTGCGATGAACGCTTGACTACCGCAGATGCAAAAGCAATGTTATTTGAGCTTGGCGGCTATAAAAAACTGACAAAAGAGAAAATAGACAGTGTTTCTGCCTGTGTGATTTTTAGCAGCTGGGCTGACCTTCAATACTGACTTTCTTCAGGTGGGACGACTATGCTGACAGTGCCAGCAAATATCGAATCCACCGTCGTTATTTTCGCCGCAATTTTCACATACCCAGGCGCCGGTTTGTGGGTCAGCCAGGCAATCAATAAGTCCAACCACCACTTGCGAGGCTTTATGAAACCACGCCTCATCAAGCAGCCATATTTCCTGTTGTACATCCTGCCAAGGCAATTCACCTACCGCCCCACCGGCAAATTCGTTTTTTACCAGATACGGTATCCCCAGCGCATCCAGTTCGCTACGTAATCGTTGTAACAGAAAACGGTCGTCGTGACCAAAAAGCTTGTGCATGATATTTCTACGGTAAAGCGCGTGAGTTAGCTTTAATCTAAATCAATCGATACATTGGATAACGATCCCAATCCAGAACCGTCTCCTGAATCCAGTTTTATCATTAGGCGTAAATCGTTTGGCGAATCTGCGTGATGTAACGCCTGATCGAGATCAATTCTGCCCGCTTTGTACAAATCATAAAGCGCCATATCAAAGCTCTGCATGCCCATTTCCCGCCCCTTTTTCATGGCTTCTTTCAGGCTACCAATTTCATTACGTTGAATAAGGTCTGCAACCAACGGTGAGTTCAACAAAATTTCAATCGCAGCTACCCTGCCCTTTCCGTCGACAGTGGGAACCAGTTGCTGTGCCACTATTGCGCGAATGTTCAGGCTGAGGTCAAAGCGCAGTTTATCGTGCATATCTTTGGGCGCCAGATGCATAATCCGCTCGATGGCTTGGTTAGCGTTATTCGCGTGCAGCGTCGCCACACATAAGTGGCCCGTATCGGCAAATGACATGGCGTATTCCATGGTTTCCATGGAACGGATTTCACCAATCAAAATAACGTCCGGTGCCTGCCGCAAGGAGCTTTTCAACGCATCATCAAAAGATTGCGTATCAATACCTACTTCACGCTGTGTTATTACACAGTTTCGGTGTTCATGAACAAATTCAATGGGGTCTTCAATAGTGAGAATATGGCCTTTGGAATGTTCATTGCGATGTCCAATAAGCGCGGCCAACGAGGTGGATTTTCCGGTACCGGTTCCGCCCACAAAAAGCACCAGCCCGCGTTTTGACATAATTACGTTTTTCAGCACCTCAGGCAGCCCCAGCTCATCGGCCTTGGGGATTTGAGTAACAATGCGACGAACAACCATGCCGGCTTGATCCCGCTGCCAAAAAGCACTGCAACGAAAACGTCCTACACCTTCGCGAGCAATAGCAAAATTACATTCTTTGGTATGATGGAATTCTTGCTGTTGCTTTTCATTCATGGCTTGATGAACAAGGGCAAGTGCATCTTCTTCAGAAAGCGCATGAGCAGTTAGCGGCGTAAGCTGACCATTAATTTTTGCACTGACCGGAAAGCCTGCCGTCACAAATAAATCAGAGGCTGACTGCGCCACCATGTTCTCAAGAAACCCGTCTAACATGATAGCTCCTAAAACTTACTGGTGGCTTGTTTATCAATCGATTTCGCAGCCGCATCCTGCTGCGAAATGGCGCCCATTGCCACCAGCTTCTGTAAACATTGATCCATCGTCTGCATGCCGTGAGCCTGACCAGTCTGAATAACCGAATACATCTGCGGCACTTTATCTTCCCGGATCAGATTTCGAATGGCTGGAATACCCAACATAATTTCGTGAGCCGCCACCCGTCCGCCACCTATCTTTTTCAGCAGTGTCTGCGAAATAACTGCGCGCAGCGATTCAGATAGCATAGAGCGCACCATGGATTTTTCTTCTGCCGGAAAAACATCAATAATACGATCAATGGTTTTAGGAGCAGAGTTCGTGTGCAGCGTGCCAAAAACTAAATGACCGGTTTCTGCAGCCGACATGGCTAAACGGATGGTTTCCAGATCCCGCAGCTCGCCCACCAGAATGACGTCAGGATCTTCCCGCAGTGCAGAACGTAGCGCATTGGAGAAGCTCTTTGTATCTCGGTGCACTTCCCGTTGATTCAGTAGGCTCAGCTTGTTGTCATGCACAAATTCTATGGGGTCTTCAATGGTAAGAATATGCTCACGTTTGGTAGAGTTAATATGATCAATCATGGCAGCTAAGGTGGTACTTTTACCCGACCCAGTCGCCCCTGTTACCAGCACCAGACCGGTTGGCTGATTGATGATACTCTTAAAAATCTGCGGCGCACCCAAGTCATCCAGCGTCAGCACTTTGCTGGGAATAGTACGAAGTACAGCCGCCGCACCGCGGTTTTGAATAAATGCGTTAACCCTAAAACGAGACAAATCTTTTACTTCAAAAGAAAAATCGGTCTCAAAATTTTCTTCATATTCTTTGCGCTGCATATCGTTCATGATTTCGTAAATCAGCGCATGTACCTGCTTGTGATCAAGTGCCGGAATATTTAGCCGACGCATTTCGCCATCAACCCGAATAATGGGGGGAAGACCAGCCGAAAGGTGCAGGTCTGATGCGTTATTTTTAACACTGAATGCTAAAAGTTCGGTAATATCCACAGCAACTTCTCCAATAATTCAGGTGAATAATGCAAACAATAGCAGAACGACTGATATCCGCCTACGGGCGTATAGATCAGGCTACTGCCAGCGCCCATCGTCCACCAAAATCGGTGCAATTACTAGCGGTGAGCAAGACTAAACCCGTATCTGATATCAAGCTTGCGTATGAAGCCGGACAACGTTCTTTTGGCGAAAACTACGTGCAGGAAGGCATAGATAAAATCCAGCAGCTTCAGGCGTACAGCGATATCGAATGGCATCTTATCGGGCCATTGCAATCCAACAAAACCAAGGTGGTAGCGGAACATTTTCATTGGGTTCAGTCTGTTGACCGCGAGAAAATTGCGCGGCGCTTAAACGATCAGCGGCCTTCGTCATTACCGCCGCTGCAAGTGTGTATTCAACTTAATATTGATGAAGAAGACAGCAAAGCCGGTATTTTGCCCGTCGAATTACCGGGGCTTCTTGATGCCATTACCGCAATGGAGCGCCTGCAATTGCGGGGCTTGATGGCAATTCCTAAAGCTGATGCAGCGCCGTCAGCACAGGCTGAAACTCTGGCTCAGCTGGCCAAATTGTTTGCTCAATACCGTACAAAGCTGAGCAATTTTGATACCCTGTCCGTAGGAATGAGCGGTGATATGGAAGAAGCAATACAACACGGTTCCACAATGGTAAGAATTGGCAGTGCGATTTTCGGTTCACGGTAAATCCAGCATCGCCAGTTGAGAACCCGTGACTTTACAATAGAAGTAGAGCGCTCAACCCGATTTAACTTCAGAACAAAATAAGGGTATACATGCAACAGAAGAAACTTGCTTTCATTGGCGCTGGAAACATGAGCCGCAGCATAATCAGTGGCCTGATTCAATCGGGATATAGCCAGGAAAATATTCTCGCGAGTAATCCGTCTACACCCAAGCTTGACGCATTGAAAAAAGATTTTGGCATTCATACCTCGCAATCGAATGATGAAGCTTGTCAGTTTGCCGATGCTATTGTGCTGGCAGTTAAACCGCAGATGATGGGAGAGATGTGTCAGGCGCTTCAGAACAACAATCTTTCCGACAAGCTATTTTTATCTATTGCCGCAGGATTACCCGTTGCCCGGTTGCAGGCGATGTTAGGCGGCGATTATCCGGTGGTTAGAATTATGCCCAATACGCCCAGTTTGTTAGGTAAAGGAATGTCAGGCATGTATGCTGATGACAAAGTAAGCGCTGCAGACAAGCAATATGTGGATGATGTTATGGGCAGCGTGGGCGAAACGGTTTGGGTGGAGCAGGAAGAGGGTATTAATGGTGTTATTGCCGCCGCCGGTAGCAGCCCCGCTTACTTCTTTTTATTTTTGCAAGCCATGCAAGAAGAAGCGATGAATATGGGTTTTGAAAAAGACATCGCCAGAAAGATGGTTCAGCAGGCCATGTTAGGCGCAGCTGAAATGGTTTGTCACAATCAAAATCTTGAATTAAGCGAGCTGCGCGCCCAAGTTACGTCTAAAGGCGGCACTACGGCGGCAGCGTGTAACACACTAATCGACGAAGGTTTATCAGACACTGTCGCTAAAGCAATGCGCGCAGCCGTAGCTCGCGCAGAAGAAATGGCTAAACAGCTTTAAGCTTAATTTCAGGAACAATAACAGATGAGCGCATCAGTTTTTCTTATCAGCACCTTATTCAACCTTTATCTTATGGTGGTGCTTTTGCGGTTGTGGTTACAGTTGGTCCGTGCCGACTTTTATAATCCGCTAAGTCAATTTGTGGTTAAGGCGACGCATCCTATCGTAGCGCCGCTACGCAGAATCATTCCTTCTATGGGAAGTTTTGACACCGCCACCTTTGTGCTGGCGCTGTTAGTGGCTGCAGCTAAATTGATCACGCTGTCGCTGGTTTTTGGCAGCGGCGCTTTTAATCCCCTAGCCATCGTAATACTAGCACTGGCGGATGTTGTGAAAGAATTTTTGTCACTCGTCTTTTGGGTACTGATCCTGCGGGCAATTTTAAGTTGGGTATCGCAAGGACAAAGCCCCATCGAATACGTATTGCACCAGTTAACTGAACCCTTTCTTGCTCCTATTAGAAGAATTATTCCTCCTCTTGGCGGTCTCGATCTTTCTGTGCTGGTGGCAATCATAGCGTTGCAGTTCATTCAGTTGCTGTTGCAAGACACCTTTGGGCTTTATTAAACAGTGAAAAGTTGGAGAAGCGATGCGATGCCGCTGCAAATGAATAAAAGCTGGTTGTTTATTTTATGCATCACCCTCGGTTTTGCTCTGCCAGCCAAGGCCGAGCAAAAACAGACGCTGGGAAGCTGGGATGTTCACTATATTGTAGTCAACACGGCTTTTCTTGCCCCGGAAGTTGCCAAAACCTATGGCATTACTCGTAGTAAATATAGTGCCTTAATAAATATTTCGGTACTTGATAGCCAAACCCAAGCCGCGCAGGCGGTCGCGGTGACGGGTACCGCGCGTAATTTACTTGGTAATACCAAAGAGCTGGCATTTCGCAAAGTGGAAGAAGGCGATGCCATTTACTATTTGGCAGCTATGAATTTTAGTGACAGGGAAACGTACCGTTTCGCTATCGACATCCAGGATGGCAACACAATCAGAACGTTAAAGTTTCAACAGCAATTATACGCTGATTAATCTTTCGATGCCTAAACCGGGTTTTGAAGTGGCCCAGACAATTGGCTCTTTCAAAACCCGAGTCGTTTGGCTGTCCTTTGTTCTGCTCTGCCTTTTTCAGTAAGCGGGTTTGGCCTTGGTTCAGCAAAGCTGATAAGGCACAAGTTCAGATTACTCCTGTTCAACCATCACAAGACATTACGCTGCTATTTTGCTTGTTCTTCCCGTAAAAACACCATTTCTGTTGCGCTACTGTCTTTTTCACTGAAATAATAACCACTGGTATTAAACGCCTGCAGCTGCGCCACCTCTGTCAGTTGGTTTTCAATGATAAACCGCGCCATCAGTCCCCGCGCTTTCTTCGCATAAAAACTGATAATTTTATATTGACCATTTTTCTTGTCTTTAAATACTGGCGTAATAATCATACCGTCCAGCAGCTTTTTATTTACCGATTTAAAGTATTCAGTTGAAGCGAGATTTACCAGCACCTTATCGCCCTGCTCTGCCAGCGCACTATTGAGGTTGTCGGTAATACGATTGCCCCAAAAGCTGTACAAGTCTTTACCCGCTTCATTTGTAAGCTTTGTTCCCATTTCCAGACGATAAGCCTGAATAAGGTCTAAGGGTTTTAGCACACCATACAGGCCAGACAAAATACGCAGGTGAGACTGTGCATACTGCACGTTTTGTTCAGTCAATGTATAAGCGTCTAAGCCCGTATAGACATCTCCGTTAAATGCGTACAGAGCCTGGCGCGCATTGGTTTTAGTAAAGGGAGTATGAAATTCTGCAAAACGGTTTGCGTTGAGTGTCGCCAAATTATCGCTGATACTCATTAACGACGACAATTCGGCAGGAGAAAGCGCTTTACAACGTGCTGCCAGACGTTTGGTATCTTCCAGCATTTCGGGCTGAGTGTACTGGGTTATTGGGATCGGTGACTCAAAATTGAGGTTTTTCGCGGGGGATACAACAACTAACATTTATGCTCCTGCTTGGCCTGTTTACTGCTTGTTTATCAGTTACCAGTGTACCCGAATAAGAATGTACAGCATATTCAAGAAACTATATTACCCTAATCGGTAAACACTATGCTTGATACTCAACCCAATCGTGCCCATGTAATAAAGCAGACCCCTCTTGATGGAGTGGTATAAATTCCAAGATTTGTTTGATATAACATTAAAAATACGATCTGGTTTCATCTTCCGGACATAAAAACCCTACATGTTAAACGGCAACCGCTCTCGCGGCATTGCTACTTTTTCCGTCGGTTCGCACTTAGCGTTATGCGGGCTACTTTTAATTAGGTCACTAATTCAGAGAGTAATATGACTAATCAGTTAGAATCATTACGAAAAATCACCACCGTTGTTGCTGACACTGGCGACATTGAAGCTATTAAAAAATATCAACCCGTTGATGCCACCACCAACCCGTCTTTACTGCTTAAAGCTGCCAGTCTACCTCATTATGCAGAATTAATTGATGACGCCGTTGCCTGGGCAAAGTTGCAGTCACAGGACGATAAGCAGCGTCTCACTGATGCCGCTGACAAGCTTTCTGTTTCCATTGGCAAAGAAATTTCTGCACTGGTACCGGGCCGTATATCAACAGAAGTAGACGCACGCTTGTCTTTTGATACCGAAGCCACGATAAAAAAAGCGCAACGATTGATAGAACTTTATAACGATGTAGGCGTTGATAAGTCGCGCATTCTTATAAAAATGGCGTCTAGTTGGGAAGGTATTCGGGCCGCAGAAGAGCTGGAAAAACAGGGTATCAACTGTAACCTGACACTGTTGTTCAACTTTGCGCAGGCTCGCGCATGTGCAGAAGCTGGAGTTTATCTTATCTCTCCGTTTGTGGGTCGTATTCTTGACTGGTATAAGCAAAATACCGACAAAAAAGAATACACGGCTGAGGAAGATCCAGGCGTACAGTCCGTCACAGAAATTTACAACTATTACAAAGACTACGGCTACAGCACAGTAGTAATGGGTGCCAGCTTCCGTAACATCGGTGAAATTAAAGCCCTTGCTGGTTGCGACAGACTTACCATTAGCCCGGATCTGCTGGAGCAACTGGCAAATGAGCCATCTGAACTTACCGCAGTTTTGAAAGACAACGGTGCCAGCAAAACACCGGGAGAGAAGCTGACAGAAAGCGCATTCCGCTGGGAAATGAACGAAGATCCTATGGCTACTCATAAGCTGGCTGAAGGTGTACGTAACTTTGCTGCGGATCAAATAAAACTTGAGACTGTGTTGAGAGAAAAATTGGGCATATAATAATATAATATTAGTATTTTCCAATTCACTGTAAACCACTAGGAACTTAAGAATGACTGCACTGACAAGCCAGCCAGAATGGCAACGTCTCACTACACTTGCGGCGTCTGTTAAAGATGCTCACATGCGCAACTGGTTTGCTGAAGATTCCCAACGTGCTCCCCGTATGGAGGTTGAGGCGTGCGGGTTATTTTTAGATTACTCTAAAAACCGCGTAACCAAAGAAGTGATGCAAGCCCTGTTTGATCTTGCCAAAGCACAAAATGTGGAAGGCCAGCGAGACGCCATGTTCAACGGCGAACAAATCAACAGCACAGAAGGACGAGCGGTGTTGCATACAGCATTGCGTAATTTTTCTGGTCAACCGGTTATGGTTGACGGGAAAGATGTGATGCCGGAAGTGCTTTCCACTCTTGATAAAATACGTGATTTTACTCAGGCAATTCATTCCGGCTCCCATACGGGCTACACCGGAAAGCCTGTAAAGCATGTAGTAGCTATCGGAATTGGTGGGTCGTTCTTAGGTCCTAAAATAATGACAGAGGCGCTTAAGCCTTATAAATATGACGGTATTAAAGTTCATTTTGTTGCCAACGTGGACGGCTGTCATATTCATGATGTACTTACTGAAGTGGATCACGAAGAAACGCTGGTGGTGATGTCTTCAAAGTCGTTTTCTACCCAGGAAACGCTGCAAAATACGCTATCTACCAAAGAGTGGTTTTTAAAGCAAGGCGGGTCGCAACAGGATATTGCCAAACATTTCGTTGCAGTGTCATCCAACGTGAAGGCGGCTACGGAATTTGGTATTGCGAAAGAAAACATTTTTCCAATGTGGGATTGGGTGGGTGGCCGCTACTCATTATGGTCAGCTATCGGCCTTCCTATTTCGCTGGCACTGGGGTTTGAGAACTTCAAAGGGTTGCTGGAAGGCGCTCACCACATGGATAACCATTTTAAAGAAGCACCGTTTGAGCGTAACCTGCCGGTAATTCTGGGAGTGTTAGGTGTCTGGTACCGCAATTTTTTCAATGCACAGTCCCATGTATTACTGCCGTACTATCATTATCTTCGCGGTCTACCCGCTTATGTTCAGCAACTTGATATGGAAAGTAATGGTAAACGTGTTACGCAGAGTGGCGATGTGGTTGATTATGAAACCGGGCCAATTATTTGGGGCAGTGAAGGCACCAACGGCCAGCACAGCTTTCATCAATTAATCCATCAGGGCACCGACGTCATCCCTGCTGATTTTCTGTTACCGCTGAATGTCCCGAATCAGGACGACACTCACCATGCAATGTTGGCGTCTAACTGTTTTGGGCAAACCCAGGCGTTGATGCAAGGAAAGACGTTTGAAGAATGTTACGCTGACTTAGCAGATAAGGGCTTGGACGAGGCCGAAAGAAAGCGGCAGGCACAGCATAAAACTATGCCCGGCAATAAGCCCAGCAATACCTTGTTATTTGACAAACTGGATCCCTACACTCTTGGCGCGCTGGTTGCTATGTATGAACATAAGGTATTTGTTCAAGGTGTGATCTGGCAACTTAATTCCTTTGACCAATGGGGTGTGGAGCTAGGAAAAGCGCTTGGGAATCAGGTTCTGGCAGGGATTAGCGGCGATGCTGATGGCGATCAATTTGATGCCTCTACTCAACAGTTAATTGCTCGCTTCAGACATGCCAATGCACCAAAATAAGGAGCAGTAATTGGTGTAAAGCCATTTTGGTGCATCTGACAACGTGCTTTGCGGCCGTTCCACACTGGACGAATACCACCTGTGTCATAAAGTTGTCACGACTTGTTAATAAAAAGTAAATATACTTGTTTTAATCTAGTCATGACTGTGATACAAAATCGTACAAAGAGATCAGCGGTATGTTCTCTCACTGTTGTAAGTGGTAACCTTAAGGAGATCCTTGTGGATAAGTCAGATCTATTTGCTATGTTAGATATCGAAGCAACTCCAGCTAGAACAAAAAGCAAGAAACGGAAGTGGCGAGAAATAGAAGCCCTTCAGGATCGATTCAGACTTGAAAAGGAACTTGCCGAACTTGATTACGGTTTCGAATACGAACTGGAATCAATGGAAAGATAACAGAAACGGCCGCCTGCGAAATCAGGCGGCCGTTTTACTTTCCAAAGCAGGTTCTTCGGGCCGGTTTATGCTTGCTGCTGAAATTTGTTCTAAATAAACCAGTTTTGAACGCGACGCGAGCCAGGAAGCCTCTTCTCGGCAAATAACTGGCTAAACGGACAACGAGCTACAACGAGCAATGCAGGTTTATGACGACCCCTTCAGGCAGTACGACGATTTGGTTAGCCGAAGCGTTGTTGTGCTAGCAGAAGCTTTTGGCTTTGATGTTTTTGTAGCGTTTACCTGCGCTGTGGATATAGTTGAGCCTGAAAAGCGATACTAATATTAATTGATCGCGCAGCGAGATTTTAATTCGTCCAACGGGAATGAGTGCGTAATCATTGTTATGGACTTGCATCGAAGTGTTTCTGTGGTCTTTGAAAACCTTATGGTGTTCACTGCTGCTTGATATGTGCTTAAGCTGATAAGATTTAATCGGAGTTCCATCAGCGCGCCGGGTTCGCAACAGATGGCTAATCTAATCCGCATTGATCGGTGCTTACTCAGTGCGGATTAGAATCATATCACGCGCAGTTAATGACTGACTCGAACTATTCAGCACTCAATGAACAAAAAAGCTGCCGGTAAGAAGTAGTAGTAGTTGCTCTCTTGCAAACAGCGACAGTGCAGAAGTTAACCGATGGAGCATTCGCTTTGAGCGAATTGGAAACACGCGGATGAAAGCACAAAGCGATCTTCAAATCTGAAATTTCACACCTGCCTATTTTAAACCTGCCAGATAATAGGTGCCTTACCCTGCTCGTTTAGCAATTGATTTGTCTTACTGAAATGCCCGCAGCCGAAGAAACCTCTGTGGGCTGAAAGCGGGGAAGGATGCGGAGCCGTTAACACATGATGACGTTGAGAATCGATGTTCTGGCCTTTCTTTTGCGCATGGCTGCCCCACAACAGAAATACAACGCCCTCACAGTTCTTATCTACCGCATCAATAACTTTATCGGTAAAGGTCTCCCACCCATATCTGGCATGGCTATGCGCTTTGCCCTGCTCTACCGTTAAGACAGTATTAAGCAGTAATACGCCCTGTTCAGCCCAAGGCGTTAAATTTCCGTGGTTGGGCGGCGTAAAACTCTCTATATCAGCGGCCAGTTCTTTATAAATATTCTTTAGCGAAGGTGGCGGAGCGATGCCATCTTGAACAGAAAAACATAGACCGTGAGCTTGATTGGGGCCGTGATAAGGATCTTGCCCCAGAATGACCACCTTCACCTCTTCAACCGGTGTCAATGCAATAGCATTAAATACGTCTTTGGCTGGCGGATAAATTACTTTGCCCGCATGTCTTTCCGCAGACACTTTTGCCATTAGCGCTTCAAAATAAGGTTTTTGCTTTTCTGGCCCAAGAACGTCTTGCCACTGCATTTATTTTAATAACTCCATCATGTGCGCTTTTAGCGCCTGATAGTCCGCTGGTAAGGTAACAGCCAGACTCTCCTTACCGGCCACTTCCTGTAGCGGTTTAGGAAGACTCAGTGGCTGTCCGAGGACATTCTCTACTGTTTCTCTGAATTTTGCCGGGTGAGCTGTCCCCAAAAACAAGCCATATTCGCCTTCGTTTAAGTCGTGACTCACTGCACGAAAAGCAATAGCCGCATGGGGTTCACTGGTATAGCCGTGATGTGCAAGCTGGCGCATGGCAAGCTGGGTGTATTCTTCATCGACAGATTCACCGCGCAGGCAGCTTTTATCAATATAGCCCTGCTCAATTAATGCTTCGATGCGAGGCCAGTTGTTTGGCTGACTGACATCCATGGCATTGGACATTGTTGCCACTGTAGCGTTTGGCTCCCACTCACCGGTTTTAAGATAACGGGGAACCGTATCGTTAAGATTGGTGGCAGCGATAAAGCGTTTAATAGGCAAACCCATGGCTTTGGCTATCATGCCAGCCGTCAGGTTGCCAAAGTTCCCGCTTGGCACCGATACCACGAGTTGTTCCCGTTTTTCTGCCGGAATCTGACTAACGGCTTCAAAGTAATAACATACCTGTGCCAACAGCCGACTGATATTAATAGAATTGGCAGAGTTCAAATGCAGACCTTCGCGCACATCGGGATCATCGAAGGCCGTTTTCACTAAGGACTGACAGATATCAAAGTCGCCCTCTACGGCTACGGTATGAACGTTGTCGCCCAATGTACTAAATAATTTTTCCTGTAGTGGGCTGATCTTGCCCTTGGGAAACAAAATGACTACGTTGATGTTTTCTATACCGTGAAATGCGCGGGCTACCGCAGCTCCAGTGTCGCCAGATGTCGCGGTTAAAATGGTGACAGGCTCACCGGCGCTGATGCGCGATAAGCACTGCGCCATAAAGCGGCCACCGAAATCTTTGAATGCTAAGGTTGGTCCATGAAATAATTCGAGGGTGTAGATACGGTCGGTAACCGTTTCTACAGGCGCAGGAAACGTAAATGCTTGTTGCACAATCTCTTCTAACAGCCCATCGCCCAGTTCGTCGCCGATAATGGATCTCAGAATAGCAATGCTGCGCTCAACAAAAGGTTTATCAAGCAGCTCATCTACGTCACCCAATGTTGGAATAGTCGCAGGAAAATAAAGCCCCTGATTTTTCCCCAACCCTCTTTTAACCGCTTCTGCAAAGCTTGCGGTGTCGCCTGAGTTTTTCAGATTTACCAATTCCACTTTTTATACCTTATCATTTACTTGCTGTTGGCAGGCACCCTGCGTGGGGATGCGACATACGTGGCTAAAGCCATCTTCATTTTGAATATAATTTTCGCTAAGCCAATCGGCGATATTCTGAGCCTGGCTTTGATCATCACATACGGCAAATACCGTTGGCCCTGAGCCGGAAATCCCAAACGCCAGCGCACCGTTTGCCATACTGAAATCTCGCGCGTCATCAAATCGCGGTAACAATGATTTGCGATAGGGTTCGGCTATCACATCCTGCATTACCGTGGCAGCCAGTTTAGTGTTTCCGGCATGCAGCGCATGAACAAACACGCCCAACTGACGCCCAAAGGTCAAGGCAGTTTTCATTTCCACTGAGGCAGGTAAAATATTTCTTGCCGCCGATGTGGATACGCTGATACCAGAGTAACATACCACCCAATACCAGTTCTCTACCAGTGGTAATGAAACGGTGACCGGTGAATCCTGTCCTGTCATGAGAGTCATGCCGCCCAGATAACAAGGGGCAACGTTATCATAGTGAATACTGCCGCTGATTTGTCCTTCCAATTCGCCCATCATCAATAACAACGTGTCCTCATCGAAGGGGCGGTCAAAATGTTCGTTTAATCCGTAGAACGCTGCCACAATAGAGCTTGCACTGGATCCTAACCCACTGCCGATAGGCAAATTCTTGTACAAAGTCATGGCTACAGGACGGGTTTTATGCCCGGCCTTTGCCAATTCTTCAACAAAATAATAATAACAATGAGTAACAATGTTGGTAGCTGGGTCTGGCGGTAATTTTGTAGAAAACTCACCTTCAACAGCCAACTGAAACTGCGCGGCATCTTCTACCACTACTTCATCGCCCAGCAAACTTCCATCCGCCGGTTGCAACGCAGCACCTAAAACATCAAATCCAAGACTCACATTACCGATCGACGCTGGAGCATAAGCTCTGGTTTTTTTCATAACACTCATCCTGAATTAGTGGCCCATTTGCTTCCACGGCATTGTACGTAGTACATCCGCGAATACACCAGCAGCAGTAACTGTACCACCGGCACCATAACCCCGAATGACATAAGGGATTGGCTGGTAATAGTCACTGCTGATGGCCAGCGCATTTTCGCCGTCTTTTACCGCCGCCAGAGGATGCGTCAGCGGCACTGCCTGGATCGTAACCTTGCACTTGTCGCCTTCAATGCTGCCGATGTACCGTAATACTTTATCTTCGGCTCGAGCCTGCTCCACTCGTTTGGCAAAATCCGCGTCCAACCTGGGCAGTTGCGTCATAAACTCATCTACGCTGCAGGTTTCGGCAAACCCTTCTGGTAGCACAGATTCAATGGCAATATCGGTAAGTTCAAGCTCTAAATCCGCTTCACGTGCCATAATTAGCAGTTTACGCGCTACATCCATGCCGCTTAGATCATCACGGGGATCTGGCTCTGTGTAACCGTTGGATTTTGCAGATAATGTCGCCTCAGACAACGACATTCCTTCTTCTAGCTTACCGAAAACGTAGGATAAGCTTCCGGATAAGATGCCTTGGAAACTATGTAACACGTCTCCTGCACTGAAAAGCTTCTGCAGGTTATCAATAACTGGCAGACCAGCACCCACGGTAGTTTCGTAAAGGTACTGCCGATTGGTCCGCAAGGCAGTTTTTTGCAGTTTACGGTAATAGGCCAGGCTGTCGGTGTTGGCTTTTTTATTTGGCGTCACTACATGGAAACCATTTTCCATCATATCCACATATTGCGATGCAATGCCCGCATGGCTGGTGCAATCCACAATGACCGGGTTTACCAGGCTGTTGTCATTTACAAATTTCCGTAGTCTGTCGATGGAGAAGCTCTCTGTGGCCTGCGCCAGCGATGCCTTCCAGTCGTTGGCAACATCTATCCCATTCCCATCCAATAATAATTTACGACTATTGGCAATACCGTAAACCCGAAGCTGGATATTGCGTTTCAACAGCGAAGGTTGTTGTCTGGCGATTTGCGCCAGTAGCTCGGTGCCCACGTTGCCACATCCAACTAAAAACACATCGATAGTATGACGGTTAGAGAAAAAGTTCTGATGGATAACTCTTACGGCCTTTTTTGCGCCGCTGGCTTCAATAACGGTAGAAATAGAACGTTCGGAAGAGCCTTGCGCAATGGCGACATTGTTCACCCTGGCCTGCCCCAGCGCACTGAAAAAGCGTGCCGCGAGACCTTGAGTATGACGCATGCCGTCACCCACCAGCGTAACAATTGCCAAATCCTGTCGCACTTCAATGGGATCTAGCAGCTGGTTTTGTAATTCAAGTGCAAAGGCATCCTCCAGCAGATTTAACGCTCGCGCGGCGTCTTTGCTTTGAATGCAGAAACTGATGCTGTATTCGGAACTGGACTGGGTAATCAAGCTGATTGAAATATGGGCATTTGACATCACTTCAAACACGCGGCTGGCCATTCCCACCATGCCTTTTAATCCGGGGCCTGCCACATTGAACATAGTGATATTATCAAGCTGCGAAATCCCTTTTACCGAAGTCCAGAGTTCGCTGGCCTGGTTGCTTATCAAAGTCCCTGGCGCAGCAGGGTTTAACGTGTTGCGAATCAGACAAGGTATATGATGTTGCGCAATTGGGCCAATGGTTTTGGGGTGGAGCACTTTCGCCCCAAAGTAAGACAACTCCATGGCTTCCTGATAGGTGAGCTTATCCAGTAACACTGCACCTTCCACCTGGTTAGGATCAGCATTGTAAACGCCATCTACGTCGGTCCAGATTTCACAGCATGAAGCCTCTATACAAGCGGCCAGAATGGCTGCTGAGTAGTCCGAGCCGTTACGCCCTAACGTCACTTTCTCTCCCGCGTCATTAGCGGCGACAAAGCCCGGCATAACTAAAAACACGCTGCCATCAGTTTGTACATCAGAAAACCGCGCTTTGCTAAGCGGGACATCAGCGATGCTATCTAGATAATCTCCATCTGCAAGAATATAAGTGGCGGGATCGATAATGAGGTTGTTTACGCCTTTTGCCGAAAGAATGGCGCTAAACAAGGTTACGCTGATGTACTCGCCCAGACTCAGGATGCCTGCTATGACGTTATCCGGCGCGCAGCCAAGTAATTTAATGCCTTCCAGTTGTTGCTTAAGTTTGCGCAGCCGTGTCTGGATAAAATCGTTAACATCTTGATAAGCGAAATCCTCAACCGTTTCTTTTAGCTCTTGTGCAATACCGGTGACAGTTTCATCAAGTTTGGCAAAAAGCGGCAGGTAGTCTTCATTTGCCGCCGCTTGTTCACACAGTAAAGATAGCGCGTTGGTAACTCCCTTTGGAGCAGACAAAACCACAGCCGCGCCATCGGTTTGGTGGGTGGTCATACTAATCTCGGTCACGCGCAGGTACCGCTGTGCATCCGCCAAAGATGATCCACCAAACTTTAACACTTTCATTTGTTGCTCCTTCCGGTTTCTTTCGCTACGTCAATCGTTACAGCTTGTCAGGTAAAAAAAAACCCGCTCTCTTGGAGGGCGGGCTTTCGGTGTCTGTTGCATTTGCGCACTAGCCAGCGACCGCCCTCATAGAGGTGGTAATAATCATCATGCCGGTGGTGCTAATTATTATTGTTTTCATGCAGGTCAATTTGCCGTATAGACGTCTATATGTCAACCGAGAAACTGAAAATAAATTGTACTGCACAAATTTTCCCGCTGTTTTTTAGCGCCACGCCCCAACCTGATCATTGGCTTCTCCACTAAATCCACTCTCACTATATACCTTGGATCGAAAGGCACTCACCGCCGCCTTTCCCGAAGGATGTTTGGCGCAGTTGCAGAGCTTTTCAGGTAAAGTAGTAGCGCCACTGTGATCCCAACTTCCGCTGATACAGTACCCTTCTACAAAAGCACACTAACTTACACGGCAGATAAAAATTCATTTTTATCTTATATATTCGCTGATATATGCAAGGATTGCGGTATGAAAACACGATTCAAAACGTTCCTGGCAATTAGCGCGTTTGCCACAATTTCGCCCATAACAATGGCAGAAGAATTGCCGTTCGAAATCGGCGGACATGTCAGGTTAAATTATAGTTACCGAGACTGGCAGGAACCCGCTTTACGCGATGGTTTGGAGTTTGAGTCGTTGCGTCTGACGGTATCTGGCGAGTACGAAAAATTTAGTTATAAAGCAGATTACCGATGGTATGAAAATACCGATTTTAACACCGTTCGCTACGCCGATCTTACCTATACCCATGATGAATATGTCAAGGTTACAGCTGGAATAACCAAAGTGCCTTTTGGCTTGTTACCTTTCGCCTCTAACAGCTTCTGGTTCTCAGGTAACTACTATATCGGTTTTGAAGATGATTATGACGCTGGCTTCGTAGCTGAATATGAACGCGCTGGATGGTCTTTCCAGGCGGGCTACTTTCTCAATGATGAATATAACAACGCGGGAAAGTTTGGTCGCTATTCGTTTGATATTGCCGATGATGGTGAATTTCGCAATCAGGAAGACGGTCAATATAACGTGCGCGTGAATTACACGGGCACGTTTATTCCACGATCCCTCACAGAAGTCGGCGCTTCTTATCAGCATGGCGACGTGCTTAATCTCGACACGCTAAACGATGGCGACATGTCGGCGTACGCAGTTCATGTTCGTCACATACAAGGCCCGGTGAAATTAGAGCTACAATACACTGATTATGAATATAATTTAGCCGTACCTGAAGGACAAACTGCTGATCGCCTGGCGCTGTCTGCCTATGAAGCCCCTTTTCTGATAGCCAGTGCGGGTAAAACTTATCTTTCCAATCTGGTTTACACGTTGCCATATAAGTTCAAATCGGTGTCTGATATTAAATGCTATTCTGAATATAGCCGCATAAGTCCAGACATTGATGCAGGACGATCAAGCACGCAATGGGTGAATGGTTGCAGCTTTGGCTGGTCCAAGTTGTTTGTTTATGTCGACAGTATCCAAGGAAAAAACATGTGGTTTGCCGGCGGTTCCGGTATTGGATTGGACTTTGAGGATTTTCCTGAAACTACGCACCGGCTGAATATCAGTGTTGGCGTTTACTTTTAGAGCGATGCAATGCGATTACTACTAACTTTTTTAATTTTGCTGACCCTGATCCCCACTCAGGCTTTTGCCCACGCCTGGCTTAAACTTAAGATAGCGACCACGGAATACGCGCCTTATACGTCTACTTCGATGGAACACAGCGGCTATATTAATCATATTATTACGCAGGCATTCTTGGAAACCGGGGTGGTCGTCGAGTTCACCGCAATGTCGTGGGAAGAGGCGCTTGAAGCGACGCGCAAGGGCGAATATGACGCAGTATCTTACGGCAATTTCATCCGCTCCCGCGAGCGTGAATTCTGGCACAGTGATCCGATATCGGTAGAGAATCTTGTTTTTTACGTCAATAAAAAAACTGGTCCGAAGAATTGGCAAGCGCTGAGCGATCTAAAGCAATATAAGATGGGGATCACGAAAGATTATTTGTATACCGATGAAATAGAAGCTTATGTTAAATCTGCGCCTACAATCGTTACCGCCCCCACCGACAACGCCAACTTCGATGCGTTAATTAACGGCGATATCGATTTATTCCCGATTGATCAGTTAACGGGCTGGTACATCCTGCAGAAAGATTTCAACGAGATTGATCGCGCCAGCATTCAGACCATAGAACCGCGCATATCCTCTGTAACGACGCATTTACTCGTGCCCAAAGGTAATGCTGATGAACGCTTAATACTGGAGCTATTCAACAAGGGCCTGAAACAACTGAAATTGCAGGGCGAGATGGAACGCTTTAAGACCTTACTGCGTGAGGGATTTTATCAGTATCCAGAAAAGCCGGTTAATTATGATCGACGGTAAAAATTGTAAGCCGAACTGCATTTTAGTAGGAAGAGAGACGAGGTTTTAATTGGGGCATGTTGACCTTTCCTGTTCAGCATCTTTGCCATTGCAGCCTCTCACGCAAGCAGAGACTGTAAAAAACCTGACGTAAATACATCGCCAGCCATCGCAATAACTTATCGATCCAGCTTTTGATATCTTGCCCTTCAGCGAAAAGCCCCTATTACTAATTTATCAATCCGAATAACTGGAGCAGTTATGTCCTCCCCGATCCCTTTTTCGATTCTTGATCTTGCCCCGCTGGGCGAAAATCAAACCGTCAGAGATGCCATTCAAAACACTAATTCGCTGGCAATCACCGCTGAAAAGAACGGCTACCATCGCGTTTGGTTGGCCGAACATCATGGCATGCGAGCTGTAGCAAGCGCCGCTACGTCGGTGATGCTGGCAGGTGTCGGTGCTGTCACCGATAAAATTAGAATTGGCGCTGGCGGTATTATGCTGCCCAATCACTCGCCGCTAGTCATTGCAGAGCAGTTTGGCACATTGGCCGCAATGTACCCGGACAGAGTTGATTTAGGGCTAGGCCGCGCGCCCGGAACAGATATGGCTACCGCTCGGGCCCTTCGGCGCAATCTTCATGGCGATGTAGATGATTATCCCTCTGATGTGGCGTTATTGCAGGATTATCTCTCAGACGATGACGGCAGTAGGCAACCTGTTGCTATTCCAGGCGCAGGCTCGAAGGTGCCGTTGTGGCTGCTGGGTTCCAGCCTTTATTCAGCGCAGCTGGCCGGTAAAATGGGACTGCCCTTTTCGTTTGCGTCGCACTTTGCACCCGATATGTTATTTGACGCCATTCGAATTTATCGCATGAACTTTACGCCTTCTGCACAACTGCGCCAGCCTTACGTTTCAGCCGGTGTAATGGCATCGGTGGCTGACGATACCGCAACCGCTGCTCATTTGTTTACATCGGTCCAGCAGCAATTTACTAACTTGCGTCGCAGCGCCAACCGTCCTATTCCCAGGCCAGTGGATGATATCCACGCGGTGCTATCGGAAATGGAATTACATGCGCTTAACAGCACTTTACGATATGCCGTAGTAGGCAATCCTGGTGAGGCAGAACAAAAATTGCGAAAAATTATTGAAGCCACAGAAATTGACGAGCTAATTCTTTCATTCCCGATCCACGACATCGAACAGCGGCTACATGCTATCGAACTGGTCGGTAAGCTAGACGGCGTGATGCAAAAGCAATTATGGGCGACGCAATAGCGCCAGTGATCTTTTCTTCACAAAGTGAGGAAAGCATACATACCCCTTCATTTATTCAACCAGTTAGAATTAGGACCAGGGAATGACAATGCAAGAAAAAACAGTATTTATTACCGGTGCCTCTAGCGGAATAGGTAAAGCGACCGCTCGACTTTTGGTAAAAAGCGGGCATAAAGTTGCGTTAACCGCCAGAAGTAAAGATAAACTTGAAGCCCTGGTAAATGAGCTGGGAAACGAGAATGCGTTTGCTGTGGCAGCCGATGCCACCAATTTTGATGAATTAAAAAATGCGGTGGATAAAACCATTGAGCATTATGGCAAACTCGATGCTGCCTTTGCCAACGCCGGCAAGGGGGTATCAAAGGCAGGTACGGAAGAGGGTGACCCCGACGAGTGGGCCCAGATGATCGATATCAATATTAACGCGCTGCTGTGGACAGCCAAGCTTACCCTTCCCCACTTGCGAAAATCTCAAGGGCACTTCCTGTTAACCAGTTCAGCCGCAGGCAGAACCAGTATCAAAGGCTCAATCTATGGCGCCACAAAATGGTTTGCGTATGGTTTTGGCCGCAATTTAGCAGAGGAAATGAAAGAATGGAAAGGACGGTGCACCACTATTTGCCCTGGCATGGTAAATACGCCGTTTTTTGACGAAGATAAGGAAGACAAGCTGCAACCGGACGATGTCGCTGAAGCAGTGTTATATGCCATCAACGCAAACCCGCGCAATAGCGTGAGAGAAGTTTACCTGATGCCCGCTTATTAGAGATGCAATAACTATTGCAGGAAAAGGCGCAGCTACCGGTAAAAGCAGTAGCAGCGCCTTAGCCCCTATTTCAGAACAATGGGTTAGCGTGTAGATTCTTCTTTGCTGCTCTTTTCCATAAATGGAAAATACATCTCCCCTTTGCGCTGTTTTTCGATTTTCAATGGCGTGTCTGGGAACAAGCCCATGAATATGTCTTTACGGTTGGGTTCAACTAACCACCAATCCGGGAAGGGCGCGGCTTTCAAACCGTCCCGCTTACGCAGGTTCATGCCTTCGGCTAACCGGGCATTAAAAGGCACCGCAGGCTTGCTTCCATCTGCTGGACGAAGCGACGCATAAAGAGCTTTGCGCAATGGCAGCAGTTTCTCAGCATATTTAGGATCGCGGATAAGGTTGTGACGTTCTTCAGGATCCTTTTCCAAGTCATACAACTCTTCAATGTCCCAAACGCCGTGATATTGAATGTATTTTAAGTTATCGCGACGAATAGCAAAAGTGGTAGGCGTCATTGGGAAAGACCATTCCCAATAATATTCGTAGACAAAATCCGGCTCATCCCAGTTCGCTTGCTTAACCTTGCCTGATGCTACGGGTAGAAAACTCTTACCTTCAAACTGCGCGGGTTTTTTCGCGCCAGCCAGTTCCAGAAAAGTCGGCGCCATATCCAGGTTTCGAACCAGCGCTTCGTTGGTTTGCCCTTGGGGAAGCAAACCCGGTGCACTAATAACCAGCGGTACGCGCACGGAACCTTCATAAGCATTGCGCTTATCTATTAAACCGTGATCGCCTATTAAAAACCCGTTATCACTATAAAAAACCACCATTGTATTTTCATACAAGCCTTCGTCTTTCAGGTACTGAACTAACTTACCGAGACTTTCATCTACCGCAGACAGTGTGGCGTAATAGTCCTTAAGATATTCTTCCATTGTCCGGTCACTGGCATAGAAAAAGTCCGTGCCATGCCAACTGTTGCGCTGGTTGTGGACCCACATCGGTTTATTCTTAGCATCCTCTTCGGTCACCACAGCAGAGTCAGGCAATTTAAATTCAGTATCTGCGTACTGACCCTGATGTCGTTTGGCGGGTTTCGCATCGGAATGGACAGCCTTATGACTTAAATAAAGAAAGAAAGGTTGGTCCTTCTTCACATCATTTTTAAGCCAGTTCATTGCGTAGTCGGTCAGTTCGTCAGTAATATAACCCTGCTGGTCTACGTGCTTGCCATCAACATTAAGTTGATTGACCATTCCCTGTTCCAGTAAATGCGGTGGAATCCCGTCTTTTGGAAAATAACTGCCCTGCCCCGCGAAGCTCACCCATTTATCAAAACCTTCCCGTGGCCCATCTGAATCTTCACCCATGTGCCATTTTCCAAAAAAGCCGGTTTTGTACCCGACGTCCTGCATATATTTAGGAAAAAATATCAGTCCTTCTTCACTGGAATTGTTGTTATCGACAATGTGATGATTACGGGCCGTCATACCAGTAAGAATGGTGGCCCGACTAGGAGAACAGAGTGAAGACGTCACTACCGCGTTAGGAAAATAAACGCCGGTTTGTGCCAGTTGATCAATGTTGGGTGTTTCCAGCTCTTCCTGCAGAAACCCCATGCCGTCATATCTCAAGTCGTCCATCAAAACAAAAATAACATTTCGTGGTTTATCGGTTTTTGTTTCAGCTGCCAATGCAGAAAAACCAAGGCTGGTAATAAGCAGGAAGCCCAGAGGCTTCAGCATTGCCTTGAAAAAACGTACCATAATAAGTATCCTTGATGATTTTTATAAACAACAAATAGCATACAGCGAAAAGCTGCATGCGTTAATTGTTTGTTAATGATCGGGCGACGAGAGCGGTAATTTAAGCATCATCACTGGAGAAAGCGTTGTTAAGCGGGTTTGGTGTTGTGTATATTCATCTGAATGTTGCTGGTAAGAAGTTGCGCGGGCGGTGAATCGCTGCCCCATTGGCCAACGTTGCTTACACCAAGAAACTTGCTGCTGTGCGCCCAGACTTCGACTTGCCAGAAATACTGCGATGCTACCGCGAGAGAATCTCCTAAATAGCGAATATTATGCACTTGCGGGTTTTCCACTTTTCCTGAATCCCAGGTTAGTCCCTGGCGCGTCAGCAGTGCGCTTTCACTATTGGCCACTACCAATCGATAAGCGCCTTGAGAGCGAGGCGGATAGCCTGGAATTTGCCAGCTAAAGGAAGGCACTGCCAAGCATTGGGTATTGATATTCTGCTCGCTCAGCAATTCCGTATTCGAATTACTTTCTACCCGCGACAAAAACTCGTCGGCAGACAACGGCTGCCAACATACCGGCAGAGCTAGCACAGAAGCGGTGACAACTACGCCGTTCATTACGCGTCTTCTGGATATATCCATCTTGCTTACCTCAACATCAAAATTTGCTGTTTTTCGAGTTATACCAAATAAGGCTCACATACCGCCATTAACAAAAAACAAACATGTCATATAAATCAGAGCACTTCCCGTTGAGTTAGTTCAACTTAAGTTCATGATTCCTTAATGCTGTTACAATTTGTTAGCTGTTAATTTTTAGGCGCTCCTCATGGGTGATATCTTTTCCATTGATGTTTTAAGTGCAGCATAGTCAGCGCCCTTTGGGTTGAGCATGCTGCTAGCGTTTGCCGGTACGAAGGCTTTAATAAAGTGTTAGCTGAAGGGGGAGGAAGAGCCTGCCCCCGTATGCTGAGTCAGCCAAACTGCCTACAGCAATTTTCACGATTAATGATGCCGTTGTAGAGGTATTATTTCGAACGGCGACTCAGTTGCACAAACGTGCTCCCTAAAATGTGTTAATCCTCGGCTTAAAAACAACCCGTGGGCGGTGAACCTGTAGTGTCGTTTCCTACTGCGCGCTAAGTTAGAGCCTTTAGTAAAGTCCAAATCGATGTAAGGTATCAGAAAGCTGGCGGGTATCTACGGGTTTGGGAATGAAGTCCAGAGCTCCTAGCTTAAGCACTTTTTCTCGCATTTGAGGTTGAATATCACCGGAAACCACAACCACAAATACCTCCAGCATTTGAGCACGAATTTCTTCAAGCACGCCTACCCCATCCAGAATCGGCATGGTTAAATCCAGTATGAGTAACTCGACCGGGTGCTGCGAAATAACTGCTAGTGCCTCCTGCCCGTTAGATGCCTGGAATACTTCCTTGGCTAAGCCCCGGGGTAAGCTCCGCCGGGCCATTTTTCTGGCCAATGACGAGTCATCACAAATCAATACGTTAAAGCTCACTTCGCTTCCTTTCCTTAAACGTTTGTAAACCCGTGCCTCGCATCTGCTGGCAGAAACTCGTTAGTTCTTTTTATGGTCAATAAGTTACCTTACGGTCTTTAAATTGAAAACCTTTTTCATCCGCAGTTCTATCTACTTTGTCTACTTTAATTTTGTGCTAGTCTGAAAATTACACTGCCTTGGGGCAATGCCATTGACTGATCAAACCACGTTAAACCAATGATGCGACTATGTTTGTTCTCCACAATTGATGTTATCAGCCAAAATCTAACGACCCTTACGCGCTGGATTGGCTATCGGTCGCTCCGACGATGTTTTCCCCGAACAGGTTAAACACTTCATTGTCGGGAAAAAGAGTTGGAAGGAAATGCTAAAAGCCCTGCATCCGGATTTAATGACGGCGGAATACTGGCGGGAAGTGCAAGCCATTACAGCCAGAGGGAAAAAACAAAGCTTCACCCCTTATAATTCCGCCATGCGTTTCCGCGGCCCTAAGCACTTTTATTAAATTTAGCGGCGAAACTATTGAAAGTAACGCTGATACTGCTCTGGCATAGTGTCAAGCTGTTGAATAGCGGCGGCGCGATAGTATATCTCTGCGGCCTCACTTTGCAGCTGTATCTTGCCTTCATCCAAAGGCACAGCCTTGCCATCTTCCACGTAGCGGGAATTTTTCAGCACCATGACTACTTTTCCATTCACTATATGTAAGCTTTTTCCTTCATAGGTGATTAGCTCCAGCGTGTTCCATTCACCTTGTGGTTTCTCAGCGTTTTCTTTACGCAGCACAAAGCCTTTATACGGTTGATTTTCCCCTACGCTAATAAATGGCTGGCTCTCATCAGCCACAGGATTCATTACGTATTCCGGTAAGTAGGCGCGAATATCAATGGCTGAGGTCGCTTGACTCCAGTAATCGCCAATGTGGCCCTGCATAATCTGAAACTCCTGCGACAACATCCACGAACGGTAGTATTCCTGACCGTGTGCGCCTTGGGCATGGTAAAGGATCCCGCTGTCTTTTAGCAGTGCTTCGCGCGGCGGCCATTTTTTATCGCCCCAACGAAACTGCACTTTAAAGCGGTAGTTTCGAAATGAAGCCAACGTAGTCACTGCACCATAAATCTCCCCGCTTACCCGCAGTACGGGCTGATTATCCTGCATTGCTATCGTAAACACCCCAAAGTCGTCGATACCGTTACCCACGCCTATCGGCGGAATTACGTTCCCGGCACTATCCTTCGGCGCGGTGCCATCGTAGGCGGCATCGTGGCGATAGCTTAAATAGCTTTCCCACTGCGACATGTTCGCATCAAATAAGGGTTTCCATTCTTGTGCAGTGGCTTGGAATGAAATTAAAAACAGTAAGGTGATCGTAAACAGATATGACATAAAAGGTTATCGGCAGGAAAATATACTCCATTGATAGCATTTTGTGTTTGGCGATGCAAAGCGCTGAGACTTACGTTAATTCATATTTTACGTAAAAATCTTTTTTGTCATATTAACGGACAGAATAGTCGCTATGTTAGTAATTATTAGGCAATTTTTTGACGTAGAAAAGTGATCGGGAAGAACGCTGAAAAGCGTAAAGAAGCATACAGGTAACTCCATTTTGTTGAATGGGCATCAGGTTGAATCGTACGTCCCCCGCTATGAAAGTACTAATAATAGAAGATGATTCGGTAGTCGCAGCGCATGTCGCACAAGGTCTGCGCGCTGCGGATCATTATTGCGAAGTGATTGCAAATGGTAAGGAGGGTCTCGATAAGGCTACAAATGAGCGCTTTGACGTTATTGTGCTGGACATTATGCTACCTCAGCTTGATGGCATTAGCGTGCTGAATGTTCTCCGGCAGAAAAATATACTTACGCCGGTATTACTATTAAGTGCAAAGGCTCAGGTGGAAGATAAAGTCAATGGACTGCGTTCTGGAGCAAACGATTACCTTACCAAGCCCTTTGCTATCGAAGAGTTAGTTGCCCGTGTCGAAGGGCTGGCAGGACGTGCCACTAGTCCCCGGTCCACCAGCCTGTCAGTCGGCGACTTAACCCTGGATTTGCTGAATCGGCGTGTGATGCGGGGTGAAACCGAAATTGGTTTACAGGCGAAAGAGTTTCAGTTACTGGAATATCTTTTACGTCATCGAGGCGAGGTGGTAACCCGAAGTATGTTGCTGGAAAATGTGTGGAATTATCATTTCGATCCGCAGACAAATCTTATTGATGTCCATATCAGTCGGTTGAGACAGAAAGTAGATAAAACCTTTAATATTCCTCTTATAGAAACCGTTCGCGGTGCGGGTTACAGGATAGCGGATAGCTTTTCGTAATTGCCATTGGCGCTTTTACCAGAAGCTCCAGTTTCACAGTCGGCGCATTATTCTCGCAGGCCCTTATCAGGTAAATGAGATGCTGTTCCTTTCAACCATGAATATCATCCTTGTCACGCTGCCTTAAGTCGCCGGTACAATTATTCGAAATGCCTGATGCTGTCACATCGCGGTTATGCTCAGACATTAACAACTGTTAATATTTGCCTATTATCAGTGTAGAAGTTGTTCATCAATGAGCGTTCCTAATCTTTCGCCAGCCGTGCTACAAGCTCGCTTAAAAATTGAAGCCCCCTCCCCCGTGGAACGGTTTCAGCCTTTCTGGGCGGGCGCGGAAAAAGTAGAAATATGCATTAAACGTGATGATTTACTTCATCCTATTATCTCAGGCAACAAATGGCGCAAACTTAAGTACGCGCTGTTGAGCCTGCCACCGGGCACCAGGCAGATTATCAGCTTTGGCGGCGGCTTCTCCAACCACTTACATGCTCTCGCCTATGCTTGCTTTAAACTTGATATTGCCTTCACTGCAATAGTTCGAGGGGATTATTCCAAAAAGCTCACCCAAACCCTCGAAGATATAAAAAAGTGGGGGGCCAGGCTTCGTTTTGTTACTCGAATTGAGTACCAGAAAAAGGAAGATAACACCTATCTTGCTGCGCTTTTAAAAGAATTTTCCGATGCTGTAATCATTCCGGAAGGCGGTAGTCAGCTCGCAGCTATTCAAGGTGTAAGTGAAATAGTAGAGGAACAGCAACATCAATCCGATATCATTATGGCACCGGTAGGCAGTGGAGCCACACTGGCTGGCTTAATCAACAGTGCCAGTTCCTCTCAACAGGTTATAGGCGTGGCTACGTTAAAAGGAGAAAATTATTTGGAATCGCTGGTAGAACGGCTGTTGCCCGATTCCACGCATGCGGATTGGAAGATCCTTCACAACTACCACCACGGCGGTTATGCAAAATCATCTGCCGAATTGCGTCGGTTTTGTGCCGACACCACGTCCACCTATAAAATTCCGCTTGAGCCGGTGTACTCAGGAAAACTATTTTTTGCTGCTCAGCAGCTGATTAGCAGTGGATATTTTGCGCCGGGTACACGCATAATGTTGCTGCATACTGGGGGCTTACAAGGCGCGCGCACGAAGTGATCCATCAAGTCCCCTTGCGCGTTTTAAAGGGTGGGTCGGGCGAACACTGCAAAATGAAGTTGGGGGCAGTGGTGAGATGTGTTTTCATTTTACTTTCTATGCCGCTAAACACCACGTCCATCCTTACTTTATTAGGGGAGAAATTACGTGATTAACGGTCCATTGGAATTACCAAAGCCATTACAAATTTTGGTCTCCCGGGCAATTTCCCTGTGCGAGCTTATGCTTCCGCATTGTAAAGCGCTCTACCCTTTCGCCGCTATCTATGAAGATGGACGCGTTGGCTGCTTATTTGCCGACGACCGCGCCCATGGTGAAAACGAAAGCTATTTAATAGAACAGCTACAGTGGCGAATTATCGACACCACTACTGATACTGATAGCTACAGCGTATTAGTTTACGCCGCCACGGTGAAAACTGATCGTCACAAACAACTAGACGCCATTGCCATTAATGCTACCCGCCCAAATGGCGAAGAAACAATGCTGCTATACCCCTACTTTCGTGTAGGGCGTAAAATCGTGGTATCACCGCCAATTCACGGTTAATTTTTCACGGCGACATCACGACTTTGCTTGCCAAAAAACTGATGTCTGCTAGCATTCAGCGAAAATTTACTCACTCTTTGGAAATTCGATTATGTCTCGAGTTTTAATTATTGGTGCTGGCGGCGTTGCCGCTGTAACCGTTAAAAAATGTGCCCGCCTACCAGAACATTTTGACGAAATATATCTGGCCAGCCGTACCGTTTCTAAATGTGAAGCATTACAAAAAGAAGTTGGTGCTGATCGCGTTAAAGCAGTTTTTGCAGTCGATGCTGATAATGCCAGTGAAGTAGAAGCACTTATAAATAAGGTAAAGCCAGACCTGGTGATAAACCTTGCGTTACCTTATCAGGATTTACCCATTATGGACGCCTGCTTGGCGGCCAACGTTGATTATCTTGATACTGCCAATTACGAGCCCAAAGACGTTGCTAAGTTTGAATATTCCTGGCAGTGGGCCTATCAAGATAAATTTCAAAAGCAAGGGTTAATGGCGTTGCTGGGTAGTGGCTTTGATCCCGGCGTCACTAACGTTTACACCGCTTACGCTGCTAAGCATTATTTTGACGAAATTCATTATCTGGATATCGTCGATTGTAACGGCGGAGACCACGGTCAGGCTTTTGCTACTAACTTCAACCCGGAAATCAATATTCGCGAGATTACTCAGCGAGGCCGGTTTTGGGAAAATGGCGAGTGGAAAGAAACCGATCCTTTAAGCGTGCGAGAAGATCTGGATTATCAAAATATTGGTGTTCGCGCTTCGTATCTGATGTTCCATGAAGAACTGGAATCGCTGGTTAAGCACTTCCCTACCTTGAAACGAGCGCGCTTTTGGATGACCTTCGGCGATGCATATCTGAATCACCTGCGCGTGCTTGAAGGTATCGGTATGACAAGTATCGAACCTGTTGAATTTCAAGGGCAGAAAATTGTACCTCTGGAATTCTTAAAAGCCGTATTACCTAATCCAGGCTCTTTGGCGGAAGGTTATACAGGCATGACGTGCATCGGCACCTACATTACTGGCGTCAAAGACGGTAAAGAAAAGACTATCTTCATTTACAACAATTGTGACCACGCCAAGTGTTATGAAGAAGTCGGCGCTCAGGCTGTTTCTTATACTACTGGCGTGCCAGCAATGATTGGGGCAGCGCTAATGTTGAATGGCACTTGGAAAGAGCCTGGCGTATTCAACATGGAACAGTTTGATCCAGATCCATTTATGGATATGCTGAACAAGCACGGCCTGCCTTGGCATGTAATTGAGTGCGACGCATCGCCTTTTAAGCAATAACGGAGAGATTGGGTTGACCGATTTGACGTTACACAAAGACATTCCCTCGCCCTGTTATGTGCTGGAAGAAGAAAAACTGATACGTAACCTAACGTTGATGAAGCGTGTGCAGGATGAATCTGGCGTGCGTATTATTCTGGCGCTGAAAGGTTTTTCCATGTGGTCAACGTTTAACATCGTTAAACAGTACTTGCAGGGTGCAACGGCAAGTTCTGTTTGGGAAGCCAAGCTGGCCAGTGAAATGGGTAGAGAAGTTCACGCTTATGCGCCAGCATACAAACCCTCGGATATAAACGAGCTTAAAACGCTGGTTAATCACTTGTCTTTTAATAGCCTAAGTCAGTGGCAACGCTATCGTAGTGATTTGCCCGGAGTATCTTTGGGGCTCAGGATCAATCCGGAACATCAGGAAGCAGATACACCGCTGTACGATCCGGCAGCGCCAGGTTCGCGGTTGGGTGTTCGCGCCTCTGAACTCAAAGACGTTGATCTTGCAGGTATCGAAGGTTTCCATTGCCACAATTTGTGTGAATGTGATTCTTTTGCCACTGAGCGCACTCTTGATGCCATCGTAGAGCGATTTGGCCCATGGCTTAGCGAGCTAAAGTGGCTGAATCTTGGAGGCGGCCATTTGATGACTCGCGTCGGTTATGATGTTGATCATCTCATTGCTACACTGAAAAACTTTAAACAGCGCTATCCGCATCTTGAGATAATTCTGGAACCGGGATCGGCAGTGGCGTGGCAGACGGGTCCTTTAATAGCTGAAGTTGTCGATATTGTTGAAAACGACGGAAAAATTGCAATTTTAGATGTTTCCGCAACGGCGCATATGCCAGATGTGCTGGAGATGCCTTATCGTCCCGCTATTCGCGGTGCGGGCATGCCGGGTGAAAAAGCTTACAATATCAAGCTCGGTGGGAATTCCTGTCTGGCTGGTGATGTCATTGACACTTATTCGTTCGACACGCCGTTAGCTATTGGTGATCGCCTGCAGTTTGAAGACATGATGCACTACACTATGGTCAAAACCACCTTTTTTAACGGTGTTGAGCATCCAGGTATTGGGATCCTGCGGCAAAACGGGGATTTTGAGCTGATAAGACAATTTAACTACGCCGATTTTAAAGGGCGGTTGTCGTAAAAAAGCGCCTTAGGGCGCTTTTTTATTTTACATTTTTTATGTGATTAACTGTAAATGATAAACATAAATCTCTGATGTTTACACTACACCACTGCCTCTGGCTACCCCACCTCCATTAACCGCGCCTTCTGCCAACACAATATCATCTAGTAATAGCTTGTAGGGCGTACCCTCATGTGCAGCAATACTGTAGTCGAATCCTTGCATGTGTTCATCACTGATATTCACCACCGCTTCTTTGGCTGGATGAAGTAGTTCGTATTTGCCGTCATCATTGGAATCAGTGGTAATATTGACCATCCAGGTGCCATCATTAATTTCCAGCTTAAGCGTTCGTTCTACCATAGTTCCTCGCAACATTGAGTGATTGATGTCACTACGAAAGGTCGGGCGCTTTTGTTTAATTGTGCCCCAGAATTATTGCTTTACCATTTCCAGGGCTGCTAATTCTGAACAAGCTGGAAGGCATTACTTTGCGATGTTCAATTTGAAAAAAATCCGCTATGTGTCACTTAAGAAGCTGGACATTGATTCAAGTCTGATTGCTTAACTAACCCCAACTCGGGATAAGAAGTGTCGCATAGACTTTAAAAATCCTTTTTAATCAACACCTTATATAGATTTCGATTATTCTTACGCTAATATTGGCTTATCTCGAGTTGGGGTTAACTATTACTGCCGGCAGAAGAGAGCTCGAGCCCCGCCTGATATAGCGCGTTCTTTTTTAAGTTGTAATGTTCAGCCACCACCGCCGCTGCCTTTTTTAGCGGCAACAGCTCCATCAGGCTTTTTAAAAGTGCCATTGCTTCCGGAGGAGTACTGTTTAACTGGGCTGGCGCACCGGCTACCATAAGCACAAATTCACCTTTCTGATGCGCAGGCTCCGCCGTCAGCCAGGCAATCACCTCCGCTGGTGAGCCGCTAATATACTTTTCAAACGTTTTACTCAGTTCTTTCGCCATAACGATGGGCCTGTCATTGCCCAGCACTTCTTGCAAATCTTTGACCGTATCCAGAATGCGCCGGGGCGCCTCATAAAACACGCTGGTACAGGTACGGTCCTGTAAACTTTCCAGCAGATTCATTCTGGCTTGCGCTTTCGCAGGTAAAAAGCCTTCAAAAATAAAACGGTCGGTGGGCAGCCCTGCGCCACTTAACGCGGTAATGGCTGCACAAGGACCCGGCAGTGCTACCACCGGAATGCCTTCTTCACGACATTTTCTTACTAATATAAAGCCCGGATCGCTGATAAGCGGCGTTCCCGCATCACTCACTAGCGCAACCGACTCTCCACTTTTCAGGCGGTGACACAACATTGCTGTACGTTTGTCTTCATTATGTTCATGCAAAGATAAAGTGCGGGTTTTTATCCCTAAGTGCTGAAGCAGCTTATGGCTATGGCGAGTGTCTTCTGCCGCAATCCAGTCTACCGATTCTAAAGTTCTAATTGCTCTGGCGGTGATATCTTCTAAATTGCCAATAGGTGTCGGAACAATGTAAAGCGTTGCAGTGTCTATCATAATGGCTGGTTTTTCCTCGATTTATAGCACTAGTGTATCACGCCCTAAGCACAGTTTATCGCCCCAGCCATAGATTTTCCCGTAGGTTAAGATAAACTGACAACGAACTCATGATGAAGGAATACTCGGTGCGACTGGTTAGATTTTCTCGTTTCTTAGCACAATTTATGGTTATTGCTCTAATGCTCTCGCTGTTTGCCTGTAGTAGCAGTCGCGCACCACAGTCTTCTCGCCCGATAGTCTCACAGCCTAACCTGCCAAACCAGCCGAAAGTGATTACAGAAACACCAGAATCGCTTATCAGCCAGGCACAAGAAGCTTGGCAACAAGACCACAACGGTGACAAGCGTAATCAGCTTTTAATGGATGCGGCTACCTCTTATCTCCAGGAAGGTAAGCTAGCGCAAGCCCAGCAAATTTTAGTTTCAATAGAAAGCGGGCCGCTCTCAACCCCTTTGCGGTTGCGAGCCAATATGCTGATAGCTAAAAGCTACCTTCAATCTCCAGATGCTGACAGCGAAGAGCTTCTTGCTCTGGTATCTCCGCTGGCCGCAGACGACGAGGTGAAAGCCCAGCAGCTTGCTGTTCAAACGGAACTATATCAGCGTCAGCAGGACTGGCTCGGTGCGGCAAACGCTTATGTGCAATCGGTCGCGCCAACTGAGGAAAGCGTTGCCAGAACCTGGCAGTGGGTAAATATGGCATCACGGGAAGCGTTTCCCTCCGCGGAGTCGCAGTTTCCCGCGTTAGAACCTTTTCTCGCCTTGCGCCAGTTAATTCAGGAAAGCGGCTTACAGCCTCGTCAGCTACAACAAGCTTTGAATCAGTTTAAGCAGGTCTTTCGCGGTTCCCCGATAGTGGAATACTGGCCGCAGGAACTGGATCAGGCTGTGTCGCTTAACCCACCTTCTATCGACCAGATAGTGGTATTACTCCCTCTTAGCGGGCGCTTGGAAAGTACCGGTCTGGCGGTAAAAGAAGGCATACTGGCGGCTTATTATCAGACACTGGAGCAGCAAAATCGGCCGGAACGTCAGCCTACTCTGAAATTTGTAGATACGGTGAATAAAAACGCAGAAGAACTCGTCGCCTCCATCGGTGACAGCCGATGGGTAATCGGGCCACTGTTAAAAGAAAACGTCGACGCAATAAATTCTGTTCGCCCAGTGAATATAAACATGCTGGCACTCAATCGCCTTGATGAATTGCAGCAGGAAGGGACGCAAGAAGGATTTGATGTACCAAGAACGGCCTATTTCGCCTTGGCACCGGAAGATGAAGCTTATCAGCTTGCTGATCATATTTTTCATCACGGGTATCGCGCCCCGATTCTAATTTCTGCAAAAAATACTATCAATCAGCGTATGCACGAAGCGTTTGAATTGCGGTGGCAGCAATTGAACAAGAATGATGTAAAGCGTAAACACGTGAATTTAACCACAGTAACTTTCACTGATAGCAGTTCGCTTAGAGAGGGAATTACAGAAGCACTCGATGTGGCACAGAGCAAGTCCAGAATCAATCAGATTGAATATATGGTAAATGAAGAGCTTTACAATGTGCCGCGCAACCGACGTGACGTGGATGCTATCGTAGTGTTTGCCTCTCCGGAACAAACCGAATTGCTTAATCCAATGATCGAAGCCAGTTTGAGCCCGTTTAATGGCAAAACGGTGCCTGTTTACGCCACATCCCGCTCCATGGAATATGATAGTGGTAAGAACCAGTGGCGAGACCTACAAAATGTTCGCTTTATAGACATGCCCTGGATGCTGCCAGAGCATCAGTGGCAGTCACTCTCTCAGCAGACAGCAGAGCTTTGGCCTCAGCGAAGCACCCAAACTTCACGGTTCTTTGCGTTTGGTGTTGATGCTTACAATTTATTACCTTATCTACCGAATCTGGCATTACTTCCTCAAGTTACTGTAGCGGGGCTTACGGGTGAGCTTTCAATGAATAAAAGTCGGGAAATCATCCGGCTTTTACCCCAGGCGGTAATTGATAACGAAAAGATAAAACCGCTGGCAGAGTAATTGGGTAAATGCAGACTCAAATTTCCGGACAACAAGCAGAAAAGAAAGCCGTTGAGCATTTGCAGCAACAAGGGCTAAAGCTGGTGTGTCAGAATTACCACACCCGTGTGGGGGAAATCGATATTGTCATGAGGGATGGTGACACCTGGGTGTGCGTGGAAGTAAAATACCGCCATTCTCATCATCATGGCTACGCCGCAGAATTTGTTACGCCGTCAAAGATGAAAAAAATGGTAAAAGCCTTTGAACAGTTTCTGTTACATAAAGGTCTGAATCCTACGCACACACCATTAAGGATTGATGTGGTAGCATTAGATGGTCATCAACTGCAGTGGCTCAAAAATATCTATTGAGTTCGCTGAACAGGTAAATTAAAGAACAATTTATGATTGAAAAAATTAAAGCGAATTTTACCGAGAGTATTCAGACTAAAATTGCTGCGTCTGAAGTGCTGCCAGAAACTATAGAAAAAGCGGCTAACATGATGGTGGAAGCCCTGATTAGAGGAAATAAAATCCTTAGTTGCGGCAATGGCGGCTCAGCTGGCGATGCTCAGCATTTTTCTTCGGAAATGTTGAATCGTTACGAGCGTGATCGTCCGAGCCTGCCCGCAATTGCGTTGAGCACGGATACATCCACATTGACATCCATCGCTAATGACTACAGCTACGATGAAGTTTTTGCTAAACAGGTTCGTGCACTTGGGCAGTCAGGAGATATTCTATTGGCTATTTCCACCAGTGGTAATTCTCGCAATGTGATTGCTGCAATGGAAGCCGCGCTATCCCGGGATATGACTATCGTAGCATTAACCGGCAAAGACGGCGGTGAAATGGCAGGTTTTTTAAGTGAGCATGATGTGGAAATCCGCGTACCTTCTAATCGAACGGCGCGTATTCAGGAAGTTCATCTGGTGGTGATCCACAACTTGTGTGAATGTATTGATGATAGTTTGTTTCCAGCAGATCACGGGGACGAAATTTAATATGAGAAAAAGCCGGATCTTTGTGCCAGTGTTAGGAATTATGTTGGCGCTAAGCGGTTTACAAGGATGTGCGGTGGTAGCAGTCGGCGCTGCCGGCGCAATGGCCGCAAAGGTAGCGAATGATCGTCGGACTGTAGGTACCCAGCTAGATGATCAGACAGCAGAAGGTCAAGTTGCATATCAGTGGTCAAAAAGCAAACCGCTTAAAGAAGATACAAATCTGCAAATAGATATCTACAATGGTGTTGCTTTAATTACCGGGCAAGCCCTCAGTCAGATGCTGGTTGATGAAGCCGTGGCTGGGGCTAAAAAAGTAGAATATGTACATAAAATTCATAATCAGGTTCGTATTGCTCAACCCATTTCTGCCGCTACTCAGGCCCATGATATCTGGTTAGCGTCAAAAGTTCGTGCCAGGTTAGTTGCCGATGAACGTGTACCGGCGCTTCAGGTTCGCGTAGTAGTGCAAAATGCTGAAGTGTTCTTAATGGGCCGAATGAATAATCAGGAAGCCACTTACGCGGTAAATATCGCACGTAATGTTGATGGCGTTGCTCGTGTGGTTCGTGCGTTTGAGATTATGTAAATTCAAAAATTCGCACTGCAGGTGCTAGAGAAGCAGTAAGCTTGCTCTTTTTAGTACCCTGAACACCAACAATCTGGAGGGAGAAATAGCGAATTCCTCATTCGAAACGCCGTAAATTCACCCCTGATGGCTCTGCTGGAGCATCCATGCTCCAGCAGTTCAGCGAAGAAGTCTTCACTCTTTTAAAAGCGTTCACGTTCTCTCTCTACCTTAACCGCCCACGAAGATGGCTTTTTGTTAAGTGATAGATTTTTCGAATACCTATCCCTTTCACAATGGTTGTTGAAAATTAAGTCTTACGGGGCGTCACTGGAAAGGCGGAAACGTTGTCTTCGTTCAAGGTTCTTACCTATTGTTAGTCTGTATGATACTAATCCGCATTAATGTGCGCTCACTCAGCGCGGAAATCTTCCCACTTTTAAAAGCCGCCTCCGAAGGGAGAAAGAGGAATCCATCTATCATGCGTTACATTAGATTGCATCTCTAGGCACTCCTTCACCAGTGCCCTTGGTTAGATGAAGTCTCTTCTCTTAGCTGTTCAAACATCAAAGTGTGATTAGTATTAGAGCAACTAATCATTCGCGCAGTGATCAATTATCGCTGCGTGCTGGTATTACATGAGGCGCAAAGTCAGAATTAAAGCCAACTTCTGGAAAGCCAATCCTTTAACCTTTTCAAACGCGAAGAATAGCGAAACTGAATGCGACTCATCGATCATAAAACCGCTACCGCATTGCTTGTGGCTGCCACTCTGTTTATGGAGATCCTCGACGCCACAATTATCACCACTGCCCTGCCTGCCATTGCAAAAGATTTTAATGTGGCGGCGGCGCATTTGTCGGTTGGAGTATCAGCTTATCTGGTTGCCGTAACCCTCTTTATACCAATTAGTGGATGGGCTGCGGACCGATACGGTGCACGTAGAATCTTCAGTCTTGCGATAATTATCTTTATTCTCTCTTCCATACTTTGCGCTTCTAGCACTAGCCTCCCACAGTTCACCGCTGCCCGGGTGCTGCAGGGAATAGGTGGGGCAATGATGGTACCAGTAGGCCGGCTAGTGGTAATTCGCCACCTGCCGAAAGACAAGCTGGTAAAAGCCATGGCCATTTTAACCTGGCCCGCATTGGGCGCGCCTTTAATTGGTCCGGTCCTTGGTGGTTGGATTGCAGAAAACTGGAGTTGGCCGTGGATTTTCCTAATCAATGTCCCGCTGGGGCTTATTGCTCTCGTATTCACCCGTCTATTACTCACCAGTGAAAAAGGTGAGCCACAAAAATTCGATATCAAAGGCTTTTTGCTGAGTGGCTTTGGCTTCGGCCTATTTATGACCGGGCTTGAAATATTTTCCAGTCGACCAGAAAATCTCACTTTGCCAATCGTCTTTACGCTGTTGGGACTACTCTTTTTGATTATTACCGTCCGCCACATTCAAACTGCTGAAAACCCTTTATTTTCACTAAACGCACTTAAAATACGGACATTCCGTTTCACCATATTTGGCGGCTCAGTGATAAGAGTGGCACTTTCCAGTGCGCCCTTTCTAATCCCATTAATGTTACAGCTTGGATTAGGATATTCGGCAGTTGAAGCAGGTACGTTATTGCTATGGTTGTTCGGCGGTAATTTAATTGTGAAACCTGCAACTACCTGGCTAATGAATCAGTTTGGCTTTAAACATATTCTTATTGTAAACGGCGCGCTCATTGCTGCAGGCTTTGCCGCCCTTGCCCTTTGTTCTACAACGACGCCAGCCTGGGCGCTTGCAACAATTCTATTTATCAGTGGTATGAATAGATCTATGCACCTAACCGTACTCAACACCATTAGCTTTGCCGATATTCCGCAAGCACAGATGCGAGATGCAAATACTTTTGGTGCCGTGGTAATGCAAATGACCCGAGGACTCGGAATTACTGTCGGCGCGTTAGCATTAGCGTTCGGCACCTGGTTATTGAATGGCAATACAGCCAATCCGTCCGTTGCGGAATTTCAGGTAACTATGTGGGTTATGGCATTTATTGCTCTGCTCTCGATAATTGACAGTGTCTCTTTACCGGCAGATGCAGGCGAAACCGTATTGAAAAAGCGCCGCCGCGCCAACGCCACAGACATGTAGTTCCTGTGTAAGGCATACAAATTACGCAAACTTTACCGGTTTCAACATCTGCAATTGCCGCTAAATCATTGTAACTCCTTGATTTACCTCCACGGCACTGGGATTGCATTAACGTTAACGTAGTGAGTAAAACACAAGCAATCAGACAGTACGATTGTGGTAAACATTTTAAGGAGTTTATTATGTTTCATAAGAAAACGTTACTGGCACTAGCTTCATCGGTTGCACTTGTCTCAGCCAATCCTGTTATTGCCAAGGGTTCAGATCATACTGCATCTCTCGACTCTTCTACTTGGGTAACTGTAAGTGGTGAAGTAAGAGAAGTCGATTCTCAGTTTTTCACTCTGGATTATGGTGAAGGTAATATTATAGTAGAAATTGCCGATACCGATTTTGACGCTCAGGCTTTTAAAGCATTGGATGGCGATACAGTCACGGTGTCCGGAAAAATCGACGGCAGTCTGTTTTCTAATTCCACCCTTCAAGCATCTAGTGTTTATATAGACAGTCTTCGCACTACCTTTATCTCCGATTCTGCCGATAGTTCTTCACGAGACGTTTATGCAACCACAGCGTTTATTCCCTCAAGCCTGGACAGTATGTTATTAATTGGAAACGTGTCTGCGGTGAGCGACGAAGCTGTACAGATTTCAGTTGGGGATACTTCGGTCACCGTCAATGTGGACGATATGAGAGATAGCCCAGTCGACGATGAAGGTTATTTAAAGCTCGCTAAAGGAGATCGGGTGAAAGTTTCTGCCTCGCTGGATGACGATTTCTTTACTTCCTACTCGCTCGATGCCAATTACATCATCAAAGTCAACGGGAAACACATTTAAAGTAGTTTATCAGTCTAAAAACGTCCGCAAGGGCGTTTTTTATTATCCGCCTTTCCATAAACCTGTTGCTTCTGATGAACATCAACCTGCTTTTGTCGACAATTCAGCCAATTCCATTTGACGAACCCCTCCACCTACCCTATATTGTCGACAATTCAAATATTAGTGAAGCAGGAAAAATGGGTGTCATAGTTGAAAATGCGGTAACCAGCGCTGATAAAACTTTTTTCAAGCTTCGCAACGACATCGTAGAAGGCTTCATTCCTGCTGGAACCAAGTTAAGTGAAACCGAATTGTCGACAAAGTATGCTGTAAGTCGAGCTGTCATTCGCGAAGCGATAAGCCGTTTGATGGCGTGCCATATTGTAGAGCGGCGCGCGAACGTCGGAGCGCGGGTAGTTTCTCTGACACCTGAAGGCTTAGTGGAGTTGTATCAGGTTCGGGAGTCTCTTGAAGGTATGGCCGCAAGGTTGGCGGCAAAAAATATGACTGATAAAGAAATAGCTGACCTGCAGAATTTACTAGCTGTGCATTTTGATGAGGTAAAAACCGGCGAATCCTATTATCAGGAAGCCGGCGACGTAGACTTCCACTACCGCATTATTTTAGGAAGTAAAAACAGCCAGTTGATCGCTGTATTGTTTGACGGCCTTTATCACCTTATCCGCATGTACCGGGTTCAGCTTGGTATGGCGGGTCCGCGCGTCACTACTGCGTTTGACGAGCATAAAAATATTGTTCAGGCCATTGCTAATCGCGATGGTGAGCTGGCCGAAATGCTTATGCGACGCCACATTTTGTATTCGAAAAATAATATCCAGCAAAAATTATCGTAACCTACCCAGATTTTGGAGATTCAATTGATGAAAAGCGCAGGTAACAAATTTCGTCAGGCGCTTGCTGACAATTCACCGTTACAAATTGTAGGCACTATCAACGCTTATTCAGCGATGATGGCAAAGCAGATTGGCCATAAAGCGATATATCTCTCTGGTGGTGGTGTGGCAAATGCGTCCTACGGGCTGCCGGATCTGGGTATTACATCTTTAAATGACGTCATTGCCGATGTGCAGCGGATCACTGCAGCCTGCGATCTACCCCTGCTGGTAGACATAGATACCGGCTGGGGCGGTGCGTTTAACATTGCAAAAACGATTAAAGAAATGGAAAAGTCCGGCGCCGCCGCGGTACATCTGGAAGATCAGGTAGCGCAAAAACGGTGCGGGCACCGGCCGAATAAGGAAATTGTTCCCACTGAAGAAATGGTGGATCGCATTAAGGCAGCAATAGATGCGCGCATCGACCCCGATTTTTTTATCATGGCCCGCACTGATGCCTTTGCGCAAGAAGGGCTGGATGCAGCCATTGAACGTGCGCAGGCTTATGTGGCCGCAGGTGCAGACGGTATTTTTGCTGAAGCTATTCAGACCGAAGCACACTACCGCGCTTTCTCTGAGGCTCTTAACGTACCCATTCTGGCGAATATCACCGAATTCGGTAAAACCGAGCTATGGAATGCAAAAGATTTGGGGGAATGGGGCGCGGCCATGGTGCTTTACCCGCTAAGTGCGTTTAGAGCGATGAATAAAGCAGCAGAACGGGTATACCAGTCTATTTTGCAAAACGGCGATCAGAAAGCAGTTGTTGATTCGATGCAAACCCGCATGGAGCTGTACGATTATCTCGGCTATCACGACTACGAACAGAAACTGGACGAGTTGTTCGCCCAAAGCAAAAAACGATAGCTTAACGACAACGTTGCGCGACCCGCAGCACAACAATACCCGCTGTACCCTACTGTACAGGCTACAAATAAAAAATATCAGGAGACGAATAAATGGCGAAACAACTTGGTGGTGCCGGATTACGCGGCCAGGTGGCAGGAAAAACCGCCCTTTCTACTGTCGGTGTATCGGGCTCCGGCCTGACCTATCGTGGCTATGATATTAAGGATTTAGCAGAAAACTGTGAGTTTGAAGAAGTAGCTCACCTTATTTTGAAAGGAAAGCTGCCGAATCAACAAGAGCTTAGCACCTATAAGAACAAACTGCGCAGCTTACGGGGGTTGCCTCAGGCGCTAAAAGACGTACTCGAACGCATTCCTAAACAGGCACATCCCATGGACGTGTTACGCACTGGCTGCTCAATGCTGGGCAACCTGGAAACTGAAAACAGCTTTGATGAACAGGAAGAGACAGCCGATCGTATGTTAGCGTGTTTTCCCAGCATTATTTGCTACTGGTATCGTTTTAGCCACAACGGCGAACGCATTAACGTGGATACCGATGATGATTCTATCGGCTCACACTTTTTGCATCTGCTACACGGCGAGAAACCTCGCGAACTTCACGAAAAGGTCATGCACGTTTCACTTATTTTGTACGCCGAACACGAATTTAACGCCTCTACCTTCACGGCCCGGGTTTGTGCTTCAACGTTATCTGACATGCATTCCTGTATAACCGGCGCGATAGGTTCACTACGAGGCCCGCTTCACGGTGGTGCGAATGAAGCAGCAATGGACATGATTGAAGATTTTACCTCTGCAGAGCAAGCCGAACAGGAAATGATGGCGAAGCTGGCACGTAAAGATAAGATCATGGGTTTTGGACACGCTATTTATTCCGAGTCTGACCCTCGTAACGCTATTATCAAGCATTGGTCGAAAAAGTTATCAGAAGATGTAGGTGATACGGTGCTTTACGCGGTATCAGAACGTTGCGAAGAAGTAATGTGGCGCGAGAAAAAACTCTTCTGTAATGCCGATTTCTTTCATGCCTCTGCCTATAACTTTATGGGAATTCCGACCAAATTATTTACGCCTATCTTTGTAATGTCTCGCCTAACCGGCTGGGCGGCCCATGTCATGGAGCAGCGGGCTGATAACCGAATTATTCGCCCCTCTGCGGAATATGTGGGCGAACAACCCCGCGCAGTGACACCAATCAGCGAGCGAAGCTAACGCGCAATGGCCGGGCTGAAAATTGTCCGGCTGAACCCGCTTTCGCGAACGGAGGAACACATGAACACTGATTACAGAAAACCACTGCCCGGCGCCCGAATCGATTTTTACGATACCCGGGAAGCGATCGATGCTATTGAGCCCGATGCCTACGACAAATTGCCCTATACTTCGCGGGTGCTGGCTGAGAATCTGGTAAGAAAATGCGACCCCGCTGCATTAACAGCATCTCTTAAACAAATTATTTATCGAAAACGCGATCTGGATTTTCCCTGGTATCCTTCACGCGTGGTGTGCCACGACATTCTTGGTCAAACTGCATTTGTAGATTTAGCCGGTCTGCGTGATGCTATTGCTGAGAAAGGCGGCGATCCTTCCAAGGTAAACCCGGTGGTTCCCACACAGTTGATTGTGGATCATTCGTTGGCCGTTGAACATGCAGGTTTTGAAAAAGATGCGTTTGAGAAAAATCGCGCTATTGAAGATCGCCGCAACGACGACCGCTTTCATTTTATCAACTGGACCAAAACGGCGTTTAAAAACGTGGATGTCATTGGGCCGGGGAACGGCATTATGCATCAGATAAACCTTGAGCGTATGTCGCCGGTTATTCATTCCCGGGACGGTGTTGCGTTTCCCGATACGCTGGTGGGTACCGATAGTCATACGCCCCACGTTGATGCATTAGGTGTTATTGCTGTAGGTGTGGGTGGGCTGGAAGCTGAAAGCGTGATGCTGGGACGTGCCTCGTATCTTCGGCTACCGGATATCGTTGGCGTTGAACTTCTCGGCAAACCTCAGCCTAATATTACGGCAACAGATATTGTACTGGCGCTTACGGAATTTTTGCGTAAACAGCGGGTAGTGTCGGCATATCTGGAATTTTACGGTGAAGGCGCTTCTCACCTGACCCTGGGGGATCGCGCTACTATCTCCAATATGACACCTGAATATGGCGCTACGGCGGCGATGTTTTATATTGACCAGCAAACCATTGATTATTTAAAACTCACCGGCCGTGAAGATAAACAGGTGGCGCTGGTGGAAACTTACGCCAAACATACCGGTCTGTGGGCGGACAATTTGGCTACCGCCGAGTACGAGCGGGTACTCCAATTCGATTTATCCAGTGTCACACGCAACATGGCCGGGCCTTCAAATCCTCACGCCAGGCTGGCAACGTCTGAACTTGGCAGCCGAGGTATCACTGGCGCCACAACACACGAAGATGGCAAAATGCCCGATGGCGCGGTAATTATTGCTGCCATCACCAGTTGCACTAACACCAGTAACCCCAGGAATGTTATTGCTGCCGGCCTGCTTGCCCGAAACGCTAATGCAAAAGGACTTACCCGCAAACCGTGGGTGAAAACCTCGCTGGCTCCCGGCTCCAAAGCTGTGAAATTATATCTTGAAGAAGCCAAATTACTGCCTGAGCTTGAAGCGTTGGGTTTCGGTGTGGTGGCTTTCGCCTGCACAACCTGCAATGGCATGAGCGGGGCTCTGGATCCTGTCATTCAACAGGAAATTATCGACCGGGATTTATACGCTACAGCAGTGCTATCGGGAAACCGCAACTTCGACGGTCGAATTCACCCGTATGCTAAACAAGCGTTTTTAGCTTCACCGGCATTGGTGGTGGCGTACGCTATTGCGGGCACCATTCGTTTTGATATCGAAAAAGATGTGCTGGGAATGGATCAACAAGGCAACCCTGTCACTTTAAAAGATCTATGGCCGACAGACGAAGAAATAGATGCCATTGTCGCGGAATCGGTAAAACCCGAACATTTTCGAAAAGTCTATGAACCCATGTTCGATTTAACCGTTGACTATGGAAAAGGCCTGAACCCGTTATACAACTGGCGTGAAAGCAGTACCTATATTCGTCGCCCACCCTACTGGGAAGGCGCGTTGGCTGCGCCCGCCACGCTAACCGGTATGCGCCCCCTTGCAATTCTTGGCGACAACATTACTACTGATCATTTATCTCCTTCTAACGCCATTATGGCAGATAGTGCAGCGGGGGAATATCTGACCAAAATGGGGGTTCCGGAAGAGGATTTTAATTCCTACGCGACCCATCGCGGTGATCATCTAACCGCCCAACGGGCCACGCTGGCGAATCCGAAAGTTTTCAACGAAATGGTGAAAGAGAACGGCAAGGTTGTGCAAGGGTCGTTGGCGCGCATTGAACCTGAAGGGACGGTGGTTCGAATGTGGGAAGCTATTGAGCATTATATGCAGCGCAAGCAATCATTAATAATTGTGGCCGGTGCAGATTATGGACAGGGCTCGTCGCGCGACTGGGCGGCCAAGGGCGTACGTCTTGCGGGTGTGGAAGTCATTGTTGCTGAAGGATTCGAGCGTATACATCGCACCAATCTCATCGGCATGGGTGTGTTGCCGCTAGAGTTTGAGCCTGGCACCACCCGTAACACGTTGGAGCTGGATGGTTCTGAAACCTTTGATGTCACCGGTCAACCTTCTCCAGGCGCAGTACTCACGTTGATCATTCATCGACGAAGTGGCGATACCTCGCAAGTGCCCGTAAAGTGCCGCCTAGATACCGGCGAAGAAGTCGCAATTTATGAAGCTGGCGGCGTGTTGCAACGCTTCGCGCAGGATTTCCTGCAAGCCGAAGAGATTACAGAATAAAGACCTGGCAGTCGCATGGCATCTGTCACTGACCGTCGAAAAAAAAGGAACGCATTGCTTATGGCTCATCGTCCACAGATAAAAATTCCCGCAACCTATATGCGGGGCGGCACCAGCAAAGGTGTATTTTTCTCGTTATCGGATTTACCTGAAGCCGCCCAACGGCCCGGTGATGCGCGCGATGCTCTATTACTTCGAGTTATCGGCAGTCCTGATCCCTATCAAAAACATACCGACGGAATGGGCGGCGCCACCTCCAGTACCAGCAAAGTGGTGATCCTTTCGAGAAGTGAACGGGAAGGCTACGATGTGGACTATTTGTTCGGCCAGGTAGCCATTGATAAACCCTTCATTGACTGGAGCGGAAACTGTGGAAACTTAACTGCTGCAGTAGGTGCCTTTGCCATCAGCAATGGCCTTATTGACACTGCCCGAGTTCCACAAAACGGCGTTGCGGTTGTACGAATTTGGCAATCAAATATCCAAAAAGCGATTGCGGTCCATGTTCCCATCACGAACGGTGAGGTTCAGGAGACCGGTGATTTTGAACTCGATGGCGTGACCTTTCCCGCAGCGGAAATACAAATTGAATTTACCGATCCTGCCGAGGGTGAAGGCGCAATTTTTCCCACTGGCAATCTTATTGATGAACTGGAAGTCCCCGGCATTGGCCCCCTTCAAGCAACCATGATAAACGCCGGTATTCCGACAATCTTTATCAAGGCCGATGCCCTTGGCTATACGGGAGCTGAACTACAGGATGACATTAATAATAATGCTAATGCGTTAGCGCGTTTTGAAGCCATTCGCGCCTACGGAGCGGTAAAAATGGGGTTGATCAGCAATATTGGTGAAGCGGCAAGCCGCCAACATACTCCGAAAATTGCAATGGTAGCGCCTTCTTCTGCTTACACTGCATCCAGCGGGAAACATATTGAGAAAAGTGAGATAGATTTACTGGTGCGCGCAGTTTCCATGGGAAAACTCCACCATGCCATGATGGGCACCGCCGCCGTGGCAATTGGCACTGCCGCGGCAATTCCTGGAACGCTGGTGAATTTGGCAGCAGGAGGAGCAAACAGAGACTCCGTTACCTTTGGACATCCTTCCGGTACGCTACGAGTAGGCGCTCAGGCGCAGAAAATCAATGGTCACTGGGTGGTGAGAAAAGCGGTAATGAGCCGGAGCGCGCGAGTGCTGATGGAAGGTTGGGTGCGGATCCCCAGTAACGCTTTATAACGATATGGTATTTATGTTAGCCATTAAATTAACCCTGTAGGGAAATTCAGCGTCAGCGCTACATCCAGGAACGCCGGCTTTTTTCCACTGCATACAGTGAAGAATTAATGAGCGCTAACGCTTCCTCCTCGTCCATATAGGGAACGGTAATACTGCCGCTTGCCATTACAAACTGTACGGTTGCCACTTTACGCCTTTTCATCAGCACACTTTGCTTTATCGCTGCCTGTTGAACTTTAAACGGTTGGAAACATTGATAATCAATACCGATAATCCCGCTTCTCACGTAGATATACTCCCCATCCCATGCCACCCCCCATCGCCACCAGCGCAGTCCGATAATGGTGCCAAGTAGCATAGCACCAACAGTCCCAATCACCGCTACCTGCCAGAGACTATCCATCAATGTCACTATCATCAGTAACACATAGGCGGGAAGTAATCTTATAAACCAGTGATGCCATAAAAAGCGTTTGCTGATGGCTCGGTACTTTGCCGAACCCATTGTGATATCGGGCATCAGCCCTTGGCTGAGTTTTTCTGCTTCCGCAGGAGTGACGGAAGGGACTAAAAGGGTATTGGCGGCGGATAAGTCTTGCTCCGGTTGTTGGCTGGCTTTGTTTTGTTCAAAAAACAAATTGGCGCGCCCCAGCACTTTATCCAACCAATCCTGCTTTACCGCAATAACCTGCACGCGAGAGCGCCGCATGCTGACTTCCTGCTTGTTCAACAAACCGCTGCGTCTTACGTATCTGTCACCTTGCCGACTTAAAGTATATCCATAAAATGTTAGTACAGAGCCGCCCACGGAAATCAGTGCCAGCAGTCCCATGACTATCAGCAAAATGGTAAGACTGTAAATTCCGAGCTGCCACCAAGCCGCATTCTGTTCGCCAAGAAGCTGTTGTAAGCTTAAGCCATTGCTTTCCAGCCAGCTAAAGCCTTGTCTATACAGATTATCGTAAAACGGTGCCGCTGCCCCAAGGAGTATCCACACACGATTATTGGTAATGCCGTGGATAAACAAATCATAGAGGGAACGCTGATTTAGAATTTCTTCATCTGTATCAGAGTCGGTCTTGGCCGATGGTGATGGTATTTTTTCATCGGTATTGTCTGCTTGCTGTTCGACATATTGATGACGTTCAGCCAGGATTTGCTGACGCAGCTTATTGGCATATTTGCCGCTCACTGCCACAATTTCTGCTTCTTCCTGCGCCGACCCTGCAGTGTCTAACACCACCACAACGAACTGTGTCAGCCGGTAATAAAAAGGCGTATTTATTTTTACGTTCTGAATCCGCCAGAATGGTAAGTTTATGTAACGACGATTGAGCACACCCAGGCGTATCTCTACGTGGCCGCTGCGTACCCTAAATTGGTAGAAGAAGTAGCTTATTGCCCCACTCATTGCCACTAAAAGGGCTGCGGCAATGATTGCTGACCATACATAAGGCTTACTTTGGAGGTTAATGGCGTTAATACTTACTGCTACAGCAGGTACGGCGTAGATACCAAAACTAACGAGTTTTTTTACGTTTGAAGCAGTAAAATATAAAATGGCAATGGGAGAAAGACGTCGCCAGGCGCTGCCAGTGTCGACAGCAGCTTTCCCGGTTTCTCCCTCAGCTTGTGTTGATGCCACACTGCTTGCTTTTGTCGTGAGATTATTTGGCATCTAAATCTTTATGATCAAGAATAAACTGGCGAATCTTTTGTGCAGTTGCACTCGGTAAACCCGGAATTTCAAAGGTGTGTCCTGCACCCCCTGCAGAAAAAACCTGAAGCTTGCTTAATCCCGCCATACGCTCTATCGGTCCTCGTTTTAACTCTACGTGCTGCACGCGCAATATCGGCTGGCAAACCGTTTTGCAAAAAAAGAGCCCGCTTTGCAGCACGATATCCTGTTGCCGCACAGCAAAACGAATGCGTTTATCAGCCATAAAGTGATAGCCGAACGACACCACTCCATACGCCAGAAGCAGCCCAGCCACAACAGGATAAGCCTCTCGCAGTGCTTCAGGTATATCCACCCACGGCTGAAATCGTACAGCACTGGCAATCGCCATCAGCAATGTCACCAGAAACACGGTCACAGCAAGATTGACCACCCGGTAGCGAGGAGAAATGGCTTGCATTGCCACCTCCTCTATCGCGGGTAGCGCTTCCAGATCGACGACATGATTGCTAAAAGCGTCTTCTGTCATGAAACGCCTTGCCTGAAGAAAGTGTGATCAATCATCGACCATCTGCTCATTTAGCCATTCCTGTAACGCTTTCATATCGTGCTGCACCGCCATTTGTAATTCCTCAACCCAGTCATGAACGTTTTGCCACCACGCGGGATGATCACCTTGTTGAATCTGATTGGCGATGCGCTGTACACGTGCCAAGCCTACGGAACCCGCCGCGCCTTTTATCTTATGAGCTTGAGAACAAACTTCAGATTTTTCGTCGGCGCTAAGGCTCAACTGCAGAATTTCCATGTACTCCGGCATTTTATCCTGAAACACTTTTACACTGGCTCTAACCATGTCTTCCCCAATGGTATCTACCAGCATCTGCAGTAAATCCATATCCAGAATGTTATTCAGGGTTTTAGAACTTTCTTCTTTTTTCACCCCAGTCGATTTGGCAACAGGCGAAACTTCTGGCTCGGCGAAGAGACTATTAAATACTTCAATAACACGACTTTTCTTCACCGGTTTAGCAATAACATCGTCCATGCCGTTTTGCAGATATTCTTCGCGTTTCTTAATGACATTCGCAGTTAAGGCTACCATCGGCGTTTGCATTACCAGATCCTCTTCCATCAACGTACTGGCAACATCAAAACCAGTCATGTCAGGCAGTTGAATATCCAGCAGAATAAGGTCATATTGGTTAGCTCTTGCTTTATCGATGGCTTCCTGACCAGTCATTGCCACATCGACATGCTGCCCCAGTTTCTCCAGCAGCGCTTTTGCGACCATCACATTTAGTTCAATGTCTTCAACCAACAATATCTGTAGACCCGTGACTTGAAGTTTTTCTACCTGCATCGGGCGCTGTGAGATCTGAAGGGGTAACTTAATTTCAAACCGCGTTCCTTTGCCCACCTCACTGGAAACTTCAATTTCACCGCTCATCAATTCTACCATCTGCTTACAGATAGCCAGTCCGATACCGGTACCAGTAGCAGATTGATGATCTGGATGATCCACTTGATAATACATAGCAAATATCTTATCCAGTTCGCCTTCCGGAATTCCCACGCCGGTATCTTCAATTACATACGTTACTATGCTGATATCGTTGGTTGGACGGCTGGCCGAAACAGTAAGACTGACGTGCCCTTTATGAGTAAATTTCACCGCATTAAACAAAATATTCCACAATATTTGCCGCAAACGGGTACCGTCCACTTCTACTAACTGCGGAAGTGGAGGATTAATTGTAGTAATTAATTCTAAAGATTTATCCGCCGCTAGCAGTCGAATAATACTGCTTAGTTCCTCGGTAAAATCCCGCAGCGATACGGTTTTAAGGCTAAGTTCCAGTTTATCCCGATCCAGTTTATCCAGATCGATAATATCGTTAAAAATATTGCCCAGCGTAATTGCACTGGCGTAAATGGTACTTACCCAGTTGAATTGCTCCTCCGTCAGGTCGGTGTCGCGTAACATACGACTTAGCCCCACAATGCCGTTCAAGGGCGTGCGTAGCTCATGACTAATAGTAGCAATAAAACGGGTTTTGTCGGTACTGGCCTTTGCGGCAGCGTTTTCAGCTTGTTTGCGTTCGGTCATATCCCGGCCAAATGCCAGCAATCCAAGGCGGTTGCCGTCACTGTCAAAGAAGGGTACCCGTTTCATTTCGAAGTAACGGCGACGGTCATCGGCAAAGCGCAACCAAAGCTCTTCTGTCATACTGGCGTTGGTTTCCAAGACTTCGTGATCGCTGGCCACAATCTGCCGGGCCAGTTCTTCTTCAAAAACATCGTGTAAAGTCAAACCCAGCAGCTCTTGCTCGGTTTTGCCCGTCATCATTTCAGCCACACGATTGCAACCTGCAAAACGTCCTTCTTCGTTGCGGTAGTAGATCAGATCGGGTGACGCATCAATAATGGAGCGTAACAATGTAGAAAGCCGGCGTGCTTGCTCTTCTGACTGAGATTTATCTTCAATCTCTTTTTCCAGATCCTGAAAAACGGCTTCTCTGTCTTCCTGCGCACGTTTTCGCTGCTCAATTTCATGGTTGAGCTGGCGGATATTACTCTGCAACTCGCGATTAAGAAAAACATCTTCTTCGCGCAGCCGCTCCAACTGACTGACCACTTCTTTTAGATTAGTGCGGGAGGTTTCTAACTGTTTAACCAGTTCGCTGACAAAGTAGAGTATCCAGGGTGCAGAAAGCATCGTCAGAATAATAGCAATGATAAAATCGTCCGGCTGTACCTCGGTGCCCAGGCTGACTCGAATCAAATAAGAGCCCCCAAGAGTAAATACCAGCGTCAGTATCACGAACAGAACACTGAGCTTTAATGTGCCAAAGGTTTTTACGAACTGCGCAAAACGGATGGCCCATGAATCGTTTGGAGAATCTTGATGCATAGTTTCTGTACAACAAATATTTGAGTAGGTTTATCCTAGCAGGTCTTGATGATGCGGAAAACGCAAAACCTCTTTGCTAAGTGAATCGGGGCGGTTTTTACACCAATTCGCATTAATGTGGATGAGCATTATAGCATCTTCGCGAAGAATGGTAGCAGTCACTGGCGGAACCTCTACATCGAAAAATTTTTGCTTCCCGCTGCGCGCCGCTGTATATTTAACAACCACTCAAATCAAAAATATAGGTTATAGTCAGGTTGGCCCCTGACGTCAGTTAAATGTGGGAATAAACAAAGAGTTATCGTGCACCTCACTTTACGGCTTTCCAAAAGTAGATAATATCCCTTAATTTTTGAATATATATTCATAACAATCAGTTATTCACCTTTCTAAGTTTAGAATATACATCCTAATTTCCCTGAAAATATAATATCCATAAGTTTTTATCTATATTTCATAAAGGTTGGTAAGTCGCTGAAATAAAGAGGTATAACAAGATAAACGCTTTTTCCTTCGGGGAGAATGCTGATTATCAATTGATTTTATATTGCAATATAGGTATTTTGTACGGCCCGCAACGCAATAATGCATAAAAATGCGGCGAATGACTGGTTTCCTCAAATAATAATAAACGACAAAAAATGACACTTGGAGTATGGTGATTTTCCAAACTCGTGGTTAGTTGTCTGTAAAATGTTGTGATACGCGAACCTCTGCGCATCCAAGCACTAGGTACCTTGCCCAGTCGAAGGTTGAAGGAGTTAAGAGATGAGTTTATATAATCCCAGTGATTCCCGGGATAACTGTGGCTTTGGGTTAATCGCCCATACTCACGGGGAAGCTAGCCACCTGCTGGTGAAGACTGCTATTCATGGCCTGGATAGAATGCAGCACCGCGGAGGTATTGCAGCCGACGGTAAAACCGGTGACGGCTGTGGTTTACTACTGCAAAAGCCAGATGCTTTTTTTCATTCTGTTGCAGCTGAGAACGGTTGGAAATTAAGCAAGAAATATGGCGTCGGCATGATCTTCTTAAGTCAGGACGAAAAACTTGCAGAAGTCGCTCGTAGCGTCATGAATGAAGAGCTTGAAAGAGAAACCCTGAGCGTGGTCGGTTGGCGTAAAGTGCCGGTTGATAACAGCGTGTTGGGTGAGCTTGCTCTATCCGGCGTGCCATTAATTGAACAGGTGTTTGTAAACGCACCTGCGGGTTGGCGCAAACGAGATCTTGAACGCCGCCTTTATATGGTGCGTCGCCGCGCCGAAAAACGTTTGGAAACTGATCCCGATTTTTACGTAGCGTGTCTCTCAGGCCTTGTCACTATCTATAAAGGATTGGTGATGCCACGGGATCTGCCGGCTTTCTATGCAGATTTAGCCGACGAGCGGATGCAAAGCGCAATTTGTGTCTTCCATCAGCGCTTTTCTACCAATACCTTGCCGCGCTGGCCGCTGGCTCAGCCATTCCGCTTTTTAGCGCACAATGGCGAAATTAATACTATTAAAGGAAACCGCGACTGGGCCAAGGCCCGTACCGCGAAGTTTTCTACGCCTCTTATTCCTGATTTGAAAGACGCTGCTCCGTATGTCAACACCGTAGGGTCGGATTCATCTTCTTTGGATAACATGCTGGAGCTATTTTTGGCTGGCGGCATGGATTTATTCCGTGCCATGCGATTACTGGTGCCACCGGCGTATCAGAATAATAAAACCATGGATGACGACCTGCGCGCCTTCTATGAATTTAACTCCATGCATATGGAACCCTGGGATGGTCCCGCTGGCATCGTATTGACGAATGGCCGGCACGTAGCATGCAATCTGGACCGCAACGGTTTACGACCGGCGCGTTACGTTATTACCAAAAACGGCTTTATTACACTTGCCTCAGAAGTCGGCATTTGGGATTACAGTCAGGATGATGTTATTGAAAAAGGTCGCGTAGGCCCTGGCGAAATGTTGGCGGTGGATACCTACAACGGCAAAATCTGGCGCTCTAATGAGATTGACGATGAACTGAAAGATCGCCACCCGTACCGGGAATGGCTGGAAAAGCACATCCGTCATCTTGAACCCATTGAAAAAATGGATGCTTCCTTAATTGGGCAGCGCGTATTTGATGACGACACCATGGCTGTATATCACAAGCTATTTAACTATAGCTATGAAGAGATTCAGCAGGTAATTAAGGTATTGGCAAAAGATGGCCAGGAAGCGGTAGGCTCAATGGGTGATGATACACCTATGGCTGTGCTGTCTTCTAAACATCGTACAATTTTTGACTACTTCCGCCAGCAGTTCGCGCAGGTGACAAACCCGCCTATCGACCCGCTGCGGGAAAGCCACGTCATGTCGCTCGCTACCTGTATTGGTCGTGAGCAAAACGTATTTAGCGAAACCTCGGGCTATGCTGACAGGGTATTGTTTAACTCGCCCATACTTATGTATACCGACCTTAAACAGTTACGGGAATTTAATCCTGATAACTATTATTCGGAAGTGGTGGAGCTACAGTATTCGCCGGAAGAGGGCTTAAAAAAGGCCATCGAGCGGATCTGTAATGAAGTTGAATACCTGGTTAAGCAAAAACGCGCTGCGTTCGTTATCTTGTCAGATCGTAAAATTAAGCAAAACCGCTTGCCTATTCCTGCAGCAATGGCTGTAGGTGCGGTTCAACGTCGATTGATCGATAAAGCACTGCGATGCGATGCTAACGTAGTGGTTGAAACCGCAAGTGCTCGCGATCCACACCATTTTGCTGTTCTGATTGGCCTTGGCGCCACAGCTATTTACCCATTCCTGGCTTACGAAACTATTGAGCAGCTATGTGATAAAGGCGAGCTTGGTATCACTGCTATGCAGGCGACATTAAACTACCGTAAAGGCATCAATAAAGGCCTTTATAAGATCATGTCGAAAATGGGTATCAGCACTGTAGCCAGCTATCGCAGCGCAAAGTTATTCGAAGCAATTGGTATCAATCAGGATGTGATTGAACTGTGCTTCCAGGGCGTACCTTCACGTATTCAGGGCGCCGGATTTGAAGATTTTGAGCAGGATATGATGAATCAGTCTCGTATTGCCTGGCTTAAGCGAAAATCTTTATCTCATGGAGGCTTGCTTAAGTATGTGCACGGTGGCGAATATCACGCGTACAACCCTGATGTAGTTACCACGTTACAAAAAGCGGTGGTCTCTGGTGATTATGCTGACTATCAGGCATTTGCAAAGTTGGTTAACGAGCGCTCACCTGCGCATCTTCGTGATTTGCTGGCGCTGACACCTAACAGTGAAGCTATCGATATAAGCGAAGTAGAAGAAGCGGAAAATCTGTTTCCTCGCTTTGATACCGCAGCGATGTCTATTGGCGCATTGAGCCCGGAAGCTCATGAAGCCTTGGCAATTGCTATGAACCGTCTCGGCGGTAAATCGAACTCGGGCGAGGGTGGTGAACACCCTTCCCGCTTCGGAACGGAAAAGAACTCTAAGATTAAGCAGGTTGCTTCCGGCCGTTTTGGTGTTACACCGCATTATCTGGTGAACGCTAACGTGATCCAGATAAAAGTCGCTCAGGGCGCTAAACCCGGCGAAGGTGGGCAGTTGCCTGGTGATAAAGTAAATAAATATATTGCGCAACTGCGGTTCTCGGTGCCTGGCGTGACCCTAATATCACCACCGCCGCATCATGATATTTATTCAATTGAAGATTTGGCGCAGCTTATTTTCGATCTTAAGCAGGTTAATCCGGCAGCGTTGATTTCGGTAAAACTGGTTTCTGAACCTGGTGTTGGCACCATTGCTACTGGCGTGGCTAAAGCCTATGCCGATTTAATTACCATATCTGGGTACGACGGCGGCACCGGCGCAAGTCCGCTGACGTCGGTTAAGTATGCTGGAAGTCCGTTTGAACTCGGTCTGGCAGAAACACAGCAGGCACTAATTGAAAATGGTTTACGCCATAAAGTACGTGTTCAGACAGATGGCGGTCTAAAAACAGGTTTAGATGTTGTGAAAGCCGCTTGCCTGGGTGCGGAAAGCTTTGGCTTTGGTACTGGACCTATGGTGGCTTTGGGCTGCAAATACCTGCGAATTTGCCACCTGAACAATTGCGCGACAGGTGTAGCAACGCAGGATCAAAAACTGCGTGACGAACATTTTATTGGTTTACCTGAAATGGTAATGAACTACTTCAGGTTCATTGCACAGGAAGTTCGCGAAATTATGGCGACTCTGGGTGTACGTAAATTTGACGAATTAATCGGCCGTACCGACTTGCTAAAAGTTATTAACGGTATAACTGCTAAGCAGAATAAGCTGGATTTATCGCCACTTCTGGTTCGTCCCAAAGAAGGTGAACACACACGTTTATTCTGTTCACAGACCACCAACCAACCCATGGATAAAGGGGAGCTAAACGGTCAACTGCTAAAAGATGCGCAAAGCGCAATTGCCGCAGGTAAAGGCATAAAGCTAGCTTACCCAATCCGCAATACGGATCGTTCAGTCGGTGCGTTGCTGTCTGGGGAAATTGCCAAGCATCATGGTAATCATGATATGGAAGATATGCCGGTAGAAGTACAGTTTACGGGTACTGCCGGACAAAGCTTTGGGGTGTGGAATGCTGGCGGTTTGCACATGCGTATTGAAGGTGATGCCAACGACTACGTCGGCAAAGGCATGACTGGCGGTAAACTGGTTATCTATCCACCGAAAAAAATCAGTTTTGACGCCCACAGCAGTACGATTATGGGTAACACCTGTTTGTACGGAGCTACCGGCGGTAAATTGCTGGCTGCAGGTCGTGCCGGTGAACGCTTTGCCGTACGGAATTCCGGTGCTATTGCAGTAGTCGAAGGCATTGGTGACAACGGCTGCGAATATATGACCGGCGGTATTGTTGCGGTTCTTGGCCCTGTAGGGGTTAACTTTGGTGCCGGTATGACAGGCGGCTTTGCTTACCTCTATGACGAAGGCGAAGATTTGGATAACCGGGTCAATCAAGAGCTTGTTGAAGTTATGCCAATTGACGACAAAGTCATTTTGGCCGAGCACCTTCGTGGCTTGTTAAACCAGCATTATGAAGAAACGGGTAGTGAGCATTCGCTGTCATTGTTGACCGATTTCACCACCGCTCTTACGCGTTTTAAGCTGATCAAACCGAAAACCAGTGATGTGAAAAACCTGTTGGGCCACATCAGCCGTTCGAGTGACGAACTGCGAATTCAGGCTCAATAGGGAGGCAGTAAACTTATGGCGAAAAATGTCTATCAATTTGTTGACGTGGAAAGGATAGATCCACCGAAGAAGCCCATCACAATGCGCAAAGAGGAATTTGCTGAGATTTACCAGCCGTTGAGCCAGTCTCAGACAGAAGGTCAGGCAGATCGGTGTCTTGATTGTGGTAACCCTTATTGTGAATGGAAATGTCCGGTACATAACTATATTCCGCAGTGGCTTGACCTGGCGAATCAGGGACGCATTCTGGAAGCGGCTGAGCTGTCCCACAAAACGAACAGCTTGCCGGAAGTTTGTGGCCGGGTTTGTCCGCAGGACAGGTTATGTGAAGGCGCATGTACATTAAATGATGAATTTGGCGCGGTCACCATTGGTAGTATTGAAAAATATATCACTGATACCGCGTTTAAGATGGGCTGGCGGCCAGACATGTCGGACGTTGTCTGGACCGACAAAAAAGTGGCAGTGATTGGTGCTGGCCCGGCTGGCTTAGCCTGTGCAGATGTACTGGTGCGTAATGGCGTCAAACCGGTAGTCTACGACCGTTACGAAGAAATTGGCGGCCTGCTTACTTTTGGTATTCCGTCGTTTAAGCTGGAAAAGGATGTCATCAAACTACGCCGCGAAATCTTTACCGAGATGGGAGTGGAGTTTGTTTTAAATACGGAAATTGGTAAAGATATTGCCATCGAAACCTTAATTAAAGATTACGATGCAGTATTTCTGGGGATGGGCACCTACAGGTCGATGCAAGGTGGCTTTGAACATGAACATGTTGAAGGCGTACACGACGCACTGCCTTTCCTTATTGCTAACACTAATCGGGTTATGGGGCTGGAGAAAGACCCTGCTGATTTTGTGGATATGAAAGGAAAAACGGTGGTGGTGCTTGGTGGTGGAGATACCACCATGGATTGCGTCAGAACCTCCATTCGTCAAGGCGCTGAGCGGGTAATCTGTGCGTATCGTCGTGACGAGGAAAGTATGCCGGGCTCGCGCCGTGAAGTTATCAATGCGCGGGAAGAAGGCGTAGAGTTTATGTTCAACTTGCAGCCTTTAGATATAGCGCTGAACGACAACGGTACGGCAGCTGGTGTGAAAATGGTGAAAACCGAGATGGGCCCACCCGATATTAATGGACGTCGTCGTCCCGTCGAGGTCGAAGGGTCCGAGCATGTGGTGAAAGCAGATGCGGTCATCATCGCGTTTGGTTTTCAGCCCAGTCCCGCTAGCTGGTTTGCTGATTACGGTATTGTTCTGGATGAAAAAGGACGTGTAATTGCACCTGCCAAGGGTAAATTCGCGTTTCAGACTTCTAATCCAAAGATCTTTGCCGGTGGCGATATGGTTCGCGGCAGTGATCTGGTGGTAACCGCAATTGATGAAGGTCGCAAAGCGGCCGATGGTATCATGGACTATCTGGGCGTTTAATCATCTCAATAGGGTAAGCTATCTGGCTTACCCTATACTTATATACTACTACACATACCTAATAACTCCCCCTCCTGCATTGCGCTGACTTTTTGCACAACTTATATTCATCACAAGGGTTTCCCACCCCACCATGTTGAATAACTTTAAAAGAAGTCAGAGAATATTATGAAATTACGTAGCGCCCTGTTCACACTGATTGCCGGTGTAACTGTCTCAGGTAACCTGATGGCTGAACCCGCAATTTCTGCGCCTGATACCAAATTATGTCCGGTAGACTTTCACACAGTTGTGCTCCCTGACAACGCTAAACAGTGTCAGCGTTTTGACGTCGAGATGCCTGCTACCATGATTTACTTTGCGCCTCAGAGCAAAGCAGATTTGATTGCATACTATCAGTCCACCATGCCGTCACTGAAGGTTCATTCTACGTTTAATGGTCGTACGCTGCTGATGGCAGAGAACCAGCAAATTCGCGTTATTGTTTCTCCTGATAGCACTGGCTCTCAGGTAGATATTATGGTTACTGCGCCACAGGAAACACTGATCACAAGCCTGTAATTTCCTATTTAAGTGCCGGGATCCGCTTCCGGCACCTTACTTTTTACCCCTCCCTGTTCCATTTCCAACAATATCTAAATAACTGATCCTAAGTCTGCTACACCTCAGCCAGTCCATGTTGGTTGCCGGGGAATGGCGAAGCAGTTTCCATAAATCGTCTTACTTGCTGTAGTAGCTCCCACATTTGTGAACACCGATGGTTGCGCGTCACGGTTTCATGTAGTGCGTGCCATAGCTTCTCAATCTTGTTCACCCAAGGACTATAGACCGGCTGAAACAGCAATGTAAATTTCGGATTTTGCTTCAGCCATGCCTGAGTTTTTCTACTTTTGTGGATAATGTAGTTGTCCACTATTAACGTAATGGTTTTGGCTTTCCGATATGTCTTTCTCAGGTACACCATCAGTTTGATAAATAGCTCCGAGCATTTGGAATGGCTACCCACATATTTCACGGCACCCGTTCCGGCGTGTAAGGCTCCGGCAAGATAGTATTTTTCATTACGACCAGGTGTTGGCACCAGTCGCTGCTTGCCTTTAAAACCCCAGTCTGCGCCTATTTTAGGATTCAGATGGATATCCACTTCATCCTCATAAAATACTGGATTATCAGCATCACATTTATCCAGTGCGGCCTTAATAGCAGCAAGTTTTTCTTCCTTGTGCGGATCGCGAATTCGCAATGTGGGTGCGGCTCGTCGCCACACTATCCCCAGCTCTGGCATCCAACGTCGCAATGTTGAACTATGAACCTGGATACCGGCATGTTTAAACATCACGTTTGACAACAGCTCGGTACTCCAGCGACTACGCTGGTAGCCTAAGTCCTGCGGTGAGCAGGGAATAAGAAAGTGAAGCAACTTCACTATCACAGCGCCCGGAAGGTAAGCTGGCTTTCCTTGTTCTGCATCCTTTAAACCTTCAATACCAACTTCGCTATACCACTTGCACCAACGGTTTACCGAGGAGCGGGCTGCGCTCAATAGTTTCGCCACACGAGAGCGGGTATGCCCTTGGCTAACCAGCAACACCGCATTAGCTCTACGGCTAAAACGTTTATCTTTACTACGTTGAACGATTTTTTCTAATCGGCGTCGCTCAGGCCGGTCTATCAGTGATATTCTGTTCATGCTCAGTGTGGTTCTCGGTAATTTCTGTTTGGCGACCGATCTGATCGCAGAAATCACACTGAGTTCCCTTAGGGGGTGATCTATATTTAGGAACAGCTATTTAGAATAAACCTAGCCCTTCCCCGTCTACAATCTGCACGCGTTTGAGAAAAATTCCTTCAGCTGATGAACCTGGCACTTCCTTTGCTATTTCTCTTCTGAACAACCTAATGTTGCGGTTGTGTCAGAATTCTGACGCTATCCGTCTTTTTTATTCGCGAGGACTGTTATGGAATTGGCTATAATTCTAATGATGCTGCTGATCGTAGTGGCATTGGGCGCTATGAAATTATCGGATCAGGGTGTTGCCTTTCCTTTTCGTCGGAAAAACCAGCTTTTCACCCCGGTAGAACACACCTTTTTAACGCTCATAGAGCAGTCGATGGGACGAGAGTTCCGGATTGTCTGTCGTGTCCGGTTAAGCGATTTACTCACGGTGCCTCAACAAACAAACAAAAAGCAGGCTAGCGCAGCATTGGCGCGGGCGTCTTCTCGTCAGCTGGACTTTGTGCTTTGCGATAAAGAAGACATGACGCCAGTTCTGGCCATTGATCTTGTCCACAGCAGTGGCAAAGAAGGATATAAAACCCAACGCGACTGGTTTGTTAGCGGTGCGCTTGATGCTGCGGGAGTTCCTCATGCGCGAATTAAAGTGCAATCCGGCTACAGTGTCGAAGAAATTCGAGAGTGTTTGGAAAACAAGTTAATTCCTTATCGCAGAAAACTGCAACGCATAGCGCAGTTACCGTCGCACAATCCAGCGCCGCCTAAGCGCCCTACTCGTCCGATTCGCTCCAGCCGCGCGGCCGCGTAAGTTACTTTAATTTCTTCGGATGGCAGCCGCCCCCAGGCTGTCGTCCTTTTCTTTTTACTGCCAGGCTTTATACTGTCTAATTTCAATCCTCAAAGAGAAGTGTTTAGCTTAGAGAAACGTGACGCTGACTTAGCATTTTTCTATGCGGATTGATACAACCCCATCTACCCAACGTTGCGCACCTTCACAGGCAAAAAATCTCGCTGTACGAGTGAACATGCAACACGCAGACACGGAACAAAAATAAGTATGAGAATAGGAATATTAGGTGCCATGGACGAAGAAGTGGCATTGTTACAGTCTTCACTGGACAATTCATCTACCGTACAACACAAGCATCTTAGCTTTTGCCAAGGTACGCTGCATGGCGTAGAAATTGTAGTGGTCAGGTGTGGCATTGGAAAGGTAGCAGCAACAATTGCTACTACGATACTTATAGAGCAGTTTTCGCCAGATTATGTGGTCAACACCGGTTCCGCTGGTGGGTTCGATATTAACCTGAACATTGGTGATATCGTTATTGGCACTGAGGTCCAACATCATGATGTGGATCTTACCCACTTCGGTTACGCTCCGGGCCAATGTGCCGGCGGGTTGCCAGCCACCTATACCTGTGACAAAACATTGGTGGACGCAGCAAAAAAGGCAGCAGTTGTGCTGGAACACGTGCAAAATAAAACTGGTTTAATATGCACTGGTGATGCTTTTATAGGCTCTGATGAAGCCGCCCAGCGCCTGCGCAGTACCTTCGCCGCTATGAAAGCCTGTGAAATGGAAGGTGCAGCCATTGGCCAAACCTGTTTTATGCTGCAAACGCCGTTTCTGGTGATCCGGTCACTTTCAGATATTGCTGGCAAAACATCAACTGTGTCGTTTCAGGAATACCTTCAAACTGCTGCAAAAAACTCGGCCCAATTGGTGATCGGCATGATAAAGGCGTTAGCGTAGCGCCCGTTGTGCACTGAGTCACCTAACTAACCTGAATCTTGGATAAGAAGTGTCGATTAAATTCATATTTGTACAAACGATAGCTTAATGGGCGTAATTTTAGTTAGCGATGACGGTATGTCATTTAGTGACGATATTTATGGGGATAGCAACGCGCGACTACGTCATAGCTGGCTATGACCAGCAAGCGCAACGATGACAGGCGCATAAATAGCGTTATTGAGGGGCGCTGCTTACCCAGGATCAGGATAATTACTCATGGAAGCTCTGCTTACCCACTCTTCATTACAAACGTTGCTTATTTTGCTAGCCGTTACGGCTGTTGACGGAATTTGGCGTTGGCCGCTAAGCAGCCATCCGTTAACCTTGCTGCGTCATCTTGCAGAGGGCATGGCAACCAAGGTACGCCCGTCCAGTCAAGATGGACGCACGCAGCACCGCATTTCCGGTGCATTAGGGGCTGGCGTGTTAATTGTTCCTTTCGTAGTGCTGATAGCGATGCTCGTGTATATGGCCGAGTATCCAGTCTTCTTTGAGGCAATTATAATCGCAAGCATTATTGATTTTGGCCATATACGCTGGCGTTACCAGCGCGTAGTCACCGCACTGGGGCAACAGAAAAAGCTGCTGGCGCGGGATATGCTTAGTCATATTGTGGCTCGAGACTGTCACGCGCTGAGCGAAATAGGAATTGCAAAAGCGGCTATTGAGTCTCTTTTACTACGGTTCCACTACCAGTACTGTGGCGTCATTATCTGGTTTATATTAGCCGGCCCTGTCGCAGCTCTCACTTATCGAATGATATTGCTGTTCGCCTGGCAGTGGCATTGGCGCAGACCGGGTTTTCTTTATTTTGTACAACCGGTGCGTAATCTGGCTAAAGTGGCGGCATTTCTTCCGCTTTGTTTCAGCGCATTCTTACTTATGCTTGTCACCAACCCTTCTACTGCATGGCGGGCAGCAAAACGCAGTCCGGCAAAAGATACTACGTCAGTGCTGCTGGCTTTATTTGGTGGCGGCATGGGTATCAGGCTTGGTGGCCCGGTTATGTATCACGGCTCCAAGTATCGCTATCCTCGTGTAGGCGGTCCGCGCGACGTAAGATATTCCGATCTGACCTATTGCCAACGCGCTATTACGCGCGCCACCCTGCTATTGATCGCGCTAGCCAGTCTGTTGCTGCTACTTGTCTGGTTTATCAACCGACCATACGGAAGTTTACTCTAATGCATAAGCGGTTATTTTTTCTCACACTCACGGTCTTCTGTGCATCCATCATTAGTATCAATGTTGTAAGTGCAAAGGAAATGCGTATTGTGTCACTTTCTCCGCATCTTACCGAATGGGTGTACAGTCTAGGGCGCGGCGACTTTCTTGTTGGTGCCAGTCAAGCGAGTGACTATCCAGCAGCGGCAAAAGCCCTGCCCCGGATAGCAGACTTCAACGGTGCTGACATTGCGGCCATTGTCGCTCTCGAACCTAATCTTGTATTGGCGTGGGGTGGCGGCAATAAACCCCAGGACATTGCTCGATTAAAGGGGCTGGGGATACCAGTTTTTATTTCTACGCCGTTGCAACCTGAAGATATCAGCCGCGAGCTGCGTAAGTTAGGTCCGCTGCTGGAGCGACAATCTTTAGCTGATAAACTAGCAGACGAATTCGACGCCGAGCTGGCAGCCATTACCCGCACCTACGATCTTCAGCCGGGAGTGTCGGTATTTTATTATATGTGGACACAGCCGTTAATGACGGTAGGACCGAATGCATGGGCAAGCGCTTTACTTTCTCACTGTGGTGCCAGAACGTTGTTTGCTGACTCCCCGGTGGATTATCCTCAAGTGAGTATTCAGGAGGTTATTCGCCGACAGCCGGACTTTCTCGTCGCGGCCACTTCACAATCGATAGCCTCTCAGAAAGCTTATTGGCAACCTCACCGCAAGGTGCTGTCGGCTCCCCTGCTAATGGTAAACCCGGATATTTCCAGTAGATTTACGCTTCGGCTGTTGTCAGAGCTGGAAACATTGTGTCAGCAGCTGCATCCGTAAAAAGTAAAGGCGAGTGGTAATTCATCGGAAATTATTTCACTTTCGTCGGATAACGGTTATTATTATTCCTTAATCGGGCCCCTTTTTTAGCAACCCACTGCCATTGACACCTTTACAGGTAACCTTATGCGCCAGCTCTTTCTTATCGCTTTTGTTATCAGCAGTATTTTTGCGGCATCCACCCTGTATTGTTCTGCGCAGATCCAACAAACTAAGCATGTGGAAGCGTCTGCTTTTTTGCTGGAGCGGGTAAAAAATGATGAATGGCTGCTGATTGACGTTCGCTCACCCGCAGAGTATCAGAAGGGTCATATTCCCGGCGCTATTAATATTCCGCACAGCGAGATTCAACACTACGTCAGCCAACTTCAAGATCACAAAAATACGCCTGTTATTATTTATTGCCGGTCAGGCCGGCGCGCCCAATTAGCAATCGAAACATTAAAAGCTGCAGATTTCAGTGATCTAAGTCATCTGGAAGGTGATATGATGGGGTGGTATGATACTGGCTTGCCAGTAGATAGCATGTAATGTATTGAGCAATAATGTGTCGTGCAACGAGCATTTGTTATTTTTACCTTTACGACGAAAGAACCCCCACTACCTGATTTCCTATGATAATTGATATTGCTACACCGGCCATGTTGTTTCCGGCTATTTCTCTGCTGCTGCTGGCTTACACCAACCGCTTTTTGACCCTGGCCACCATCATCCGTAATTTTGCCAGAGAAGACAGGGATGAAACCACAGAAGCGCAAATCCGTAATCTCCGACAGCGCATTCAGTTTATTAAACGCATGCAAATTGCCGGTGTTATGAGCTTCTTTTTATGTGTGGTGTCGATGCTGGCGATTTACCTGACCTACCAAACTGCAGGAAATTGGATTTTTGCCGCCAGTTTAGTGTGCCTGCTGTATTCGCTGTGGATGTCGGTAAGGGAAATTTTAATTTCAGTAGAGGCGCTGGACTTTCATCTTGACGGTATAAAAAAGAATGGGAAATAAACCAGCCTGCGCGCACATTGAGTACCAATTGCTGGCGCCGGAGCATTTTGCTGCCGTCATTAAATTAGGAAATGAGGTGCAGGGCGAGAATTACCTTAACGCAGAATCTCTTGTTCAGATGTATGAAAAAAGCTGGCACAACGGCATTAATGCCAGCCTGGTGGCGTTACACCAAACCGCAGTGGTAGGCTTTCGATTGACCTTTGCTCCGCACCATTGGCAACCTGACCAATGGTGCAGCCCTGGTCAGTGGCCCGTAGCTGCTGATAAAGTGTGTTACTTTAAATGCAACACGGTAGATGAAAACCTGCAAGGCTGTGGCATTGGTAGCAAAATGTTGAGTATGGCCATCGAACAGGCCAAAAAGCAAGGTGCTGAGGCGGGTTTGGCACACATCTGGTTAGCCAGCCCTGGGAACAGTGCTTTTCGCTATTTCAGTAGTAACGGCGGAAAACTGATAAAGAAGCATCCAGGAAAATGGCGTCACGCTTCACTATTTGAAGGTTATATTTGCCCGGTCTGTCCCGGTCACTGCGAATGTGAAGCGGCAGAAATGATACTGCCTTTCTCATGATTTATGACCCGTTAGTCAGTCATTCCGTTTCCCCTCAGGCACCTCACGTCCAAAGTTACTGGCGCGATACATTCACTCCCGTAGATTACCCGACACTGGTTAATGATCTGGAAACCGATGTATTGATCATCGGTGCCGGTTATACCGGTCTCTCCGCCGCGTGTGAACTGGGCGATACCGAAGGCTTAGATGTAACTGTTATTGATAGTCATGCCATTGGTTTCGGCTGCGCCGGACGCAATGCCGGGTTTGTATTAAGTGGCAGCGGCCGTCTTAGTTTATCTGCCATTAAAGAAAAATGGGATCTCACCATTGCGCTAGGCATGCAGCAGGAATTTGACGCTGCGGTTGAGCTGGTAAAAGATCGTGTTAATCAACATAATATTTCGTGCGACATGGTAAGCGGCACCTACCTAAAAATTGCCCACAATGAAAAGCAGGCGGAGGCGTTGTGCAAAGCCACCCCCTTACAAAACGAAACGTTTGGCACTGCTACCCGCTATCTCGATAAACAAGCCCTATACAATCGCCTGCCTATAGCCAATGCCTACGGTGCAATTGAACAGCCAGGGCTGGCGCTACATCCATTGAAGCTGATTGACGGTTACGCCCGAATAGCGGCATTAAAAGGGGTAAGGCTACTGACTCATACCCCGGCATTAAGTATAAAAAGTGTGGCCGGTGGGCACATAATTGCCACTCCCCGCGGCACCATCCGCGCGAAAAAACTGCTGATTGCCAGTAATGCTTATACTCCGCGGCATTTTCATTCTCTGGTAGACGGCCGCCAGTTTACGGTGCAATCAAGCATATTGGTCACCAACAAACTCACCGCTCAGCAACGAGCCGCTACGGGGTTATCCAAGCCATTAACCATGATGGATACACGGATGATGAAGTTTTATTACCGTACATTACCCGATGGCAGAATACTATTTGGCGGGCGCGGTGCTGTTACCGGCAAGCAAGGCGACATCCGTGTTTCAAAGCAGCGACTTTACAATGCGATGGTGGCAAGTTTTCCTGCATTAAAGGAAAGTAAGGCCGAATATTTTTGGAGCGGCTGGGTAAGCGTGGCGTTGGATAACATGCCCAGAATCTACTATGACGACAGCCAAAATATCGGTTACGCCATGGGCTACTGCGGCTCAGGCGTCTCGTTTGCCAGCCTCGCCGGCACTCGATTGGCCCAGCGACTAAATGGAAAGCGCTTAAATCAGGCGCTTCCCATTTACGCGAACCCGCTACCCAAATTCCCGTTACCGAGCCTGCGTCGTTTAGGGTTAGCCGCGCTATACGGCTGGGCAAATTTATCGCAGAGATAATACTAATCCGCATCAATGCCGATTAGTATTACAGCTCCTGCTTCAATGCCAGCAATTCCTGTTGCTTCTTCAGGAATCTGAGTTCGCGTTTTTGCGCCCACCAATTGAATCCTGCTACCGAAACATGTATGTTAGAAGCTGGAGACAGCATCATTATACAACAAGCTGGGCTTTGTCGTTCTACAATACGCGCTAAGGGATTTCGAGAAATAAGGATGTTTATGAGAAAATATATTTTTGGTCTGATTCTGGTTTTAGGCGTTGGCTGTTCCTCATCGCCAAAACAAATGACTCTTGCATCGCAACCCGCCGACATATCACTTGATGAACTAGAGCAGTATTGGGAGATGAAATATGAATCCTTTAGCTTCGACTCTTCAGCGGAATATAAGAACCGGCCAAAGGGTTACGTAAAGATCCGGTATTTAATAGATTCAACTGGTAACGTGTTTGAACCTAAAGTTGTTGAGTCAGAACCATCTGGAGTATGGGATGACCAAGGAATGGAAGCAATTAAAGAGCTAAAATATCTGCCTTCAAAAGACAACCCTACTAAGATCCCAGTGTATGTTACTACTGAATTTCAATTTAAAGAAGTCTTAGAGCAGCGTTGAGTCCGATTCCTGTTAAAAAGTAATAGCCACTTCTGGCTGCGTTAGCAGCCAGAGCAAATTCCTGTGATAAATATTATTATTTCGTTTGTCTGTGGCATGCTTTCAAAGTTTAAAACGGAACTATTGGCGTAGTCCGTAAAGAAACACGCAATTGTCCGCAAAGTCATCTACGTTCATCGGCGATAATTTTATAAATACGATCTCACTCACTTTATCCCTGTCGGTAAAGCGGGAAATCTCGAAATAGTGATCAGCGTATTGAGAACCTTGTTTCTTAAGTTCTAGATACGGATATTGACGGTATTTCCACGTGCCGTTTAGCGGTCCAGTACCCAGTAAAGAACTGTCCTTGCCAACAAAATCGTAATTGCCATTTTCCATAAGCCTAAGCGAAAGCCCACTACAATTTTCGCCGATAAAGTTGTGAATCAGGTCCTGTCGAAAAATATCGGAAGCGCCAGCAGGATTATCAGGTAATAGAAAAATGGCGAGCGAGTCTTTATTGTACCAATGATTTCCTGCCGTCATGGCCTGAGCTCTATGTATTGACATTCCTGCTTCGGCTGCGATTTGCTCCACTTGATTTATCATGCTGGGGTCGTTTAGGAACAGGGAGTAAATAATCGTTTTTGGTTGATAGCGGTTGGGAAGTCAAAGTCGTTTAATTTAACTTTATACTCTTTGCTACGAAGTTGCTGAATAAGCGCTGTTTTTTGTTCATCGGACAAGTATTTACCATACAAATAAACCGTCGGCTGACTGGCACAGCCAGCTAGGAATAAAACTAGAAAAATGAGTGATCCTTTGCCTTTCACCAGCTATTCCTTTTTAAACGTATAATACTAGTCACATTGATGTGTGCTCACCCAGCGCGGGAGTTTTTCAACTTTCGACAAGCCAATTTCCTGAAGGTGTAGTGGGGCTAAATCGAACGCATTTGGCACAGCTCAAAAGCTGAAAAAGCCGCCTTTTAGTCCCAGGCGGCTTCACAACCATTAGTAATGATTAAACAATCTGCGGTTAGCTTTCCAGCGTTATTCTGGCGAACTTACGTTTACCCACTTGATATACCTGTTCTCCGGTTTGAGTAATAATCAGACGGCTATCTTCAACTTTATCGCCGTCAATTTTTACCGCACCCTGTTTGATCATGCGCATTGCGTCAGAGGTGGACGCCACCAAATCGGCTTCTTTTAATAAATTGCCGATGGCGATACCATCTGCAGGCAAGGTAATCGAAACCTCTGGCATGTCGTCTGGAATAGCATTTTTCTGAAAACGCTGAATAAAATCCTGATACGCGGCTTCGGCGGCATCCTCATCATGAAAGCGGGCAATCAGTTCTTTTGCCAATAAAATTTTGGTGTCGCGGGGATTGGCTCCAGCTTCCACTTGTGCTTTTAGTTCTGCTACCTCTTCTAAAGGACGGAAGCTGAGCAGGTCGTAATAACGCCACATCAAATCATCAGACACTGACATTACTTTGCCAAACATCTCATTGGGTGTATCGGTTATACCGATATAATTGTTCAGCGACTTAGACATTTTCTGAACGCCGTCGAGGCCTTCCAGCAGCGGCACCATTACAATCGCTTGTTGCGCTTGTCCGTTTTCTTTTTGCAGTTCTCTTCCCATCAACAGGTTAAAGCGTTGATCAGTACCGCCAAGTTCAACATCCGCTTCAAGCGCAACCGAATCCCACCCCTGCACTAGTGGATACAAAAATTCGTGAATGGCGATAGGCTGGCCATTAGCATAACGCTTTTTAAAATCATCGCGTTCCAGCATACGGGCCACTGTCTGACTGGCTGCCAGTTTTATCATCCCGTCAGCACCCAGTTTATCCATCCACTCGGAATTAAAGCGGATTTGCGTCTTGTCAGGGTCCAGAATTTTAAAAACCTGTTCCTGATACGTTTTTGCGTTTTCCAATACCTGATCTTTGCTTAAAGGCTTGCGTGTGACATTTTTCCCTGTAGGATCGCCAATAAGGCCTGTAAAATCACCGATCAGGAAGACCACGTTATGGCCAAGTTGCTGAAAGGAACGCAGCTTATTAATGAGTACCGTATGACCTAAGTGTAAGTCAGGTGCGGTTGGGTCAAAGCCGGCTTTTACCGTCAGCGTTTTACCTGATTTGAGTTTTTGAATTAACTCCTCTTCAGGCAGGATATCGTCGGTACCCCGTTTTATTTCAGCTAATGCTGTTTGCCAGTTACTCATGGATTTGCTCCGCACCTTACGTCATTCACGTTATTACCAGGCTCGGCATTTTACGCATGAGAATGAACCAATGAAAGGTTTGCGAATCAAAAACCGGATTCTGACAAGACATTCTACGATAAAAGTTGTTTTTTTGAGCAGCCGGTGTAGAAAGTCGATAATGAACACGATATTCTCGGGCTGGGCTGTACTATGAGAAAGAAATTAAAGACTACCGTGGCTTCTACTATGTTGAAAAATTTACCCAAACCACATCGCACCGGATTGGCACTTGCCACCCTCGTTTTAGGTGGATTAATTCTTCTTCCATCCGATCCGGTAGAAGCGAGCCGTCATCAGGAAGCCTTTGTTCTTGATGCAGGCGTACGCTACCCGTTGGAAATGAAAGTTATTGATTCCCCCGATGTAACGCTTAAAGAAGAAGAAAGCAACTGGCAGCTTTACAAGGTTGGCAGTGGCGATACCTTAGCGCAGATATTTAAGCGCGCGGGTTTCTCCGCAAGAGATACCTACAATGTCACTCAGGCCGGCGAGCTAGCTAAGACGTTGGTAACACTCATTCCTGGTGACGAACTTTATCTTTTAGCAGATGACAAAGGCGCGTTTGCTGGCTTAAAGTACAGCGTGTCGCCTACTGAAACGTTGCATATTAAACCCGAAGAAGGACAAGACAAACTGGTTGCCGATCTGGAAACCAAACATGTCGATATTCGTTATAACTTTGCTCAGGGTGAAATTGATAGCAGCTTTTGGAATGCGGGCGTTACCGCCGGCTTATCCAGCAATCAGATAATGCATCTGGCGGGAATATTTGGCTGGGATATCGATTTTGCAGTAGGTATTCGCAGTGGTGATACCTTTAATATCGTGTTTGAAGAACATTACATTGATGGCGAGTTTGTTGGTTACGGTGATATTGTCGCTGCCGAATTCGTGAACCAGGGCGAACAATTTACCGCTATTCAGCATTCTGATGGCAATTACTATACGCCTGAAGGTCGTAGCATGCGTAAAAGCTTTTTGCGCGCCCCTATTAACTTCAAGTACGTTAGTTCCAATTTTACCACTGCGCGGTTCCACCCTGTTCAGAAGCGCTGGAAAGCACACCGGGGCACCGACTATGTTGCCGCTATTGGCACACCGGTCATGGCTGCTGGCGATGGTAAAGTAATCGAAGCCAGTTATAACAAGTTTAACGGCAACTATGTCTTTATTCGCCATGGCGATAAATATGTAACCAAGTATCTGCACTTTAAAAAACGTGCGGTTAAAGTGGGTGATGTTGTTAAGCAAGGTCAGACCGTGGGTTACCTCGGTAACACCGGTATGGTAACTGGCGCGCATTTACACTATGAGTTTCTGGTAAACGGCGTGCACAGAAATCCCAGAACTGTCGAACTGCCAAAGGCGCGTCCTATTGCAGAAAGTGAACGCGCGGCCTTTATGGAAATTGCCGAAAATAGGCTGAATCAACTGGGTACCACCAAGCGCATCATGTTAGCAATGAAGTAAGCCTATGGCCTACTTCATTGGTTTGATGTCAGGTACCAGCATGGACGGCGTAGACGCCGTTCTTTGTGACATTTGCGCTGATCACATCAATACTATAGCGGCTGCCTCCGTTGCCTTTGACGAAGGTTTACTCGCTACTCTGCACCAGCTTTGCGCACACTCCGCTAACGAAGTTAACCTAATGGGTCAGGCTGACCGCGACATTGCTTATGCATTTCATCAGGCGGTTGAGGCTGTGCTTAAAACATCAGGTATTAAAAGCAGCGATATTGTGGCACTGGGCTCCCACGGCCAAACCATTCGTCATTTCCCCACCGGATTACCACAGCAAAACGGTTTTGCTACACCTGGATTCACATTGCAAATTGGCGATCCTCATACTCTTGCCGTGCTGAGTTCCATAGACGTAGTAGCAGATTTCAGACGTAAAGATATTGCGCTTGGAGGCCAGGGCGCGCCTCTTGTGCCAGCATTTCATCGTGCGGTTTTTGGTGGCGATGTTGGCCGGGCAGTGGTGAATATTGGTGGTATTGCCAATATCAGCGTTTTACCCGCAGATACTAACGCCCCCATTATCGGGTTTGATACCGGGCCGGGCAATACATTAATGGACGTCTGGTGTCGTAAGCACACCGGCAATAGTTATGATGCCGACGGGGCGTGGGCTGCGTCAGGTGTTGTACACGCACAGCTGCTATCCCAAATGCTTGAGGATAAATATTTTGCGCTGCCATACCCTAAAAGCACGGGGCGAGAGTACTTCCACAGCGGCTGGCTTTATCAGTTCCCATTGGTTCATCAGTTGTCGCCCCAGGATGTACAAGCCACGCTGTTAGCGTTAACCACTCACAGTATCTGCAACGCTATCAACTTGTTTCCCTCCCTCAGCGAAGTGTATATTTGCGGCGGTGGTGCTTTTAATTTGCATCTAATGCAAACCCTGCGAGAAACTCTTTTGAATGTCACAGTCAGTAGTACCGATACGCTGGGTTTACATCCTCAACATGTTGAAGGTGCTGCATTTGCGTGGCTTGCCTGGGCATTCGTTAATCGTCATCCGGGAAATGTGCCTTCCGTGACTGGTGCTAGCCGCGAAGCCGTACTCGGCACGCTAACGCCAGCTCAATAGTTTCACTCTTAGCTCCACCAGCTATGAAGCACGTGCCAGTCTGTACCATAATGAGCTATTTATGCTTTAAGCTTCGAGAGCTTCTCCAGACACGCTACCCATCCTTGCTGATGTTGATCTCTTTCCTGCTCATTGCTAAAGCCGCTGTGAATCAACGTTAGGTGAGAGGTATGTGCATCTACCTCTTCAAAGCTCACATTCACGCTCGTCATCACGCTTTCTTCCTGATTATCTTCCCACGCCCACGAAAACATTAAGCTCTCGTTGGGCCTGATGGTCGAATATTCGCCAGTTAAAACATACTGCACACCTGACGGTTCCTGCATGGTGATACGGTAGCGTCCAGCTTCTTCAAAATTAGACATAACCTGGGTAATGATAATGTTCCCCGGGGCGAACCACTGCACCAACAATTCGGTTTTGTGAAAAGCCTCAAAAAGATGGGTGACAGGCATTGCAAGGGTAGCACTAAGAGAAAAATCGAACACACCGATACTCATAAAAAGAATGGTAATTAAGTATCGGCAATCCTGGCTATTCCTGCAACACCTCAGTCATGCTCGCCACGCCGCCGTGATACTGCTCGCACACCTGCATGCAGACCCGCCGGTAAATGTCATCTATTTCTGCAGGGGCTAAAAAAGCCGCACAAAATCCCGGGGCGGCGGGCTCAATAAAATGTCGAGCAGCTAAAATAAACTGTGCCATTAGCTGTTTAACGTTGTCGGTTCCCATCGCAATGCGCATGGTAGTCAGCTCAATTCCCGCCTTTTTCTGTTCCTCCGTACTCAGTTCTGAATGTGACGTTAGAGCCGGGCAAAGAATAATGGTGTTGGTTTGGCCAATACTCACCTGATGACTAAATGCAGGCTCCAGCGAATCAAAGAAGGAGGTAAATACTGCTTTGGAAAGCTGAGCCGGTGCCATATCAACAGTGAACAACGGACACGGCCAGCCGTTATTATGCAACTGCTCCCGTAAGCTGGCATTTTCATGTTTGGCTACAGCATGGCTGTTCACCCTGATTTGCGGATGCGCATTAAGAAATTCGGTGAAAATCAGTGTATTGATGACTTTGGACATTAAACGCTGCTCCAGCGTTTTCATGCCGTTAAGTACATCAAACGCTTTTTCAGAATCGAGAAAGGCGCCTTTAATGTAATACACATCCCAAAACAGTGTCTGCGACCACTCCACACCGTTCATACTGCTACCTTTCGGCTGGAACATACGATAAGTTTCGCCAATAACCACACCCGCTGTCGTTGCACCGCTGCCACAGATATCCTTGGTATAACTGTGCATCACATAATCGGGACGCGCCATTTTGTCTGGATGCTGTAACGGCTGATGTAATACCGGCGTGGCAAGGGTGGAATCCAACATGACCAAAGCGCCCACAGCATGAGCTTCTACGGTAATACCCGGTACGTCCAAAACATACCCGTGCGGATTGCACGGCGATTCCAGATAAACATGTAAACTTGCACCTTTATCCAAACGGCCTTGATTCTGCTGGCGAGTATCTGCAAGAAAACGGCTGAATTCTTCTTTGGTGTAGCCGTCGAACCAGGCGATTTGAATATTTAGACGGTTCTCTCTGGCAAAGTAATCATGCAGCAGTTGATAAACGCCTCCGTACACGTTTCGAGAGACAATTAACACGTCACCGTGCGTCAGCACATTGGACAGCACCCCGTCGATAGCGGCCATTCCCGAGTTAAAATTCCACGCCAGATAATCGCCAGCATAAGGACCAGCCTCAAGATCGACAATGGCATTTGCCAGAGAAATATTGGTCGGATTTAACAGGCGTGAATAAATCTGGTGCGTGGCCTCCTTACCTTGAAAGGCATCATCTACCCATTCGGTGCAGGCATAGATATAAGTTGCCGTTCTTACCACCACTGGCGTCGCCGAAAACAACGCGGTCACATTATCGAATAACGGATAATGCCCTTGCGCGCCATTGCCAGAAGATAGACTCTGATAGGTTTTTCGAAACGGGTTTTGTAAGGTATCAAGAACTTTGGCCATCTGAAAAGACAGAAACTTTTTAGCATTAAAATAAGCCATTCTGTCTTCTTTACCCAGAGTTCCAAGCGTTTTGTTGGTAATATCCCAAAGCGACATAACATCCGATTGGGCGTCATACAGGTGGCTGGCGGTGCGACTAAGCGCTTGACCGTAGTCGCTGTTTTCATCGATACCAAAATGGCGCAGTTGCTCACTGACCAGTTCGGCCACAGATGAGGCTTCAGAAGTATTGCGGCGCGGAGAAAGCACACGGGCGTGTTGCAGGGTATCTGTCATTTTTATATTCTCATGTTACGGCGTTTACATGAATTTAAATTGCCTGCAACAATTTAGAAACCATTGCCATTTTTTTGCTGCCCCACAAAAGGAAAGAATTCTTTACTATGACCAACTATGCGCCTTCTGCCCCGCTTTCTGTTACGGTACTTAGTGCCAGAGCTATCGACTATCAGGAACTGTTAAACAAGGCTGATTCCCCGGATGTTTGCATTGCGCAGTGTGCAGATTCTGCAAACGATATTGACCCGCAGAACGTGACGATATTGCTTGCAGACCCAGGTCTTGCAGTACAAGTTATTCCTGAATGTAACAAACTTGTTTGGTGTCAGTCGACATGGGCAGGAAATGCGCCGCTGCTTAAGCTGGCAAAGCAAGACTATCAGCTAACCGGGGTAAAAGGCGTTTTTGGTGCACAAATGCGGGAGTTTGTATTTGCTTACATGCTGCATTTTTCCCGCAATATTGACGCTTTTAGAGCAGCTCAAACTCATACTCAAACAGATAAATGGTGCTCACCTGATTATTCGCGCCTTTGTGGTAAAACGCTGGGAATCATGGGGGCAGGTTCTATTGCAAAAGCGCTGCTTCCTGCCGCAAAGATTTTCAACATGAACATAATTGGGCTTAATAACAGCGGTGATCCCGTTGAAGGATTTGACGGTATTTTTACTGCGGTGGACAAAAAAGCATTTGCCGGACAATGCGATTACATTGTGAACCTGCTGCCCGATACGCCGGCCACCCATAATATTATAGACAGCGATTTTTTTAACGCGACTAAACCTCATTCTGTTCTTATTAACACCGGCCGCGGCAGCGCCATTGATGATGATGCCCTGTTACATGCCCTCAACAATAATCAGTTACAGGCAGCGGTGCTCGATGTATTTTCAGTTGAGCCGCTACCCGATGTACATCCGTTTTGGGCTCATCCGAAGGTCTGGGTTACTCAACACTCTGCCGCGGAATCCTTTCCAGAGGATATCATCAATATATTTCTTGAAAACGCAGCCCGCTTCCAAAACAGCGAGCCGCTTAAATATCAATTCGATTTTGAGAAAGGCTATTAACAGATTAACGGCGAGGATCTGTCGCTGTAATTTCGATACGATCCACATGCTGCTCACGAAACGCTTTAAGGTGGTCTAATCCTTTAAGTGTGTGTAGCTGCCGGAATTCTACCCAATCGATTAATGTGTACAAGCAAACGGAGGGGTAATCCCAGCCATCAAATTGCCCGTCGGCTACTTGCTGGTTTAGCACCTGCAATGAGGTTGCGATCCGCTCCTTTTGCAGCCTTACAAAAAGCTTATCGTCACTAGCCTCAATTTCCGAACGTTTGAGTAAAAACAGTTCGACAAAGGAATCATTGACGGCATCTATTAAGCTCAGCTGGTTTTCCTGATCCCAGGTTAATGCAGAATAATCAAACTTCGCGGTAAGATAGCTAAAAATGACCCGCGAATCGTAAATCACTTGTCCTTCATCATCCAGACAAGGTACTTTCATTATTGGGTTTTTTGCCGCCAGAGTCTCTCGTCCTTCACCTTCGAATATGTTCAGGTTTAAAAATTCGTGAGGAGTTTGCGACAGTAAGATGCGGATACGTCTGACGTAAGGAGACGTAAGAGAGCCGTATAATTTCATAAGCCAAAACCTTCTTGTATGGAACGTAATTATACCAGTCAGCAGTGATAATTGATCACTGCTGCTGGTAGTTTATACCGTGTACGCACAAAGAATCGGCAGCTTACAGTAGTTATAATGTCGTCGGCCGATAGATCCAGATTTGATTAGAATAAAGCAAGGTGGAGACAGTCTCAGTGAGCATGCGTTAACACTCGATAGTTGCACGCCCACCGGTGATGACTGGCGGGATAAAAGCGGCGGAATTAACGCTAAATACTAAAACTTGCACCACAGCCACAGGTAGTAGTGGCGTTGGGGTTCTCCACTAAAAAACGCGAGCCTTCCAGACCTTCCACGTAATCCACCACTCCGCCAACAAGATATTGCAGGCTCATGGGATCGACTACCAGGGTTACACTTTCTTTCTCGATAGTCATGTCGCCATCGTTTACCTTTTCGTCAAAGGTAAACCCATATTGGAAGCCAGAGCAACCGCCTCCGGTAACGTACACCCGCAGTTTCAAATTTGGATTTTCTTCTTCCGTAACCAGATCTTTAACTTTTCGCGCCGCGGCATCGGAAAATTCAATGGGCAAAGCCATTTCTACAGACATATAAACCTCTTTCTCAAATTGGTGCAGTACACCTTTGACTGTGCGCAATTATCTAATACTTGAGTAATTCTATCAACTATTACCCAAGTATGTTTGGTTATCAGTTATGTGCTGGGACTGTATCAGTAGATTCAGGTTGCTCGTCGAATACCTGACTCCACGGAAACCGCCGCATATAATCGCCACGTTTAGTGGTGTATTGATAAACCTCAGAAGCAAATTCAATAAATTCAGGAACAAAATTTTCCGGTAGCTGAAAAGACACATTGACGGTTTGAAAATATTTAAAACGGTAAACGACCGGCCCTTCCGGTAAAAACTGCGGTTGGCCGGGCTCAATTACAGCAGGTTTACCATCCTGGCTTCCTTTAATCCGGATGAACAAGTCCCCTTTAACAATGGCTTTATTCTGGCGCTGCTGCAATAACACCAGGCTCAGCCTGTAGAACCTTTCGCTTGCCGCTGCCACTACCTGCAAACCATCAACTAAGAAGCCATCCTGGGTGAGTTCCGGCGCCATCACGTTTTGATAAAACGCTAATTGTTCCTCCAGACGCCGCACAGTCGATATCGCCTCTTGCCTCTGTTGGTGTGCGGCACTGGTAACATTTTTTTCCAGTGCCAATTCCACTTCTAGCCGGCTCACCCGAAGGTTGAGAATATCATTTTCGGCTTTTAACATCTGCGCAGTTGTCGTGGCATTTTCATATGCCAGTGTGTTTTGCTTATGCTGATAGCCCGCAAGTTGATACCCAAAGAATACCATGGCTAGCATTATAGTAATCAGCAACAGTGAAAAGCGATAACCGCCTACGTTTTTCTGTAGTTCCGCTAACTTCATCATTTATCTCGTGTCGGCCAAGACGGCAATACATTAAGCAATCGGCATATAAGCATAGGAAAAGTAAGCACTTGTGGTAAGCTATTCGCATCTGCCGTCAATCTCTTCTAAGCCATGCGTCTTTCGCGTCTCAGACAAGAACTTGCTCATCCACGCACCTCGGTGCAAGTGTGTCTGCTCGGCATCGTCGGAGGCTTAAGCGCCGCTGCTCTGATAATCCTATTGCGACTCTGCGTTGAATGGGTGCAACATAAAGGCCTTGCTCTACTTACGCAATACTTTTCTGAAGACTGGCCGGTCATGTTTTTTATGCCTCTTTGTGCTGTCGCACTTATGCTGATTATCGCATTTATCACCGGGTTTAAACATTATCGAATGGGTATCCCCTTTATTATTCACCGGGTGAAGCATCACTACGGCCAGGTTCCCATACGTACCACCATCAATCAATTTTTCGGCGGCATGTTGGCGCTGGCAGGAGGGTTTGTCGTTGGCCGGGAAGGTCCTTCTGTGCACCTTGGCGCTGCAGGCAGCAGCTTTCTTGGTCAATGGCTGCGACTGCCCTACAACAGTATTCGAATTTTAGCAGGTTGCGGTATTGCGGCAGGGATTGCCGCCTCTTTTAACACACCTTTTGCGGCTGTGATATTTGTAATGGAAGTAGTGTTAAGAGAATACAAAATCCATATTTTTGTGCCCGTAATGCTGGCTGCGGCATGCGGGTCGGTGCTGACTCGCATGGTGTTTGGAGAGGTAAACGAACTATCTTTTCTCTCTTTCGCGGTGTTCAGTGAATGGATGTACTTATACCTGATTCTTTTGGGCATTGTACTGGGAATGCTCGCAACCCTGTTTAACACTCAGCTCATGCGTATTATGCGATTCTTCCGCCCCCTAAACATGGCGTGGCGGTTAATATTGGCAGCGCTTATCACCGGAGGTGTAGGTATAATTTTACCTGAGGCCATGGGCGCCAGCTTTATCGATGTGGAACACCTTTTTACCGAACAGCCTGGTACTGTTGTACTTATTTCAGTGTTACTAGCCAAATTTGTGTTAGCGGTGTTTGCCATTGGGTTGGGTGTCCCAGGTGGTATTATGGGGCCGGTGATGATAATCGGTATGTTGGCCGGGGCCGTGCTGTTGTTGCCGTTGCAGCCTTTCGTAAACGTAAATGAACTTACCAGCAGCTTTGCATTATTGGGGGTAGCCGGAATGCTAACCGCAGTGCTACATGCGCCACTGGCCGCGTTATCGGCGGTAATGGAGTTATCTTACAGCCCCCAGATAATTCTTCCGGCCATGCTGGTTATCGTTCCTGCTTATGTCACAGCCACCCAGTTTTTGGGTAACCGCTCTATCTTTATTCAACAACTGGATTATCAGAATCTTCCCTATGCGATTACTTCAATACGCGAAGCGTTGGAAAAAACAGGAGTGCTTGCTGCTATGGCCACTGAATATAAACTGTTTCGCGATGCGCCGGAAAAAGCCATTGAAGATTATCTTTCTGAAAATCCTACTCACATTGTGGTGCAGCAGTCTCAACTGGAGTTAGAAATTCAGTATAAACTGGTACAGTATGATGTAAGCCTGGAGCACAACGCCCAGCCACTTTCGTACTTGCAGATGGAAGGCCTCAGTGCGCAGACAACGCTGCATGAAGTGTATGAAAAACTAAAAAACAGCCGCTCCGGCGCTATTTATGTTTACGATAGTGAACCCCACGAAATTCTGGGAGTAATCACCTGGAATGTATTGCAGACTTTTTTGCAACGCGCTCAATATTAGCCGTAATCGCAGGCTTACGTTCGATGCAAATTTAATGATGAGGCAGTAATCATGATACTGTGGTTTAAAGCATTACATATCTTTTTTATGGTCGCCTGGATGGCGGGCATTTTCTATTTACCCCGGCTATTTGTGTATCATGCAGGTACCGATAATCAAGCTGTCAAAGATCAATTCAAGGTAATGGAACGGCGCTTGTGGTTTTTTGTCACGCCATTTGCTTTTCTTACGCTAATTTTCGGGCTTCTACTTATTTATACGTACGGCGTCGAGTGGCTTAAAGCATCGGGATGGCTGCACCTGAAATTAACGCTTTTACTTGCAGTTTACGGGTATCACTTCTATCTATATAAACTGTTGAAACAATTTGCCCGTGACGCAAATACACACAGCACACGCTTTTACCGGTTTTTAAATGAAGCGCCTGTTATCGTATTACTGATAGTTGTGATCCTCGCAGTAGTAAAACCGTTTTAGTACTTAAATGAATTGCGGTCCAGCTTATTGCAATATGGCTGGTGAAAACAGTCGGCACCAGGATGTTCGCCAACTGCCACCTTAAATTGAGGGCAAACATGGACGTAAATAATCAACATCTTAAAACACTGCTTGAGCGCACTGATACGGCTTTTCGGGAGCTTCTTAAAGAGCCTGATTCTTACGATCTGAACATCGCCTATGAAAAAGCCAAAGAGGAACTTGACAGCTATATTGTGTCACTGCGTCAGACCCTGGCGCAGCGCGCACTGCAGCGTTAGTCGCCCCCTTCCCCCTGTCAGCAAGCGAGAAACTTTAAATACGGCGAGCGCTTATTTCGGCGGATTAAACATTTCAAATTGGTTCGGAAGCGCCTGCGCCAACTCACCCGCCAGCCTCACGTACTCTGCTAACATTGACGGAAGCTGCTTATACAAGATGGGAAGATTATCTTCCAACGCGCTGACTTGAGCTTCGTCTCTTGCTGCTTTAGCTAATTCCACATCAGCTAACAGAGTAAATAGTTTCAGACACCGCCGCAGCCGTTTTGCGGGATCTTCACCTGTCGCCAGAGGCGCTTTTTCAGGCTTTTCCTGCGCCAGCTTCCACGCTTTTTGCCAACAAGGCTCAAGTTGACGATGCCCCTCCAGCAGCCCGGTTAGCCAATGCTCCAAGTTGCGGCGGCCGGCCTTTTCCTTCGCCCATTTACAACCTTCTGGAAGCAGCTTATTTTCATCGCGCATATTCTGTAAACAATCGCGCAATGTATTCATTAATCCGTCTGCCAGGTTATCAATAATATGCGTACTAAGCGTATTGCCCTGCCCCTGAATTAACCAAGGCATCCACACTTCGGGAAGAGGAATATCGGGAGCCGTGGCAACAGCAAAAATGAAGCCTCGAGTGAAATACTCATCCGGCAATAGAGTGGCTACTTCCTGATTTGCATATAAATGCTTTAAATCGCTCAATCTTACGCTCCGATCTTTATGCTTGCGGCTACGCACAGTTCCTCGTTATGCTGACATTTCAACAGCGCCGTAATGGGTGACAACTACCTTTGTCACTGAAGCAAAGCATAACAACAAAGCTGAAGAAGTGATAATCGAGCATGGCAAAAGATAAATCGGGTTACATCATCGCTGCGGCGTTCATCGGCCCCGGCACTGTAACAACAGCCAGTTTAGCCGGAGCCAATTTTGGCTTTCATTTGGTGTGGGCGCTGCTTTTTTCCATAGTGGCTACTATGGTATTACAAGATATGGCCGCCAGACTAGGCGTTGCAACGGGTAAAGGACTGGCTTCAAATTTGCGAGACATGGCTACAGCGCCATGGCTACAAAAGCTGTTTACGCTACTAATCATTGCTGCAATTGGTATCGGCAACGCAGCCTATGAATCAGGCAATCTCACTGGCGCCGCTATTGGCCTAAACGCCTTCGCAGACTTAGGAACCGGTACCTGGGCGCTACTGTTAGGCGTTCTGGCCGTCATGCTTATGTGGACAGGTCGTTATCGGTTGATCGAAACCGTACTTGTTGTACTGGTGTTTATTATGGCGCTGGTGTTTGTACTCACCCTGATTTTTACTAAGCCTGATTGGCAGGCTATGTTTTTACAACTGTTATCACCCCAACTCGACGTTGATACCATTACTATGGTGCTTGCGCTGATCGGTACCACAATCGTGCCCTACAACCTTTTCCTGCACGCTTCCTTGGTCGCCAAAAATTATCAAGGTGCTGAAAAAGCGGCAGCGATTCGAGCCAGCCGCCGGCAATCGGCAATTGCTATTGGTGTAGGCGGACTTATTACACTGGTAATAGTTGCAACAGCAATGATGGCGTTTTTTCATCAGGCCGCCACTATGGATGTCACAAACATGGGCAACCAGCTCTCGCCAGTGTTAGGAGAGTGGGCTCAGTGGCTCTTCGCTATGGGTTTATTTGCTGCCGGACTAACCAGCGCTATTACCGCTCCGTTGGCAGCGGCTTTTGCAGTTTGTGGTGCACTAAATTTAAAGGAAGATTTAACGAGCTGGCCGTTTCGCGCTATCTGGCTTGCAATAATTATTACCGGAGTGGCTATTGCCGCAGCCGGCTTTAAACCTTTGGCAGCCATTGTCTTTGCCCAAGCCGCCAATGGCGTACTACTTCCTGTGATTGCCGTTTTTTTGCTGATAGTAATGAACAAGAACAAGCAGCTAGGAGCATTCAGAAACGGTACCACCAGCAACCTGCTGGGGCTACTGGTGGTAACTGTAGTGGTTTGTCTAGGGCTCTACAAACTGGGATCGTTATCTATCTGATGCGCGGTTCCCTGCCAGGCGAGACAATATATTTTCCAACATAGCTCGGCTGCAGCCATAGTTAATCCGAAAACACTCTGATGCATGAAAATCTGCGCCGGGAGAGGGTCCGACCCCGCGGTTTTCAGCCCACTGTTGTACACTGCTGACCTGTAATTCAGTAGCGTCAACCCAGGCCAGAAAGGTGGCTTCGGGTTTTAACATACGCAGGCCAGAGACGGCGTTTACTACCTCAAAAACCCGATCCCGGTTGCCGCGAAGGTAGTCAAGTTGCGCCCGATGCCAGTCATCACATTGCGTGAACGCGGCCTGTGTAGCTACTAGTCCCAGTACATTTACCCAGGGTACCATGCCTGCAGTTGCCTGAGTAAATTGCTGGCGCAATTTACGATTCGGGATAATAGCAAATGCCGCACCTAAGCCAGCCACGTTAAAAGTTTTACTAGCGGCCATTAAGGTAACACTGTTATCTCGTAACGCGGCCTCACGACCAGCAGGCAGATGTTTACACCCTGGTTCAAGCACAAGGTCACAGTGGATTTCGTCAGAACATAACAAGACATTGTTCTGCTCACAGATCTGCGCAACCTGATCCAGTTCTGTTTGCGTCAGCACTGAGCCTACAGGATTCATCGGGTTGCACAGGATCAACAACTTACACTTAGGATCTGCCGCCTGGGATTCAAGTTCATTAAAATCCAGCGTATGTCTGCCGCCAACTTCAACTGTGCCAATATCCACCCGTTCAAGATTATTCAGCTTCGGCGCAGCCAGAAGTGGTGGATAATTGGGCGTTTGTACCATCACTTTGTCACCGGGCTCGCAATACGCCTTACAGGCCGCATTAAAAGCGGGCACCACACCGGGCATCCAGACAATCCACTCAGCAGAAATTTGCCAATCGTGTTTATCCTTTAGCCATCTAACAACCGCTTCGTTGGCTGGAGTATGCTGGCCAGGAAGCACGTATCCCATGTTACCGTGCTCCACTTTTGCCTGCAGCGCATCCAGTATAGGCTGTGCGCAGCGGAATTCCGTATCGGCCACCCAGGCAGGTATGATGTCTTGTCCTTGATATTTCTGCCATTTGAAAGAATAAGTATTTTCACGGGAGGGGGTATTGTCAAAATCGAACGGCACGCTTTCTTCCTGTATTTACGAAAAACCTTAGAAACAGTGTAATGATTCGTCTAGATGCTTACCAGAGGTGAGTGGAAAATTCACTCGCCTTTTGCTGCAATCGCTACAACTTTATTCACCACATCCTCAACGACAAAAGGCTTCGCCAGAAAGTGAGTCGCCCCTAGTTCTTTGGCCCGCATGACAGTTTCGCGAGTCGTATCAGCAGTTAATAAAATAAAAGGAATATTTATGTGTGCAGAACGACAAGCCTGGAGCAATGATAGGCCATCATACTCGGGCATCCGCTGATCACTTATCACAACGTCCAGGGTGCCGGCAGTTTGTTTAAGTAAAAATTCACGCGCTGCTTTACTGCGGGAAAAGGCGTATACCGTTGCGGATAGCTGTTGCTCTAGTCCCTGGGTGATTAATTCAAGTGTAATAGAGTCATCTTCAATAACGGCAACTGTAATGTTTTTCATGGCAAGTCGTTCTGGTGCAGATATTATCTAGAGGATAAGTGCTGACATTATATATGCAAGGATTCTTGCGCAGACTTTATACTAATCCACCTTAATGTGGCTTAGTATTACTAGGTCCTAGTGAGCAGCATCATATAATGCGCATAAACAAAAAGGGCGCTGGTACTTAATACCAGCGCCCTTTTCAATTTCGTAATGATTATGCTTTTGAGCGAGACGCCCGTTTACGATCGTTTTCCGTTAACAGCTTTTTGCGAATACGGATGCTCTTAGGCGTCACTTCTACCAGTTCATCTTCATCAATAAACTCTAACGCTTGTTCAAGAGACATCAATACTGGCGGCACCAGGGTTTGCGCTTCGTCTGTGCCTGAAGCACGAACGTTGGTTAATTGCTTACCTTTCAATGCATTTACCGTTAAGTCATTGTCACGGCTATGGATGCCGATAACCATACCTTCGTAAACTTCCACACCATGACCGATAAACAAACGGCCACGCTCCTGCAAGTTAAACAAGGCGTTAGTCAACGCTTTACCAGGCGCGTTCGCAATCAGCACACCGTTTTTACGCTTGCCGATTTTGCCGCCTTTATGCGGACCGTAGTGGTCAAACGTGTGGTACAACAAACCTGAACCTGACGTCATTGTCATAAATTCAGTTTGGAAACCAATTAAGCCACGGCTGGGGATGATGAAGTCCATGCGTACACGGCCTTTTCCATCTGGTGACATGTCACGCATTTCTGCTTTACGCAGACCCAACTGCTCCATAACAGACCCCTGATCTTCGTCTTCGACATCAATAGTCAGACTTTCAAAAGGTTCCTGCAACTGGCCGTCAACTTCTTTAAGAATAACTTCAGGACGAGATACCGCCAGTTCGTAGCCTTCCCGACGCATATTTTCAATCAGGATACCCAAGTGAAGTTCACCACGGCCTGATACGCGGAATTTGTCAGGGTCGTTCATTTCTTCAACACGTAGTGCCACGTTATGAACCAGTTCTGCTTTCAAGCGGTCAAGAATATTACGCGAGGTTACGTATTTACCTTCTTTACCGGAAAACGGCGAGGTATTAACCTGAAAGGTCATAGTCACTGTGGGTTCATCTACCGTTAACGGCGGTAAAGCTTCTACGGTATTCACGTCACAAATGGTGTCGGAAATTTTCAGTTCACCAAGGCCGGTAATAGCAATAATATCTCCGGCATGAGCCAAATCGACATCATGACGATCAAGACCAAGATAGCCTAATACCTGACCTACCTTACCATTACGCTTTTTACCCTCAGCAGTAACAATCGTGACTTGCTGGTTAACTTTAACATTACCGCGGGCCACACGCCCAATACCAATAACGCCAACGTAAGAGTTGTAGTCCAGCTGTGAAATTTGCATCTGAAACGGTCCATTCGGATCCGTCTGCGGCGCTTCTACTTGATCGACGATAGTTTGGAACAACGCCGTCATATCAGGCTCTTGTTTGTCAGCATCCAAAGATGCCCAACCATTCAGAGCAGATGCATAAACAACCTGGAAATCCAATTGTTCATCTGTCGCGCCAAGGTTGTCAAACAAATCGAAAACCTGGTCCATAACCCAATCAGGACGCGCACCGGGTTTGTCAATTTTATTGATAACAACAATTGGCTTTAACCCTTGAGCAAAAGCTTTCTGCGTTACAAACCGTGTTTGTGGCATTGGGCCTTCCTGAGCGTCAACCAGCAACAGCACAGAATCAGCCATAGACATTACCCGCTCTACCTCGCCACCGAAATCAGCGTGTCCTGGGGTGTCCACAATATTAATGCGGTAATCGTTCCAGTTGATAGCGGTGTTTTTAGCTAAAATCGTAATGCCGCGTTCTTTTTCAATGTCGTTAGAGTCCATGACTCGTTCCTGGACTTCGCCGCGGCTTTCCAGGGTGCCTGACTGCTGAAGCAGTTTATCAACCAAGGTAGTTTTACCGTGGTCAACGTGCGCGATGATCGCGATGTTTCTTAATTTCGTAATATCAGTGGTAATCATGGAGTTAGAGCCTGTTTAAATCGGCGCGAGTGCAAGGAGATATGCCGCGAAGATTTGATTGCTTGATCTGAACAATAAAAATGTGCGCGGATTGTACAGAAAATCCGTTGCATTTGCGCATCTTTTTTTAACGAATTATTTTTACGCGAGGAACCTGTATAAAGCAAAACCCGACACCATCTGTGACATGTTCAGAAAATCTCCTGTAAGCAGTAAATTATAGAAGCGGCAGTAGAATCTGCAAATGCAGTAGCGATCGTTTGTAGATTCCTCTAGTCTAAGACATCAGCGGCCGCACCGCTTGCACGATTATGGAACAACCAAGCACCAAATTGGTGCGAATTATTTCTGTATTGGTGGATTCGCTTCGGGCTATGCTTGATGGGCGGGCTTTTGTGCAGCTGGCATGAATATCGCTTCAAAATTTCTTATCTTGTTGGGGTGAAAATTTTCACTCTGCATTTTTACATAAAAACCTGGAGGACACGATGTCAGTAGAAAAGGCATTAGAACTGATACAAGAGAGTGAGGCGAAATTTGTAGATTTACGCTTTACCGATACTAAAGGGAAAGAACAACACGTATCTATCCCTGCATCCCTTGTCGACGAAGAATTCTTCGAAGAAGGAAAGATGTTTGATGGTTCTTCTATTTCTGGATGGAAAAGCATCAACGAATCAGACATGGTCCTAATGCCGGACCCAACCACAGCGGTGTTGGATCCGTTTGCTGAAGAAACGCAGGTAAATATCCGGTGTGATATTCTTGAGCCAAATACAATGGAAGGTTACGATCGTGACCCGCGCTCAGTTGCGCGCCGTGCGGAAGAATACTTAAAGTCGACCGGTATCGGTGACACAGCCTTTTTTGGTCCGGAACCAGAATTCTTCCTGTTTGATGATGTAAAATTCCACACTGATATGGCAGGCTCATTCTTTAAGATCGATTCTGCAGAAGCAAAATGGAATTCAGGTGAAGATTTTGAAGGCGGTAACATGGCTCACCGTCCTGGTGTCAAAGGCGGTTATTTCCCTGTACCTCCTGTAGACAGTGCGCATGATACACGTGCAGCAATGTGTCTGGTAATGGAAGAAATGGGTCTGCGCATTGAAGCTCACCATCACGAAGTGGCTACCGCAGGTCAAAATGAAATTGCCTGTGAGTTTAATACGCTGGTTAAAAAGGCGGATGAAATTCAGATCTATAAGTATGTGGTCCATAACGTTGCTCACGCTTATGGCCAAACAGCCACCTTTATGCCTAAGCCTATTGTCGGCGACAACGGTTCAGGTATGCATGTTCACCAATCCATTTCTAAAGATGGAAAGAATATCTTTGCTGGTGATAAATATGCGGGTCTGTCAGACGAAGCGCTGTTCTATATCGGCGGCATTATCAAGCATGCTCGTGCGCTTAATGCATTCACCAATGCATCGACTAACTCATACAAGCGCTTAGTGCCTGGCTTTGAAGCACCGGTAATGCTGGCTTATTCCGCCCGCAACCGTTCGGCTTCAATTCGAATCCCTTACGTTACGAGTGACAAAGCGCGCCGTATCGAAGTGCGATTCCCTGACCCAACTGCCAACCCTTATCTAGCCTTTGCTGCAATGATGATGGCGGGTCTTGATGGTATTAAAAACAAGATTCACCCTGGCGACGCCATGGATAAAGATTTGTATGATTTGCCTCCTGAAGAAGCGAAGGATATTCCAACCGTAGCCGATTCACTGGAAATGGCTTTGCAAGCGTTGGATAATGATCGCGACTTCCTGAAAGCAGGCGGCGTTATGACTGATGACATGATTGATGCGTATATCGCGCTTAAATATGAAGAAGTCCTTACATTGAAGATGTCTACTCACCCAGTTGAGTTTGACTTGTACTACAGCGTATAAACTCTTCGTTATCCATAATGATACCAAGCCCGCTTATGCGGGCTTTTTTGTGACTGTCTGATTGTACTAATATACGTTTAACGGTTTTTCTACTATGCTACGGTTATGATTACAGTGCTTCGTTTTACCACACTGCTACTGGTGCTACCTGCAGTAGTTTTTGCCACTCATGCTGAGCAAGAACCACTCTATAAAGTGGAGCTTGAAGACGGCACCGTTCTGTATACTGACACTTCTGTTAAAAACAGCGAACCCGTGGAACTTGATGCGACCACTCAAAATACCACTGATAAGCTCGCCAATCCGGTCTCCCCCCCTTCGCCTCCCGCGTCAGACAATGCCAGGCAGTACTCTGTCAGTATTATTTCCCCCCAACCAGAGGCGACCATTCGTAACAATAGCGGTAATCTGACTATTCAGGCACAAGCATCCCCTAAAGCCAAAGCGCAATATCAACTTTGGCTCGACGGTAACGCCATACAGCGCAATAACTCTGGCACATTCTCGCTAACGGGTATCGACCGCGGCGCTCACTCCTATTCCGTCCATTTACTCGATAATAAGGGCAAGACTCTTGCATCTACCGAAGTTCAGACACTGTACCTGCATCAGGCTTCAGCGTTAATTAATACGAACTAGCGGTCAATTGTAGCGCACGCCCCGCACCATAGAAGAACATGATAATTTTTCTCTGCGGCGTAATATTCCCGCTCAGTTGGCAATATTAGGTATAATGCACCAAACAAGTGCAAGGAGACGCGCTCGGCATGCAAGCCACCGAGTTTGAAATGAATAACCTCTTAAATAATCTCAATACCGTGTTGGTAATGATTGATGACAGGTTAAACATCGTGTACGCCAATCACGCCAGCGAAGCCTTATTTGAAACCGGCACCAAGCAGCTCTATGGTCATCCGCTGTCTGATTTTTTTATGCCCGATTCAATTAATAAGGCACGGCTACGCGCTGCTTTAAGACGCGGTGAAGACTTTACCGAAAACGAAGTACGGTTAAGCTTTAAAGACAATCGCTTCGTACTGGCTGATTTAACCGTCACTAACCTACAAACAGAAGAAGGGCCGCGTCTTCTTTTCGAAGTGCGGAAAATTGATCAGCAGCGGCGTATTTCCCGTGAAAATCAGCAAAACGCACAACACTTTGCTGCTCGGGAGTTAATTCGGGGTCTGGCCCATGAAATTAAAAATCCGCTTGGCGGTATTCGTGGCGCCGCACAGTTGCTGGAAAAGGAACTGAACGATGATGAGCAGAAAGAATTTACGCAGATGATCATCGAGCAGTCCGATCGGTTACGGATGCTGGTCGATCGCTTGCTCGGACCGAACTCCCTCCCCCGCTTGAAGTGGAGTAATCTGCATCAAACGCTTGAGCGAGTGCGGAACCTGATGAAGGTCGATTCTGATACACCCATTACTATCATCCGTGATTATGATCCCAGCATCCCTGACGTTCGGGTTGATCAGGATATGATTCAACAGGCTGTGCTGAATATTGTTCGTAACAGCGTGCAGGCGCTGAGTGAATCGCAAACCGCTAACCCGCAAATTCGTTTAATAACCCGCGTCGGTCGCCAGATGACTATTCAAGGTCAGCGCCATGCCCTCGTTGCGAAAATCCAGATAGTTGATAACGGCCCCGGTATTCCGATGGCAATTAAAGACACGCTGTTTTATCCGATGGTGAGTAGCAAACAAAATGGCAGCGGGCTTGGTTTGTCCATTGCACAAACGATGATCAACCATCACAGAGGAAAAATTGAAGTGGACAGCCATCCTGGTCACACTGCATTTGTCCTTTACTTACCCATAGACAGAAAGGAGTCGGAAGAATGAATAACGAGTCCGTATGGATCGTGGATGATGACAGCTCCATCCGCTGGGTGTTACAAAAGGCGCTTCAGGCCGCCAATATTGCCTGTTTATCTTTTGAAAATCCCGAAGATCTTCTTTTACAGTTGCAAAGCGGACAAAGCCCAGAGGTTATTATCTCTGACATTCGTATGCCTCAGATGGACGGAATGACCCTGCTCAAAGAAGTTCATGACATTGAGCCGACGATTCCTGTCATTATTATGACTGCTCATTCTGATTTAGATAGCGCCGTTAACGCCTATCAAAGCGGGGCATTTGAATACCTTCCCAAGCCCTTCGATATTGATGAAGCTGTTACATTAACGCAGCGAGCGTTGGCTCATGCCCGGGAACAGAGCCGTCAAAACCAGGCACCGCCTGATGAGACAGTACCAGAAATTATCGGCGAAGCACCCGCCATGCAGGAAGTTTTTCGTGCTATTGGTCGGCTTTCCCGTTCCTCTATCAGCGTGCTTATTAATGGGCAGTCTGGCACCGGCAAAGAGCTTGTCGCTCACGCCTTACATCGCCATAGCCCAAGGGCTGCCAGTCCATTTATCGCACTCAACATGGCAGCAATTCCGGCAGATTTGGTAGAGTCGGAATTGTTCGGACACGAAAAAGGGGCGTTTACCGGGGCCCAGACAGCGCGGCAAGGCCGGTTTGAACAAGCTGATGGCGGCACTTTATTTCTGGATGAAATAGGTGATATGCCGCTGGATGTGCAAACCCGCTTGTTGCGGGTATTGGCTGACGGACAGTTTTATCGCGTAGGCGGACATCAATCAGTTACTGTCGACGTGAGAATCATAGCCGCCACGCATCAAAATTTGGAAAAAAGGGTAACAGAAGGAAAGTTTCGCGAAGATTTATTTCATCGCCTGAACGTTATCCGTATTCATATTCCGTCCCTTTCTGAGCGACGCGAAGATATTCCCCTGCTTGCCCGGCATTTCCTTCGCCGGGCAGCGAAAGAACTGAATGTTGAAACCAAGTTATTAAGCAAAGAGGCCGAAAAAGTAATGGCAAAACTGGCTTGGCCCGGCAACGTGCGACAACTGGAAAACGTTTGCCGATGGCTGACAGTAATGGCCAGTGGTCAGGAAGTGTTACCCAGCGATTTACCACCGGAAATTCATAGCGATGGCACCATTGAAAAAGCGAGTGGACAAGCTGGGGAGTGGCCAGACATGTTGGCCAAGTGGACGGACAAATTACTTCGGGACGGCCATTATAATATTCTAAACGACGCTATGCTGACATTTGAAAAAGTCATGCTGGAGCGGGCACTTCACTACACTCATGGGCACAAGCAGGATGCAGCAAAACGCCTGGGCTGGGGTCGCAATACGCTTACCCGTAAGCTAAAAGAGCTTGATATCAACGCCTAGCTAAATCAAAAGAGGCAAAATTCGCCTCTTTTGCTCTGTAGAACAAATTAGCTGCTTTTAGTTAATAAGGTTGTCATGGCCTGATTAAAGGTGCGTAACCACTTCATACTGAACTGGCCTTTAGCTTGCCGGTTAATAGCAATCACCGCTTCTTTCTTGGAGAGTTGCTTGTCTTTATTGTGGGATCGGGAGTGTGTCATTGCGTCGTAAGTGTCTAAAATTGCTAATAGTTTCGCTCCATCGCAAATATCATCTTCTTTTAATCCCAGCGGGTAACCGCTGCCATCTATCCGTTCATGATGTTGCATAACAATTTTACGCGCATGATCCCACTGATCCAGATGCTCAAGCAACCGCGAGCTTTTATAAACATGGGAGCGCATTAAGTTAAATTCATTTTCCGCATACGCTTCGGTTTTGTTAAGCAGAGATAACGGCATAAATGCCATTCCAAAATCATGCACATAACAAGCAACAGAAAGTTGGTCGTCGTCTATGGGACTGTCGGCCTGATGATTGATATATAACGCCAGCTTGGCAATACGATCGCCTCTTCCCACCCAGTAGTTAGAGCGATGTTCTATGGTCTGCATCAGATCGCGGAAAAACAACATGTCGGCGCGCTTTTCGCCGCTGATATCTTTCAAAATGCCAGTGTTGGCAACGGTCGCCGGGGGGCCTGAGTTCTTGTCAGACGATTTATCTCTATTACCATCGCTGCGGATATCCAGCTTCGGGTTCAGCAACAATACCGCATCTGTCAGTAATTGTTCATGAGCGCTGTGATTAGTAGGCGTGATACGAGCAATCGCCATGGCAAGCTGTTCATGCAGCGTCTGGTCGTATTCTGTGCGCCCGGCTGCCATAATACTTTCAACAAAGGCTTTTACGCGGTCCATTGTCAGCAGTACCAAATCGCTCATGGTACTGGTGTATTCAACTTGCCCTTTGCGAAGATAATCGAGCAAGTCTTCCACATGCTGTAACAACGGAAGCAACGGTGTAAAGTTAACTAACCCCAAATCGCCTTTTATGGTGTGAATTGACCGAAACAGTGAGCGTTGCAGTTCATTATCAGTAGGACGTAACTCTAATTCAATGAGCGTTTGCTCACTGGCTTCATACAGTTCGTTGATTTCCTCCATCAAATCATTAAGGATATCTTCTTCAAGTTCTTCTGGAACAAATGTCTGCATGGCTTTTACCGCTTTTATAGGTATCATTGATGTTATATCACTAAGCTATCGGTTACGCTAACCGTGGCTTTAGTACTATCGTCTGGTTATTAATAACACTGATCGGACATGTGAGGCCTGTTCTATATTTTATACTGCGCCGCAAAATTTATAAAAGGACCCGAAGTGCTCGCAATTTTACGCATTATTGTACTCCTCGTTGCATTTGTTTTTATTAATATCATTGTTTTTGTCGTTTGTGTCTGCCGCCCTTTTCACCGTAACAACGTAAACTTTGCCGGCCAAATGTACGCTCTGCTGGCGAACATTTTGGGCTTGAAGGTTATTGTGAAAAAATCATCGGCTATCAAACGTGAAGAAGCTTATGTTTTTATTGCCAACCACCAGAACAGTTATGACATTGTAACCATTTGCAAGGCAGCGTTGCCTGGAGTGGTCACCGTAGGCAAAAAAAGTCTTAAATGGATCCCGATATTTGGCCAGATTTACTGGTTATCCGGCAACATTATGATTGATCGCAAAAACACAGGCAAAGCGCGCGATACCTTGGCTTTGGCGGGTCAAAAAATTAAAAAGAAAAAAACCTCTGTCTGGGTTTTTCCCGAAGGCACACGCAGTAATGGCCGCGGCTTATTGCCCTTTAAATCTGGTGCTTTTCGTCTGGCTCGCACCACTGAAGAACCTGTAGTAATGGTGGTAGCTAGTAATCTTCACAATAAGGTAAAATGGAACCGGTGGAATAATGGCGTAGTGCTGGTTGAGCTTTATGCCCCACAAAGATTGACGGATGAACACACCATCAAAGAGTGGACCGATATCTTCTATAAGCAGATGCAGCAAAAAATGTCCGAACTAAACGCTCAGGTCGCTGAAATCGAAAAAAACAGTTAAACTTACGCTAACAGAAGCCGCAGATAAATTTTATGACTCAATTTGAAGAACGAGAAGAATGGTACGAATTTAATCAGGAAACTATAGACGCCCTGATTGAAGACGGTAGCGAAGCCGATGCGGATTATACTATTGAGCATCACTTTGCCAGTAACCAATTCGATCAACTGGAAAAAGCTGCGGTAGATGCCTTTAAAGCAGGATTTGAGGTTTCCGACGCGGAAGAACTGGTCTTAGATGACGGCGGCATTGTGTTCTGCTTTGACGCCGTTGTGGAACGTAAGCTCGAGCGGTCGCCTTTGGACAGAGATATTGATACCTTGTTGAAGATAGCCGACAAACATAAAGTGCATTATGACGGCTGGGGTACGTATTTCATGCCTAACGATGGCGAAGAGTTCGATGAAGATTATATAGATGACTGATTCAGACGGCCGGATCGTTTTGTCCAAAGATTTCAACCAGTATTTATCCCTGCTCTGACGACTACGGTTCGCCGTATGTAGCCGCCAATTTAATGGTGTGAGTAAGCACGTGGCTGTCTCCAACTTCCCCGTGCCCTGGTATTACCAGGCTTATATGTGGATATTGCTGCATCACATTTTTTACCGATTGCGGCCACTCAGATACAAATGCATCACCGGTATAGCCTAAACTATCGGCCTCTGTCGCACGGGTTAAGCACCCGCCCACCAAAATATTATCTTCTTCCAGCCATACCACCACATTGTCTTTTGTGTGTCCCGGCCCAGGATAATAAACTTCAATGTGTGATTCTATTTGAGTGGGAGTTCCTTCGACTGCATGCTTTGCGACAGCTTTGTGATTTGCTTCCAGCAACCTGTTGGTCAGTCCCAGCGCGTAAGTGGCAACACCAGCCGTGTTTAGCACAGCCATTCCTGCCGTACGATCATCATGATAATGCGTTGAGATACTTTTGCTGATAGGTTTTCCCATTTCCTCAGCCCACTTAAGCAGCGCGATTGTTTCTTCAGCAGTCCAGGGTGTATCGATCAGCACGCTGTGATCGTCGTGGAGCAAGATTACGCCATTTGAGGAGACCAAACCAAATCCTTCAACATTTTTATAAGAAATGTGCAGAAATACGTTGGTCTTCAGCTGGGAAATTTCCATTTCAGGGACGGGGGCCGTAACAGCCCAGACAAAAAACTGTGAAAGCAGTAACGTAATCAACGATATCAGCCGTATCAATATGGTGCTCCAGCAAGCAAAATTTTAAGTTAAGGAAGGTTTCAGTTTTCATTCATGTTTGCCCAGCCACAATGTGCTTACACTATTTCTGTACGAAGGGAAGACAATGAAACGAAAAAATTCAACCCGACTAGCTGTTATGACTGCATTACTGTTAGCGGCAGGTTTATCATCTACTGTACAGGCTGCAGAAGGCGTTGCCAAGATAAAGGAATTTCAGTTTGATAAACCTGTCGATCCTGTTGCGGCTGCAAATCACCACAATAGCAAAAAAGTTAAGCCTTCAATTTCCTCTTTTCCGTCAAAAAGCCGGGAACGTGTGGCGACTTACGAAGAAGCTGATTTTTGGATTTTCGACAGCTGGACGTCAGTCAGTGCCGACTACGACTATGACGGTTACTATACATGGTTTAGTGTAGAGTTTGATGCCGATACCGTGTATGCAAATGTGCCGGTGTACGCGGTCATTTATCTGGGAGATGAGCAAAGTTTTCAGTCAGTGCATGTGTCTTCCGTGTTTCATATTTACGGTGAGGACAGTAACGACAGCTTTGTTGTTGAAACCGAATTGGTTACCGGCTATGCGCCGTATGAATATGATGTAATGGTGGAGCTTTACGATGCCAATACTGATGAGCTTATCGCCATGACTGACGGCTACGACGACGCCGACCTTGCGTTTTTAAGCCTTGAAAGCAATGATTACGATGAGCCTTATGTTGAGGAAGAAACAGTGGTGGTTGTCGAACAGCATGGTGGCGCCTTAACTCTCCCTGTACTTGCCGGATTGATGGGGTTTATATATTGGCGTCGAAGAATTGCGCAACGGCCAGCAACAATAAACTAGTTTGCTGAACGCTGCGCTTTTTCAACCTTAAATATTTGCTGTTGTTGGCGAGGTAAACCTACACGGCAAACTTGTTAGTGAGAACGCGTAAATTTTCTGCCAGACGCGCCAGCTCGGAACTTGAGGAGCTAGTCTGACTTGCTCCAGCAACAATTTCAGTATTGAGATCTTTAATCCTTACCAGACTACGATCGACTTCGTTGGATACAGTGGCCTGCTGCTCGGCAGAAATTGCAATGGCATCGTTTTGCTCACTAATTCGAGCGACTGACTGAGCTATCTCATTCAACGCCTCTCCCGCTGAAGTCGCTACTAGCAGCGTTTGTTTAGCCGAATTTTGACTGGTTCCCATTGAGTCTACTGTGGTCTTCGCACCAGCCTGAATCGAGTGGACCATAGTTTCTATTTCCTGCGTCGATTCCTGGGTGCGGTACGCCAAGGCTCTTACCTCGTCTGCCACCACCGCAAAGCCTCTACCCGATTCGCCCGCTCTAGCCGCTTCAATAGCCGCATTTAGCGCCAGCAGGTTGGTTTGATCTGCAATAGTACCAATGACATCCAGAACGCCGGAAATCTTCTGGATTTCCTGTACCAGATCATCAAGTCCAATAACGGTTGCATCCATATTTTTTTAAAACCGCCTGGACTTCAGATATCGTGTTCTGTACCTGCATTTTACCCGTGCTTGCTTTCTGATTAGCGTTTTCAGATTCTTTCGATGTGCCCACTGCATTTCGGGCAACCTCTGCAATTGCTGCTGTGAGTTCGGTTACCGCAGAAACCGACATTTCCAGCTGTTGGTTTTGCTCGTTAATCCCATTATTCGACTGCTGAGTAACGATACTCAACTCTTCTGACGTAGAAGCCAACATATCCGAAGATTCTTTTATCTCTTCTATTGCGTGTCTTAAGTTTGACTGCATCTGAACTAGCGCCGCAACCAGTTGCGCCAGTTCATCGTCGCCGTCATCTTCAATAGGTTGCGTTAAATCACCGTTGGCAATACTTTCTGCCGCCGACAACGCCACCCGGGTAGGACGCAGAATACTTTTTGTGAACAGCGTCGCCAGCAGAAATACCAGCACAATTGACATCAGCAAGATGATGCCTAAAAACATAAGAGACTGATCATACACCTGATTTGTCTGATCATCGCTATCTCTAATCCGTTGTTTCTGAAAATCCACCAGAGACCTGACATCGTTGGTAACGGCTTCTCGCAACATCTTCATTTCCTGATTCTGCATAAGCAAAGCCTCGTCCAGTCCCGCTGTATCCAGCAATGTCATCTGTTCAACTTGCAACGCAAAAAAACGACTAATATCTCGTATGAGAGCATCGGTTAGCGCTTTTGCTTCTTCAGCTTTGGCGAGTTCACTCATTCTGTTGAGCTGGTCGCTCAGCTGGGTTTTAGCCTGCGTAAGTATCCGCTCATACTCAATTCGTTCCTCAGCGCTAGTTGCACTTAAAATGTTGGAATTCTGCAATCGGTAATTTAGGAAGCTGGTTAAAATTCCTGCCGAAGCCTCAAGGGCGGGCACCCGGTGGTTTGCCACTACAGAGATTTCATCGTTAAGATGAGAGAGTCTCATTATAGACAGTGCTGCGACTACCAGCACAATCAAGCCAATAAGGCAAAAAGCAAAAAGCAAACGCAGATCTTTTCCCAATCGAAATTTTTCTCAACATAAATATTTGGCTCCGATTATCTTTTTATAAATTTCGCCTTCCCTGGCAGATTAACGTAGATTATAAAGTCGCTATCTTAAATGTAGGCGATAAAGAGTTTTATGCCTCCTAAGATTTAGCTATCGGCTGTCATACAGAAATATTTGGTTGGAAACGGCTGGCGGCACGCTAAAAAAAACCACCGGCCTTGGGCCGATGGTTTTTGAACAGAGCTTAAAATTTTGGTCTATCAACGCGGTCTTACAATGCGCTAATAGTGGTGTATTGCTCTTTCAGTTTCGACAGTTGCTTTTTCGCATCTTCAAGTTTTGCGCGTTCTTTTTCAATAACAGCTTCTGGTGCGTTACTAACAAATTTTTCATTTGAAAGCTTGCCGTCTGTACGTGCCACATCTTTTTCCACTTTGTCCATGGCTTTAGAAAGACGGGCCAGTTCAGCATCCTTATCGATAAGACCGGCCATGGGTATCAGGATTTCCATCTCCCCCACCAGCGCTGTAGCACTCGCTGGCGCTTCTTCACCAGCAGCTAAAATTTTAGCCGATTCTAATCGGGCAAGCTTATCCAAAAATCCGCGAGCCAGATCAAGGCGACGTTGGTCGTCCTGACTAACGTTGCGCAGCAAAGCGCTAAGGGGCTTGTTCGGGCTGATATCCATTTCTCCGCGAATATTACGAATACCTACAATAAACCGCTTCACCCACTCAATATCACTAAGCACCTGATCGTCATCTTTGCTGGCATCAACCTGCGGGAAAGACTGTACCATAATGCTGGCGTCTGCCGGTACTTTCACTGCGCTTAACGGCACCACCCGCTTCCAAATTGTTTCCGTAATAAACGGCATGAATGGATGTAATAGGCGAAGCAGGCTTTCCAGTACGTTGATCAATGTATGACGGGTACCGCGCTTTTCTGCTTCGCTGCTGGTGTCGCTGTTAAGTACCGGTTTGGTTAATTCAAGATACCAATCGCAGAACTGATTCCAGGTAAATTCATAAAGGGTCTGTGCCGCAATATCAAAGCGATAATCTGCCAACGCGCTTTCGAATTCTTTTAGCGTCTGCTGAAATTTGGCCCAAATCCAACGATCTGCCAGACTTAAAACAATATCACCGCCCTCGCGGCCGGTATCCTCTGTCTCTGTGTTCATCAACACAAACCGGGACGCGTTCCAGATCTTGTTACAAAAATTACGATAGCCTTCAACCCGGCCCATATCAAAATTAATATCCCGGCTGGTAGACGCCATGGCAGCAAAGGTAAAACGTAATGCGTCGGTGCCATAGGCATGAATGCCTTCCGGAAACTGTTTACGAGTACGTTTAGCAATTTTTTCTGCTAACTGAGGCTGCATCATTCCCGACGTACGTTTGTTAACCAGCGACTCAATATCAATACCATCAATCAAATCAATAGGGTCGAGCACGTTGCCTTTTGACTTGGACATTTTGTCGCCATTTTCATCGCGAATAAGACCGGTAATATAAATATCTTTAAAGGGAATTTGGCCAGTAAACTTCTTCGTCATCATAATCATTCTTGCTACCCAGAAGAAAATAATATCAAAACCCGTCACCAGTACAGAAGAAGGAACAAAAGTCTGTAGCTCTGGTGTATTTTGCGGCCACCCCATGGTCGCAAACGGCCATAATGCGGAGGAAAACCAGGTGTCGAGCACGTCTTCATCCTGGCGAAGCGTAACGTCGGCAGACAAATTATGGTTAGTGCGCACTTCTTCTTCAGTGCGAGCCACATAAATATTGCCTTGGTCGTCATACCACGCGGGAATGCGATGGCCCCACCACAACTGGCGGGAAATACACCAATCCTGAATGTTGTGCATCCACTGATAATACGTTTTATTCCAGTTTTCAGGAATAAAACGTATTTCGCCTGACTCCACGGCTTCAATTGCCGGTTTCGCCAGCGATTCCACCGCCACATACCATTGATCAGTTAGATAAGGTTCGATAACGGCGCCAGTGCGATCACCCCTCGGCACTTTTAACTTGTGGTCTTCTATCTTGACCATCGCACCTTGCGCTTCCAAATCAGCCACAATCTGCTTACGGGCCTCAAAGCGATCTAAACCTTGATACGCTTCTGGTGCCTCGCGATTAATTTTAGCATCATCGGTAAGAATGTTGATCATAGGCAGGTCGTGGCGCTTGCCCATATCGTAATCATTGAAGTCATGAGCAGGCGTAATTTTTACGCATCCGGTACCAAATTCCGGATCGACGTAATCATCGGCAATAATAGGAATAAGGCGACCGGTAATCGGCAGCTTAATTTCCTTGCCAATGAAGCTTTGATAGCGCTCATCATCAGGATGAACAGCCACTGCAGTGTCGCCCAGCATGGTTTCAGGACGAGTGGTGGCTACCACTAACTCACCGCTTCCATCTGCCAATGGATAACGCATGTGCCACATGAACCCCGCTTCTTCTTCATTCAGAACTTCTAAATCAGACACGGCGGTATGCAGTACAGGATCCCAATTGACCAATCTTTTCCCGCGGTAAATCAGCCCTTCTTCATGTAGTTTTACAAAAACTTCTGTGACCGCCGCAGACAAATTTTCGTCCATGGTAAATACTTCGCGGTCCCAATCTGCAGACGTTCCCATACGGCGCATCTGTTGGGTAATGGTGCCGCCACTGTGTTCTTTCCACTCCCAGATTTTCTTCAAGAACTCTTCACGCCCTAAGTCGTGGCGAGTTTGGCCCTGGGCATTCAATTGACGTTCCACTACCATCTGGGTAGCAATACCGGCGTGATCAGTGCCCACCTGCCATAATGTATTGTTACCTTTCATGCGGTGGTAACGCGTGAGGGCGTCCATTATAGTTTGCTGAAAGCCGTGCCCCATATGCAGGCTTCCGGTCACGTTAGGTGGTGGCAGCAAAATACAATACGGGTCTCCGCTCCCCGAGGGCTTGAACAGTCCCTTTGATTCCCATTGCTGGTAACACTGCTGTTCAATCGATTGCGGCTCGAAGGTTTTGTCCATACTTACTCTCAATTGTCGGCCGATTGAAACTGCATACTACAACCGGCTTGCTGATATTGTTTATAACGGATCCGCGCCGCCTTTTTAGCCTCTTCGGCATGGGGCACGAAATCGATAATGTGTTGATAATGGTTTAGTGAGCTGAGCATTTTTTCGCTCAAATTAACCACCATATTGCGGCGTGATAACTGAGATTCTTCCCAGCAAATTTCCACCGGCGTACCTGTAGGCGGCCCTTCTCCCACCATGTTATGCGGCACAAAGCGATCGGCAGGTAACTGCCAAAGCAAGTCATCCACAGTTTCTGCCGCTTGCTGGGATGCGCACAGCACCGCACAACGTTGCTTGCGGGAATAAGCCTCAGCAATCAGATTGCATGCTTTCACCGCCGCAGCGTTATTCTCATCAGGCAGTGAGTAAAAGGTCACCTGCGGCATTTAGGGTTAATCCTCTTGCTTCACGCCTGCACGGTTCATCAGGAACTGTGTCAACATAGGTACCGGACGGCCTGTTGCGCCTTTGTTTTTGCCGCTACGCCATGCAGTGCCAGCAATATCCAGATGCGCCCAATTGTACTTCTTGGTAAAACGAGATAGGAAACATGCCGCAGTGATAGACCCAGCCGGGCGTCCGCCAAGGTTAGTCATATCGGCAAACGGGCTTTCCAGTTGCTCTTGGTAATCATCCCAGATTGGCAGGCGCCAGGCGCGATCAGAACTTTGTTCTGAGGCGTTGAGTAATTCATGTGCCAACGGGTTATGCGAACTCATCACACCAGTTGCATGGTGCCCTAACGCAATAATGACGGCGCCGGTTAGCGTGGCAACATCAATCACCAGTTCAGGCTCAAAGCGCTCAACGTAGGTGAGAGCATCACATAGCACCAAGCGGCCTTCAGCATCGGTGTTAAGTACTTCTACCGTTTGCCCCGACATGGTAGTTAAAATGTCACCAGGGCGATAAGCTTTGCCGTCAGGCATGTTTTCACAGCCTGCCAAGACGCCAATAACGTTAAGCGGTAAATTAAGCGCAGCAATGGTATGCATAGTACCCAGCACTCCTGCCGCACCGCCCATGTCGTATTTCATTTCATCCATGCCTTCGCCGGGTTTAAGAGAGATTCCCCCCGCATCAAAGGTTAAGCCTTTCCCCACCAGCACAATAGGGGCCTGGTCAGGACGGCCGCCGCGGTGATGAATGACACTCATCAAAGATTCATTGTCGGAGCCGCGTCCTACCGCTAAATAGGCCTGCATTCCCAGTTCAGCCATCTGAGCTTCATCGACCACTTCAGCGGTCACTGAGTCATGCTCATTAGCTAACTGCTGAGCCTGCGACCATAAATAGGCTGGATTACAGATATTTGGCGGCATGTTAGCCACATCGCGGGTAACTTTCGCGCCTTTCGAAATCGCCAGCCCATGCTCAATAGCTCGCTCGCCCACAGTCAATTCACGGCGGGTAGGTACATTCAACACGATTTTCCGCAGTGGCCGGCGCGGCTCGCCTTTTTTGGTTTTTAGCTGCAAAAAGGTGTAAAGAGAATCTTGCGTAGCTTCAACTGCCTGACGGACCTTCCAGTAGGTATCCCGTCCTTTAACATGAAGTTCGGTCAGAAAGCAGACGGCTTCCATTGACCCGGTTTCGTTCAGCGTTTTAATTGTTCTGGCAATAATCTGCTTATATTGACGTTCATCCAGCTCACGTTCTTTGCCGCAACCTACCAGCAATACTCGCTCGCTTAAGACATTGGGAACATGGTGAAGCAGCAGCATTTGGCCGGGTTTACCTTCTAAATCACCCCGGCGCAGCAAATTGCTAATATAGCCTTCGCTAATCTCGTCGAGTTGCTCAGCGACAGCAGTTAAGCGTCGTGGCTCGAACACGCCCACCACGATACAGGCACTACGTTGTTTTCCCGGACTGCCACTCTTTACACTAAACTCCACAATAACACCTCGCTTTTTACTTTCTTGGATTGCATGAACACAAAATCCCGTAACGTTTTGTGCTGCTTTATGTTTTAATACGCAGCCAAACTTGCAGGTAGAACGTGTAACGCATAGTTTCCTCAACTATACTAGAGGACGCGCGTTATGCGCAGATTTCATGCAAACGGTTTGTTAATTTACAGCCAAAACTTGTAAAAACAGTAAGTTTACTCAAAATTGTGCTTTCTTTCACTATAAATCCAAATTTTCCAGTAGAGGCGAAATGCTGATATTCCGCTATTTGATAAAGGAAACTTTGAAGTCTCAGCTGGCTATCTTCTGCATATTGATGGCCATATTTATCACTCTGCGCTTCGTGCGGGTATTGGGTGATGCATCAGATGGCGATATTCCCGCCGGTCTCGTGCTTGGCTTCCTTGGTTTGTACGCTCCCATTCTCGCATCCTTGGTGCTCCCGATCAGCGCCTATCTGGGTATAATGCTAGCGCACGGGCGAATGTATGTTGATAGTGAAATGACAGTCATGCGCGCGTGTGGCATCAGTGAATGGTATATCACACGGGTGATGTTGTTGCTGTCTGTATTCATTATGATAATTACCGGCGTGATTACCCTGTATTTGGCGCCCACAGCGGCTGAGAATGAATATCACCTACGTGAGAAGGCCCGCTCTGAAGCGAGTTTTTCTGCCATTATTCCCGGCAGATTCCAACAAACCGGTAATGAAAAAGCAGTGATTTTTGTTCACGATATCAATTCCAGTGACAATACATTGCAGCGTGTGTTTTTGTCGCAACATCAAGCAGAACTCACTGAATCAAAAGTGCGGGTAGTTTATGCGCAAAGCGGCAATATCAAGAACAATCCTGATGGCACGCGAAACCTTGTTCTTAAAAAAGGCGTGCAATACGAAGGCGTGCAGACCCAAAAGAATTATCGCAAAGTGGCTTTTGATGAGTATCAAATTCAAATAGCGGATCAAGCGCCGGATCAACAACGACGGAAAGTCAGTGTGTTGCCTACCGATGAACTGTGGAATGATGATTCCATAGAGGCTCGAGCCGAATTGCAGTGGCGTATTGCTATTCCTTTATCTATTCCTTTCCTTATGCTGATTGCGGTGCCTTTAAGCGCAGTCGATCCACGGCAAGGGCGTTTCGGTAAAATGTTTCCTGCGATTCTGCTTTACCTGGGCTACTTTTTGTTATTGCTCGCCAGCCGCCGGGTACTTGAAGATGGCAAACTTCCCATTCAACTCGGGCTGTGGTGGGTGCACGGAATTATGTTGATAATTGGTATGACATTAATTGTTCGAGATCGCAAAACCGGCACCCAGCTGCGCGCGAAGCTGCTAGGGAAGAAATGATGTTTAAAATACTCGACCTTTACATTGCCCGTACCCTGCTGGGAACCGTCACCGTTACCCTTTCAGTATTAATAGGACTCAGCGCACTGATTAAGTTCGTTGAACAACTTCGAAAAGTCGGTGAAGGCGACTACGATATGATGATCGCGGCATTGTACGTGCTGCTCAGCCTGCCCCGTGATTTAGAAGAATTTTTTCCTATGGCAACGCTGCTCGGCGGCCTCATTGGCATGGGCCTGCTGGCGAGCAACAGTGAGTTGGTCGTTATGCAGGCTTCTGGCCTTAGCCGCTGGAATATTATCAACTCGGCGATGAAATCCGCTGTGGTAATGATTCTTTTTGTTATGGCTGTGGGCGAATGGGTAACGCCGCTGAGCGAAACAAAAGCCAAAGAGCTTCGCACAGAAGCTATTTCTGGCGGAAGCCTGTTTTCCTCTGACCAACTGGTATGGGCAAAAGATGGCGATCATTTTGTCAGTATTGGTCGCGTGATCACCAGAGAATCGTTGCAAGATATTAATATTTTCAGTTTCAATGCTGATCTTACACTCGATAGTATCACCTATGCCCGCCGCGGAAGCTTTGATGGCAAGGCGTGGTGGCTTAATACTGTTAGCGTAACCACCTTCTCCGAAACTGAAATCAATATTGAAAATGAACCCAGGGTGCGATGGGCTTCTACGCTTACACCGGATAAGCTAGGCATTGTTGCGGTTAAACCTGAAGCGCTTTCTATCCGCGGGCTGGTAGAATATGTTCAATATCTTGATTCCAACGATCAGGATAGTTCCCGCTACGAGCTGGCGTTATGGCGTAAAGTGCTGCAACCCGTCTCTATTGGCGTAATGTTGCTGATGGCGCTTTCGTTTATCTTCGGCCCCTTACGTAGCGTGACCATGGGAGCGCGAGTGATTATGGGAGTATTGGTCGGGTTTGGCTTCTTCATCTCCAACGAAGTGTTTGGTCCGATTAGTCTGGTATATGAACTACCGCCCTATTTAGGCGCATTGTTACCCAGCCTGATTTTCGGTGCAGTAGCAGCCTTATTGCTTCGACGATAATGCTCTTGCAAACTTTGGGGCAACTCAGAAAGCGGCCTACCAGCTCTTGTGATCGTTCGCCGCTTTTGTCAGATGTACGACTTCAGTCTTTGCCAATCTATCTTGCAATGATTGTTTATGTTTAATATCAAACAATACCAGTAATGTGCCCAACCCGCCTAAAGAAGCAAGTAGTCGAATAATTAAACGCTTCCAGGTTACCGGCTCTTCTACCGTACTGAAAATACGCAGCCTCCAGGCTCGCATGCCGATAGTTTGGCCGCCATGGCGCCAAAACCACAGAAAGAATCCCACTACCCATATCCCTACCCACACTTGAATTAATGCCTGGTAGCCGGGCGAGGATTGTATAAGTTCAGAGGGATTTTCAAAGCCACTTGAATCCAAAACCCCGTTGGACAACAAAATGACGATAGTAACAATCATAACCATCGCCGCGCACATCCCTACTGCTACTGCCACCAAAGTGTCGTACACCATGGCAAGTAAACGCCGGAAGAAACCGGCACGCCTCTCAACGCGGTTTTCTTCTTTTGTCGCGGCAACATCTTTTTTCTTCACAGCAACACTCACTCCACACTAACTGTCTTTTTGGAAACCGTATAGTTTGCCACACTAAGAGCAAACGCAAAATCACAATAATCTGCGTATTCTCGTCACTTCTGTTAATGCACAGATGCACTCCCCCCCACCCAGCATTACCTTGAATAATAAATAACCAGTTAACCTCAATAATCCCGTAGAAATAGAAAAAATACTTGTAAGCCCCTCTCACAGCGCTATAATGCGGCTCCTGTTGAGGCATATACGCGAATGATTGCGCAATGTTCTTACAGCGAAGCTTTAATAAGAAAAGTAATGCCAGTGTGATGGAATTGGTAGACATGACGGATTCAAAATCCGTTGCCTTCGGGCGTGGCGGTTCGAGTCCGCCCACTGGTACCACTCTTTGCAAGAGATTTTAGCTTCTAAACCGACTTTACCATCGGTTTTTTTGTAGCCGGAAATAACCATTATTACGGACTTGAGTCCGACTACCAGTTCGCCTTTGCCTCACTCATGTATACACGCCAGACAAACCCAATCCCGAAGCTATAAACAATATCCTTCTCGTAAAGAGGACTATCCTCGTTAGCGGATCCTTGATTGAATTGCACTGATGCCCCCCAAAAAGCCACGCAAATTTTTGACCATCGGAAATGCCAACCCAGCGGAAATTTCGGCGCCTAAATAACCACCTTTAGCATTGTAGGCTGGCCTGTAATCTGTTGCATACTCTGGCGCAAACTCGTAAAAATAATCGTGCAGCTTTTCTGTACCCCAGGTCATCCGTGCCGCAAGGCTGAGTCCGGTATCTGGGAGAAAAACGCCACGTTGTTGATACCTTATTGTCGGTTCAAGTACGTAGCCTCTGCTATTAAGTCCGCTAAAATCAGTTGAGAACACGGCTCTGGTATGCATACGGGCATTGAGCCTAGCCTTGCCGCCGCCCTCAAACTTAAAGTCTTTTATTTTACATAAAAATTGCGGGCCTACTTCGAACATGTAGTCGAGCTCCGGCATCCCTTCACGCACACTACCTTCTTCACTTTCTGCTGAAAAAGCGCCACTCACACTCACATCGACTTCAAGGTTATTCTGTTCGACAAATACGGCGCGGACACCACCTTGCCCTCCAATCCGGAATATATCGCCGCGGTATATGGCATATGGGAGTGCCAATGTAACAAGGTACCTCTCGCCGGATGCCGGGTAGTTGGGTACCTCGGCCATGCCGCCGCCAACGCCAACTTCCCAAAGAGGTTGTGTTTCATTGAGCCTTTCAAATCCGGTTAAATTACGGTTAGGAGAATCATCTGCACTAACGTCCTCGACTTCTGCCCAAGCGGTTGGACTAATGATTGCTAATGCACTGAAACACATGGTTAATGTGAATTTATTCAATAGTTAACCCTCTGAGAATGCCATCTCTAATGAGTGAATCGATAGCACAGATGGATTAATAGATCTTTATACTGGCTTATTTGTATCAGAGATTTTTGAATTAGAAACGTTGTTGATTTTAATGAGAGCAATTGAATACTAATCGCCTCTGAGGCGGTTCTTTGTCGCGGCGTTTTTTTAATTGCCCAGTAGGCCAGAACGCCGAAAGACACCTAAAACCACAGTGATGAATTCAATTGTCCGCTGGCGGATGTTTCGCATTCATGGATAAAAAATCTCTTGCCTTCAAAGACTTGCTGTCCGAGTGGTGGCCCGGCCAAAATCTGGCCTCTGGTACCTTTCTTTTCAAGTCTACAGAAGAGAGAAACATTAAGCCGACAAGAGCCGTTTTGTTGTGTCTGAACGCTACCTTATTAAGAGCACGCCCAAGGCATGGCGACCGAGTGATCATGAAAAATGCTATTGACCGGCCCCTTCAGCGTATGAAAGTGGTAATATACCGCTTAAAGCACATCAGCCAAAGCCCCCTACCACCATGAATCTGGATGATGTCAATGCGCTCCTTCAAGCGCTTTGGGGCAGGCTTTAAAAAAACCAGCCGTTGGTTGAAGTTGAACGAATGCGTTTTTTATTTGGAATTCTTATGAAGAACAACTGTAATGGGATATCCCGCCAACGCCGAATAATTCCTGAGGGCGTAACCGGTAGAATTTCTTTTCTACCGCTTCTGATTGTTCCTCAAAAGGTTTGGTCAAGACTTCCTGCATCTCTTTAATAAGTGCAAAATCCCCATCCTCTGCCTGTTGATAGGCTGGCACTACCAGCCATTCTCGCCAAATATATTTCGGGTTAACTCGCTTCATCCGTTGCGAAATGATGTCAATAGAATTGCGGTTATCAATCTGCGTGCGCCACTTTTGAAGCCACTGGTCCCATTGCAGGTTTGATTCATCTGTGGCTTTTTTATAAAAGCTTTTACTGATGCTTGTAATGTCATTGGGGATTGTCGAGAGTTCCCGAAAAAAGATGGTGTAGTCGACAGGGGTTTGCGCCATTAACTGTAAAAGCTGAACAGTGAGTTCTGAATCGTAAGCGGCAAGTCCCAGTTTGGAGGCCCACATCGTTTGCAGCTTCTCTTCCATAACGGCAGGAAAACCTGAACGTATCTCATCGAGCTGAGCTAAAGCAGTAGGATGTGATTGCAGAACAGGCTGCAATGCCGAACAGAAACTCCCGAAGTTCTTTTCAGCAGCAAATGGCTGGTTAAGGAAAGAAAAATGGCGACCACCGCCGGTCCAGGACTGATAGAAAGGATCGAAGCGTTCACAAAAACCGAACGGCCCATAGTCCAACGTAAATCCTCCCCCGGCACAATTATCACTATTAAAGTTGCCTTGGCAGTATCCCACACGAATCCAGTCAGCGACTAGTGATGTAAGCCGATCCCGAAACGCCATAGCCAATTGCAATGTTTTTTCTGCAATGGGAAGGTCTTCATTTATCTCGATTTTGTACTCTCGCTCGATTAAATGCAAAACAATCATCTCAAGCTCTTTCATTGCGCCAGGATGCGCGTTGCTGCGAGCACGACGGCCAAACAGTTCCAATTGCCCAACACGCAGAAAAGAAGGCGCAACACGTGTTGATATAGCAACGGGGTTTGACACCATAACTTCCGGATCCGCCGATTTTGACCCAGGCAAATACCATGGACGTTCAACGCTTTCCGACTCAGAAGTAAACAGGCATAGCGACCGAGAGGTAGGAACGCCAAGCGCGTGCATATGCTCTTGCGCCAGAAATTCTCTGACACTTGAGCGCAATACTGCTCTACCATCTGCACCGCGACAATAAGGGGTGCGTCCGGCCCCTTTTAGCTGCATTTCCCACCGTTTACCATTAGCAACAACTTCTAGAACGGAAATCGCGCGACCATCTCCATAACCATTGCCGGTTTGAAAAGGACATTGCTGGATGTACTCGTTACCATAAATTGAGAGCGCATACCCTGTTGCCCAACCAATGGGCCGCATTGGTTCTGGTACATGGGTAACATCACCGGAAAAAAATCGGGCAAAATCATTTGTCAGCGCGAGACTGTCATCTACCCCTAATTCGCGAAATAGCTCTTTACTATGAGCAATATATTTAGGATTGCCTATAGGCGTTGGCTTAACAGGGACATAGTGGCCTGAGAAAACCTGGCGCGGGCGGTAGTCCTCACCGGATTGAGTGGCTTCAGGATCAGGGCTGAGAGTATCCAGCAAAGAGTAATCTGCTAACTTAGCAAGATCATCAAACCTGAATATTTTTGTAGGAAAATCATTAGTTTTTAAATTAGCCATGTGCTTAAAAGGCCCTTTTGTCGCTTAGGTTCTAGCGATATTTTCGGTAAATGAGGCTTGCGCCAGGAAACGGTCGCAGCAACGTGCCGCGTTCACTTGTGTAAAGCCGTTCTATATAGCTGCAATACGAGGAAAGCTGACTGAAAGTTCTTGGTCTTTTTGTCAGCACGATGAGAGCACGGCACCAGCACAAGTATCTGGCTCTGTCAAAACAACAGTTAAAAGATGCCGATGATCGCGCCACATTAAAACAAATTATATAAGCAACGGGTTCGGGAGTTCGATTTCTTTGCATGATTCGGAATATAGAAAAGCCGGATTAGGTTTTCTTGCTAGATACCTCTATTTGGCCAAGATTAAATTTAAGCCACTAGAGTCTGTTGATCTTTGCTGTACATATTTTATTCAGCATACATCGGTAACCACATCATAATAAAAGCCAGAGATACCATCGAATGGTAGTTTCTGGCTAGTTTTTCATATCTCGTCGCAATGGCCCGATATTTTTTCACTTTCAAAAATGCATTTTCAACAAGGTGGCGATATTTGTATAGACACCAGTCCATATGCGCATTACCACGCTTTTTATTCGCCTTTCTCGGGATGTTAGATACTGTACCTGTTGCCTCAATGGTCTCTCTCAAACCATCACTGTCATACCCCTTGTCTGCCACAATTATTTCGGCTGCCGGCGAGTTGAACACTAATGACTCGGCAAAGCGTACGTCATGCGCTTGCCCACCCGATAATTCAAAATAGACAGGTAATCCTCCACTATCCACTGCTAAGTGGATTTTCGTCGAGTTCCCGCCCCGGCTTTTGCCTATCGCTTCATCATGATCACTCGCAGCACCGCACCCGTGTTGATGTGTTTTAACGATACTGCCATCGAGAAACAGCCATTGGGTATCACTGTCGCGGCTTAATATTTCAAACATATAGGCCAACACACCCTTTTTCGACCATAAATTGAATCGCCGGAAGATGGCGCTCCAATCACCAAACTCTGAGGGTAAGTCACGCCATGGAATACCTGTTCTCATACGATAAAGTATTCCTTCAAATGTCATTCTGTGTTCCGGCTTTGAATAGACTCGGCCACTCAAATACATTACGCGGGATAGCATCGCCCATTGGGCATCTGTTAACATAGTTCTCGGCATGTTGATTTCGGTATTGTTTGTTTTTGGCGAAATGGATTATACCAGTCTTCATGCCGTTTATTTTTTATACCACAAAGATCAACACGCTCTAATTTTAACATGGAAAAAATTTACACTATCTTTTCAAAATCCGTTGCCTTCGGGCGTGTAGGACCGTTAAGCCCGCTGGTGCATTCTTCTTTAAAAAGCACTTTACATCGATGGAAGTCTGTCGCTGCCCCCGTCAGTGGAACAGAAGTGCAGATGTGCCGGCGCGTCTGTTTAACGCGCCGAACGAACTTTAGGCATGCCTTGGACTTATTTTAAATTGTTGCACCACGCTTTGTAACTCCGTAGCCAATTGCGCCAATGAATTACTGGTTTCCAGAGTTTGAGAGGCCGCTTCTGTAGAAGACTTTGCGATGTCGTTGATATTAACGATATTGCAATTGATTTCTTCGGAAACGATTTTTTGTTCGTCTGCGGCACTGGCAATCATGTAATTTTTTTCACTAATGGCTGATACCGCAAGGGTAATTTGTTCAAGCGCATGACCAGCTATATCTGCTTTTTCCACGCCGCTATCTGCCAGGTGGCGGCTTTGCTGCATAATCTGTACGGCAGACCCGGTTTTTTGCTGTAAACGCTCAATGATAGTTCTAATTTGATCTGTGGAGTCATGACTCCGCGATGCCAGCGTACGCACTTCGTCGGCGACCACTGCGAAACCTCGTCCCTGTTCACCGGCTCTGGCCGCTTCGATCGCCGCATTAAGGGCAAGCAAATTAGTCTGCTCGGCAATTTCGCTAATCACCTGAAGTACCGTAGAGATGTTCGCAGCCTCATCCTTTAGCGCATTTATCTCCTGAGCCGTTTTTTCTACCTGTTGCGCTAGCTCGCGGATGCCGTTGACTGCATCATTTACCAACTGAGTCCCTTTCTTTGACTCGGTGTCTGCTTGTTTAGACGCAGCAGCGGCTTCTGAAGCCGAGTGAGAAACATCTTGTACGGTGGTTGTCATTTCATTCATTGCCGTTGCCACCGACTCGGTTTCGTGTTGCTGCCGATTGACGCCGTCACGGGTACTCGCCGTAATAACGCTCAGTTCTTCAGCGGCGCTACTTAACATGGTAGTAGACTGATACACCTCATACATTGACTCTTCAAACCGTTCAAGCATTTGATTAAGCGCTTTACCAACAGCGTTAATTTCATCTGCCCCATCATACTTATAGCGCTGAGAAAGGTCCTTATTATCACTGATATTTTGCATCAGACCGGCTAAGTATTTAACGGGCTTGGAGATGCTAAGGGATACAAAAACAATTACTATAACAATTAATATGACGGCCAACGCGCTTATTAATGTCGAGAAAAAATTGGTCGCAGCGCGGTATTCATCTATCTGTGTGGTGACCTGTTCTGATAACTCAGTCAAAATTGATTCTGTAGCATGAACCGTACGCCTTACCTCCCCAATCAATCCTTGATCGCTGGTTAATCCAAGTACATTCTGACCTTCAACAAAGGCGTGGAAGTGACGCTGATAGTCATTCATCAGGCTCGCAATTTGACTGCTAGCCAGTGCGGAAAGATTACTTTGACGCAAGGTTGTGTTGAAATCCGCAAAGGCATCATCAAAGCTCGCTTTGTATTTCATATCCTCGCGCAGCATAAAGTCCTTTTCATGGCGTCTGAGCATCAGCATGTCAGCTTCTAGCGCGGTATTCCCGAGTTGATTTACCTGATCTTCGACATTCCGTACAGCGTCTCGCAGGGTGCCGTAAATTCCTGCCTCCGGTGTCAGACCAAGCGCAATGTTCTTTGCCACAAAGACATTAAACGTTTTCTTATACTCAGCTAAAATCGCTTTTAACTGGCTGGCTTCATGTGCTCCGAAACCAGCGCGCTGTAATCCCTGTTGCAGCGTGTTTACCTCAGATACCAGCGAATCATAGTCGGCGTTAAAGTCTTCTTGATAATCAAGGTCCTGTCGCAGGAGAAAATCTTTCTCATCACGTCTGAGGGACAACATTCCATTATTGACTTTATAGATACCGACTTCGAGAAGACTAAGGTTACTCAGCTTTGCTCCTGTCACGTTCTGTAACAGTGTCATACCCACCATACCCGTAAAAACAAGCGCGCTAATTAATATAAGTTTGTTGCGAATACTAGACAAACTGATCATAAAACCTCTTCAGGAAAAACTATCTGGTGCACCCACAGCCTAAGAACCTTCGAAGCTTAGCTACTGGTGCTTATAAGACAAGTAATGACTGGCCGATTTACCACACCAGCCATTGTTTATTATCTGTTACCTATGACAAAGAGTGTATCGGAGCAGAGGGTCCACTACTTGAGCTTTTTTCCTGAATAAACTTTAATGCAACGTGCTCCAGGCAATAAAATCCTCTACCAGCAATGATATACTGTGCCTGCCATGAAACTGAAAAACAGTAAGCGGAATAAATTACTGCCTATATTGTGCGTATTCTGCTAAAAGTGACACCCGTTCTGTGCATCGAGAACAGGTTTTAGTGCTTGTAAACCCACTCAGAGTGAAGCAACCCCGCCACTTGTGATTGCCGCAAGCCTCTGGAGTGGTTCTAAGCAATGCCTTTTGCAGTATCATGCAATTGGTGTTTAGCGGCTTGAGCAAGCGCTGCTGCTAGCGTTGCGCTTGTTCTCATTGCTCGGCATCAAAAATGAACCCGGATTCAGCCAGTATTAGAGCGTTAAAACTCTTCATTGAAGCCGTCTTTAGTTTCCCGGGTGATAACGCAGTTGGAGGAAACGCTTGGGTATCAGCTATTTTAACGAAATACCCGAGCTGTGATCCCTACAGAATCGGGGCGCATGTTTATCGAATACGCCCGTTCCGCATACCACTCCTTGGCTTGCAGATTTTTATCGCAGATATTCGAAAATAAAAATCGACTTAACTCTTACTGATGAATACATTGATCCTCATACGGACGCAGCAGATATCATCATTCGTATTGGCACACTTTCAGACTCATCGTTAAGAGCAAGAGAGTTGGGAAAACAAACCTACTATTTAGCTGCATCTCCAGATTACGTAGCACAATATGGAAAGCCTCAGTCGCCTTCTGATTTGGCAACTCACCGTTGCCTTATATACAGTGGGTACTCAGGTAACAATCAATGGTATTTTAAAAGTCTCAATCAATCGTGGTATCAGCAATCATTATCTCCCTCTCTTGTTTCAAATAATGCGGAAGCCCTGCTCGTTTCTGCAATCAATGGTATGGGGATTATCCTGTTCCCCGATTGGTTAATAGGTAAGTATCTGAAGGAAGGTAAGTTGATAAGCCTGCTAGGAAAGTATGAAGTTGCCATAAAAAAAGAGCCACAAAATATCAGTGCACTTTACCCTCAGGCTCGCCACCATCGTTAAACGTTCGGTGCTTTATTGATTATTTAGTAGAAGTGTATGGTTCTCCACCCTACTGGAGATATTAGCCCGGGAGGCATGCTTTAGGAATGAAAATGCTTACTTATTGTCTAATGCCAGTTTTCCTTCAGCAGGGCCTATTTAAGCCCGGTTGAAGGGAATATATCTTTCGCTCATTCCTCATTTATAACGCTATTGCACAGAAGAATGTATTTCAGTTTCAACTGACTCCATCAGCTTATGAATGGGGCACTTTTCCGCAATGTCCTTTAACAGATGGCGTTGCTGTACACTGAGTTCGCCGTTAAGTTGAAGGTTCACATTGAGTCTGTAAATACCGCTTTTTTCCTTACTGTTATCCCGCGTAATTTCGATATCCACGCTGGTAAGAGAAATATCTTTGCGCTTTGCGTACATTAACAGAGTAATAGCCTTGCAGGCTGCCAGAGAACTGTCATAAAGATCGTGAGGATCAGGTGCGTTGTCTTCACCTCCCAATGATGCAGCAACATCGGCAAACAAGGTATGCTGGTGAATGCGTATAGTTTGTAAATAGGTACCGGTTTCGCTTTTATGTAAAATAACGCTCATAAGTTATTCCTGAAGGTTTAATTTGTAGGAAAGGGAATGAACTCTTTTACATCATCAACTACTTGAGGAAAATTTCCCGCCAACCATTCCTGTTTGGCCTGTTCTACACGCTCTTTTCTACTGGAGATAAAATTCCATTCGATAAAACACTTACCCATTTTCTCACCACCGATCAGCGCAATTCTTGTTTCTTCTGTGGCTTCAATTTCCACCCCTTCAGCCGCCGATAACACCACCATGGCAAATTCTGGTATCACTCTGTCTTTTATTTTTAAGCCGCCTTTAGCAACGTAAATGGCGCGCTCTTCACAGTTGGGCAACACTAACGTTTGAGTGGTTTGCAGATGAGCCTCAACATACAAGGTTTCTGCGTATGTCAGTACCGGAGAAGTTAAACCATACGCGGAACCCATTAACACGCGTACAGCAACATCGTTGATATGAGTTTGAGGAATATTTGCAGCTGGATAATGATAAAAAGCAGGGTCAATTTCTTCATCTTTTTCCGGCAACGCCAGCCATAACTGCAGACCATGCAAAGTATGATCAATATGCTTTACTTCAGGGCGTTCGCGCTCAGAATGCGTAATACCTTTACCGGCGACCATTAAATTAATATCGCCCGGGGTGATGGTGGCGAGGCTTCCCAGGGAATCCCGATGCAGAATTTCACCTTCAAATAAATACGTCACGGTCGCTAAATTTATATGCGGATGTGGGCGTACATTAATACCCGACCCTGCAGGAAAATGTGCCGGCCCCATATGATCGAAAAATATCCACGGCCCGACCATTTGACGCTCTTTTGTGGGAAGCGTGCGACGCACGGAAAAGTCCCCTAAATCTTTTGCTCTGGGCTGAATGATTATTTCGATTGCGTTACAGCCCTTATCAACATCGCAATCTAATTCTATTTGGCTTGTTTCAATACTCATGCGTTTCTTCCCTGTAAATGAAGTTTTCATCTGTTTGGCAACATAACCGACTGCCAGATAATTAATGATAGATGAAGTTAATATCAAAAATACTTCACAACTGTGTTCGCGACTATAAAAATTTACTTATCACGTGGCATCTTCTGACGCGTGCAAGGGACGCGATGCAGACTTTTTCAAAAAAACCAATAATGCCAGTAGCGGCAACGCACTTCCCATAATCGCCACCGCAAACCATCCGCCGTACGCGTAGAGCGCACCAGCCATTGTCGAGCCCGCCGCACCACCAATAAAGATACTGGTCATGTACAACGCATTCAGACGGCCGCGACTATGAGGATCGAGGGCGTAAATCTCGCGCTGCCCTAATACCATGTTCATTTGCACGGCAAAGTCCAACAACACTCCGGTTAGGGCCAGAAACATCAGCCCGAACGGCAGGTTGAATAAGCCTGGAACAAAGCTGACCGCTGCCAGAATCATCGCCAGCTTAGACATTTTCTCAGTAAGCCCTGCGTCTGCCAAACGTCCGGCCATGGGCGCAGCAATGGCGCCTATCGCTCCCACCAGCGCAAAAATCGCAATTTCAGTTTGACTCAAATTGTAACGTTCAGATAAAAACAGCGGCGCGGCAGTCCAATATAAACTAAAGGCGGCAAACATAAGCCCTTGATAAAAAGCGCGCTGACGCAGCAACGCATACCGTTTAAACAAATGTGCGAGTGAAGCCACTAATTGCCGATAGCTGACCTTATGCTGCGGCTGATGGGAAGGGATCGTAAAAATTACAACAACAGCAATTATCAGCATCAACACTGCGGCACAATAGAACACGGCGCGCCAGCCAAAGTGATCGGCAATAAGACTGGATACCGGTCTTGCCAGTAATATCCCTAACAGTAAGCCACTCATGATGTTGCCCACTACCCGGCCGCGATTCTCCTCGCGCGCCAGATGCGCAGCCAGGGGTATTAATATCTGCACCGATACCGAACTGAAGCCGATAAGCGTGGACATCAGCAGTAAACCTGCCGGACTATCCGTTAGTGCCATACCGACAAGACTAGTAATAGTCACGGCAAGGGTCGCGAGCATTAACCGCCGGTTTTCCAGCAAATCTGCCAGTGGTACCAGAAAGAACAGCCCTAACGCGTAGCCTATCTGGGTCAGCGACACGATAAATCCGGCGTTGGCAGTAGAAATTCCTACATCCGGCGCGATTAACTCGATAATAGGTTGGGCATAATAAATATTGGCAACAATTGCACCGCAGCAAATAGAAAATAGTGTGACTAACGTACTGCTAAGTACCGGTTGAGCTTGAGCTGTCATAATGTTCTCCAGATAAACTATGGTTACACTCACAGTTCCAAACATGCAATTACCTGATTGCTCTTCGATGCAGCACCAAGAGAGAAAATAAACTTGCTGGAATAATGAGCTTTGGTATTGAGAATCCTGCTCACCAGCTCTCAATACACTTATAGTAAAGCGCCTTATACCTGCAGAGAATCCTCTTTAAATGCAAAACGCTATTGCGATTGACGCAATGCACTTATTAACAACTGGACGTTGCCTTACTTGGGCGCAACCAGAGAGAGTTTACAATTACAAAAACAGCGCCCACTGAAATAGTGAGCACTGACGACATTGAAACTTTCACAGCTCAGGCTGACGCTATTATTATTTTATTGGTGAGGGCATACCATGTGGTGAAGAGCGCAGATATTGCGGTGGTGCCGTCACTTGCTCACCCAATTCGGCAGCGGCATGCCATACCCAGTGAGGGTTGTACAGGATCCCTCTCGCCAGCGCAACGGCATCAGCCTGACCAGAAGCAATAATATTATCGGCCTCTGGCGCATCAGTGATAAGCCCCACCGCGATAACCGGAATGTTAACAGCCTGCTTAATAGCCGTTGCGAACGGTATCTGAAAACCTGGCGCCACGGGAATCTGCTGTAAGGGGCTTAAGCCGGCGGTACTCACGTGAATAAATTGACAGCCTCTTTCTTCCAGCGCTTTTGCCAGCACCAAGCTTTGTTCTACATCCCATCCACCAGTCACCCAATCTGTAGCAGAGATGCGTACACCCAAGGTTATATTATCTGATACCGCCGCTTTTATTTTATCAGTAATTTCCAGCAATAAGCGCATCCGATTTTCAAGGCTGCCACCATATTGGTCGCTCCGCTGATTAGCTAGAGGCGATAAAAACTGATGTAATAAATAGCCATGAGCCGCATGCAGTTCAATGGCTTCGATACCAAGACGCTCCGCTCGTTTTGCCGCTTCAACAAAATCGGTAATAATTTCGGTAATTTGTTCAGGAGTCGCGGCGTCTGGGGCGGGTTCCTCATCACCATAAGGTAAAGCGGAGGGAGCAATAGTTTGCCAGCCATGGGGGTTATCGGGCGTAATTACCTTCCCGCCGTCCCAGGGTTTTTGTGTCGATGCTTTACGCCCGGCATGCGCCAATTGTATGCCAACAGGCATGGAAGAATATTTTCTTACTGCTGTTAATGATGTAGCCAGCGCGCGTTCCGTTCTATCATCCCACAAGCCTAAATCCGCATAGCTAATTCGACCTCGGGGATTAACAGCCGTCGCTTCTAAAATCAACAAACCCGCCCCAGATAAAGCCAATCTTCCCAGGTGAATGGTATGCCAGTCAGTAGCGGCACCGTCTTCTGCAGAATACTGGCACATAGGCGCAATAATAATGCGGTTTGATAATGTTAGATTGCCCAGGTTAAGGGGTTGAAACAGATGGCTCATTAAATTCCTTAGAAATTGTTAATTGCCGAGACAACCAGCGGCTCGGTTACGCGCTGTTTTTCGTCAATACATTGTGTGCGACACAGGCAGATATAATAGGGGCATTTATATGTGCAGAGAATACCGTGCAGACGCAAAACATTGTTGCTTATTTCGCAAAACCCCCTGTCAGGCGGAGAGTCTTGACTAAACGTCTATTGAGGATCCGACTTCAATAGGTGCGTAACAAAATCGATGAAAGAAAAGACGCTCACGAAGGCTACGAGGTGTTCACGAATCATTGTGGTTTTGATTTTTACCGCTGTGTTAATCGTTTAGAAATAGAATAGTTAGATAGCAATGATATTCCGATTAAGAAAAAAAGCGCCCCAATGCACGTCCCTTCTACCTAGCTTCTGTGGCGAACATCAGGTGCTTTATTAGTCTGTCGTCGGTGGAAGTAGCTACAATACTTTATGCCAGTGTTTAGCGTTTAGATTTAAGAGCAAATCAACCCTAACCCATGACTGTTTATAGAATAATATTCGCCTATTTCCTTGGCGAATATTTTCTCAGGTGGTTTTCGACATCTTCGTGCAAGTAAATATCATCCATACTGCAGATAATCCAACGAGCGTGTAAACGATGCGTGAAAGCACGGACATCTCTCCAAAGATGGCAGCCACTAAATCAAAGCTTAGTAAACCCACCAAACCCCAGTTTATACCACCCACAATTACCAACACCATGGCAATCCAATCTACGGCAGTCAGACCGGTGCGCCGTTCAGTAGTATGAGTATTCGTTGTCGCCATATCATAATCCCTTTATTGTGTTTATTGAATGTGCCGATACTTTCTGTAGAAAGAAAACGGCGGTGAAGTTTCGGTTGGATAAATGCAACCACCGTGCCCACTTATTAAGTGTAGATAGATATTCAGGTGAAGCAAATAAAAGAAAATTTAAGCAAATTTTTTATGAAAAATTTACCGGGTTCTTGAAAAAATTTGTGTCTGCAACTTTTAAATTCGAACACAAAAAGCTGTAGAAAATTTTATTGTGAAGCATATTTTTGATAAAAATAATGCGAGCTCATTGTCTGGAACATCTAATACAAGAAGATGCTTACACTCGGATTTATACGAATGCGAAAAGCGAATACACTTGTTTGATTCTTTTGCCGAAACAGTAATTTTATTACCATGCATTAGCTCTGTTCGGTTTTGCCTTTTGATTTTACTCAATCTGACGGGGCTTTTTAGTAATGGCGCTATTTTGGGTGTCGTCAATTGTTTGAGTGCGACGCAAGCAGATATAATAGGGGCATTTATATGTGCAGAGAATACCGTGCAGACGCAAAACATTGTTGCTTATTTCGCCCCCCCCTGTCAGGCGGAGAGTCTTGACTAAACGACTATTGAGGATCCGACTTCAATAGGTGCGTAACAAAATCGATAAATGCACTAGTCCGTTTTGAACCACGATGATTGGGCAGATAAATTGCAGAAATTGCAGAGCTGGCGCTGTTGGGGCTTACCTGGTAAGTGCTGAGCATTTGCATCAGCCTGCCATCAATTACATCCTGGCGGATTAACCACTCCGGCAGCAAGGCAATGCCCTGCCCGCCAAGAGCCACCTGGTGTAAAACCTCCACATTATTGCTCTTCAGCTTTCCCTTTACCGGTATACGCTGTTCTTCTTTGTTAGCAAGAAAAGTCCACATAAACTGGCTGTTGCCATAGTCATAACGCAAACATTGATGGTGCAGCAAATCAGCTGGCTCGTGCGGTTGCCCATATTGATGAATATAAACAGAGCTGGCAATCACGAGTCGTTTAAATGCTCCTATCTTTCGGCTGACTAAATCTTCCATGGGAGCTACAGATCCCAACCGGATAGACACATCAATGCGCTGCGTGGATAAATCCACGACGTCATCAGTTAATACAATGTCCAGGTCGAGCTTTGGGTGGCGATGTAAAAAGCTACCTAAATGTGGGGCAATAACATGACGACCAAACGACATCGGCACGGTTACCCGTAGCGGACCCGACACTTCCTCTTGCGAGTCTTTAACCAGTTCATCGGCTTCTAAGACGCTGTCGATGATTTTTCTCGCATTTACATAATAGGTCATACCCGCTTCAGACACCGTAACCTGTCTGGTTGAGCGATTAAGTAATACCGTGCCCAACTCAGCTTCAAGCGCATCAACGATTCGGGTAATGGTAGAAGGCGCGACGGAAAGATTACGTGCTGCTTGCGAAAAACCTTTGGCATCTACCGTTGCTACAAACATTTTTAACGCTAAAAATTTATCCATTTTAATCCATGCTTACTGGGGTCTGCCGGTCAGACTTGATGTCTTCAACGGCCCCCTTACACTTAATGCCGTTCACTTTACGGTAAATCTTACCAGCAGCGCAATTACGTATTCGTCAGCTAAAAATAAGCTAACCAACTGAGCGAAGTTTACCTCGCCTTAAACGCTTTTTTCACCCCACCCGCACATTCAAAAATATTGAACTATCAATGCAAATTGTTCTGATTTTAATTAATTCAAAAAGGTCTATATTACATTCATCAGCAGAGGCAAGGGTTCGGTCAGAAAAGAATGTAGCAACCCGGTTCGAAATATTTTAACTAAAGGGAGACAATAACCATGTTCAAACAAAATTTCACTAAATTAACCGCTTCCCATGCAGGCTTTGCGCCGGTGGCACTGCGTATTCCTATTGGCATCACATTTATCGCCCACGGCGCACAAAAACTCTTTGGTGCTTTTGGGGGTTACGGGCTTGAAGGAACCGGGCAATGGATGGCGTCAATCGGGTTGGAGCCGGGCTACCTGATGGCATTGATGGCAGGTAGTGCAGAATTTTTCGGCGGTCTGTTCATTCTGCTTGGTTTACTCACCCGGCCAGCGGCGTTGGTGCTGGCGCTGGCGATGCTGGTAGCCATATTTACTGTGCATATTACCAACGGGTTTTTTATGACCGGTAACGGCATTGAGTTTGGCCTGGCGCTTTTAGCCGCTTCAGTGTCATTGGTGGTTTCAGGTAGTGGCAAACTTGCTCTCGATGCTCTTATCAACAAAAAGCTTCAGGCTTAATTCAATTTTTAAGGAAAATTATTATGATTAATATCAGATTAGCTAACGAACGCGGCGCAGCAAATTTTGGCTGGCTTGACAGCAAACATACGTTTTCTTTTGGCTCGTACCATGATCCAAAACATATGGGGTTTTCCGCTTTACGCGTAATTAATGATGATACTGTTACCCCTGGCGCAGGCTTTGGTACCCACGGGCACCGCGATATGGAAATTATCAGCTTTGTTACGAAAGGAATCATTGCCCATAAAGACAGCATGGGCAATGTGCAGGAACTACCAAAAGGCGAGTTTCAACTCATGTCTGCTGGCAGTGGCGTCACACATAGCGAGTACAACGGCTCCGGCACTGATATGCTCAAGTTTCTTCAGATATGGATAGAGCCTGAGACTAAAGGTGGCACGCCGGGCTATCAACAAAAGGATTTTGGACAGCAGCAAGGCTTGACAACCATCATTACTCCAACAGGTGAGAATGGCACGCTGAAAATAAAGCAGCAAGCCACGCTTAGACAGCTCTACCTTGCGCAAGACACTGCAGAAAAGCTAACGATTGAAGATAGTCGCAAAGTGTATATTCATGTGGTTGAAGGAGAACTGCAGGTAAATGAAAAGACACTTAATGCTGGCGACGGCGCACAAATTGCCGATTTGGCCACTTTGGATTTACGCAACCAAAATGAGCAACAAGTTCTTGCTTTAGTGCTTGAATTGCCGTGATATATGCGATCTTGCTGGGCTATTTCAGGTTGTAATACAGCCGGTAAAGTAGCTCAGCTTTTCTTTAGGGATGATAAGATAATGCGCCACGCCATCACCTTCGATGCAATCAGAGTTTTAGAAGCCATTTCGCAGGAAGGCAGTTTTGCTGCCGCTGCCGCAAAGTTAGCGAAAGTTCCTTCCGCTATTACCTATACCATGCAAAAGCTTGAAAGCGATTTAGGCGTGTTAATTTTCGACAGATCTAAAAAACGAGCAGCACTGACTTCTGCAGGAAAATTAGTGCTGGAAGAAGGCATTGCATTATTACAAGCCTCCGCACGACTGGAAGAAAAGGTGCATCAGCTTGAATCTGGCTGGGAATCAAAAATCACCATTGCCAAAGATACGCTGATCCCGGATGCGCAGTTGCTGGCACTTATCGGCGGTTTTTGTCATCTTGATAAGCAGGTTGAAATTACCGTTATTGAAGAAGTGCTGGGTGGCGGCTGGGACGCGTTGTACACCAAGCGCGCCGACATTGCCATTGGACTGACCGGCGAGTTACCCAAAGGTCAGTTTGATATAAGTGAAATGGGAACCATTGAATTTGTGTTCGCGGTTGCCAGACACCATCCGCTAGCTGATTTTGTGGGTCTGCTTGAACCCCAGCATATATTGCAGTATCCCAGTATTATAGTCGCCGACAGTTCGCGCACCTTACCGGGGCGTTCTTCCGGATTATTTGACAGTAAGCAAGTTATCCGCGTAAGCAGCATGCAAAGCAAGATTCAAGCGCAGGTGCTTGGCGTGGGCATAGGCTTTTTACCACTGCATTTGATTAACGCGCAACTCGCAAGCGGAGAGCTGGTGGCAAAAGCCTCCGCGATACCTCGCCCACCCATTCCGGCTTACTTTGCCACTGTAAAAGGCAAACGCGGCAAGGCGTTAAACTGGATTTGCCAGGAATTGCAGCAACAGCAATGGTTTAAATAAACAAACTTACATCTTTAGCGCCAGGATAAATTTTATGCTTGCATCAAAACCTTCAATTGAAAAGCAACAAGGGCAACTGCATCGTTTATTTAAGATCCGACTGAAACCTATGTCGCCACGGGATATGCAACAGGAACATCGTGCTGCTACCCCCTTAGAACTACTTTTTGATTTGGTTTCAGTTATTGCCATAGCAGCGGCCGCAGCAGGGTTGCATCACGCACTTGCTGAAGCTCATTATATTGACGGAATATCAAAATACATTGCGGCAATATTCGCTATCTGGTGGGCGTGGATGAATTACACCTGGTTTGCTTCCGCCTACGATAATGACGATCCGTTGTTCAGACTATTAACCATGGTCATTATGGCGGGTGCCCTAACCTTGGCCGCAGGCATCTCACAGTTTTTCGAGCAGCTGGATTTTGGTCTGGTAGTCATGGGCTACGTGATTATACGATTGGCAATGGTCGCACTTTGGCTAAGAGCGGCAAAACATGATAGAGCCAGAAGAAAAACCACCTTAAGCTATGCCGTCGGCATTGCCTTAGTACAGTTATATTGGGTTGGGCTGCTATTGGCAGACATGTCATCATTGAGCTTATTTTTCGGCGGTTTTGCTATTGGAATAGGGTTAGAACTGTCTGTGCCAGCACTTGCAGAGCGCCATGGCACCACTCCCTGGCATCGTGACCATATTGTCGAGCGATATGGTTTGCTCAATATTATTGTGCTGGGCGAAACTCTTTTAGCCGGCTCGATGGCCCTCAATCAGATAAACCTGGATAACTTTGATACTCGCTTTGTTTATTTGGCGATTTCATCTCTGGTTATTTTGTTTTCGCTGTGGTGGTTGTATTTTTCCCGTGAAGAACAACTGCAACACAAGCAATTAAAGCTGGCACTTATTTGGGGTTATGGCCACCTGGTTATTTATCTGGCTGGCGCAGCCGTGGGAGCAGGGTTTGCCTTACAGGTAGATATTCTGGCCGGTCACTCCACCACCTCAATATTAATCGCTCACTATGCAGTGGCAATTCCCATTGCTGCTTATTTTGGGGGAATATGGTTTGTAAGGGATCGGTACGTTCTTGGCTCTGCGGCTAAAGGTATTTTACCGTTGTTTGCATGCCTTATAATAATTTCTCCGCCGCTTGTAGGGTTAGGGGGTGTAGCATGTTTAACCGTAATGAGCGTATATCTACGCAATCATTTAGCCTCCACACAATGACCAGTTTTATTTTGCGTAGTTGTTGTAGACGGCCCAGACAGAAATCTTTGCCTGCTACTAACACCGCAATCAATGTGTTGATTCCAGTTACCACTGTTCATTTTCCAAGGTAGCGAAAATGATGTACTCCTATCACGGCTGAACCCCGCCAAAATAATTCTTCTCTCTCCCGCCGACATTCCCGCATCGGCGAGCTTTTATTCATCTGATAACACCTCGACAATCACAGAACATTTTTTTAACTTTTTTATGACAAGGCCTTTCCTTTTGGTGCCACCGGTGGCATATTAACACAACCTTAACATTAGATAGAATACATTGAGTTGTTTATGCAAAGGTTCTCCGGCAAATACAATTTATTAAGCTGCTTGCTCATCATCAGCGCGCTTTCGATAAAAAACGGCGTTGCTAATACCGATGCTGACTGGGCTCTGGCTGATTCGATTGTAAAGGAAATTCAACAACCGAAAATACCGGATCGCACTTTTACCGTCACTGATTTTGTCACCAACGGCGAATCATCCGATCATCAGGCAGCCATTCAGTCAGCTATCAACTCAGCTAGTGAAGCAGGCGGCGGCAAGGTGGTACTACCTAAAGGTAAATGGTTTAGCCGCGGCCCCATTCAACTTAAGAGTCGCGTGAACCTGCATCTGGAAAAAGGCGCAACCCTGTTGTTTTCTGCAACGCCAGCAGATTATTTACCCGTTGTGAAGACCCGCTGGGAAGGCACCGAAGTGTTTACCTATTCGCCTTTGATTTACGCTGCCAATGTGGAAGATGTCGCCATAACGGGTAAAGGTGTTATCGACGGCAACGCCGATTCTGCCTTTATCGACTGGGTTAATAAGCAGGACAAGGATGTAGCAGCATTGCGGTCCATGGGGTTTAATCTGGTTCCCGTTGGGCAGCGTCAGTTTGGTGAGGGACATTTCCTGCGCCCCCCGCTCATTCAGTTTTTTCATGCCAAACGCGTGTTGCTACAAGATTACACAGCCATTAATTCGCCATTTTGGGTAAATCATTTGTTATATACCTCTCACGCTACGGTCAAGGGCGTTTCCGTAGATAGCCATCAGCGCAATAACGACGGCCTGGACATCGAATCAAGCCAGCATGTGCTGGTGGAAAATAGCCGCTTTCGCACTGGAGATGATTCCATTGTCATTAAATCCGGCAGAGACGCAGACGGAAGATCAATTGGTATTCCCAGCACCGATATTGTGGTTCGGCATAATGACTTAGGCGGTGAAGATGGTGTCGGATTAGGTTCAGAAATGTCGGGCGGAATTAAACGCGTATTTTTCAGCGACAACACCTTCCGTAAAGGCGATTCAGCCTATCGGTTCAAGAGCAACCTCGATCGTGGCGGCAGTGTCGAGATGGTGCGGATTCGTAATAGCCAGGTTTCCTCCTTCACCAATCTGTTTTGGTTTCAACTTAACTACCCAAGCAATTTGAATGGCAACTTTCCCGCCACCTATACAGATATCGTCTTTGAAAATATTCGCGCTGAAGACATAGGAACAGTGCTTGAAATTCATGCGCCTGACGCTTCACCGGTATCCAATGTCACCTTTAGAAATATTCAAATACGCCGGGCAAAAACCCCGTTTATTCTTGAAAATGCGAAAAATCTCACCTTCGAAAATGTGCAAATTGGCCCTCAGCGGTACGACGGGGTAATGAGCGCCGTAGCCCACAACGAATAACAGATAATGAGTATGAAAAACAACCAAAAACAGGATAGCAAAAAAATGCCACCGGTAGCGTAAGGAGGTGTTTTGAATGTTATCTATATCAGGGAATGTGCTCGCTGAATGCTGCTTTTCCGCGTCCAAATTCGACGCTACAGGAAAAGGCGTCTGCTTGCATTCTCCCTGTTCGAACTATCACCAGGACACAGAAAGCTAGGAGAAAACATGCAAACCGATCGCTTAACATACAACAAACTGGGTACAGCAATATTACTGGCGTTGGGAATAAGTCATGCACCGGCAGTATTGGCGCAAGAGACAACATCAAAAACGCCGTCTGAAGCTGACATCGAAGTCATTGAAGTCGGCGGCTTTCGCGGCGCATTGAACCGGGCGCTTTTCGAGAAACGAAGTGCTGTTACGTCAAAGGAAACCATACTGAGCGAAGATATCGGTAAATTTCCTGATCTGAATATTGCAGAATCCCTACAGCGCGTGCCCGGGGTTGCAATTTCCCGTGAAGGTGGCGAAGGTCGGCAAATTACCCTGCGAGGTCTGGGCCCAGCGTTCACCCGAACCACGCTAAACGGAATGGAAGTGCCAGCCAGCACCGATGGTACCGATTCTGGCGGCGGCGTTAACGGCGGCCGTGCATTCGATTTCAATGTGTTTGCCTCAGAGTTATTCAATCGCGTGGATATTCAGAAAACTTCTACTGCGTCTACCGAAGAGGGCGGTATTGCCGGCACAGTAGATTTATACTCTGCCAAGCCTTTCAGCAACCCTGGATTTCATGTCACTGCGGCAGGTCAGGGTGGATACAATGATGTTACGGAAGAAGTCGATCCGAGAATGGTGTTTATGATCAGCAATACCTTTGCGGACGATACCATTGGTGCTCTGTTTTCGGTGGCGAAATCTGAACGTACCGTCAGACAGGAAGGGTACGGCACGGTAAGATGGACCACACCAGTGGACGACGGTAGCGGTATCTATACCAGTGCAGCTACGGCGAACACACAGATAACCGGCTCACCAGCCAGTGACAACTGCGAATATGAAGAGGAAAACGTCTCGCCAATCAACTGCCTTTGGACTCCCCGCCTGCCGCGCTACGATTTTTTTGGGAACAAACAGGAAAGATTGGGAATAACCGGTACGCTGCAGTTTGCCGTGGGAGACATTGGTACAGTTACGTTTGATACGCTCCAGTCGAAACTGGAAAACGACCGTACCATGTATAACAACTTTGAAATGTTTCGCAGCACGTTCAGTGAAATTACTCCGGTTGCCATTACCATTGATGACAGTGGGCAGCAGGTCATTGCAGGTACATTTGATAACCTTACCTCGCGAGTAGAAAACCGACAGCAGGTATCAGAGACAGATTTTAGCCAGTATGTTTTATCAGGTGAGTTCTTTCTTACCGATGCCCTGCGTCTTGATGCTATGGTAGGTACCGCCAGTTCAGATGCTCGCTCTGAACAGTACCGTTACAATATGACCAACTTAACTCCGCATCGCTTCAGCTTTGACTTTACCGGTAATCCGAACGTTCCCGTGATGGAATATGGCTACGATTATACCGATCCCACCTTGTATGATTTATCTGATGGCCGCCTGCGTGCCACTGCCGTCGATCGTGACAATGATACTGCAAAGATAGATTTGGCATACCAGGGCGCTGAGCTCGAGGTAAAAATGGGGCTGGCATATAACGATAGATCGGTGAACTACAGAGAAGAACAAATTAACGACTTTCCCGATCAGGACTCGGCTGAAGGCTTTACGCAAATATTGCCCTACGACGATTTCGGTCACGGCTTTGATGGTCCGTTAAACACCTTTTTAGTAGCGGATTTTGCTGCAATTGAAGATCAATTACTGGAGAAAAACTGGACGCCACGCACTGAGCAAAGTTGGGAAATAGGCGAAGAAACACTAGCGGGTTATCTTGAGTTTAATTACGACCAGGATATCGCGGGAATGAATCTGAAATCTAATTTCGGCATGCGGTATGTCAAAACCACCTCTACTGCCACCGGCTACATTCAACTGGACGAAGTCACCGTTGAAAATGATTACGACAACTTCTTACCGGCGTTAAACCTGGCTTTGTCAGTCACCGACGATGTCGTTACCCGCTTGGGCATTTCCAGCACCATGACGCGTCCAAGTTTGGGCTCTCTTAACCCGGGCAACCCCTCGTTCTCTTACGTTAATGGTACGGTAAGCGCAGGCAACCCTTATCTGGACCCGTTTACCTCTAACAACGTGGACGTAGGACTGGAATGGTATTTCGCCGAGGAATCACTGCTTGCGGCTAATTATTTTTATAAAGATATTGAAACCTTTATCACCAGCTCCACCGAGGAGCGCTTGATTGATGAAGTCTATCTACCCTTTATTGATTCCGATCCGCAGTACGATCCTGCAATGGCTCTGGATCCCAGAACGGTTCCTTATACTCATACTTCTCCAGTAAACGGTGAAGGTACATCGGTTAAAGGCGTTGAATTCATTTATCAACAGCCATTCCGATTCCTGCCAGCGCCATTCGATGGTTTAGGTGTGGTGATGAACTATACGCGAGTATCTGCAGGAGAAATTACCGGCTTATCCAAAAATACTTATAACGCCACCTTGTACTATGAACGCGATGCCTACGGTATTCGCTTGTCACTGAATAAGCGGGATGATTATATCACCAGTTATTCAGGCAGTAACGGTAACGCCGAAGAAGGCACAACCGGGCCGACGTATCTGGATTTGTCAGCGTTCTATAATTACAACGAGAATCTGACCTTTACCATCGAAGGCATTAATTTAACCGACGAATATGAGCGTCTGTTCACTACCGGATACGGCTCACAAAACCTTATCCGGGAATATAACCACACCGGAACCCAGATATTCCTTGGAGCCAGATACACAATGTAATCGCTCTTTGTAGGGCCACATCATGTGGCCCTTTTTCTCTTCCAGCCTTAATGTTTTACCTTTGCAAAGCCCCCAGCTTGAGCTTTCCAGCGCAAAAACTATTTCGACTTCTTTTTACTACAAAGTACGCTGCCGTAGAATTTGTTTATATTGATACTAAAGTGGTTAATGCTAAAGCCTACAGCGAAGTTTTTCGCGTTAGTGGAGAGTTTTTCATATAACGATGTGTCGCTGAGCAGTTGTTCAATACGTGACGCCCACTCTACCTTGTCGACTTTAGTTTTAAACCCGTTGTAGCCATTTTCCACGATATCGTCAATACCGCTTGAACGAACGGCTACCACCGGCATTCCCGCAGCCATAGCTTCAAGAATCACCATTCCCTGCGTTTCCGAACGAGAGGCAAATAAGAAAATATCACCGAGTCTACAGTAGGCTGGTATTTCATCTGGAGGAACGGCGCCAATAAGTATGACCGAAGAAGTCAATTCCATCTTTTTAATAGTAGCTTCGAGATGATTTCTTACTGGCCCATCACCAATGATTAGCAGCCTGAACGGCTGCTCTGCCTGCTCCTGTAGTTGGCGAATTGCCTTAAGCAGGAAACCTAAGTTTTTTTCCTGGCTAAGTCGGCTAATGCTCACTAAGATGCGCTCCCCGTTGGGTGCATATTTTGCCTTAAGAGAAGCTATCGCATCTTCAGATACATTCTGATATGCCTGATAGTCGATACCGGTAGGTTGTACTAAAATTCGTTTTCTGACACCAATGGCCCGCAGGTACTCTTCTGCCGACTCAGTTGGCACCACCACACCGTCACAGCGATTGGCAAACCGCCGTACTATGGTATGCGACACCAGATTACGAAACAGCGGCCCTGGCAGAGGCACATAATGGGCGTAATGTTCCAGCCGCGTGTGATAAGTATATATTACCGGTACGTTTAACCAGTTTCCGATAATCAGGCCGAGCTTTCCAAGCCAAAACGGGTGATGTACATGAATGATATCAGGACGAAAGCGGTAAATACGTCGGAAGGTTCGAACGGAAAAGACATTGCCTAAACGGAACTGGCTTTTCTTCTTTAAAGGTAGAAGAGCCCGCACCCTGAAAACAAGGCGTTCCTTCTTTTCATTCTTAGCATAGCTTGGCGCCACAATAAGCACTTTGTGCCCAAGTTTTGATAGCCCTTGGCGAAGGCGATCAATGGAAATGGGAACACCGCCAACATAAGGCAAATAGTTGTTGGTAAACATGGCAATGCGAAGTAGCCTGCCGTTAAGGGCATCGGGATCGTTATCGAAGTCCGGATAATAGTTACGCTCTGTAAACACCCGGTTATACAGCCAAGTGGCTATAACAGCGAAGCCACTTATCAGGAGAATAAAGTTTAGGTAGCCCACATAAAACAGCGAGTGAACAAAAAACCAAAAACTTTCCAGCGTACGCCATACCGGATGCTGCCCACTGTCTATTCTTTTTTCCTCGATAGTGATGGTATCACCCTCGACAGTAACGGCGACGAAGTGGTAATGACTTTGTTCATTGTTGATCACTAAGCCTCCCGCTCCACCGGTTACCACATACTGAGTTTCCTCATGCTGCTGTAATTCGTAGCGAGGCAAATTGGCCGAAAAAACGGCATCTACGCCGGTGCTTTCAATGAGTTGGGTAAAACGAAGGCGATCACTGTCATTGAACAAATAATTTTTATTCAATTCAAATAGCTGGGATAAATCGACAGGATAAAAAGGGTGAGCGCTAAATAGGATTAGATTAGCTTCATCGGCCGCATCCAAATCTTCTTCTAGCCAGCGATATTGCCAGCCGAAATCGGTGGTGCCAGTGCTGTCGAGAAAAATAAAGCGGCTATTACCCGCAGGAAAACTAAAATGAAGAGGTCCAAAATGATCATAGAACCGATAACCGCCAATTCGACTTTCTTCCTGCGGTCCAAAGGCAAGCAAGTACGGCATTTTTAAACGAGATAATGTACGATAAATGGCGCGATATTTATCTTCACCGCCGCTAGAAACTGCATTACCCGCAGACACCACAAAATCATAATTGCCGCGATTGAGCTGCGGGATAATTTTACGTTCGAAAATGCCCACCGAATTACTGACATTCCCCACTACCGCAAAACGATAATTGCTCTTGCCGTTCAAACGTTCTTCAATATTTTCTACCTGAAATGCATGCTCGGCAGCAAAGTCCCTTTCAAAAAAATTTAAATAAATTTTGTACGTGACGAGTGCTGCCACTAATATCAGATTCAGCCAAAATAGAACCCGCAGCGCATTTTTAGCCAAGTTTTTGCTCCTGATGGAATATCGCGTAAAGCGATACCGGAACCCCAATCAACATTCCCAGGTGCACGGTAAGAAAACGCCAGCCTACTACCAGTACAAACAGATCCACAGAATCCACTACAGTGGCAAACAAAAGCGCGAATACGCCTTCAGCCACGCCAGCGGCTCCTGGAGTAGGCGCAAAATACATAACGAAGGTATTTACCAACATGTACATCAATACGGTGAAATAGTTGAATGAATAGCCTAAAGTCCAAAGAATAAGTGCAGGGAAAGAAAAAAGAGACAACAAAAAGACCATGGTGGAGATAACGGCAAATAAACTGTTAACGGGTTTACCTTTAAAAAAGATTCGAAAGTAATGCGTAAAGCGAACGAGTTCTCGCAAAAACCGAAGTCGCCATCTATGACGGCGGCTCTGACTTAACATTCCTGTCATGCAAATTAATGCAAGTCCCTTATCCACTGCGCTAGCCAGCCAGCGGGGTCGCCATAGCAATATGATAAAAAACAACGCGTACAGCAGCGCAAATATCGCCAAAGACGTTCCCCATCGACTGCTCAACGAAGAGTCGGACAAGCCTTTTATACTAAACAAAACAAGTGGCGCAGGAATAAAAATCATCATACTTGCCATTAATGTACGTAAGGTGGTTGCCGCCACAGCAGCCCCGACCTGCACACCTTGTTTGTGTAGAAACCAGACTTGAGCCACGCCGCCGCCTGTGGCCATTGGCGTAACATTGGAAAACAGCAAATTGATGAATATCATGGGTATCATCGAAAGGAACGCTTGCTTTCGTCCCACCGCCCTAAGCGCAAACCATAGCCGTAACGCATCACTCAGATAATAAATAAACAATAAAGCGAGCGCAGGTAAAATAAACGATGCGGTGGCAAGCTTATCCCAAAGCTGACTGAACTGCCCTTCCAGCTCCCGCTGAATTGTCCAGGGGACCAAAGCGCTTAGCGAAATAAACAGTAAGACAAATAGAAAAAGCTTTACCCGACTAAACTGGAACTGTGTAGAAGCAGATGATAAAGAACGTTTGGTATGCATGAAAGAGCCGCGGAGCTGTCCTTTTCTATTGAAAATAAAAATCGGGCACAAAGCCCAGAAACTACCATTAAAGCTACAGGATAAAAAGGAGAAACCCACTGACAGAACCGAAAAGAAAATAGCCCCGGGCGCTGCGCAAATTTTTTGTCGCCGAAAGTCTGATTTTGCGCTTAGTGCGTAGAAGGTACTGTCTGTTATCGATCATTACAGTGATTGATTCACCAAATTGCTGATGTACCTAAGCGGGGCCGAACCATGCTAAACCTTCAACTACATAATGTTAAGGGGCCGTTTGTTTTACATTGGTAAAGGGTGAAGTCCGAGTCTTAATCTGGTTAAGGAGCGGAAACAGCGGTAGTTCTGTTTTGCCCAGCTTACTGCACGTCGTTGGGATCGTATCAAGGTAAAGCTGATACTTATCAACATAGGGTAACGGTTCAATGACTTTACAAAATAATGATTCTCGCGGCAATTTAAAAACCATGGTGGAACGGCAGATAGCGCGCCGGGGAATAACAGACCAAAACGTGCTTCATGCTATGCAAACTGTGCCACGAGACGCATTTATACCTGAAGATGAAAGCAATTTGGCCTTTGAAGATACCGCTGTTCGAATAGCAGAAGGACAAACCGTTTCGCAGCCTTACATTGTTGCCAAAATGGCCGAACTGGCAGAGCTGACAAGTTCAGACACGGTTCTGGAAGTGGGTACAGGTTCAGGCTACGGTGCTGCCGTTCTCGGACGTATTGCCAAACATGTATATTCCATAGAAAGGCATGCCTCGTTAGCGGCAAATGCGCGCCAGACCTTAGCCAGACTAGGCTACGCTAACGTAACTATCGTGGAGGGTGACGGCACTTATGGGCTGCCTGAACAGGCCCCTTTCGACGCTATCGTAGTCACTGCTGCCGCGCCCACCATTGTGCTGCAGCTGCAACAACAGTTGACTGAAGGAGGAAGACTGATCATTCCGGTAGGCACAGCAGATTCGCAGGAACTATTGCAAATCCGGCGCACGTCGGAAGATTCGTTTACCACTACAAGTTTTGGCGCCGTCAGATTCGTACCGCTTATTGGCGATTTTGGCTGGCAGGGAAACAACAACGTGCCGCCTGCAGAACCACCTGAAAGTTCTTCAACCGCCAGCAAAATTAGCCCCCAAAAAAGTCCAGTCGAATTGTTGAAAAGCCAGGCTATTTCGCTACCCGACCCCACCAGCGCGGACTTTGGCGAGCACTTTGAACATCTGGCCGATGCCAAAGTTGTGCTGTTAGGTGAAGCAAGTCATGGCACGGCTGAATTTTATCAGGCACGCGCAGCAATAACTGACTTTCTGGTACAGGAGCACGGCTTCAATATTGTTGCGTTGGAAGCGGACTGGCCTGATGTGGCGGTTGTCGATGGCTATATCAGAAACCGCAAAGTGCCGCACATTGGCCAACCTTCTTTTTCCCGTTTTCCCGAGTGGATGTGGCGGAATGAGCAATTCCGCGAATTTGTAAATCAGCTTCGCCAGCGCAACGAACAGCGCGTCGATAAACGTAAAGTGGCGATGTACGGGCTGGATCTGTATTCCATGCAAGCATCGCTACACGCCGTAATAGATTATCTGACCACCACAAAACCCGAACTTGCTGACATTGCACAAGATTGTTATAGCTGTTTTGAACCCTGGCTGGCGGATCCGGCTTCTTATGGCCATTCGGTGACTTCAGCAGAATTTACCGGCTGTGAAAAACAAGCTGTAGATATGTTGATAAAATTGCTGAATGAGCGGGAAGGTTTCAACGACAGTGGCAATGATGGCGATGAGTTTCTTGATGTTATCCGCAATGCCATGACGGTGGCTCGAGCGGAAGAATATTACCGCGCTATGTACCGCGGTTCTGCAGAAAGCTGGAACCTGCGTGACAGTCATATGTTCGATACACTTAAAGCGATTATGAACAGTCGCGGCAGCAGCGCTAAAGCCATCGTATGGGCGCATAATTCACATATCGGCGATGGTAGAGCAACGGAAATGGGCAAGCTCCACGGGCAACTGAATCTGGGCCAGTTATGCAGAGAAGCCTTCGGCGACCAAGCGCGGTTGGTGGGCTTTGGTACTGCTGAAGGAACAGTTGCCGCTTCCCGTTACTGGGGCGGTAAAATGGAAGTAAAGACCGTTCGCCCACCTATCGATGACAGTATTGAAAAGGTGTGGCAGAAAACCGGTCTTCATTGCGCTTATTTAAATAAAGACAATGCTGATACAGCGTTACTCCAAGCTCTGTCTAAACCCTATCTCGAACGCGCAATCGGGGTTATTTACCGGCCTGAAACAGAAAGAGCCAGCCACTACTTTGAAACGTCAGTAGCAAACCAGTTCGACGATTATATATGGATAGCCGATACCCACGCCGTTACTCCTTTGGCTCACATTAAAGAGCACGGTGGCAGTGACACCTTCCCATTTGGTGTATAGAGGCCGTGTTAGATCCCCTTTCTGAAACAAAAGGAAATCATCATGAAAGTTACCAGCACCACTTTTGAACCGGAAGGCCACATCCCTCTTGAATTCACAGGTAAAGGCCTGAATAGATCGCCCCAGTTATCATGGAGTGACGCTCCGGAGGAGACAAAAAGTTTTGCCATAATCATGGACGACCCCGATGTGCCCAACCGGGTCTTTGTACATTGGGTAGTTTTTAACATTCCCGCCGACCAGCGGCAAATTGATGAAACCTTGCAAGTTACGTTTTCTCAAGGAGTAAACAGCTTTGGTCATGTCGGGTATAGCGGCCCTTGCCCGCCCGAAAACGCCGGCCCTCACAGATACTTTTTTACCGTTTATGCGCTGGATACATTAATTGATGCGGAATCGGGTATTGATGCTAATACGCTGGAAAATGCCATGGAGGGACATATTCTTGCTCAAGCGAGCGTAATTGGCCTTTATGAGGAAACTGAACACCGATGATGAAGGCTGTCGCCTCCAGTTATCGGGAAATCTGGAAAAAAGCGTGCTTTATGGGAATTACCATAAATGGCATTAAAGCACGCTACCGCATTACACGGGAAAACCTTTTATCTCGACAGCACAATATGTACATCGTCGTAATAAACGCTGGTATAACCTTCGTACCCTGAATCGGTACCAATAAGCAGCCAGATAGTGCCATCTACGTTAGTGGTAAAATCAAGGGTATTTTCTGTAGTCGATTTTAAGGTCTTTGCCCCAAACTCCTCACCTAAGCAGTCCAGGCCTTCTATGCCGACATTGCCCAGCACGACGGTATTCGCGCCCGCATTTGATTGACTACCGATATCAATATTCATGTAATAATCAGACTGCTTTGGCTCTTCTTCTCCAAAACCAAACTTCACGGTCACCGCCTCTCCCGGAGCACCGCCTACGCCAAAACAGCCAAGAGCAGCGTTAGACACCAAATCTAATTCTATCGTGGCGGTATACCTGGTGCTTGGCTCCAGTCCCTTGATCTCCTTTTTGATATACATAAAAAGGTCGTCGCTGCGGTTATAGGCAGAAAGATTCAAACCATGCTTTTTCTCGTCTGTGGGCAGCGCTTCAAGATCACTTTGCATCTCGTAGTGATCATTATCTTCCCCTGCCGGGAAATCGGAAAAGCCCGGTATCCAGCCGTTATCTGTGGATTCAAAATCAGCAGTCACATTCACCGTGTCTGGCGCTAAAGGAAGAGAGATATCGTCTGAGTTACAACCATATAAAGTAAAAACTGACAAAGCGAAGAGCGGTTTACTAAGCATAATTAACCTACCGTTTAGTGGATAGTTCAGCCTACGCTGAAAAATCATAACTTACTGTCGCAATTAGTTTAATTTCGTAAACGAATGTAATTTTTCGATCCGGTGGTGTTATCTCACTTCGTTGCTATTATTGATAGTAATTGCGACCGCGCTACCGTTTGCCTGTTAAAGCACTCGCCCCACAAGGATTGTAATACTCGTCCGCAGTGATGTGTGCTCACTCAGAGCTAGAGGATTAGAATAAGACCATGAATAAAGCCACTCTCGTTTTCGTCTGCATCTGGATGTTTTGGCTCTTTACGACGTCAGCCAGTTACGGCGCCAACCAGCCCGATGCGTCAACGGCAATGCCGGATAATCCATTTATTCAAAACCCGTACGGCCGTGAGGTTTTCAGCTTAAATGGTCAATGGACTTTTATTGTGGATCCTTACGAAAACGGCTATTACAACCACCGTTATCAGCCTCATGAAAAAGAAGGTTACTTCCAAAACAAAAAGGCCCGGGCTCCTTCCGATCTAGTGGAATACAACTTTGATACTGCTAAGAAAATTTCTGTTCCCGGCGATTGGAACACGCAGTACGACGATCTATTCTTCTATGAAGGCACAGTTTGGTACAACAAGAATTTTCACTACGATAAAAAAGAGAATCGTACCTACGTGCTGCATTTTGGCGCTGTCAATTACCACGCTATTGTTTATGTAAACGGGCGGAAAGTAGGTGTGCATGAAGGGGGGTTTACCAGCTTTCAGTTTGATATTTCTCATTACCTGAAAAATGGCGATAACTTCGTTACGATGAAAGTGGATAATCGTCGGGAAAGGGATCAGGTTCCCACCGTCAATACCGACTGGTGGAACTACGGCGGCATTACCCGAAGCGTGGCAATATTGTCGCTACCAAAACACTATCTTGCAGATTATCGATTTAGCGTAGGCAAAGACAATTCGGTTATCCGGGGCAGCCTCAAGCTGAATGCCGAAGCAGCGAATAATGAAACAGTAGCCGTCGCGATTCCGGCACTACAGCTTTCTAAGGAAGTGGCGATTGGGCCTGATGGTTCAGCAGACTTTGAGTTCTCTGCATCCCCCGTTCTATGGACACCGGAAAACCCGACCCTTTACGATGTCGTCATTTCTTATAAAGATGAAGAAGTTAAAGATCGTATTGGATTTAGAACTATTGCGGTTGAGGGTGAAGACATTAAGCTAAATGGAAAGCCGATATTTCTTCGTGGCATTAGCATTCATGAGGAATCGCCTCTTACCCAAGGCCGCGCATGGAGCAAGGAAGATGCACGTCTTCTTTTGTCATGGGCCAAAGAGTTAGGATGTAATTTTGTGCGCCTTGCTCATTATCCACACAACGAAGCAATGCTTCGAATGGCAGATGAAATGGGCCTGATGGTGTGGTCAGAAATCCCCGTCTATTGGACGGTATTGTTTGACGATGCCACTGTTTATCAAAAAGCAGAAAGACAATTGCAGGAGATGATTTCCCGCGACAAAAATCGTGCTTCCATCATTATGTGGTCGGTGGCTAATGAAACGCCCAATACCTCTGAGCGACTGACGTTTCTTACCAAGCTGGTTAATCAAGCCCGCGCCATTGATAATTCACGGCTGATTACTGCGGCTATGGATACTCAAAGCAGTTCTACGCAGGGTAAAGTCATTGATGATCCACTAGCAGACGTAGTCGACGTTATTGGCATCAATAGCTATTGCGGCTGGTACTCTGACACTGCCGAAAGTTGCGCAGAGTTAACCTGGCAATCAAATTACCATAAACCAATTATTATGAGTGAATTAGGTGCAGGAGCGCTGCAAGGGAAACATGGCGGTATTCATGAGCGTTGGACGGAAGAATTTCAGGAAAATGTTTATATTCATAATTTGGAAATGGTAAAAAACATTAGCGCTCTGCGGGGCCTGACACCATGGATTTTGAAAGATTTTCGCTCCCCCAGAAGACCATTAAACGATATCCAGGATTTCTGGAACAGGAAAGGTTTAGTCTCTGAAAAAGGGATCAGAAAAAAAGCCTGGTATGTTCTGCGCGACTTTTATCAGGAAAAGCAAACTAGCGATTAGCGGACTCAGGATTTACGAGAAAGAGCATATTCTGCACTATAATTCGTGCGACTGAACTTTCAATTAAAGCGACTGAATTAGATGCCCTTTTCTCAATGAGCGGTCGATTCTTACTGCGGGTTACTATTATATGTGAAAGCCCGCATCACACCTCGCAGTTCAGCCAGCCCTTTCAATCGACCAAGATAGGAGTAGCCGGGTTTCGCGTTTTCTGCTTCTAATTCCGCAGTTAAAAGATGCCCATGATCAGGACGCATTGGTATGGCAATGCCTGTATCTTTCTCAACATCTAATAGTGCTGAAATGAGGCCCACCATATCGACATCGCCACTCAAATGATCAGACTCGTAGAATGAACCGTCCTCTTCACGAATGACATTGCGAAGGTGAACAAAATGGATGCGATCCGTAAATGTTTTCACCATGCTTATCAGGTTGTTGTCGGCTATTGCGCCAAATGATCCGGCGCACAATGTCAAACCGTTTGCAGGACTAGGGATGGCATCAAGCAATTTCTTCGCATCTTCCTGAGTAGAAAGCACCCGTGGCAGACCAAACAATGGAAACGGCGGATCATCCGGATGAATGCACATTTTGACATGGTATTGTTCTGCAACAGGAATGATTTCTTGAAGAAAAAGAAAGAGATTCTGCCGCAGACCTTCTGTACCCAACGCGATAAATTGTTCAATTGTTGTTTTGATTGTATTGCGACTATAAGAACCTTCTCCACCCGGCAAGCCGGCGATAATATTCTTTTCCAGCAGCGTTTTTTCCTTGCTGCTCATTGCTTCAAGCCTGGCTGCCGCTTTGGCTTTTAACGTTTCAGAATAATCTTTTTCGGCACCTTCACGTTGCAGAATAAAAATATCGTAAGCCACAAAATCTGTCATTTCAAATCGCAGCGCCAGACTATTGTTTGGAAGCAGATAAAGTAAGTTGGTGCGGGTCCAGTCCACCACCGGCATAAAGTTATAGCAGATAGTGTTAACACCTGCTCTGCCTGCATTTTCAACAGACTGCTTGTAGTTATCGATATATTGTCGATAGTTTCCCGTGCGGGTTTTGATGTCGTTATGTAAAGGAATACTTTCGATCACCGACCATTCCAGCCCGCTTTCTTCAATCAATGTTTTCCTTTCGATAATGGCATCAAGCGGCCACGCCTGGCCGGTGGGAATTTCATGTAAAGAAGAGACAACTCCGACAGCGCCTGCCTGCGCTATCATTTCAAGTGAAATGCCATCTGAAGGACCAAACCACCGCCATGTTTCTATCATTACTTCATCCCAACCAAACTTTTAAAGAAAACGGGTCGCGCTGTCAGACCAATATACCGCTGAAGACAGCGCGTTGCTGCGCACAACTTTTATTTTATTTAGCTCTGGATTTACGATCTTTCGAACGTGGGCTTCTTTTTGCGCCCGCTCCGGTGGCTGTCGGTCTTGCACTGTGGCTTTTACCGCCCGATCTTGACCGCCTTGATGGACGCTTTTCCTCGCCCTGTTTACCTGAGCCAGATGATGGAGATTTTGACGGTTTAGGCTTGGGCTTTCTGTGTCCCGGCGGCGCTTCTGAAGAAGAATGTTCAATAGATTTAAGCAACACATCCAGCTCCTTTTTTGTTAAATCTCGCCACTCCCCTACGGGTAAGCCTTTAAGGCTGACATTCATTATTCTTACGCGCTCTAATTTGACTACATCATAATCAAAGCGCTCGCACATCCGCCGGATCTGGCGATTCAGTCCCTGCACAAGGGTGATGCGAAACACCAAGCGACCTTCTTTATTTACCTGACATTTTTTGGTTACCGTTCCTAATATCGGCACCCCCGCAGCCATGCCGGAAATAAAGTCATCGGTAATGGGTTTATTTACCGTGACCAGATATTCCTTTTCATGATTGTTGCCAGCACGCAGTATTTTGTTCACTAAATCGCCATTGCTGGTAAGAAAAATAAGACCTTGAGAATCTTTATCTAATCGTCCGACCGGAAAAATTCGCACGCCGTGATTAACAAAACTGACGATGTTATTTTTTTCGCTTCTTTCAGTGGTACAAACAACACCTACCGGCTTGTTTACCGCAATAAAAACAAAATCATCGGCGGCCTTAGGTGCAATGGGTTTTCCATTAACTTTAACGGTATCGCCCGGCGCCACTTTGTCCCCCACCTGCGCACGCTTTCCGTTCAGGTATACATTGCCCTGTTCGATGTAACGATCAGCTTCGCGCCTGGAACACATGCCACTTTCACTAATGTATTTGTTCAAGCGGGTTAAGGACGGGTTTTCCATATATTCTTTATACTCAACCAATTAACTATTTTTTTGCCAAAGCAATGTTGCAAGAGGGATATGATACACGGGCTGGCGCAGTTTAGCAGGGGGATTTACGTGCCGCGTTTAATAACCGGGATAACTGACGAATGTTTTTATTGGTATACAACTACCTGCCACTGATATTACTGCGGCAGGTAGTTTTAAGCAGCTTGGTGAGCAACAAGGCTTTTTGCGATCACGCTTGATCCGTCAGGCCCTTTGTTCCTGATATGCGTAGTCACTTAAGCCAAGCTCCTGCAGCATCTTGTCGAGATGCTGTTTAGCTTCTTCTGTCGGACCAGGGTAATCCCCTGCAATTGCCACGTTGCCTAAGTAACCGATATCTTTGGTTCCTTCCGGCGAGCAGAAAAATGCCGCTAACACCAACGAGCGAAAACGGCTAAACGCCGTGGCAATACGCTGGAACTGCTCCGGCGTTTTTGCGTTCTCGTAGGCGATATCATCAATAATGGCAGTTTGTTGCGCCGAACTTAGCTTGGTAAACGGCTTCTGGAATCGCAGCTCGGCCTCATCGTCAATCCACGCAAGGGCAGACAAAATGGTAATTCTGTCTCTTTGCTGACTGGCGTAAGGAGCACTTACCCACTCATCAACCACATCGGGCACGTTAACTTGCGAGGCAGAAGGAACGTTACCGTCTTTTGGCACCAGAATATCGGATAACACCGCCACAGTGGTAAGTTGCGCAGGCGTAAGCGTGCGCGGCCACGGCGTTTCAGGCGGTATTATCAGGTTTGGATCTTTACCGTACCCTTTGGCCGTAACAGGCGCTAAGCTCAATTCTGGCCAATGTCCAGCTTGAGTCGCCGCTACCGCAGTGTTATCGCTACATGCAGCAAGACCAGGCAGCGCTGCACTGGCAGCTAGTATACCCATCCACTTCAGAGACTCTCGGCGACTAAGCCGCGGAAGATATTGATAATCCTGATCGGGTTGTTTATCAGTCATCTTAAATTACCCCCTGCTTCATCTGGGTTGCCAGCCAATCGGCGTTTCTCATTGCCAGCGTCATAATCGTCAACGTACAGTTTTTATGAGGATTAGAAGCAAATACCCCGGCGTCCATAACAAACAGATTATTGCAATCCCAGGTTTGCCCCCACTGATTGGTTACCGAATCAGTAGGGGATTCGCCCATACGCGTAGAACCCACTTCGTGGATAATTTCACCGCCTTTAAGAATGGCCTCTTCGGGAGTAGGCAGCTCACCCACATCAGCGCCCATATTGGCAAAAATGACTTTGGCGGTTTCCAGTCCGTGCTTAATCTGATTTAGCTCGTGCTCAGACCATTTCCAGTGAAACTTAGCTACCGGAATGCCCCACTTATCCGTTACCTTGTCGTCGATTTCCATATAGCAGTGTTCGTTCGGTAGCATTTCGCCTCGTAAAGCGAATCCGATATATGCACCGTAATTGGCTTTCGCCTCATCTTTTAACGCTTTGCCATAGCCTTGCAGATCGCCCGCTACTGAAGATCCGGGTTCACGAAAGCCACTGCCGATTTCAAAGTGGTAACCGCGAGGAAAATCCAGCTCTCCTTTCGCCTGAGCCTGATGTCCCCACCAGGGAATAAACAGGTGATTTGAGGTATGACCGTCTTCATTATAACGTGGGCGATTACGCAGGGCTGGCACCATCGCGCCGATATTTGCCCCGGTTGAATCCATTATATTACGCCCAACCTGACCGCTGGAATTCGCTAATCCGTTGGGGTGCTTTTTGCTTTTCGAGTTCAGCAGAATTCGGGCCGATTCGCAGGCACTTGCCGCCAGTATAACGACTCTGGCAGACAGTTTTTCATCCTTGCCGGTTTTCTTGTCAACGTAGGTCACGCCGGTTACCTTGCCGTCATCGTCTGTATCTACAGAACGCACCATGGCATCGGTAACAACCTCTAGCAAACCCGTTTCTCTTGCCAGCGGAATCAACGATGTGGTGGTTTGAAACGCCGCGCCAATAGAACATCCATGACCACAGGGTGTGGCGTAAAAGCATTTTGAACGAATATCTTTTGGCGCAGTCAACACCGCCCGATGCATCGGCGCTAAATCAATCCCTTCTTTTTTGGCTGCAGCCGCCACCAGCAATTCCGTAATTCGCGGCGTGGGCGGAGTTTGCAACACGCCCGGGGAAGACGGTGGCATGTCTTCGTGGCCCGTGTTTGCTCCACAAACCCCCACCAGGGTTTCTGTTTTGTCGTACCAGGGCGCCAATTCATCATATTCAAACGGCCAGTCGGCCCCTAAACCATCACGACTTTTACCCTTAAAATCATGCTCGCTAAAGCGCAGAGAATAACGGCCCCAGTGATTGGTTCGACCACCGAGCATACGCGCCCGCCACCATAAAAATTCGGTCCCCTCTGCCATTGTGTAGGGTTCATCAGGTACGGTCCAGCCGCCATCCACCGTGGCATCGTAAAACCCAAAATCTTTATCAACGTTCCCTGCCCCCATCAGCGGCGCCTCGCCATTGCGTTTAAACATGGGGGTTTCGGTTTTAGGATCGTAATCACGCCCGGCTTCCAGCATCAGCACTTTCACGCCTGATTTGGTCAGTTCGTAAGCCGCCATGGCGCCGCCAGCACCTGAACCAACAACAATAACATCGTGCTTAACATCTGCCATTAATTCAGTTCCTTGATTCTGATATTCTTGAACCACACAACATTGCCGTGATCCTGCAAACCGATATGGCCGCTGCGATTCTCACCAAAGCCTTTCCAATCGGCGAACTTGCTGTTGGCAATAAGGGTATCCCAGGTAGAGCTGCCGATAACGACGTTGGTAGTAATAACGCCGTTTTGCCAAACTTGCAGTAACTTGTCATTCAACTTTATGCGGAGCTGGTTCCACTGCCCTGCCGGTTTAAGAGCAGATTTATGCACCGCAACCATATCGTAAAGCGACCCGGCAAGATGGGTGTCTATTTTGTTATCGTGGGCCTTCTCATTGTCCAGAATCTGAATTTCCGGTGCATGGGAATAAATGTACTTGCCTTCTTCGTCGGCCATTATCAGCACGCCGCTGTTGCCGCCCTCAGAGATTTTCCATTCAAGTTTAAGATCAAAATCTTCATACTTGCTTTTGCTGATCAGGTCGCCCGCGCCCGCTTCGGTAAGCTTGAGAGCGCCATTCTCAATTTGCCATTTATCACTGACCGAAGACTTCTGATAATTACGCCATTGGCTCATATCGCTGCCGTCAAACAGAAGTTGCCAGCCATCCTGCTTTTCATTAGCAGTTAATTGATTTTCCTGGGCGTAGCCTGATGAATTAAATACGCCAAGTAGCAAGCCTGACATTAATAGTGTAAACGTTTTCATTTTATTGCCTTTAAGCCCCTGTGTGGTGATGTTCTGCCTGTTTTTTTTATTTTTTGCGGCTCTGAGGTTATCACAGCCGTTGGTTGATGCAACTGTAACAACCACAGGGAAGACCAGTGCTGTTAAAGCAGTAAAAGGAGGTGGTGCATAAGATATAGGATTAAAAATAATTTACCTAACCCCAGATCGGCTTAAGCAACAACCATGGCATTGCGCTCAATGTCACTGATATTAAGGGATGGCTTGTTTTCTTTAAGACAATAAGCCACCAGACCAGCCATTAAATTGAGTGTAAAACCATTTATACTGCGATGCCTTGAGTGCTCAATGTATGAAATGTTCTTTAATTGGTCGTTGATAGTTTCAATAATGAAGCGCTTCGATAGCATCGCTCTGTCCCATAAAGACATCGCTTTTGCTTTCATATTTTTGCGAACCGTGGTGATAAGTTTGACGCCTTTCTCAAATAAATTAGCTTCTAATGCTTTGCTCAAATACCCTTTATCGCCATACAATTTGTCGGGTAAATGTCGAGCTAATTCTTCGACAGGTTTTGTGTCATGGACATTCCCCGTCGTCACTTTTGTCGCCACGATTTCACCCAGATGGTTCACTATCAAGTGTAGTTTAAAGCCGTAAAACCAGCCCATTGTTCCTTTTCCTCTTTGCGCTATCCCGTCAAAGGTTTTATGGCGAGGTATGCGAATGTTATGGCAAACCTTTAGGCTGGTAGAGTCAATGAATTCAATGCCTGTAGGCTTTCCCTTTAAAGTACTGAAGTAGGCACACATGGGCACAATTGTTCGCGGCATTACTTCTAAAAAGCGCGTATAACTAAGCAAATCAGGAAATGCGTTGCGATAAAATACTCTTACATATCCCGAGTAATAATTCTTAAAATCGCGATGATGTGACATGTGAAAACCGATGATGATTGTCATCATTTCACTCATTGACATACGGCACTCACGTCGTCGTCTTCTGGTGCCGTCTTCAAGTAGCTGCTTTTGCCATTGGGGAATAAACACTTTGCAAAAGTCATCGACATCGCAAAATAATTCAACTAGATTCTTCATGCTTGTTCCTTGTTGATTTGGTCATTTCTTTGTCGAAAGATCCGATCTTGGAACAGGCTTTTAGTTCAATTTCTTAAACAGGATTGGGGTTACCTAACACTAATCCGCGTTGATGCGTGCTCACTCAGTGCAAGAATGTTTTCACTTTTGACAATCCCATATCGTGAAGGTGTAGTCGGGCTAAATCGAACGAAACAGCGTTTGAGGAGCTGGAGGCCAGTTGGGAAAACACACCCTCTAGATCAAGGGTTTTTTAGCCATGGCGCCAGATGCGCGCAACCTTCTGTTCGAATGGAGTACTTTCTGTTCGAATACACATGTTATGTCAAATCCTGCACTTGCCGAAATAAAACTTGTTGAGATTTGTAGTCTTGTATTAAAAGTTTCTATCAAACAGCTCGATTGGCACTAGCCTAAGGAATCGACAACATATTGCTGATCTACGAACTCACTTCTTCGAGTCAACATGTGGCTCGACAGTGAGAGCGAAATCTTGCAGGCGCCAGTCGAGTTCACGGACTTTCTTCATGGCGTCCCGCAGATCTTCTGGGCAAATGGAAGCATTATCGTAAGTGTTGACAAATCCTTCGCCGTAAATTAGATGCCCATGCTCGAAAAGCCGAACCTGTACCTGTTTTATCCAACTAAACTCAGTTAACATCTTTTCTGCTTTATCAACAAGATCAAGGTAGTTGTTATCAAGAGAGGTAGGAACCCGGTTGATCAAGCCAGTGACCGCATCTTTAGTCTGAGACCACCCGTCTTTAAGAATATCAAATGAAATGAAAGCGGCCGCAACGGCGTCTGCCCACCACCAGCCCATTCCAATCCCCAGTACCCCGCCAATTGCTGCCACCGCAGTCAGCCAATCGGCCTTATTCATCTTACCGTCAGTGTATAGAACCTTATCATTTAGCATTCTGGCTTGTTTTGTTTTGGCCAACCCAAGTATGACAGGGGGAAAAATGCCCCATAGCAGGACCAGTATCATCCACCAACCCAGCCAGATGTCCTTAGCAAAAAACTCCTTCATTCCTATCGTTGGGTGTTCCTGCGTAGAAAGCTTGATGAGCGCGTCGATGAGCAAAAAACTTCCCATCAGCAGAAGCGCCAGTGCTGCACACAAAAACAAGATGGAAATGATCCGATGAAATCCGTAGGGATAATGGACTGTAGGTTTTCGCCAGCAAACGTGAGTTCCGATTAGAAAACAGATGGGCGGAATCAAACTCAGACAATCTTCAATCCATGCTGTTTTCATAGCTTGTGACGATCCCATCACGATATACATCAAAATAATCACGCTGATCAGATAGGCGATGGAAATGTATTCGAGAACCCGGGCTTTGTGAAGAGCTCTCGTCTGCTCCTCAGTGAATTCATACTGGGGAACAAGCTTCATTTTCGCTGCTCCTGTTTATAAATGGCTACTATTTCTTTTTCATGCGCTTTTAAAAACTTTTCCAGTGTTATTATGAAGCCATTTTCACCTCGAGAAACGGCGAAAACATGCTGATCCTTTTTATCATCACTCAATTTCAGGTATGGCCTCGTCAAGGCCATCTTTTTTATTCGCGGGTTGTCCGCCGTCAGTCCGCCTAATACCAGGTCCAGCTTTCTGAGCTCCATTTTGTCTGACGCCTCTGCTTCAGAGAGAAATTCCCATTGCGGACGAGCTGTTAAACTGCGTGCGAAATCGGAAATAATTCTGATTTCAACACCTTCAGGGTTCAAGCTGCTTCCATAAGCCCATGGTTTGTGCTCTATGACACCTATCCGCAAGCGCTGGCTATCAAGTACGGTTTGTAGTGTTGCTTCAGTGTCCCGGGGATAATTGTCACATCCTGATAAGACCAGCAAACTCATAAACACAAAAACTTTAAACATGATCCTTCTTCCTTTATTTTACAGAATCATTTTTATGTGCGTTGAGCTCGTACCGTCATTCATTTGTCAGCGCATCTGCATACAGACATTATTTTTATCTGTGTGCGTTAAACATGCCGCCGCTCATACATACCTCAAAGAACCAATACCACCCCATCGTACGAATTTATAAGAAACTGACAAATATTGAAAAGTTTAAATGTACCTCGTTCTAATCAGTTGTTACTGATTTTATTAATTTTTAGATTGTTAATTTACGGCACTTGTTAGTCAAAGACGCAGAAGGTGAATGATTGGGGTCAATGAGATTAATTCTTTATTAAATTTCCCGCATAAATGAAAATTCTGTTGGCTTTGCAGAATCTTGGAAGACAGAAGGGGTGAGACTACTTTTTAATGTCCGTAAGAAGTATGAGTCATAACGGGGAGATCTTTGAGAACACGCTGTAACCCCACCCTTGGGCGCTCAGCCGCAGCATCCATGCTGTTGCACAGCGCCTGTTGCACAGCGCCTGCTGCACAGCGCCTGCTGCACAGCGCCTGCGGAAAGTTCTGAATGATATCTTCTTTCTGCCTTTTCATGTGTAGCACAGTGACGAACAGCTATTTAGGGCGTGTTGACCTTTTCTGTTAAAGCCTCACTTACGTTCCACTGAAGCGCTTTGCTTTTATCTCCCAGTCGTCAAAACCTGCTAAGTCTCTCTTCAGAAAAGTCGAGGCATTTGCATCTTTTCCGTTCAGGTGCCAGTCCAGCCATTTTAGCGCCACGCGAGTAAAGGAACCGCCCAAAGGCTCTTCAAACGTGCCTGAATGCCCACCACCGGGAAGATTGGCAAAAGCAACGGGGACATGATTTATTCGCTGATAGTCTAACTTTGCGTTGTCTGTCGCCACATCAGAATCGCCGCCTACCAGGTAAAGTATTGGGCCGTGAAGTGCGTTTAGAGACTGTCTGTCCGCTTTCGCCATGGTCATATCACCAATACCTGAGTTGAACATTAAATAGGTCTTTACCCGAGGATCAGACGCAACGGCCAATACTTGTGCTCCACCACAAGACTGACCAGCGAAAGCCACATTGTTCATGTCAACTGAACTAAAGTATCGACCGCCCTTAGTTTGGGACGCGCGGCCAATCCAATCCAAAGCCTCAGTCATCATTTCGTTCGCGGCTTTTTTAAGAGGGCGGTCATCTAAGCGGTTTTGCATTGCGCCAAGCGCAATAACTAAATATCCATGGGACGCTATTTCCGACAACATGCGTTCGAATGGAAAAGAAGTATCATTACAGCCGCCATTAGCGAAGATTACAACCGGAAGACCATGTTCTTGTGCTACAGCTTCACCGATGTTTTTTGGCTGATAAAACACATAGCCTGGTAGGCCTGATTCCGAAGCAGCAATGGCTTTGAATTTACCGCTACCGCCACTGTCCAATGTTTTGAAAGCTGTAATTTCACCAAAGCTTTTGCAAGAAAAAGCTATAGCCGGGAAAATTAATAGCGCAAGGACCAAATACCGAATCATTCTCTCTCCTTTGTAAAGGCAGTAGCGTTACAATGTGAGTTACAATGATTTCACATTTGTATGACAAATGAAATATTTTTGAAAGTATTGCGGAAAATAACTGCGCTTTTGAGCCAGGCGCTCTTGTTTTCGTTGAGTCGATTGTGGCCTTTTAATTGGTTGATTGGCTCGTTTCCACTGTCTATGTGGGCTTTAAGATATCTATTTTTCGTTATTTTAATTAACGGTACTAATTAGTCCTTTCCAGTGACGACTGAAAAAACTTATTTCAGTACCTCAATATTTAAAGTGTAAGCATGGAAGTCATTAGTTGTTGTACTCTGCCCTCGCTCAATTTATAAGGATCGTCAACGCCTTTAAAAAGGAGTCTCGTAACCATCTTCAAAGATATTCTTTTAACCATGCATGTACTTCGTTAACCAGGCTTTCACGGTTGTTGGAGAGCGCATGATTATCATTTTGGTAAATAACTAGCTTATGAGGATGTTGCTTTGCGGATAGCACTCTTGCAAGTTCCTTCGACTGGTGAACACTTACCCTCCGATCAGCAGTGCCGTGGACGAGTAGCAACGGGCTTAACGGCAGTTCGTCCGCCCAATCGATTACAGAACGTTTTGAGAGCGCCTCATCTCGATTTTTTTCAAAATCAGGTATTCTGGCCTTAAAAACTTTTTCCATCGCGGGCCGCCGCTCTAACAATTTTCTTGCATCTGAGGGTCCCGCTATGGAAATAATAGCTTTGACTTTGGGAAGTTGCTTCGCAACAAGATAGGATTGCATTACGCCTCTACTCCAGCCCACTAATGCTATTCTAGAAGGGTCTGCCGCTGGAATTTCCTTGAGTAGTTCAACTAACGCCAGAACATCATTGACGTCTTTACCACCGAATTCGTCTCTTCCATTTTCAGCGATAAATTTTGTGCTTGCTCCTCGATATTGACTCCCAATAACAATATAACCGCCTGCTGCAATATCAGAGATAAAACCCATTTTCTCCCCAAACACTACGTATCCGTAACCAGCATTACCGCCACGATTAAAAATGACTACCGGTAATGACGCAGCTAACGCAGTGCCTTTGGGTTTTACGTAATATCCTTCGATGATTAAGTCATCGACGCGATACTTAAAATCAACACACTCAAGTGCAGACTTCCTTTCTTCAAATTTACTTTCTGAAAAGTAATTGAGAAATCGCTCTTCGTTAAAGTTCACTTTATGGGACTTTAGCATTTCTAACCAATTGCTATGATTTTCGAAGGGTCCTCTAAAGCAGCTTTTAGAATCTAAAATATTGTTTGCCGCGTGTGACGAAAAGGCGAAAATAATGGATAAAGCCATTAAATAGTATTTCACTTACATTCCTTGCAATTGCGAATAAAAAATTTATGAAAAGCACAGACCGCAATAAAACGCCCTGCACCTCAGAGTCGCAGATTCACTTTATGAAAACGACGACCTATTATTCTATCATCCACATTTAAAACAAGCAGCCAGCTGGCTTACGCCCAGTCCGCTTTTCTTGGTTACCTGAATTTGGGTGGGAATGCGTTCTTTCATGGCTTCAATGTGGCTGATAACGCCAATCATTTTTCCCGAAGCGTTAAGGTTATCCAAGGCATCAAGGGCAATGTCCAGAGTTTGGGTGTCCAGAGTGCCGAAACCTTCGTCGAGAAATAATGAGTCGATGCTGGTTTTATGGCTCACCAGATCAGACAGCGCTAAGGCCAATGCCAGGCTTACTAAAAAGCTTTCTCCGCCGGAAAGGGTTTTGGTATCCCGTTCAACATCGCCTTGCCAGGTGTCCATTACAGCCAGAGCCAGACCCTCTTCATCTTTGCGCTTAAGCAGGTATCGGCCATGTAATCGCTCCAGCTGTTTATTCGCCAGATACACCAGGTTATCCAGTGTCAGCCCTTGTGCAAAACGACGAAATTTGTCGCCGTTGGCCGATCCAATTAAACCATGCAGGTAATGAAGCTCATCGTATACCTGCTTCTGTCGGCTTATATCATCGTGCAGCGCCTGCTGGCGGCCGCTTTCTTTTGCATCGGTATGCAGTTGATGAGTAATTTCACCTTTACGGCTGTACAGGGTTTGAAGTTGTTCACTGACATCAGCTAATAACGCCTGCACCTTTTCCAGTGGCACTGTCTGCCATCGCGAGGCGTGTTCGGTTTGATGCAGTGCTTGTTGCTGCTTAGTGGCCTGTTCAACCAGCGTAACGGCGCGCTGAAGGTGGGTGTCCAAACGATTTTTTAAATCTTGCAGTGTGATTCGCTCTGCTTCCGGTAACAGTGCTTGCTCAAAGTGTTGCTGGTCCTCAAACGGGCTTGCCAGCAACTGCTCTTGCCACACCTCTTCGTGCTGCGCTTTTTCACAAGCCAGTGTATCTTTGCTTCGTTGCAGTGTGCGAAGCGTTGCGCTGACCTCACCGAGCTTTTGTTCGGCCTGGCGATGGGCATGCGCTTGGGTTTGATGAATGCTATTGCTGCTCTCCACCGCTTGCTTGGCATCGCTACGCGCATCAATAACAGCTTTATCTCCAAACAGCCTGCTGCGCGTAGCCTGTAATTCCTTGATGGTTTGTAGCAATGACTGATGCTGTTTCTGCATTTCTGCCAGTTGCTGGCTGCGCTGTTCCACTTCGCGGTTAAGAGCTTTACTTTGGCTGGTAACCTCATACAGTTGTTGCGTGATGTCATCTTTTTGCTGCAACTGTGTCTGCAAGCGTTTTACATCTTCGCGCTTAGTTTCAAGCCAGCTTTGTAAGGCGCCTGCTGTCGGTGTGAATCCTGCGTCTGCGATTTGCTGGTTCAGGTTATCTCGCTGCGCTTTTGTGGTTTGGGTAAGTTTATCAATTTGCCCGGCAAGTAGAGATTTCTGATTGTGTTGATGCTCACGAGCTTGCGTAAGTAGCTTTAATTCGTTGTTAATATTTTCAACGTGGCGCTCAGCGATATCAGTTTGTTTACGCTGTTGCTGGAACGCCGCTTCTAACTCGCGACAACGCTTGATCTGCGCGCTGAGCGCCTGTAGTTCCTGCTTAAGTGATGCTTCCCACGCGGTCAGCTGGTCCTTATCTCCAATGGGGATGTCATCAATGGGAATATCGGGTTTTAATACCTCTGCAACACCTTGCCAGTCCTGCTGCAAACCGGCGAATTCTTCGTTTACCCTCGCCTGCTGTTGCTCAAGCGCTTGCAGCTTGTGCTTTACCGCTTCCAAAGAATCACGCACCGCCTGCCCTTCATCTTTTATTTGCTGACAACGCTGTTCTGCCTGCTGCTTACGCAGTAGCGTATCGGGCACGTCCACAATCATGTCGGCAACGTTGCCGTGCGCCGTTGCGCCGCACAACGGGCAGGGTTCGTGCTGCTGCAATTGTTTGCGGTAGTGCGCTAACTGCTCTTCCTGCGTAATGAGCAGGCTGAGATCGCTCACCTGCTGCTCACAAGCTTTGTACTGATGGACCAGCGCCGCGCGCTTTTCTGCTAATTGTGCGGCGATGGCCCGGCTATCAGTGATAGATTCTGATATCTGAGCGCTTTGTTCTTTCGCCTGCAAAAATCGCCGCTGAATATCCTGCGCTTGCTGCAAGTGCGGCCACAACGTATTGATGTCGTTCTGCCGATTCTCCATGGTGGGTAAATCTGCATCGTGGCTCACTGCCTGAAGCTGTTGCTGAAACTCGCTGAGTTTTTCCTGACACTGCGCTACCTCAGCGTTGGCTGTGGTAAGCTTCTCTGTCATACCATCATGCTGAGCAGCAGACTCTCGCAGCGTCGATTCAACTGCGGCGGCATCTTTTTTCAGGTCACTGAGGTCGTCTTCGTATTGATTGAGCTGCGTCAGCGTTACCGCCCATTCATTCAAGTGCTCACCCGCCTTGCTGTCGCCACTGTGATGGTGCAGGTAATCCTGTATCTTTTCCAGCTTGCCAGATAATGTCTTTTCTGAGGCTGCTAAGCGGGCTTGCTCCTGTGTTTGCTTTTGCTGTTCCTGCTGTAGCTGCTGGTAGTTGCTATTAACTTCAGAATACTGTTTTTGGGCTGCTCTTAGATCCGAATCCAGCGGTATTATTTTTTCGGTGATCAGCGCTTCTTGTTGCTCCTGAGCCTCGCGGACAGCCGTGAGTTTTTGTTGCGCAGCGGCAAGTTCGGTAGCGGTAAGGCCGCATTGCTTACGCAGTTCTTGTTCATTGGCTTGTTCGGAGTCAATTTGCTGCGCCACTGAATGCAAACGCTCGTGGGCTTGTGTTAATGCAGTGAATTGCATGCGCAATTTTTCAGCGGGTTCGCTTTGCCTTAGCCGAGCCAGTTGCGGCTCAGCATCTTTAATTTCCTGTTCGGCTTGCTGCTGTGAGTTATGGGCTTCGCTGAGGCGCTCCTTTGCCACCTGACATTGCTGCCACCACTGTTGATGTGCCTGCAAATCTTTTGCATGGCTGTCTAATTGAGATTGTTTACCCGCCAGAGTTTCCAGCTCTTGCTGTAACGCGTGCTTTTCTTCCTCAGATAATAATTGAAAGGTGTCAGCTTGCGCCTGTAGTTGAAGCAATGTCTGTTTGGCGGCGCTGTGGTATTCATGTACACGCACAGAAATCTGACCATAGATTTCTGTGCCGGTTAGCTCTTCAAGCAGCTCTGCCCGCTCTCGGTCATTGGCATTTAAGAAAGCGGCAAAATCGCCTTGTGATAACATCATTGACTTGGTGAAGCGCGCAAAATCCAAACCTGTAATACGCTCGACCTCTTCGCACTTTTGTCGAATTTGCGTTGCCAGCACCGTTCCTGATTCAACTTCTGCCAGCTCAGTGTCGGCCTGCTGCAGGTTGCCGTCTGGTTTCCCTCGCGAACGGCGCATGCTCCAGAACGCGCGGTAGGCTTTGCCTTTTACTTCAAACTCCACTTCTGCCAAACACTCTGCACTACCACGGGTCATGATGTCGTTAGACGAGGTGGAAATGGCCCCCAGCCGCGGCGTTTGGTGATATAGCGCCAGACAAATAGCATCGAGTAACGTGGTTTTCCCCGCCCCCGTAGGTCCGGTAATCGCGAACAATCCATTGTCACTAAAAGGGGATTGAGTAAAATCAATTTTCCACTCGCCTTTAAGCGAGTTCAAATTTTTAAGCCGCAGCGTAAGTATTCTCATTGGCTCGCCCCCTCGCTTTGCACATCCGAAAGAATTTGCGCAAAACGCTGGCGTATCTGCGCTTTTTCTTCTTCGCTGTCGAAGGTTTCCATCGCCAGACGTTTGGTAAATACTTCCTCAGGAGTAAGCTCTGATAACGTTTCGGCCTGTATCTGATTCAACATCTTACGCCGAGGATTTTTTACCCGCCGCAGTTGCAGCACCTCCACATTCAGCCCGTCGGTGATAGTTTGAATACGTTGCTGTAAGTCAGATAAATAATCCTGATGCTCTATTTCAATACATAACCAGACGGGGGCGCCATCATGCTCGCCATACGTTTGATGCAGCGCCTTTTCAATATGATCAAGATTACCTTTAATAACAGCCATAGCCTGAAATACAGGAACATTGATACTGCGAATAGCGGTTCTTTTAGCGCCATCGAACCCCACAATTACCACTTGTTTGGCTGATTTTAGCTCATCAAAACTCATGGCAATAGGCGCGCCGCTGTAGCGGATATGCTCAGACTTAGCGACAATTTGCGGCTTATGAATATGCCCAAGAGCGATATAATCCGCCGGTGGAAAGCCATCTGCACCGAAGCCGTCAAGGGTGCCAATATAAATATCGCGCACACTTTCTGTTTGCGACACGCCCATGGCGGTGAGATGGCCGGTGGCAATAATGGGAACATCCAGATTATCATTGATTTTTAACGTTTGCGCCCTGCTGTAAAGCCGGTGATAGTGCTGCTTAATCGCCGCCTCCAGCGCCTGGCGTTTTTCGACACCGGTTTCACCTGCACGGCTTTCCAGCACATCGCGCGGGCGAATAAAGGGAACGGCGCACAGTACCGCGCCCGGTTTGCCTGCACGATCCGGTATTACAAAAACCTGCTCATCAATACTGACACCGGTACTGGCAACAACAAAAGTATTCAGGCAGGCTAATAACTGACGGGATTCGTTTAATGTAGAAACCGAATCGTGGTTTCCGCCCAGCACGACTAACACACAATCAAGACGCTGTAAGTCCACCACAAATTGGTTGTACATTTCCCGCGCATAACTTGGCGGCGTGCCGGTATCAAAAATGTCGCCAGCAACAATGACAGCATCAATTTTTTCTTCAGCCACCTGTGTGAGCAACCATTGCAAAAAAGCCTGATGTTCATCTTTGCGGCTCTTGGTAAAAAAACTTTGCCCAAGATGCCAGTCTGAGGTGTGCAGTACCTTCATTAATTTTTCGTCCGCGCGTTGGTTGGTGTGGCCGGGGTAAAAGTTACCATACTCGCGGCAAGACGAAATAAAATTCGGCTGTCAGGCTATTAACCGGTGAATATTTGACCAACAAAAGGACAAAAGGCAGGTCACAGAGTTTATCCGGCGACTGTGGGTTACGTTACGATTAATTTATTTTATAGTAAGGCTTCAACAATAAACTCTGGGGGAAAAATGACAGGAAACGGTATTGGTGGAAAAACAGCGCAGCAGGCACTGGCAACGTTAAGCGATATGACGACAGAAGCTACGCCTATCGCGCTTGATGAGCTGCAACAACGTGTCGCCAAAGCGCAAACCTATATGCGTGAACACCAAATCAACGCCATTTACCTTAACGCCGGCACCAATCTGGAATATTTTACCGGTATGCAGTGGTACGCCAGCGAGCGTCTGGTAGGCGCCATTTTGCCTGCAGAGGGAGACATAATTTATATCGCGCCCACTTTTGAAATCGACTCGTTGAAAGAGCGTCAGATAATTTCTGGCAATATTGAAGGGTGGCAGGAACACGAGAATCCCTATGCGCTTTTCTGCCAGTTGCTGAAGCAAAATGGTGCTGTTGCCGGCGATAAAATAGGCATTGATGAGTCTACCGCTTTTTTCATTGTTGACGGTATAAATAAGCAACAGGCGGGCTTTGACATTATTAATGCCAGTGAAGTAACCGCCCACTGCCGTATGCATAAATCGGCGAATGAAATTGCGTTAATTCAACGGGCCATGGACATGACCCTGGCTGTGCATAAAGCCACGGCCAGTATTTTGCGCGAAGGCATTACCACCACCGAGGTAGAGCAGTTTATTCATCAGGCGCATAAGCAGGTTGGCGCCCCCGGTGGTAACTATTTTTGTATTGTACTGTTTGGCATAGCCACCTCGTTCCCTCACGGTGTAAAAGATCCTCAGGTATTACAAAAAAACGACTTGGTGCTGATCGATACCGGCTGTAAGTTACACGGGTATTTGTCGGATATCACCCGTACTTATGTGTTTGGTGAGCCCACTGAAAAACAGCGCTTTATGTGGGAAAGCGAAAAGCAGGCACAGTTTGAAGCCTTCGATGCTGCCAACATAGGCGTTACCTGTGGCGATGTAGATAACGCAGCAAGAACCTATCTGCAAACTCGCGGATTAGGTCCGGATTATATGCTACCCGGTCTGCCCCATCGCACCGGCCACGGCATTGGCATGGACATCCACGAGTGGCCCTACCTGGTTAAAGACAACCCGGTACCGTTAGCCACTGGTATGTGTTTTAGCAATGAACCGATGATTGTTGTGCCAGGCGAATTTGGTATTCGACTGGAAGATCATTTCTATATGACAGAATCGGGAGCCAAATGGTTTACCCAGCCTGCCAATTCTATTACCGATCCGTTTGGCAGCTAACCGTTCCCATGGCTGGTAGGGAGAGTGATTCTCACTACAAGAACGCCTTCATCTTAAAGGAATTGAAATGAAACATGTTTTGTATAACCCCTTGCGTTGGGTAACGCTGGTTGTGTGGCTGTGGGCGTCGATGCTTTCAGCAGCCCTTGCCAACAGTCAACCATTGGTTACTCACATTGAAAAACCCACCAGCGTTCTGTTTATCGGTAACAGCTTTACCTATTTCAACGGTGGTATTGAACATCACATGGTAGAGCTGGCGCGCATGACCGCGCCGAAACTTAACCCGGTGGTTCATCGCCAGACATTTCCTGGCGAAACATTGCAGGGGCACGTGGAAAAGCAAGGCTCGCAGGATGTCATTAAAGCCTTTCCGTGGAGCACTGTGGTTATTCAGGGCTACAGCAACAGGCCGCTTGCCGACAACGCCCGTTTTGAAAGATATGCCCGGGATTTGGTGAGCACCATTGAAGCCCAGCAGGCCCAACCGGTGTTTTTTATGACCTGGGCATACAACGGTAAACCTGAAATGACCGCACCGCTACATGATGCTTATCTTGACATAGCCAATGAAACAAAAGCTTTTGTTGTGCCCGTAGGCCCGGCATTTGAAAAAGCACTACAGGCCCAGCCCGAACTGAACCTGTATGCAGATGATAAACACGCTAACCTGGCAGGAACCTACTTAGCGGCCTGTGTTTTTTATGCCGCTTTTTTTGAAAATTCCCCGGTAGGAAATCCCTACCATGCAGGTTTAGGAGCCGAAAAAGCGCTGTTTTTACAACAGGTAGCGCAGAAAACTGTGCAGGAATTTTACGGGCCATCGCGGTAAAAGAGGACTTTGTCTAAGCGTTATTTATTAATGAACGATACCACCTGGAAACACTGAGACCGAAAAAGGCTCAATCTTTTCACTATATTTTGGATACTTCAATATCTTCAGAGACGACGATTCACACATGGATTCAACATCGCACGTTATGCATGCCAAAACACCGATTCTGTTTGTTATAAACTCCATTGCCTACGGCGGTGCTGAGCGCGCGTTGCTCAATATACTAAGTGTTCGTCATCGTTATCCGCAGTATCAGATCCATCTTGCGTTGCTGGATAATGAGGAAATCGTTCGGCCGCTACCTGAAGATATTATTATTCATGTACTAAACGGCGAGCGCGGCTTTGGTAAAAGCTTATTGCAGTTGTATCAGTTGCACCAGCAAATTAAGCCCAAGGTGTGTATCAGCTTTCTGGTGAGAGCAAATGTCTGCAATGCCATCATCAACCGCTTTAGTCCTACGTCAGAGGCCATCATCTGCGAGCGAATGCACCTGAGTAGTCATCTGGATGGAAAATATTCGGGGTTTAAACGAAAGCTTTATAAGCAGCTTCCAGCGTTAACGTACCGCTTTGCGTCCAAAGCACTTGGCGTATCTACTGGCGTGACAGAAGATTTGGTGGGCAATTTCAACGTACGTCGAGAGAAAGCGGGAACCGTGTTTAACCCTTACGACATCGATTTTATTCAGCAACAGGCAAAACGCGCAGCGCCAGAGAACCTGCCCAAGGAGTATGTCATCAGCGCTGGGCGCTTGTCGAAAGGCAAAAATGTTTTTAACCTGATTGATGCTTTTATTGCCTCAAAAGAAACTGCGCCCTTGGTCATTCTAGGCACCGGCGAGCAGGAAGAGGAAATTAAGGCTTATATTGCTGGGCAACAATTGCAGAAACGCGTTATTTTGGCGGGCTATAGCCACAATCCTTTTGCCATTATTCGCCGCGCGAAATACTACGTATCTTTTTCGCTAAACGAAGGGTTTCCTAATGCAATGGTAGAAGCCATGATTTTGAAACGCCCGATCATTATGAGTAACTGCCCTTCAGGTCCTGCGGAAATACTTGCAAAAAACTCGCGTTTTACCAGCGCCGAATTTGCGCCGGTGAAATATGGAATACTGGTGCCAATGCATTCTAATGAGCAAATGACGGCAGCCATTAACTTTATGCAAAATGCGCAGGAACGCAAACGGTATTCTGACGCCGCCTACCAACGCAGCCAGGATTTCGCATTAACGAAAATTGCCAGCGAATATTGGCAACAGATAGCGCAATTTACCTGATCATTTCAGTAAATAATTGCACGTGCTTTTCGGCGTTACTCTGCCAGGTGTTCAGCATTTGCTTTTTGGATGCTTCAACGGAATAATAAATCTCGTAATCTTCTACAGATATTTTACGCGCCAGTGCGGCAACATCACCCACATTAAAGAAACACTCACCGGGTAAACCGAATTCCCGGTGTGGCGGAATATCTGATACCAAAACCGGAAGATTGGCTGATAACGCTTCGGCAACTACCAGACAATAACCTTCCATGTGAGAAGGGTTTACCAGTAAGGCCGCATTACGATAAATTGCTGCTAAATCGTCATCAAAAAAAGAACCCGCAAACACCACATTATCGGAACTTAGCTTTTCCAGCTTTCGAATATAGGCGGTTGTGCCATGTCCGCCTCCTACAATAACCAGTTTATAATTTTGAATTTGCGCAAGGTTATACGCTTCGATTAGTTCGTGAAACGCTTTCGTTTCATCCAACCGCCCCACCGCCAGAATGTATTTTTTTGGCTCAAGTTCCATACGCTCAAGAACTGTCAGATCACTCTGTACCGCGTCAAAATTTAGTGATCCTGCGTTTCTAATAACCACCCGCTTACTTCTTAAAAAACGGTACTGTTGATCAAGGTATATCTGCAACGATTCGCTTACGCAAATCACTTTATTCGCAAAAATACAGCTAATAATTTCGCCAAGGCGCAAAATACTGCGCCCGGCAAAACCCCATTTGGGGCGTAGATAGTCCTGTGCGTGGTGAGTAACAATGGTTTTAAAGCCCAGCAAACGAGCAAACCAGCTAAAGAAACCCGGCCCAATACCATGCAAATGAACCAGTTTTGGGTGAAGAAACAGGCGAGCGTAAATAAGCGACACAAAAGTATGCACGAAATTTTCCAGCCCAGGCAAGGTTAGCGCTGGAATCACCTTAATTTTGATTCCTTTATAGGTGTAGCTTTTTTCACTCACGGTGTTTCTTGCCAGAATGGTGATATCCCAGTCAGTAGACAGCTGGTAGATAAGAGGATAAAGCTCTCTGCATATGGTTTCGATACCCCCAATACATAGCGGCACTCCTCTAACGCCGATCACGCAAACCTTTATCATACCGATACTATTCCTTTTGATACCTGGGTTAACGAACATTACGTCACCAACAAGGTTTTGCTATGCCTTGTACTGTAAAAACCCAAAGCGGCTATTCTCTCTGACAAGACTATTTCGATTTTACCCAAATTACAGCAGATTAGAGCGATTTCAAGCAATATAGAGGCCAGCTTAAGCTTTTTAAACTTAACCTAATCTTCACGACGGTTGTTACGCGCGATCCTGTAAGAAAGGTCAACACGCTTTTGGGGGGAAGCCGGGCGTCTGCCAACAGAGTCTTCGTCGGCGTAGACATTTATGGTTATAATACACCGGATGACATACCCTATTCCCGCACAGCGCAATGAAGTGCGCTTAGAAATAAAGAAAAGCAAATTCTTCGCCAGCGCTGGATTTGCCGATACCCGCGAAGCGGCCATGGCGATGCTGGATGATCTCCAGCACCAGTATCCAGATGCGCGGCATCACTGCTGGGCATATATATTGGGAAACCCTGAGTCTCCTGCCAGCGCTGCTATGTCGGACGACGGCGAACCCAGTGGAACGGCGGGTAAGCCGATTCTAAATGTGTTGCAGCATAAAAATATTGGCGACATTATGCTAGTGGTTACGCGCTATTTTGGTGGTATAAAACTCGGTGCGGGAGGATTAGTTCGCGCCTATTCTGCCGCTGCTCAGCAAGCCATTGAGCTACTTCCTGTACAACAACAAATAGCAATGCGCAGCGTGACGTTGTGTACCGATTTTCGACATGAGCAATATTTGCGACACTGGGTTGAGTTACAGCAAGGCAAGATAAAAGACTGCATTTATCGCGAACAGGTAGTGATGACGCTGGCTCTTCCCGCTCCAGCGTTTGAAGCACTTCCAGATCTTACAGGCAGTCTGGGCTGTACAATTTTATCTGGCAAGCATATTGCCTAACATACCCTTCTTCCCGCCTCATGCTAGCGTTACATAGGAGGTGAAAAAAGGTTACAATCAACGGGACCTTCGAATCAAGGAATGAACGGTGTTAATGCGTATTTCTCTTTTAATTCCAGTAATTTTCATTTTAATAGCGTGCAGCAAGCCTCAGCCTCCAGAGCCGTTGCACCGCTCAGTAGTCAGCGTGGATGTCGCGCCCTATGATGGCAAAAGTCAGCATATTCTTTCAGGTATTACCCAGCCAGCAGAAACCAGCCAGTTAAGCTTTGAAATTTCCGGAATTGTGAAAACCGTCAATGTGAATTTAGGCGACACTTTTGTTGAAGGCGATGTGCTTGCGACTATCGATCCTAAAATATTCGCGCTCAACGTAAAGCAGCGCAAAGGGCAATTGTCTGAAGTTAACGCACGGCTTCGCGAAGCCAAAGCTGATTTTGAGAGAAAAGAGCAGCTCATTGCCACTGGTGCGGTATCGCAAGCTGTTCTTGATGTAGCGACCACGCAGCTACAATCGCTTAATGATCAGGTCGACATTGCCCAGGCTCAGCTCGAACTGGCAGAAGAAGATCTTGCTGATACCAAACTTGTTGCGCCTTATGCCGGTACCATTGCAGAACGTCACATTGAGCCTTCACAACGGGTAACACCCGCCGAACCTGCTTTTTCTATTCAGGGAACAGGAGGCATTGAAGTGTCGGTATTGGCACCTGAAAATCTGATCAGTCAACTACACCCGGGCGATCAGGTTGATGTTACAGTATTTGCGTTAAAGGAAGCGCCCATTCCCGGCAAAGTGTTTGAAGTTGGCAGCCAAGCGCAAAGTGCCAATGCGTTTCCTGTTACTGTCAGACTTAACGACGGCTACTCGACACTACAACCGGGAATGAGCGCCGAGGTAAAGTTCACTTTTGATACAGCGACAGTCGCCACCAATACCTTTGTGGTGCCATTAAGCGCTTTAGGCGCCGCTGATAAAAATCAGCATTTTGTATGGAAAATTGTTTCCAACTCCGACAATCACACTCATACCGTCACCCGGCAGCTCGTTACGCTACTTTCGTTAAACCAAGACACGGCTCTCATTCAGGGAAATTTAACTGCTGATCTTCCTGTGGTTCGCTCTGGTGTGGAATTTTTAAAAGAAGGGGAAGCGGTGAATCTGACTTCTGACAAACCTCGATTATTTAACGAGTAAAGGGCTGATTTTATGAAGTCGTTTTCTCAACTCAGCCTGCAACACAATCGCTTGATGCTGGCTGTTGTCTTTGTGCTGATGGGCTTTGGGTTATTCAGTTATTTTAGTTTACCTGCCCAGGAAGACCCTACCATCACCATCCGCGAGGCGGTAGTAACCACACAATACCCAGGTCTACCTGCAGATAAAGTAGAATTACTGATCACCAAAACTCTTGAAGAGGCGGCTCGTAAGTTACCAGAAATTAAAGAAATTCGTTCTATTTCCATGACCGGCCAGTCGATCCTCCATGTGAAGATTCAAGACCGGTATTTTGAGCTTGAACAAATCTGGGATGACTTACGGGATGAACTGGAGCAAGTACAAAGCGATTTACCGGAAGGCACCTCTACGCCATTGGTTAACGATAATTTCGGCGATGTTGCCGTCCTGACTGTGGCTTTAGTGGCTGAGGACAGCTACACAATGGGTGAGCAATTCGATATTGCCCAGCATGTACGTGATTCCCTGTTTCGCATTGAAGGCGTAAAACGAATTGACTTACTTGGGGTATTGCCAGAACAAATTGTTATAGAAATTAACAACAGTAAGCTGGCGCAAATGAATATGTCGCCGGCACAACTGGTCGACATGTTGCAACAGCAAAATATTATTCAGCCCGGCGGAACTGTGGATACTCACGGTACCAATTATACTATTCAGCCTTCAGGATATTTTCAATCGGTAGAGGCTGTAGCCAATGCGTTAATTGCCGTTCCGGGTCAGCAGGAAACCATGCTGTTAAAGGACATTGCCACCATTAAACGCCAACCGGTAGATCCGCCCACGCGCACTGCATGGTATAACGGTCGAAAAACGATTGTCTTTGCCATAGCCCAAAATGACCATGTTGATGTATTAAAATTTTCACCGCAAATGGAAGCTCTGATCGATGAGCTGAATCAGACGCTTCCTGCGGGATTTTCCCTGGAAACCATTACCCGGCAGGCGGATGTAGTAGAACAGGCAGTTAATGGCGTCAGCATTAACGTGTTAGAAACGCTAGCCATTGTGTGTGCGGTAGTTATTCTGTTTCTGGGGGTGAGGGCCGGGTTAATTGTAGGTGCTATTGTACCGGGCGTAATCCTGCTAACCATTGCCGTAATGGCGTTTAGCGGAATGGTGTTGGAACGCATGTCGCTGGCCACCCTGATTATCTCGCTGGGCATTCTGGTGGATAACGGCATAGTTGTTGCCGAAGACTACAAACGCCGACTGGAAGACGGGGAATCCAAAGAAGATGCTCTGGCAAACTGCAGCCGGTCTCTGGCTTTTCCGTTGCTCACCTCTTCGGCTACTACCATATTAGCCTTTCTGCCGTTGATGCTTGCCGACAGTGCTGCCGGTGAATACACCCGATCTATCTCAATCATCATTTTGGTGTCGCTGCTGGTGTCATGGCTATTGTCCCAAACCATTACGCCCTACCTCTGCTATCACTTTATTTCTGCAAAAGCGGTGAAAAATCATGATGAAAAAGGAATTGACCTAACGGATCTATTTGCCAAAATTAATCCTTTTTATGAAGTTCTGCTCCGTAAAATTTTGAACTTCCGGATTACGTTTATGGCGCTGATGGTACTTCTTTTTCTGTTAGGAGGCTTTGGACTCAGTCAGGTGCCTGCTAAGTTTTTCCCCGATTCCGATCGGTCACAGATTCTGATTTATCTCGACTTGCCAGCGGGTAGTTCCATTCGTGAAACTGAGCAAGTATTACAACGGGTTTTCCATCAGCTGGATGATAAGGAGCGGTTTCCCCACGTGAAGAAACATGTGGGCTATGGTGGATTTGGCGGCCCCAGATTTGTGCTTTCCCTTACACCTGTTGATCCAGAACCTTCGAAAGGTTTCATTATGGTTGACGTGGGCGAACGTAAGTATGCGCAGCCCACTATTAATGCGTTGCGGGAAATGTTTGCCGCGGAATATCCCGGCGTGTTTGCCCAAGTGACAAAAATGTTTTTAGGCCCCTCTGATTCCAGCAAAATAGAAATTCAGGTGAAGGGCCCGGATAAAGATCTGCTGTTTCAAACCGCGCAAAAAATGGAGCACCTTCTTCAAAACCTTCCCGGCAGCTTTGACATTAAAAATGACTGGGAGAATCGTGTTACGCAGATAAAACTTGATATCAGCCAGCAAAAGGCCCGCCGCGCTGGGGTGAGTTCCAGCGATATCGCCCGTACTTTGAACACTTACTTTAGCGGGCGCGTTATTTCGGAGTTCCTGGAAGGCGACGACGTTCTACCTATTGTAATTCGCGCTAACGACAATGAGCGGTTTAATCTTGCCCGCATTGAGAGTGTGAATATTTACTCACAGTCACGTAACGTGAGCGTACCTTTAACGCAGGTAGCAGAAATCCGCTACGAAACCGGATTCTCCCGCATAAGCCGTGAAAACCTGTTTCGCACCATTACCGTGGAAGCAAAAAGTCACATCTACAACGCTGAGGAAATGGTTCCAAAGCTTGCTGATGCTGTTGCTAAACTAAGACAGCAACTTCCCTACGGTTATGTAATTGAATACGACGGCGTTATTGAAGAATCGGCTACTTCTCAGGCGTCGCTTAATAAGTATCTGCCTATGTGCCTGGGGCTGATTATCCTCATTCTGATTGCCCAGTTTCGTTCTTACCGAAAAACACTGATTATTTTATTTACCATACCTTTAATTATTATTGGCGCCGCACTGGGCCTGCTCATTATGCAGGGTAATTTCGGCTTTATGGTCATTCTGGGGCTGTACGCGCTGGCGGGCATTATCGTAAACAACGGCATTGTTCTTATTGAAAGAATTGATACTGAACGTGATGATATTGTTCGCGAAAAAGGCGATACCGGGCGAAAAGAGGAAGCGGAAGCAGTAATTCAGGCCAGCGTCAGGCGTTTGCGCCCTATTCTGATGTCAACATTCACCACTATTTTGGGATTACTGCCGCTGATGTTAAGTGGCGACGTACTGTTTTATGGCATGGCTTCCGCTATTTCTTTTGGACTGGCGATAGGTACAGTGTTGTCATTGGGGGTTGTACCTGTACTTTATTCGCTTATGTTCTCCCTTCAGCCAGAGAAATAATGAAAGAATATTTTTTGGCTTACCCACAAATATCAAACGGGTGAGATCTTCTCGACTTATAAAAGCTCCTCTTTTATTTAAGACGTTATCGAAGGATTTCCATAGAACACATGAAGTCCTCTTTAACTAACTGAAATTGTTTATACCACTCATCTACCTGTGCGCTTGATGCTAGAGTCTCAAGCTGGGCGACTGAGGCCCATAACCGCTCAAGCCCTATTTCACCAGCGGATCCTTTCAATGTGTGGCTGAGTAGGCGCACAGCGTCTTGGTCATGTCTTACAATAGCTTCCTCAAGAAGATTGATTTTATCAGGCGCGGAATTTACAAATATGGATGCTACTCTTTGTAATAATTCTTCATTGCCCATTAATCGAGATAACGCCGCCTCCCGATTCCACAGCTTATATTGTTCCTTTTCAAAATCCAAAGGTAGCTCCTTATTAATCTGTAAAAAATCGCTCGCTAAACTCGCAAATATACGTTGATTACTGTAAGCAGTTTAGCTGAACAATACGTTTATTTTAATATTGAATTCAAATTTAATTGCTGGTGAAAAAGCGATAGACGGTACACAGTAACACGTCGACGTTACCCAAACTAATATCAGAACTTCGTAACACGGTAAGCTGGCAAAGTAATAGATTGTACGTTTTCCCCAAGGATAATCCGTCCTCAATTCGTCTAAATCTCATATAAATATTGAAAAGTTAATCCAATCAGCACTATCATCTTTTTATGTTAATGCCTTACAAATTTGGAGGTCTATGGATCTGCATATCAAACCGTTTCATGAATGCAGAGTTCTAGTTATTGATGACGAACTTTCCAGCCGCATCATATTTGAGAACTTACTCAGCCCGCATTTTATTGTGAAATTGGCTGAGAGTGCCTTTGACATAGCGTCTCAATGTGAAAGTTACCAGCCAGATCTCATTTTACTCGACATGGTAATGCCAGAATTCGACGGGAAGGCGGCTTGCTCTCTTCTTAAACAATCAGTAAAAACAAAGAATATTCCTGTTATCTTTGTCACCTCATCACAAGATGAACAAACGCAAAATGAGTGTTGGGAAGTAGGAGCCTCAGATTTTGTTGTCAAGCCTGTTACACCTTCAACGTTAATCCACCGTATAAAAAATCAACTGCAAAGTAAATTGCGCGTAGATCTTCTTCAGAAGATGACATACAAAGACCCACTGACTGAGGTATACAATCGGGTGTATTTAGAGCAAGAAGTTCCCCATATCATCAAACAAGTCAATAGAGATAGACGTAGACTGGGCGTTATTGTTGTTGATATAGATTATTTTAAAAAATATAACGATACGCTGGGCCATCTTCAAGGGGATAAATGTTTAAAGGAGGTGGCTTCCTCACTTCAGAAATCATTGCATAGACCTTTAGATCGGCTAATTCGGTTTGGCGGAGAAGAATTCCTGGTGCTGCTTCCTTTTGTTGATGAGGCCGGTGTTATTACTGTGGCAGAACGCTTGCGAATAAATATTGCTCAACTAAAGCTTCGTCATGAAAGTAGCGGCTTTGGGCACGTCACCATAAGCGCGGGGGCAACGATAAATACTGTATCGACAACCAGCCAAACGAATTTAACAAAACTAATAGACACTGCAGATAATGCTTTGTATAAAGCCAAAGAAAGAGGGAGAAATAAGGTTGTCTTCATCTCTGAGACGTAGAGGGGGACTCGCCTTTTTAACTTCAATTTTCATGCGGCAGAATTAATTCCGGCTATATCTTCCAGGTTATTCCTGTTGACAGAAGGTTTAGGCAAATTTTCCAAAGGAGCGATGGTTGAACTTTATTCACGATTTACAAAATATTGTTTCTAATCAACAGCTGGATTTTGATGAAAAAGTACAAAAGTTACTTTCACTTGGCTTACTTGTCTTCGGACTAGATATTGGTCTGGTTAGTCGCGTTCAGGGAACAAATTATACGGTACTCTTTGCACAAACGCCTGATAACTCACTTACAGCAGGTACATCCTTTGATTTAGAAGGAACCTATTGCGTACATACGTTAGAAGCAAATTCTGCTATTAGTTTTCACCAAGCTTCTGAAACCGATATTGCGGAACATCCTTGCTACAAGAACTTTGGTCTGGAATCTTACATTGGTGCACCAATTCGAGTTGGCGAGTTAGTTTTTGGCACAGTTAACTTTTCTTCAGCTAAAGCTTCTAAACCTTTTACCGAGACCCATATTGATTATGTTGAACTTCTAGCCCAGTGGTTAGGCTCAGAATACGCGCGCAAAGAATCGGTCTCCCAGTTAGTGCAAGCAAATAAGATGCTTAACAAATTGGAAAATGTTGCGAAAATTGGTTCTTGGGAGGTTGATTTAGCCACTGATAAAATCACATGGAGCGATCAAACACGTAAAATTCACGAAGTCGCAAGCGATTACGTACCTGAGTTAAATTCAGCGATTCAATTTTACAAAGATCGCAGTAGAGATACCGTAACTAAAGCTGTTGAAAGCGCTGTTGCGCATGGTGAAGATTGGAATCTGGAAGTTGAACTCATTACAGCTAAAGGAAAAAATATTTGGGTTTCCACACATGGCAGTGCTGAATTTGAAGACGGACAGTGCAAAAGGTTATTTGGTACATTTCAAGATATAACTGAAGCGGTTACGTTGCGAAACGAATTAAAGAAACAAAAAATCGAAGCTGAACTAGCGCTTAGGGACAGAAGCATTCTTTTTGCAAAGGTTAGCCATGAACTAAGAACTCCCTTAAATGGCATCACCGGTATGCTTACGGCGTTAGTTGATGAAGGGAATGCTGAACGACGAAAGGAAATGCTTCAGGTCGCTTTGAGAAGCTCAGACAATCTGTTAAAAATAATCAATGAAGTGCTTGATTACTCCAAGCTTAGCCATGGCAGCATGAAGTTAGAGCCCAGCCACTTTTTGCTAAAGACGTCATTTGTTGACCTTGCGTCCATGTACCTACCCCTTTTTACTAAAAAATCGATAGACTTCTTTGTCAACTTGGATATATCCGATTCTTGTTGGGTATACGTAGATAGCACACGCTTGAGCCAGATCGTGTCAAACTTATTGAGTAACTCGCTAAAATTTACTGATAAAGGCGAAGTCAAATTAACTGCATCTGCAAAAGGGGGGAATGGTAAAGTACATTTAGCTATTGTGATAGAGGATACCGGTGTTGGCATGACTCAGCCATTTTTGAAATCAATATTTACACCGTTTCGGCAAGACATCAGAGATATTTCGGTGAAAAATAGAGGAACGGGTTTAGGGCTTTCCATCGTAAAGGAACTGGTGGACATGATGGGCGGGAGTATTAATGTCCAAAGCGAGAAAAATATAGGCTCTACATTTAGGGTGGAGCTTACGGTCGCTACTGGACAAGAAGATCTTTCCGACAGAAATGACAACGACACTGCTTTAATAGACGGTTCAAGGTTAAATGTGCTAGTTGTCGATGATAACGAAATCAATCGGCTCGTAATGGAAGCGAGTTTAAATAAATTCCATATAACGCCTGATTTCGCAGTAGACGGTAGAGACGCAGTTTATAAGTGCGAGGAAAATAGCTACGACTTAATTTTTATGGATTGTGTAATGCCAGAGCTAGATGGCTTGGATGCCACTAGGATATTGCGACAGCGGGGGTTAGTGGCAGATGAAACGGTCATTGCTGCACTTACTGCAAATACCGCAGACGCTGATAAACAAGCATGCAAAAAAGCGGGAATGAATCTGTTTATTGCTAAACCCTTTAAGATGAAAAGCATATACACTGCTGTGGAAAGCGCATTAGCCAAAATAAATTTACGATAACCGATACGACAAAAATGAGCGGCTAAGTTAGTGTTAACGGCTTAGAAAGTAAGTTTACAAGTGTTCGCTGAAATTTTAGACTGACCACAGATACAACAGAAAAGGAAGTACCATGTCGTATCTTCCCCATTGCGCGTATTCCGTTATTGAAGAAAGACTGAATAGTCTGAGTCATGGACTGGGGCTTATTGCCGCCATCGCCGGCACGCTCTTTTTGTTGTTAAGAGCTGAAAATCCGCTATCAACTACTGCCTCGGCAGTTTACGGCTCAACGCTCATTCTCATGTTTTTAAGCTCTACTCTTTACCACGGTATCCATCATTGGCGGGCAAAAGGCTGGCTTAAGCTTCTCGACCATAGCGCTATTTATCTTCTCATCGCGGGAACCTACACCCCCTTTCTCGTAGTGTCTATCGGCGGTTGGTTGGGAATAACTATGACAGCACTAATTTGGACATTTGCGCTCATCGGCGTAACTTTTAAAATAGTAGCCCAGCACCGTTTTCCAAAGGTATCGGTAGCCACGTATTTAATGATGGGATGGTTTGCGCTGGGGCTGATTTACCCATTATACATGTCGCTTCCAGGCGCCGGTTTATGGTTAATTATTGCTGGTGGCTTTGTTTTAGCGTCGGGGTTTTATTTTACGTGGCGAAAAAAGTAAAATACACTCATGCCGTTTGGCATCTTTTTGTTCTCGGTGGTTGTGTGTGCCACTACTTTTCAATTTATTATTACGTGGTATGACATCGGCGGCTACGTTGCAAATAAGGATTTATGGCTCACCCCCCTGATATAGATTACAGCGAATCATTCTCTGGATTTAAAATAGCTGGCGGAAGTATTTGCCTGGGTACTGCGCCTGATGCGAAGCGCTGCGTTGCTTTGCGCAATGCTGGATTTACCCATATTGCCACGGTGCAAACCTCCGACGAAAGTGCAAGAACAGTGCAACATGCTGTCCAGGAGAGCGGGGTTACATGGATTTGGCTCCCTTTTGAACATACCATCCAATGTAGCGAAAGCGAGCAGGCCCACCTACAACAATATATCGTTGAGCTTCAACAAACGCTGCAAAAAGCCGGTAGCGTTTACCTTCATTGCGATAATTCATTAAGACGTTGTGGCTTGCTCTTCTTTGCTCTTTGCCACTATCTGCGCCTGCCCTCTGCCAATGCGTACTCCGCTTTACACTGCTTTGATGCCAAAAGTGCCAACGGTTTGCCTCGCCAAGAGTTGGAATGGGCCGCGGCATTAGGTTCTTCATTGCGCTAAATTTGCCTCCCCAAGACATCGAATTTTCGCTTCAATTGTTCTCTGGGTGGATGAACAGTTAATACTACTGCCATAATTACGATCTACTGTGATGGCCGTGGCATCAATTCTGCTTAAACTGCGTAAGTTGCTTCAACTGTTTAAGTTGACGCAGTGACAATCCGGTCGTGACTGCCAGTTATCATTCATGCCCATTTAAGGCCCGTGGCGAGCAAGGTAAAACCTGTTTTGCTGAGCCTCATAGGTAAGCCAGGGAGAGATTGCCGTTGATTTTTAAGCGATAAGTGAAGATTTCTTAGCCTAACTGCTGGAGCATGGATGCTCCAGCAGAGCCATCAGGGATGTTTTTGCGGCGTTTCGGATGAGAAATTTAGCTTATTTCTTTAGACTGCTGATTTTTTTAGCATTCATGCTCTTGCTCTGATCGGTAAGCGTTTTTAGAAGAAGATCGATGAAGATCACAGCAACGGGAAACGCTCCACCAAAGAAGATTGAAATATATCAAAGTAACTAAACCGAATTGGCGGTAAATCAAGTATGTATTTACCCAGCTGATTCCCCATTCCCTCTCTAAGGAGATCAGGATGCAAATATCCCCTTTTTACTCGCTATTTATCATTTTTCTTCTGTCTGCCGGCTCAGCATTGACTGCCTGTGCTCCAGTAAGTTCGCAGACAACACAAGCGCCCTCTTTTCCTGGTCAACCTGGCAACGCTGCGCTGCAAAAGATTGAAGAACAACAAATTACAACAGTGGAAGAGGCGACCACATTGGTTGCTAATCTTGCGGCAGCAAAAAAATATAGCCGATTGATGAAGAACCTGCCTACAGCCGACAATACTCAGGCTGCCGAGCTACTTATGCAATTGCGTTCTGGCACGCCACTTCTCCAGGCGGTAAATCAGCTCGTTGCTGATAATCCTGAAGCTACTAGAGCTTACGTTAAAGCCGCTATGGTGTTGTTCCCGCTCGAAAGGTATGAGGTTTATCGCAGTTTAAAAGCCTCATCAGAAATTGAAGCAGGAAAATTGAATAAATGGGCATCTTCGGCGGGCGTTCTTGTCGCAGAGACCGTCCCTGTTGCACTGTCAAATGATGGCAGTGTATTTATTCAGCCACTAATCGAATCAGCCAGCGTTACACTTTCAGGCGTGACCGAAACAACGCAAGCCACATTACAATATCGCGAAGCGGGAAATTCTGATACACCATGGAAGAGTGGCCGGGAGCTGGTCTGGGAGCCTGTAAATAGTGTGCTGACAGGTCCCATTGTCTATTTACAACCCGCCACCTCTTATGAAATAAAAATTTCGTTGAAGGAAGGTGACCGCGTAACGGATGAAATATCCCAGAAATTTACTACACGCCCTGATAAGCCGCCTTTTGACCCTGCTAAAACCTACAAGCTAGCCGACATTTACCGCGGCGGAACGCTGGATTTAGAGGAACTCAATATTCAGGGAAGCCCAGACGGCTGGGTAAAAATTGTTGGCGATGAAAACACGCCCATTGTCGCCGACGAGGATGACAAGCACGCTATTTTCGTTGGTGACAACAGCTATATTTATTTCGAAAATATCACCGTTCGTGGCGGTCGCGTACATGCAGTATATGGTGAAAACGCTCACCACCTCTGGATAAACAAGTGTGATATTTCGAATTGGGGCCGAGAGCCAAAAATCATGAAGAATGGCATTGCCTTTGAGGAAGAAGGCGCCGGGCCAATAAACTATGATGCAGGTCTTTATTTTCGTCAGTCGGGTGTCATTACCGTGGAAAATTGCTACGTTCATGATCCTGTTCCCTCGGCCAATGACTGGTCCGTTGCCCATCCTAAAGGGCCCACAGCATTTCTGGCCCATGCCAATCATCCAGATCCTGAATTTAAGGGGCAGATAATCCTACGCAACAATGTCTTTACCGGCGCACCGGATCATCGCTTCAATGATGTGATAGAGGGTAGAAAAAACGCAGAGGCGTTAGGCGGATTTGTCCGCGATTCAGCAATTTACAACAACATTTTAGCCTACGCCAACGACGACGGTATTGAACTGGACGGCGGACAAAGCAATGTATTGTTCTACAACAATGACGTGTCGCACACTTATACAGGCATAAGCGCCATTCCAGTAAGAGTAGGCCCGAGCTTTATCTTTAACAACTTTATCCACGATCTTGGCGATCAAACCGGCAAGCAGTGGGCAGCAATAAAACTGGGAGGCTTACTAACCGCACCCATGGGCAGAGCCTATATTCTGCACAACCTCATCACGGTGGCCCGAAACGGTTTAACGGCATCACGCTTTCAGGACGACAGTACGTTTTGGATATTGGCGCAGAACAATATTATTGTCACTGAAAAAGATAACAATATGGTGGGCTATAACGTGTATGATCCGGAACAGTTCGCTGGCTCTCTTTTCATCAATAACTTTATGTATAATGTCGCCAGCGGCGAGCCCAAGGTTAATGCCGTAATCACCGAACCATACGTTTATGAAAAGCTTCAGTCTCTTCATGGCGTTCAGCAGGTACTGGAAGCGCAAGGCAGTATGTTGTTGCCGGTATGCGACAAATACTACATTAATAACATCACGCAACTTTCTGAAGATGGCAAAAACTATATTTATGGGATCATCAAATAAGGCGAGCAATTGGCTCGCCTATTGCAACAATCAGTTATTCTTACAGGGAACGTATTTCAGCCCATGTCGTTAAAAGCCAAATCCATTGCCGGGGCATTTTTCAGTTTATCTGCCAACGGCTTTGCACAAATCATAAATTTTATTGTTTACGCCATTATGGCTCGCATTCTCGGCGTAGAAGAATTCGGCCTGGTCGCCATTTGTTTAATGGTGGTGGAGTTTTGTAATTTATTTGTCACTGTGGGTATAAGCCAGAATCTTATTCAGCGCAAAGAGTGGGACAACGATTTTGCCAGTCTCTCATTTTGGGTACTGATGGTGGTCTCGGCAGGCATTGCGGCGCTGATCTTTGCCGTAGCAGTGCCTATAGCTTATTACACCTACTCTGAGCTGGCGGCGCAACTTATTGCCGCACTTGCCATCATTCCCATTTCTAATGGATTCAGATTAATTCATAAATCCAAGCTGGAGCGGGAATTCCAAAATAAGAAATTAGCGGCTTACGATACCGCTGGCGTAATAATCGGCGGTATTGTGTCTGTAGTAACAGCCTTGCAGGGTTTCGGAGCCTGGGCGATTATCTATGGGAAGGTTGCGCAAAGCGTGGTGTCTACCGCGTTAACCTGTGCCAAATCTGATTTTCGTCCGCAAAAGGTCAAAGACAAAAGTCATCTACCGGAAATTATTTCTTTTTCTAAACCGCTTATTGCAATGTCTTTCGTAAACTTCTTTTCGCAGAAAACATCTAATATCGTGATTGCGTTTTTCCTCGGCGCCGCGACTTTTGCTTATTCATCAGTGGCCAGACAAGGCTTTTCTGTGATTAACAATCTTACCTTCCAGCCGTTAAACAGAATAGCACTGGCTGGGTTAGCGCGGGTTGACGAACTACGGTTGAAGAAAACTTTTAATCGAATCGTCAGCATGACTGCTATATTTGTTACCCCTATTTATTTTGGAATTGGCGCAGTTGCTCATCCTTTTATCGATTTGGTGTTTGGCGATAAATGGACTTCCAGTGCGTATCTTTTGTCTATTCTTGCCATCATGGCTCCCACACAGGTAATGGCTTACTACTTACCTAATCTGCTAATTTCCCGCGGATTACCGGGCCAGGCATTCAAGCTGAACATGATTAACCTTGTGGTGAATATGGCTCTGCCAATTATGGCGGTTCCATGGGGGCTATATGCGGTTATTGTTGCACTGGTCGTGGCGAATTACGTCACTGTGATTCTGAAGTTTAATGTGGTGAAGAAGCATTTAGGCATTGGAATTAGCGATGCCATTAAACATACCTGGATGTTTTCATTAGCGGGATTTACCATGTTTGCCAGCGTGCTTTATCTTGAGCGTATGCATGTGCTGCCTATTACCAACGTCTTTCTTGAACTAGCGGCCTTGGTAGGTATTGGAGCGATAATTTACGGTCTTATCCTGTTATTGTTCTTCCGACAAAAAACCTTCTCTGTCATTGGCGAACTTAAAAGGAATCCTATGCCAAAGAAGGTCGTAAAAGATAATCAGGTAGAGGCGTGATCAGGAAATGGTAAATGAAAGGCCGGTGAAAAAGTTCATCGGCCTTTTGCGGTTATACTAATCCCCCTTGATGTGTGCTCAGCTCAGAGACAAAGGCGGATTAATATTACATCCATAAATCAAACGGAAACGCGTTGTACAGTTTTTTCGCAATAGGAGTGAAATCTGGTGGCGAGACTATTTCGCGGCTTAACGCTTCTTCAATAGTCGTTACTTTGGGAATGTCTCTACGGCCGGTTCCCTGATAATAATCCTCGTACTTAAACATAGCTTCGCCACTTCCCGAGTCAAAGAAGATAGCAGGGACGCCGTAGGCTTCTGCAATAATTACCCCATGCAAGCTGCTGGAAATGACCAGCTTTGAATTGACGATGCTTTCAATGAAAGAACCGGGATATTGCATCGGTGTGACTAAGTGCTCCTCATGACCTGCATATTTAGCCATGTCATCATTCATATGATTGATAATGATGAAGTCTTTTTTCTGCGGTTGCTCCATTAACTTTTTAGGGTAAAAGTACGGAAGCAAAATGGCCGGGTCGCCATAGATTTGCGGTACTTCAATGTCGCGCTTCATCAGGTAATCACGGGTTAACGGCCCGCGTACGGCGCGCACGTCCAACTTTTTAAAGCGATTAACTTTGTCAGCCATTTTTTTATTTAAACCCGTGCCCCAGATAGTGTCACCGGTGTTGGCGAAGTGCAAAACAGATCCTACACTGACCAGCTTGTTGCTATGATCTTTTTTGTCGGTAATCTGCTTTCCTTTCATAGCAATGATTCGATTAACCAAGTCGTACGCGACATAATCGCCGATATTGGGGCGAGGGTCCTTCTTGGACTGCCACCAGAAAATCAGCTTTTTCTCTTCTTTATGCTTTTGTTTTACTGCCCAGTTATAAAACATCTGTTGTCCTTACTTACAAACTTCCTTTCACTACCGCGCTTGGCCGGTACTCGTTAAGAAAATCTTCTGGCTAATCTATGAATGACGCTTTCGCCGTTGTAGCGCATAAGTTCGTCATTCCCATTAAATTCTTTATGAAAACGCTCTGACCACTGCTGGTTTATCGCTTTACTCTGCTTCTTAGTCACCGGCGCCATGGGAACAGACTGAGGATCAATTTGCAGGTCCATGAAGTCAGCAATGCGTAATACAGCGCTGGCAGGATCGGCTTTTACGTCCTTAAAATTCAGCTCCATATACCGGCTGCCGGTAGCAGCAAAAGTGTAACGCCAGGATGCGTTTTCAAATATCACTCGCCGTAGCCCGTTATCAATTTCCTCAAAACGGTATTCCGGCGTTTTGTCACTGTCACCCTGCCCGGCTATCCATGATCCGGTTTGGCGTGCAATGGCTAAGGAAATGGCCTGTGCCACTACATCATCGCGACTAAGTAAAACAAAATATGCCTGAGGTAGCAGTTGCTTTAATTTTTCAAACCCGCCAAACGCCGCTTGTACGTGAGAATAATGAATTTTAATGCCAAACACACCGTTCGTAGAAGTACGTCTGGCCTTGAGCTCTTGCAATACAGAGGCTACATCATTTACACCGAACTTTTTCTTCCACTTCTCAAGGTTTTTGGCGTTTACGTACTCAAGCGGAAAACCAAATGCACCCGTCTCGCGCAACACATGACCTAGCATATGGCTACCAGAGCGAACCGTTGATGCAATAACCAGAATTTTACTGGTCGCCGTCTGATGAGGATAATCGTATTTATCCGCAAACTGATCCTCGTAGAGCTCCATGTTCCATTCCTCGTAGTGGCGTTAAAGGTGAAGCTGAGTCAGTTAGGCTCGCTGTCTTAGCTTCTTCAATGTTACGTTGGCGATATGACTGAGGGTCACTTTCAAACCCGCCATGTGAATGGATTTTGTTACCCACTTTACCTTATGCTTTTTCAGTGGCAGATAGACCAGTAACTGCGCCGCAACCCTCTTTCTGTAATGGGTTTTTCCAAGAAACAGTTTGTGTTTCTGGGCCGAACGTAAGCGTGAAACCGCCTCTTCTGGTGTCATGCTGGCAACTTTTGCGCCGATACCATCCATGTTCATAAAGCGATAGTAGAAAATCGCCCGAGGAATATTCACCAGTTTATATCCCAACTGATACAGACGAACATACATGTCCCAATCCTGTCCGTTCGGCAGTGTCTCATCAAACCGCTCTTTCAAGGCCAATTGGCGGCGAATACTAAACCCGCTCATTCCACAATACTGGTTCCCTGTACGTAAAACGTCTGCGTCGACAACCGGAGAAGGTTGGACGTAAATTTCGCTTTCTTTCCCTAAGTTTTGATAGCCGCTGACCACCGCATCGGCGCCATCTTCATACGCTTTAACATGCTCAAGTAAGTAATCCGGCATCCAGATGTCGTCATCGTCAAGAAAAGCGATAATGTCGCCGACCGCTGAATCCACACCGATGTTCCGCGCCTTATTTGCACCCGACGATTCTGGTAACAGCTTATGAACAAAATTGGTCTTGTCAGAAAATTCTTTAATTACATCATCATATGGCAAGGAAGATGCATCATTAACAACAATCACTTCTAATGGTTGCACAATCTGAGCAAAAACACCGTCCAACGCTTCTTTCAATTCTGCCGGTCGGTTAAATGTGGTTATTACTACGCTAACAGTTAAGCTCATAATGTCCCTGTGAATTTTGATTAAAGTTATTCCAATTGACCAAGGAAGTCTGTGGAGATTTCCATTTCATGAAAATTCAGGAGCAAGAATCATGCAAGAAATCTTAAAGCAGCAGTCGGAAAAGTATTTGGCGAGGTATCCGAAGATATTCTTCTGCCACGTTCCCAAATGCGCAGGGGTTTCACTTTCTAACGCTATTTATTCTTCAATTTATCCTTCATTTTTAAAAGCCACCAAATTCACCGGCAGCATCGACCTTAAAAGCAGCCGCGTGTGCAGCGAGCTATTAAACGTTGATATGATGACCGCTCGAGAGACGCATCTTATTTTCCACCTTAATGATCCTAAGATGATTTTCACCCATGGTCACTGTATTGCCCGTCCGTCGGTAGTGGGAAATTTTGCCAAAGACTGGCACTTTCTTACTATATTACGTAACCCGGTTGACCGTTTTATATCCGAATTTGTTTACAACAAGTTTAAGAAGTCAGAATGGCTCAAGCATGATGATGACATTGAAACCTATGTCGATTCAGAGAAGGGTTTAACCGCAGGATTAACGTATGCGAAATATTTTTCCGGATACACTAATCCTCATGAAATTATCGCCAATCGAGACACCGTTATAGAAGAAGCTGTTGCCAATATCAGACGATTCTCCGTATTTGGTACCTTAGACAACATGGATAAGTGGCAAGCTCGCTTCAATCAAACCTTTAACACCACTATCAAAATTGCTAATAAAAACGCCAGCCCTAACCAAACTGCCTCATCGGATATCACGGGTAACGCCGCAATAATGGATAAAATTCATACGCTTTGCGACATCGATAACGCTATCTATTCTCGCGTCACCGCTCTGGTTGAAGCAGAATAAGCGGGGCAACCGCATGAGTGAGCGAAAGACGATCAGCTGTGAAAATAGGTAAAAGTTTTTTATCCGAAACACCGTAAAATCATCGCTGATGGCTCTGCTGGAGCATCCATGCTCCAGAAGTTCGGCTAAGAAACCTTCACTTACTGTTTAATAAATATTCACAATCTCGCTCTGGCAGAATAATTTTTCCTACGTCGAGAGAATCGCTTGCCACGATTCTCTTATCGCCTGCTCATTATACTTTTCTAAAGCTTTGCTGATAACAATATGGGAGTCCACGTAATCTATTGCGGCTAGCTGCATCTGCAGGTTCTCAGGGCTGATAATCTTTACAAAAGAGAACTCTTTCGATTTCAGTCGCGCAAAAGCAGAATCAAAACACAAGATGTTTGCGCCCAGGCTCAGGGCCATGTAGAAGGTGCCAGAAGAGATCATAGCGTCGTCATCATGCGCCATAATAACGAATCGAGACGTCGCCACGGCTTCCTCCAGTGCGGCATCCTCCACAAACTCGTTCACCCAATCTACTGATAGCCTTCTTGCAGCTACAATTTCATGCAGTTGCTGGGTGTAAGACTTATCAGAACAAAAACCCATTATCTTTAGCGGCAATGGCTGCGGCCAGACATTCAGTAACGCATCCAGTCTTTTGTAAGGCTTGATAGAGCCAAAATAAAGATATTCGATATTTCTCGCGCCACTGCCAAGAGCGGCGATGTACTGATAAAGCTGCCCCTCGTTCTTGTAGAGCGGATGCTTAACGACGCTGGAATCAAATTTATCGGTCGCTTCCAACGTCACAACTTGATCAGTTACGGCAGATAACAACCGCAGGGTAAACCGAAAGAGTAACGGCTTGCCAGCGGTGTTATGAGGTTTAAAATTGTGTCGCACCCACTGAATGTTATTGCTGAAAAGCCGCAAACTCAAAATACTGATGAAAAACCCAATCACAAATAGCAATCGCTTCGCGCCGCCGAGCCCTTTGCGGTAAGGCTGATCTTCATACCAGTTCAGCACCACCGTATTCGCTTTACGGTTACGAACATTGCTAAGAGCGAATAACCGCTTAAGTGGCTTTACCCTAAAATTTAGCTCCTCAAATACTGTTCGCGTGCGCGCGATAAAGCTGTTGTTGTGCTCTATCGGGTACATATACAAACTCTTATTGTTGCGCATCAGTTTACGGTCTGTCTCTGGGCAGGCCCGCCAACTACAAGTTCTTTTGCTATCTGATGAGTATCTAACGCAATGGTGTCCCAGTTAAATTTATTCAGAAAAGTCTCTTTGTTGATTTTTAGATTTAAGGCTTCAACTTGATTAATTTTCTGGGTCAATGCTTCTACGTTGCCCACCGCAAAGTAACAGTCAGCCGGTAAGCCAATATCCGCATTTGGCACAATATCGCTGATAATCACGTCAGTGCCAGCGCTGATTGCTTCCAAAGCCACAATGGGTAAGCCCTCGTGGTATGACGGCAGACAGAATACACGAGCAAATTTATATAGCGCATTTAGCTCATCACCTTGCCGACGTCCGGCAAAGATTATGTTTTCGTTTCGCTGCGCCATTAATTTTCGTGAATAATCGTCTTCATGATCGGCGTTACCAACAATTACCAGTTTTAAAGGCGTACTGCTATTTTGATAGGCTTTGACCAGGTCGTGAAACCCTTTCTCTGGAACCAACCGTCCCACTGCCAGAATATATTTTTCCGCTTCAAGTGTTAAATCTTTAGGAAGCTTGTCGCGGCTCATGTTGTCGTCCATATCTGCCATGGTGCCATTGGGAACAAACAGGATACGATTGGCGCGTTTGCTGAACGTTTCTTTTAAGCGTTGGGTGAGCGAACGCCCCACTACAATGGCCCGATCTGCGAATTTTATTGCCATTGATTCGCCTAAGCGCAGCATACTTTTAGCAAAAGTATTCCATTTTTGTCTGTCGTAATCCGCGCCGTGATGCGTCACCATTACTTGCATACCCAATATTTTTGCCAGAGGCGTAAACAAAGCCGGGCCAATACCGTGAATATGCAAGATGTCTGGTTTTATCACAAAGCGAGCATAGAAAATCGCTAAAAAGGTATGCAAAAATGTCTCTGCGAACTTGTGCTTTATCGTCCACACAGACCGTAGCTTTACACCCTTATATTCTTTCACAGAAGTGTCGACATAGGGAGAGCGGCATATCACAGTGACATCCATCCCGGCTTTCACTAACCGCGGATACAGTTGCTGGCAGTGAGACTCTATCCCTCCCATGACATTGGGGATCCCTCTTAAACCCACGGCGCAAAGTTTCATAGTACTCTCCAAAAAATTTCCTCCCCGAATGCGGGGCAGGAATTACAGCTTTACTAGCTTCGAAAAAAACTCTGGGCCTTTAGTTTCCTGTGCTTGCGGTAATCTAACAGGCGCAATTGTATTGCCAATGAGAATGGCGTAAAGAATAAGTCCTTCAATATTCCAAAGCGGCATGGTGGCCAGATTCATGATAAGAAACCCCACCATGGATGAAAATAACATCAGCGCAAAACGCTTATTTTTGATTTTTAGCGAGTGCTTTACAAAACTCCCTACAGCGAGTAAGAAACACACCAGCCCAATCATGCCGTACTCATAAAGAAATGAGACATAAGTATTATGTGCATATTTAGGGAACACGCCCGACCAGGATTCAGGCCCATAACCGATCAACATACGAATAGCGTCGCCATTTACATAGGCGTTAATGTACATGCTCCAGAGATAAACCCGGGCTGAGAAAATATCTTTTTCCTCTTCCGTATAATATGCCGGCGCTTTTATCAGATCGTCCCAGCTCGATAGAAACACAAATACATCGGCGAAACGATTTTGCATGGTGTAAGAGAGAGCTAAGAAAACGAATCCCATACCGATTATCGACGTGATAAAAAATACTGGTTTATGACGCTGCGCGATTTTCGCTTCAGCAGCATTAAAAATAAAAAACGCGGTGAGTGGAAGAATAGCCAAAATTGAGGTGCGATAGTTAACTAACAGCAGCAAGACACAGCCGAGGGTAAACAGGACACCCCGGTACTTAATCTGTTTGTCTGCGATCAATCCGACTGTCAGCACAAATGCGGCGATGATCATGGAAAAGGCAGCTTCATGATTATAACCACCAATGTAACTGGTGGAGCCGTCAGCTTCTGTCGCCTTTACTTCGCCCAGAATGATGGACATAATTTCCAGCGATACCGGCAGGAAAAACGCGACCAGCAACTTGCGCAAGACTTCGTCTTTTCCCACTTTGCGAATCGCCATAAACAGCGCTCCCGCAATGACAGTGAAGAAAACCCACTTCACCATTACGTTTACCAACCCCACCAGATTGCCGTTAATCACGCCGCTCACGATGATTGCCGCAAAAAACAGATAAATTACCGACAAAGTACGCAGCGATAGCACCTTAGGCGGCAGCAATAATAGCCCCGTGAAAGCAATGCCAATGGAGGCAATGGCGTTTATCGAGAAGCCAGCAGCAATAGGAGTATAAGTAATTTGATGAAAAGCAGACAAAAAGTACCGCAGCCATACCGCTAACACCGCAAAAGCAAGGTATTTGTTACAACGTCTGGAAACGGTTTTATAAACTAAATAAGCACTGATAAGCCCAAATAGTATTTTAACCAACAGAAACATATGACCTCTCTCCGGTCGGCTCTGCAGGCTCTAGCACATTAATAATTTTGTGGCGGAAAATTGCATTACTAAAATCTCTCGCCCGGGCAGCGCTTTTGTAAGCGTAGGCTTCGCACTGAATGTCATCCTGTAAATAGTTTAACGCTTGCGTTACTCCTGCCACATCATTTACTGCGCACAGACATCCGTATTTCTCGGCAGCAAAATGCTCTACCTGCAAAGGGTATTGACCGGACAGTATTTCCGCCGGACCAGATTCGCAGTTAGTCGCCACTACAGCTTTCCCTAAACACATAGCCTCCACTATGGCATTGGGAAAACCTTCTGCGTTTGAGGTGGAAACAAAAAACTTCGCTTTCTGAATATAGGGGTAAGGGTTAGCTTTAAATCCCAGAAAATGTACCCTTTCAGCAACACCTAAAGATGCAGCTTTGGCAATGAGTGCTTCTTTGTCTTCCCCCTGCCCTAAAATAACCAGATCATCGGTCAAAGTTGAATGCGCGAACGCTTCAATCAGCAAACCAAAGTTTTTATTTTTGGTTAAACGACCGGTGCCGATAATATAATCGTTGGTAGGTAAATCCTCGACTGCCTGCGATGCCAGCGTCTGGATTTGGGAAATGTCATAGGGGTTATAAACGATATCAACGCGCTCTGACGCAACGGAAAAATTCTTGACCAAATCTGCTTTAACGCCCTCTGACACAGCAATAATTCGTTCTGCATAGGGATAAGTCAGCGACACCAGCTTCTTGCTGAAGGTATCCTTCAAGCCCCCTGAAAAGTGACTGCTGGTATTTACCCGCTCGCTGATAACGGCGCGATATTTTAGCTGCTTGCTTAGCACTACATTTAACATATTGCTGCGAGTTAAAAAGCTTACACAAATTTCAGGTTGTATATTTTGCAACGCGCTACGTAAAAGTGAATAACCTGAGAGTAAACTTCCTTTTGTATCTAATACCCGTTTTTCGACATACGCCGGGCAGGAATGGGCTTCTTCAACATCATCTAAAAGTATTAGATAAACTTCGGCGTTTTCTTCACGAAAATAGCCTTCCATGATATCTAACAGCTTACACATTACGCGTTCGGCACCACCTCCTTCTAATGAATTGATCAGAAATGCCACGCGTTTGCGCTGTTGTTGCATGGGAAATGTCCTTATTCTAATAATGCCGAAGTCTCACTTAAGCTATTTGCCATTCACAAACTGTACCAGTTCGCAAAATACTACGAACCTACCAGATAGCATGTATTTCATTTAATAGGGAATTGGCCGGAGTGCAATAATATATCATGTTTAGTTGAAGCTTTTATGATTCGAAATGCAAAAAAAGAGTCGTCTAGACCTTCAATAAATTTGATGTAGGTAAGACTTTATCTGCCAATGCGCCGATGATTGAGCTATCTGCTTTTCACCCGTAAAATAATGGTAGAATGACATTCTTGTCGATGTGGTCAGGCATTTGCTAGTGGTGAAAGGATTATTGATAATGAATCATGCGGCTTATGACAGGATAACGCCCTGTATTTCTTTATGCATTCACCTCGCTACTACAGCATAAAAGGGAATAACCAGAAGGGAGGCATTGGTGAACTTTCACCTGTCCAAGTTTCAGAAAATAGCAACACCCAGCCGTTCTTGTTTCATCGCAACAATTTTAATTTTGTTGTGGCTCCCTCTTCCGCTGGGTTCTGCGACAGCTTGGGGATGGTTAACATTAACTGTGCTACTAGTGACTATATCCGCAATATACGGGTGGCAGCATCAGGCTGTCGCTAGCGTGATTATTCGGCGCAACCGTTATCTTTTTTGGGGCTGGATTGCCATCTTCTGTGGACAGTTATTGCAATTGCTGCCTCTGCCGCTATTTATTATTGAGTGGGTAAGACCGGAGCGCCTACATAATCTGGCTGTCTTAGATAGCCAGTGGCTTTCACTGACATTTAATAATCAGGATACGCTTTTATCGCTCCTGCGCACCCTTAGTTTTTTCTGTCTTTTCTTGCTGACACTACTCATGATCCGTTCTGCACGGAAAACTAAACTGCTACTTCAATTTATTTTCGGAATGGGCATTTTCCAGGCGTTGTATGGAAGCTTTTCACGTGGTTCAGGACAATCACACAGTCTGATCCTCGATCTTCCCGTTGCGAACGGCGCCTCCGGCACCTTTCTTTCGAACGCCTATTTTTCGCATTTCTTACTGTTAACCTTAGGCGCGGCACTCGGTTTATTGGTTTTAAAGATTAAACCTTCTGTTACCTCAACAGCACGAGAAAAAATCAGAAGACTGGTTAAATATTTTTTCAGCAGAAAAGCCGCGTTTCGGCTCGGGGTGCTATTTCTTGTTTTCGGAATATTGGTGTCAGAATCTGTTATCGGCGTAATGGCTGCGTGTATAGCAACAACCGGCTGCGCGTTGTACGGGTTAAAAGTTTTTAAACCGCGCCCTACGTATTACACATATTTTGTAGGTCTACTTGTAGTTGTAGATATTGTGGTGGGAATTGGAACCCACGCACTGATACCTCCCGACCTGCCTGAAAAGACAATTACCGCGGCGCCGTCGTTAAACCCAAACTTGTTTAAAAAGCCTTCCTCACCTGGTGTTTTTCATTTTGGCGTACTAGGTGCTGGGGCGGGAACCGCAATAGACACGGCGGCCGCTTTTCAGGATATTCCCATTCCTGGTCACTTAGCAGCGCCGCAAAATGATTACGGACAGTTTCTAATCGAATTCGGCCTCCCTCTTAGTTTAGTTTTTCTTGCCATGTTTGGGTGGTGTTTTGGTCATGCTGTGGTTGCTATGGCGAAACGCCGTCATGTGGTTTTTCGCGGAGCGGCATTTGCCTGCGTTATCGGATTATCGGGAACGATGATCCAGATGATCGCCAGCACGCCGTTGCAGTCGCCAGCAAATGCTGCGTATGTTACTGTATTGCTTGCTTTATCACTATCCAGTTTCCAGTGTCGAAAGTATCAGAGAGCTTAATCTGTGTATGTAATTGAACAAACCGTACGGGAATCTCCCACTATTCAACGTGTATTGAGAGAAATGCCGCCAGAAGTGGCTGATACGTTTTCGGATGATCAGCTTCGTCACCTGAATAAAGCATTGGGGGGAAGAAGTTGGGCGCGGCACAAAATCGACTGCCGGGGATCGTTTAATTTTTGGCGTGGCAGCTACTATTTTGTTTTTTTAGCTGGAAAAAATGTTCGTGAGTTAACCCGCCTGGAGCAACAAACCAGTCGTATCACCCTAGCACTGCTGGGAACGCTGTTTTTAGTATTTTCGTTTGCAGTGGGAATGCTGTTCTTGTATTTACTTAAGTCTGCTCTGGGCATCGACTTGCTCGATGGCATCTCGCTGGGGATTTGGGATAAATTCAGGCAGCTGTGGTAACGAGCTGCCTGAAATATCTTTTTTGTATAACCTGAGTGCAGTTACAGACTAAGCAGTGTAAACGCCGACGATTTTTCCCGGTGTTAGCTTAAACAACTTATCTGCGTATTCCTGGTCGACCTGCTCGCTGACAAGGACGTAAGCCTGTCCCATATCGTTGGGCCGGCGCTCTGTATCATGCGTATCAGACGCCACCAAATCAATTTGTCGATTCGCCAGCATCTCCAGACTTACATCCCTTACCTGCTCACCAAACCGTCCGGTGAGTGCACCCGCTGTGACCTGCAACAAACACCCTTGATTGCGTAACCACTGGATTTTCTCCGGTCGTTTAAGAATATCCCGATTACGCTCTGGATGCGGGATAAGAGGCTGAACCTTAGACGCCTGGAGCCATCGCAGAAGATTGTCAAACCCAGCCGGAATATGGCTATGAGGCATTTCCAGCAGCAACACAGATTTACCGTTATGCTGACCTAAAAAAGGCAACTGCTTTTCTGCCATCCAGCCAGGTATTAATTCACTGACCCGCACCTCACCGGCAAACGAAATATTCAATTCAATGCCGTTTTTGATGATTTCCTCTCGCAGGCCAAGAAAGCCAGCTTTAATGGTATCAATGGTATTATCGTAGTGCCCCCAGTGTATGTGCGGCGTACATACCAGATGCGTGACACCAGCATCTACCGTTTGGCGAGCCATGGCGAGCGCCATATCCATGGTACGAGCGCCATCATCGATACCGGGAATTATGTGACTATGTACATCAATCACTACTTTACCTCAACTTTAGCTATGGGCATTGTAACCATACTGATCGTAGAAACCGCCATACCGCTCAGAAACATCTGATTTGCGTAAATCTACCTGGTTCAGCACCACACCATCGACGCGGTGACCCACCTGAAGAAAACGGCCCAAACCATTCTTAATCATTTTCTCGCTGGTACTGTCTGCCCGCACAACATAAATTACGGAATCACAGGATTTAGACACCACCATAGCATCACTTACCGCTTGCGTAGGTGCCGTATCAACGACAACATATTTATAATGCTTTTTCAAATAATTGATAAGAGCACGGAAGCCATCACCGGCAAGAAGTTCTTGCGGGTTTGACGGAATGCTTCCGGCGCAAATAAGATCAATGCCCGATTGCTCATCATGTACCAGACATTCATCCAAAGAATGGGTTTTCATTGTCAGGTTTGACAGCCCTGGCTGATAATTTGGAACATTGAACCGTTTGCCCACAGCAGGGCGACGTAAATCTGCATCAATCAAAATCGTTTTATCTAACTGTCCCAAAGCAAATGCCAGGTTAATGGACACGGTAGTTTTCCCTTCCTTCGGCACACTTGAGGTAACCAGAATCGCTTGGTTCTGCTTTTCAATATTGATAAGCGATAAACTGGTACGCAAGGTACGCACCGCTTCGCTGAACTGATGAAACTTGTTGTCGAAGAAAGCCCGAAGCGGTACATCTTCTTTGCGCTTTTGAACCAAGATGGGAATTAAGCCTAGCATACGCTGCCCCAGCTTCTTCTCAACATCATCCACGGAACGTACACCACTGTTGAGTGCTTCAAGTACAAAGGCCAGCAGCACGCCGAATCCAAAACTCACTACCAGTGCGGCTCCAATTAACAAAGATTTATTAGGCGCGGTAGGGTTATTAGGCGGCACAGCAGGGTCAAGAATGCGCGCGTTAACCGATTCAAAGCCACCAATTTCACTGGTTTCTTTTAAGCGGGTAAACATCGAGTTGTACAGTTGTTGATTTATGTCCACATCGCGTTGCAATGCGCGGCGCTGGTTTTCTAAATTAGATAACTTGCGATACTCCGCTTTAACGGTAGAAACTTCTTCCTGCAACGTGGCAACCCGCTCCTGCGCGGCGCGAAATTGTGTAGTAATACTGGAAATAAGATCGCGGATTTGCGTTTGTAGCGTGTCTCGGACTGATGCCAGTTCGGCATTAGCCGCTACCATCTGCGGATGTTTCGCTCCGTACACCTTGCTAAGTTCTGATACCCGGCTCAATGCCGCCGCTTCTTGCCTGCGGACACTTTGAATATTGGGGTGGTTAAGCACTTCAGGTAATCTCGCCAGCGCACCATAATCTGCACCATTGCGCTGCGTTTGCTCATAAATTGTGCGATTCTGCTTGAGTGTAGTTTGCGCGTCAATAAGCTGATCACTGAGTTGCTCCAGTTCTTCAGCAGTTAATCCCACCACACCATTACTCAAATTGACCAACTGGTTATCTTCGTAAAATTCCGACAGCTTTTTCTCTGCTTCAGCCAGTTTATCACGCAGACCATCCATACTTTCTGTTAAAAATGACGTCGCCTTGGTGGTCATGTCAACTTTAGCCTGCAGATAATTTTCTATATAAACGTCGCCCATTGTATTGGCAATTTGTGCCGCTAACTGTGGTGAATCGCTAATGGCGGTTATTTCAATTACCTGAGTATTGTCTACCAAAGACACTTTAATGGACCGCATCAATTTATTAATTGCTGCCTGACGACGTTTATCGGCACGTTGCTCTTCCGTGAGTTCGGTTTTTTCCTGCTTTGGTAAGAAAGGAATGGCAGATTTAATCCAGTTTTTAGCTTTATTTAGAATTGCGATTCCACCATCCGAAGGTGGCATAAAAACGGGATCGTTGGCCAAATCAAGTTCATCTACAGCGCGAGACGCCACTTGGCGCGACTGAATGATTTCGTATTGGGTCTGCATATAATCTTTACGGGTGGTGTCAGATTTGTATATCTCTTCAATAGACATCACGTTGGCAGGCTGAGATTCAATTAACAGACTCGCGGTAGCTGAGTAAATAGGCGTCATCTTCATGACCACCAGGGCTACGAGTAAAGTAAACAAAATCGCCAGTACGATGATACGACCTGCATACCGCTTAAAAACTTGCCAGTAATGTGCAAAATCGATGGTTTCATCGTCGAGAATATTAGCCTGAAGCTGATCCCTCATTTTTATAGACATAGCTATTCCTTCGTCCTCTTGCTATACAAGCGCTGGCTGTTCAATTAGAAAAAGCGCTGTGGAATGGTAATAATGTCACCGGGTTGGATCTGGTGACTAACGCTGACTTCCATTGAAATCTGCTTGCCGTCTTTTTCCCGCACAATCTGAATATCAGAACGAGAGGCGCGTTCTGTATAACCACCAGCCAGTGCTGCGGCTTTATTCACTGATAAACCTGGCTGATAGGGATATCCGCCAGGTTGCTTCACTTCACCATCGATAAAGAAAGGGCGATATTCAATTATCGAAACGGCCACTGATGGATTGACAAGGTAGTCGCCTTTCAAGCCATTGTATATAAGGCTTTCCACCTCAGAAAGGGTTAACCCCACCAGTTTCAAATCCCCTAAAAAAGGATAATTGATTTTACCCACGTCTGGTAAACGCGTCTCCATGGATAAATCGCTTTGACCAAATACGTTAATCAGAATCTTATCGCCCACACCCAATCGGTAGTGGGACATACTTAAATTGCCTTCCTGTGCAAACGCGTTAAGAAAGCAAAACGTCAGAGTGATCGCGACGATAAGCTTTACTACTATTTTCATTACAACGTTACCTTTGCAGTGATACCTACGACATCCCGGTCGTAGTCGATAATGTCACGGTTGCTGTCTCGCTCATTCATTTGATAGAACAAACCAAAATTTAGCCAGCGGCGAAATTCGTAATCTGCTGACAATGTCAGTCGGGTAGTGTCATCTTCACGCAAATCCTCGACATCTCCAATATAATCATCAGTCATGTAGGCAACTTGTGCCGTGGTAGAGAACCGATCGATCCAGAAGTGCTCCCAGCTCAAGCTATAATCACGGCTACGAATATAGTCGGCTTCGCTGTTGGTTTCGCGGGTATCTGCTTTAGTATTCACCTTAAACTGAGAGTAAGTCATAGGCTCCCAAGTCATGCCTACTTCCCACGCCACCCCAGAAAAATCTTCCCGATCCACTGCTTCGAATTTTTTCTGCTTATATCCCACTTTAACGAAGCTACGGGTATATTCGTTGGTATCCCAGGTCAAGCCAGCAAGAACTTTATTCTCTTTACTGTCTAAGGTCGCTTCCGGTCTGGCAGCCTCATCATATTCAATTTCCTGATGATTAGCATCTAGTACCAAATTAGTGCTAGGAGCAACCCGGTAGAACAACTGCGCGCCGTACTTAAAGTATTCTCTGTCTCGGAAAAGATACACACCGTCGTCCATGTCATAGTTCATATCTTCGTAGCCAGCGGTTATATCAATACGGCCAAACGCTGACATGGCACCATAAGAATAGGTTGCATCAACCTCGGAGTTTTTATAGGTATCGGGTGAAGTTAATTCGTTACCAAACCCGTTTGAATAGCGGCGGCCCCGCTCGTCATGACCATCTTCATAGCGCGCACTGGCGCGTAAACGGTTGCGGTCATTAATTTCATACTTACCCGCCAAGTGGCCAAAGTGGTCAGTATAGTTGTCAGCTTCACTGGAAAAGTATTCGCCACGTTCGATTCGGTAGCCGAATTCTACTTCATTTCCACGAAACTCGGTAACAGCATTAATTTGTGGCGAAATGATACCAACCCAGCTACTGATATTTTCCTGGCTGTCGTTAGCGTAAGTTACATTATCTATATGCAGAAGTTCAGTGGTAAGATCGGGGACAAAATCTACGTTGCCCATCTGAATTCTGCCTTCTTCCTGAGCGTTGGTAACGCCGGAGGCTCCAAAAAGTGAAAGTGCTACTACACAGGAAGTCCTTTTAAACATGGTATCTCCGCATTTTTAATGGAATAAACAGAAGCTTGAAGTCGCCTAACATAATGTAGGGGAGATTCTCCCTTACCAAAAAGGCCACTGTTTAGATTGTTCTTACCCGCTCCTGGCTTCGGTGAACGCCATGCTATTTACATGCCAAGAGTCTACTGCTCGCACGACGACTTCCTTAGTTAAACGTAGGATCGTGAAAAAATGATTACTATAATTAGCACTTTATTTGTAGCTTCCCTTATATCGGCTGCCATCTGGACAGCAAAATAATTCTTTCACAATAGCTTGTTATGATCTTCTCTCACCCTCTCCTGTAAATCAACATTCTGTACAAACCAAGAACAACTGGAACAGTTATTGCTTTATATCCACTCAGAAGCCTTTTTCAGTTTTCCAGAAGTTTTGAACTTATATGTGTGTGGTGTCTACAGTCCTTGTGTTTCCTGGTTTACCACTTGATGGAGCGAACGTGTTATGAAATTTAATTTACTGCAAAGTCAGACGCTAAATAGCAACACGACTTCAGGTAATGAGAAGAAAAGTGGTATCACAGGCTATTACCAAAGCAGTTTTTCGACGGTATATCGCTTGATTGATTTATCGATCATTACTGTGTGTTTTTATGCCGCTGTTTTTTATTACGGCCTGACGCTTACAACCACAGGCCTGGTGCTACTGTTTATTAATGTAGTCTCTTTTCAGTTGTCAGCTGAAGCTATGGATCTATACCGTTCATGGAGAAGTAGTCACACCAGCGCAATGTTAAAAAACGCCGCAATAACCTGGATAATCAGTTTTGCGGTGACGTTAACTATCGGCTACTTCTTCTCCCATAGCATGACCCTCGCCCCTGGCACAGTGTTGTTGTGGTTCATGTTATCTGCACTGTTGCTGATGAGCTGGAGAATGATAATGCGTCAATTCCTTTTCACGGTTCGTCGCAGCGGTTTAAATAGTCGTTCTGCAATTATAATCGGTGCCACTCAAATCGGCTACGACATGGCGTTGCAGATGATGGAAAACGACCAGTTAGGTATTCATTTTAAAGGCATTTACGAAGATCGCGGCGAAGACCGTTTATCCGAAAATTTTCACAGCCAAATCCAGGGTAATATTGATGAAGCAATCGAATTAGCGAAAAATCATAAAGTAGATTATATCTATATTGCGTTACCCACTGCAGCAGAAGAGCGCATTAAAGCGATTCTTGAAAAGTGTAGTGATACTACCGCTAACGTTTATCTTATTCCTAACTTCTTTATGTATAGTCTGTTGAATTCTCGCTGGCAGAGCGTGGGTAACGTGCAGGCACTAAGCGTCTACGATACTCCGTTTCAAGGTGCGAATGATGTACTGAAACGCATTGAAGACGTGGTGGTGAGCAGTTTGATTTTACTATTGCTGGCCATTCCTATGTTAGCCATCGCTGCCGCCGTTAAGCTGACTTCAAAAGGTCCTGCTATCTTTAAGCAAAAGCGCTATGGTTTGGATGGGAAAGAGATCACTGTATACAAATTCCGGTCTATGACTACGCAGGATAATGGGTCTGTGGTCAAACAAGCGACAAAAGGGGACCCTCGCATTACCCGGTTAGGTGCGTTTTTACGTAAAACCTCGCTCGATGAACTACCGCAATTTATCAACGTGTTGCAGGGCAGAATGTCCATAGTCGGCCCTCGCCCTCACGCAGTTGCACATAACGAACAGTATCGTAAACTTATCACCGGATACATGCTGCGTCATAAGGTTCGTCCAGGTATTACAGGATGGGCACAAGTTAACGGCTTACGTGGCGAAACTGAGACAGTCGATAAGATGGCGAAACGGGTGGAGTTTGATCTGGACTACATGCATCGTTGGTCAGTGCTGTTTGATATCAAGATTATCCTGAAAACAGTAGTCGGCGGATTTTCAGATAAAAACGCTTATTAAGCTTAAATATTCTATGGAAAAGCGCTGATACCAGCGCTTTTTTTATTTGGATGAGAAGATGCCTGCTCAGTAAGGCTTTTTTTGGTTTCGCGTTCCACTGACTCCTCTGATCTTTAATCAAGCATCTAAACCTCAGGGGAAGATCGCGAATACTTTTTTTAAAAAAAGGGTTGATTAACCAGGCTTTCGAGCAATGCTACTTCGGCAGCGCCATCAGGAATGACTTTGGGTCATTCCGATAAAAAATTTTATTTACCCAAGGCTGCTTATTTCAGTTCCATTCACGCCATTGATGGCATTCACTTCCAGGCAGTGCGTCGGTGGAAGCTAAATACACTTACTAAAAAAAATTTAACTGTAGTAAAATTACAACACTTCGGCAGCAGATGCGGCTATATGTAACCTTATGTAATAAAACTACGTTGTGTAATATTTTCCTGTCAAACTGACGTTTCGAAAAATATACAAAATACCTCTGACCGTAGATGCCAACTATTGCTAACGATATGTTAATTCTTGTGATCCGAAAGAGATTATGGCGTAACATGAATGAAAAGAACCACTGACCGTGGCTCTTTTCTCAACGTAGCTGTGGTTTATGACTTGGCACCTAAAACTGGTATACAGACGCGGTCGACAGTAAATCTGATGAAGAAATTTTCTCCTGCACACATTTGTGTATGTTAGCTTTCGTAAAAACATATATTCGGTCGGAATATTCACGGTTGTCTCCACGAAAAAAATTCTTCAGAACAAAATTAATGTTTTCATTATCTTTAAGCTCGCGCATGCCGCCGCCAAAGCGACAAAGCGCATTTCCTACACTGCTTTCAAAGTTGGCAAGAAATTGCTTCACCATTTTTTCTTGCGCTTCTTTTTGTTTATCTACGCGATTCTGCTGCTCTTTTTCCATTTGCTCTGCATACGTCGCCAACTTCTTCTCGCGGGTGGCCAGGGTTTGCATTTCTGTATTTAGCTCTTTTAATTCGCGCTCCAGATCTTTAACGCGTTTACCGTTTACCTGGCGCATCTCAAATTCCAAATCCCTTTTTCGCCGCTCCAGATCCCTTTTCTCCCACGCGATTTCCCGTTCCTGCTCACGTAAGTCGCGAATCTCTTCATTGGTTTCTCTAAACGCTTCTTCAACCCGACGAACAGCGTCTTCGGCAATGTCTTCCCATTCGCTATCCACTTCAAATTCCATATTCCCGCTATTAAAAGCTGGGATGGGTGGCATAGGCGCAGCTGAAATGTTTCCCAGAATATCGGAGAGGTTGAAATTCACTCCCATTCCACCTGAATGGGTATTAACGGTAAATACGACCCCTTGGCCTGCCAAATAAAGTGATTCCAGCGAACGGTAGCCAATGCTTTGTTTTTCGACACTTTGTTTTAAAGCAGTGTCAATAACACCAGTCATAATTTCGAGTTCTTTATTTAACTCCGGGTATCTACCGGCGGCGTGTGCCACGGTAGAAAGACCCATCAAGGTTACTAATATCAGAGGTTTCATCACTGTTTCCTGCCTTTACTCAATATTCATTTGTCGGGAAATATCCTGTTGCGAATATTCCGTTGCAATTACATCAATTTCTTGCTGCATTTTGTTTATTTGACGGGCGTAAAAACGTTGATCGTCGCTACGCTGCTCATTAATAAACTTCACCAGTTCGGAGAAATCCTCACGCCTTTCCTGCCGACTTGAGCTCAGCAGGTATTGGGTAAGTTGCGTACTGGCTTCTTTCTGCTGAGCCACTATTGCATCAACATACTTTCCAAAAAGTGCCTGATTGGCTTGTTGATAGGTGTGGAGTTTCTCGTCGACCAGTTGCGCTACAGCCTGTTCATCGGGCGCTGAATTAAATCCCATAGATATTTTTGAGCCTTCTACTTCTACATGAAAGCCGGTAATTACTAAGACCAGCGCAAAAGCAGAGATTGCCATCGACGCTACAGGGAGTCCCTGCCACTGCCACCATTTAGGCTTATCTGCTACCAGAAAAGTGTTTTCTCGCTGCCAGTGAGGCACAGGAACTGACTCAAACTGCTCTGCGGTCATATTCAGTTGATTTGCCGTTTCCACTTGCGAAGCAAAGCCAGGATCTTCCAGACAAAGACGCTCAAACTCCTGTTGCTCGTCATCCGAAAGCGGCCCATTCAACCATTTTGCAAATAGTGCTTCGTACTTCAAATTATGCATTTTCCACCTCCAAATCCAGCTTCAACTTTGATAATGCACTATAGAGTCGCGATTTTACCGTATTGGCAGAAAGCCCTAGCTGCTGGGCAATCTCATCAAAAGTAAATTGTCCAAAGAATTTCAACTCCACAATGGCTTTTTGCGTCAGCGGTAGTTTCTGCATCGCCCTGATTAATGACGCGCTGGCGCGATCGCTGAGTACATCTGCCTCGGGGCCATTATTTTCACATACAGGTTCAGGAACATCGTCCATCCCCTGTTCCGGGCGTTTGCGCCGATAAAACTCTATACAGCGATAGTGGGCGACGCGGAAAAGCCAGCTTTTAAAGCTGCCTTCTTTGCGATAATTTCCCAGACTACGAAAGACCGAAATAAAAATGTCCTGCATCAAGTCTGCAGCATCATGAGAATTTCCAGTCATGCGAATTCCATAATGATAAATGGATTTTTCGTAGCGTTTTATCAGCGCAAGCCAAGCCTTCTTGTTTCCACTCAGGGCTTGTTCAATGAGTTTTTCATCGCGCTTTTCAAACACGTGTTGTTCCTGTGAGTGATGTTGTTATTACATTTGTAGAGAAAGTCGAGAGGGCGGCCGAAAAAGTTTTAACTTTTTTATATTTTTTCCACCGCAACATTAAGTTCACGCAGATTACGAGAGTATTTTTTTGTTGAGCGGATAGTGACTATTACGTCAGCGATCTGGGCAAGAGCATGAATGAATAAAAATTCAGCAGTCTTGAAACTAAGCAACAATTTCTTCGCCGAAATGCCGTAAAATCATCACTGATGGCTCTGCTGGAGCATCCCTGCTCCAGAAGTTCGGCTAAGAAATCCTCACTTATTGTTTAAAAATTACTCGCTCTCTCTGCGTCAGCAAAAAGCTTGTTTAAAGTCATCTTTATAACGACGAGACAAGCTAAGAATCTTACCGCTTCTTAACGTAACTTCTCCATCTCCACTGGAATAATAACGGATATTGTCGATGGCTTGATTATTAATTATGTGGCTGCGATGGATGCGGCTAAAGCCTTTCGAGGAGAATCGATCAGTGAAGGAGGACAATGTTGAACGAAGCGCGTAAATCAACTCACGTAACCACACCATCAGGACCACGTGACAGATGGAAAAGATCAGCGAGCCGATTAGGTGCAATACAATTTGTCGGCTGATATCACCTAATCGTGGAGGATTACTGGCAAACCAGTAGGCAAGTGCTGGCAGTAGCAGAAGCACTGAAATCGCACTGGAATACTCCCAGGTCACAGGCTCCCATACCTCAACGGTGGGGCTGCCATTTCGGCTGTATTCCATCCATACAGAAGAAGCGTTGATACCATTATTGACAATAAAATATAGCGCCGCTAATAAGTAACAGTAACCTGTCTTATGTTTATCAAAACGCTCAAAAATGCTCATCCCACTATTCCACCGCTTATCACAAAAACCCCGCAACTCAATAATAGGGCTCTACTTTTAGGTAACTACATCGCGCAGTATGTTCTAAAAATCACTTGGAGCGCAATGATGAAAAATTCTGTAAATGAGCGTCGCTACGACGTAGACTGGTTGAGAACTCTGGCCTTTGGCATCCTCATTTTGTATCACGTGGGAATGTACTATGTTGCTGATTGGGAATGGCATATCAAAAGCGACGAAACGTCGGAATTTTTACAGAACCTAATGATATTGACCAACCCATGGCGGATGTCATTACTGTTTTTTATCAGTGCCATGGCTTTAGCATTAGTAGAACATAAGTACTCTGGCTGGCGCCTGATCAGTAACCGCACTTTACGCTTAATGATCCCCTTGCTATTTGGTATGTTTGTCATCGTTGCACCGCAAGTTTATATTGAAGCACGCAATCAATCCGCAATTGCGCCAGGTTTTCTGGCATTCTGGGCTGAGTATATTAACCCCCGCACTTCACTACTCGCGCAACATCACACTTCCATTGGGCTACTCACATGGAACCATCTATGGTTTTTGCCTTATTTGTGGGTATACAGCCTCTTGCTGTCAGGAATGAGCGTGCCTTTGAAGAAGCTGGCTCAATCGACTGCGCTTAGCAATGCATCGCCGCGGCTCGCATTTATTGTTATTGTTGTTGCGCTGGCAGGCGTGTGGGTAGCGTTACGTGAACATTTTCCAGTCACACACGCATTGGTTGATGACGGGTACAATCACGGTAAATATTTTCTAATTTTTGTTGCCGGATATCTGTTCGTGTTACAGGGCAACTGGTGGCAAGCCGTTATCACCAACCGCAGGACATTTGGAGTTTTGGCGGTTGCCGGATACAGTTGGCTCTTAGTTGACAGACAAGGCCTGCTGAATGTCGGGGAACAGCTGGACAACCTGCTGATAATTAAATTCATTCACGGATGCCTGCTATCACTGAATCACTGGGCGTGGATCTTCGCCGTGACAGGATATGCCGGCTACTGGCTCAACCGCCCCTCCTCGGTTATCCGTTACGCAAATCAAGCCATTTTGCCTTGGTATATTTTGCATCAAACTCTGATTGTATTGGCTGCCTGGTGGCTAAAGCCCTTTGACATCGCTCCCGGTGTGGAAAGCGTTATTATTATCGCGCTGACCTGCCTGGGTTGCTTATTCGGCTACGCGCTGGCTAAACGCGTTTCTGTACTGCGGATACTGGTGGGGCTGAAAAGGGAAACGCGGCGGCCTTTACGTAAGTCTATGTTGGCAAAAAACCTGTAATGCGAATCCGCATCGATATGTGCTCACTCAGCGCGAGAATTTTTCAACTTTTGACAAGCCAATTTCGTGAAGGTTTAGTGGGGCTAAATCGAACGCAATTGGCGCACTCGAAAGCTGAAAGCCGCGCTCTTTTGGCCTTAGGCAAACTTGCTCCTAAACGCAAAATACACAGCGCCAACCAGACAAAGGCCAGCCCACAGGTAATCCAGCTTTAGCGGTTCCCGAAGGTAAAAGACTGAAAAAGGCACAAATACCATCAAGGTGATAACTTCTTGCAGAATTTTCAGCTGGCCAACATTCAGCGCTGTATAGCCAATTCGATTAGCCGGTACCTGCAGCAGGTATTCGAACAGCGCGATTCCCCAACTTATCAACGCAGCAATAATCCACGGCTTGTGGTTTAACTCCTTCAGATGCGCGTACCAGGCAAACGTCATAAAAATATTACTTACAACAAGTAGTGAAACACTGATAATTATGGGATTCATCATTGAACCGACACTGCATTTTGTGCGCTAACTTTAGCGTCAAATAAGTAGAAAGTCATGATGTGTTTGCTGCTGGAAACAGGATTTGTAGTTGCGTTATTAAGTTGGCTCTGCTGGCGCTTCCCTGCTCCAGAAGTTCGGCTAAGAAACGTAAGATTCTGCTGCTATCGATTTCGGATAGCAGCAATCCCACTATCCGATGCCGTTCTTTCGGGGCGAATACTCTACCGCCACCTCATTAAGAGATAAGTCGGCTTACGGATTGTTCCTGATCATTTCAAAGTGGGAATGGGAAGTAGTGGAGAGAAAATTTCGCCGATGCGGCGGAATAATCGCATACGAGTAGTTCCCCCACGCCATACCAGGCCTATCTCGCGATACGCTTCTTCTTCAGCGGGAAGCGCCTTCAACGCTGTATTGCTTAGAATATTCTGATTTAATGCTAGTTCGGGTAAGAACGTATAGCCCAGTTTGCTGTTAGCAAGTTGTACCAGGGTGTAAAGGCTGGAGGCAGCGAGACTACTTACCTGCTCACGGTGTTGCAGCCCACATGCACTAACAGCATGCCCCGTCATGCAATGTTCCTGTTGCAGTAAAAAAATGCTGTTTTTGGGAAGCGAAGTAATATCCATAGGATCGGGTAATTTGCACGCAAGATCTTGATGCGCAACTAAATGGAAGGGATCATGCCCCAGCACCATTTGTTTACAACCCGGCGTTTGCATAGGCAACGCCAGAATAAGCAGATCCAGCCTGCCATCGGCCAATTGTTGCAACAAGTTGTCGGTGGTATCTTCCTGAAGTTCTAACGATATATCGGGTAGAAAGGTGCTAAACGCCCCTATCATTCCCTCAAAAAGAAACGGCGCTATAGTGGGGATCACGCCTAGCTTCAATTTGCCTCGTTGCCAATTGCCCGCATTTTGCGCGTACTCAACCAGTTCACTTGCTTCCTGAAGTAGTATTTTGCTGCGTTCCACCACATCAAGTCCGAGCGAGGTAAATACGAAGGTTTTATGTTCCCGCTCTAGTAGCTGACTACCAAAATGATCTTCAAGATTTTGAATTGCCGTACTTAATGTAGATTGACTGACATTGCAACGTTGTGCTGCGCGGTGGAAATGCTGCTCCTGGTGTAGTGTCACCAGGTAGTGCAGGTGCTTGAGATTCGGCCATTTCATATCTCAACCTTTTAGATTAAAAGTTTGATTTGTAATCTATCATAAGGATTACAAAAGCACCAATTCGTATTAAACTAGTCATTGCTGCATCAATGGTATTAATTCTGCAGGACAGCTGTTAGCGATAAAGAAATGCTCATTTATTGTCATAAACTGTTCATCAACGAATGGCAGCAGTAGCGCTTATAAAAACTATAATGTAGTAACATGGTACAGCTCCTGATGACCGCCCCCGTATGCCGCCTTAAGTCGGTTTATGGGTACGAAAAATCTTTAGGAAGCGAAGACTATAATTAAAATAAGCTAGGAGATGCGATGATGAAAGGACATTTCAAGAATATTCTTTGCGTATTAAATGATACTCACAAACAAGACGAGGTTGTCGCTCAGGCTATTCATATTGCCAAAAATCACCAGGCTGAACTTACTATCATGTTAGCGCTTGAAGCATTGCCGCCTAACGCTAACATGATTATGCAATCTTTTTCGTATTTAGAATCCAGTAATACAATGGGCGCGGCAGCTAATGACTGGCTGCAAGATCAAATAGCCGGATGGTCTCGCCAGTATCCGATGAGCGGTGTCGTCTGCGTGGGTCATTCATTTGTCGATATTATTAGCAAAGTAGTAAACGATGAGCACGATTTGGTCATTAAACTGTCGGAGTCTGCGTTTGTCGAACGGCTGTTTAACAGTGACGACATGCATCTATTTCGCAAGTGCCCCTGCCCGGTATGGGTGATTCACCGTGGACAAACCGATCAGTACAAAAATGTCGTTGCCGCAATAGATTTAAATTATCACTATCCTGCTCATGAAGTGTCTGTACGCAAAAAGCTTAACCTCGATATCTTGCGTTATTCCGCCCAAATTGCCTTACTGGAATTCGCTCAGCTACACATTGTTCACGTGTTTGATGCCGTTCCGGAAAATATTTTGCGAGACGGATTTATCAGTGTCGATGAAGATGCCATGGAGCGGGATTTGGCAAAAATCCATTTAGAACGTGAAAATGAACTTGAAAGACTGTTATTCGAGCTACAAAAAGAGTTGAAACCTGGCGTGCTGGAATACCTCCAACCGCATGCGCATCTTGTTCACGGTTATCCACGCAGAGAAATATCAGCTACCGCAAAATCGCTGGGCGCGGATGCCATTGTAATGGGTACAATTTCGCGTCTAGGTGTTCCCGGGTTCATTATGGGTGGAACCGCAGAGGAAACCATTCAGCATCTTAAATGTGCCGTTATTGGTATTAAACCAGAAGGATTTATTACACCCGTCAACACCAAAAAGAAAGCGGTGAAATAGAAAAGCCAGGCCTGAAAGCCTGGCTTCAACTTTATTTCTGAAGCTTCTTACGCTACGCCAAACACACCTTTTAGCATAAAGAAGAAAATAATCGAGAGAATAGCACCTGCCGGCAAAGTAATAACCCACGACACCACGATATTGCGCACTATGCCCAGATTCAGCGCCGAAACACCCCGCGCCATTCCCACTCCTAACACTGCACCCACAAGCGTTTGCGTAGTAGAAATAGGTAATCCGGTGCCTGATGCGATAACAACCGTACATGCCGCAGCCAGTTCAGCAGCAAAACCGCGACTAGGAGTTAAATGGGTAATCCCCTGACCGATGGTTTTAATGACTCGATGACCAAATAGTGCAAGGCCGGCGACAATCCCCAAGCCTCCCAGAGGAAGAATCCAAGGTGCCAGCGTAGAACTGGCGTTAATTTGTCCACCTGAACTTACGACACTGACAACTGCGGCCAGAGGACCGATAGCGTTCGCGACATCGTTAGAACCATGCGCAAATGCCATACAACAAGCTGTGACTACCATTAATATAGCAAAAACTTTTTCCACATTGGCAGTTTGCAAGTCGGCGTCATGAGACTGTGTATAAGACATTCTGCCGATAAGCCATTTACCCATGATACCCAGCAAAACAGCAATACCAATCGCCAATAGGTAACCGCCAACTGGCGATAATGTTAAGCCAATGTGGGTTAACCCTTTTTTGATTGTGACCAATGACATGACAAAACCAGCCAGACCCATGTAGAAAGGCACGTACCGTTTAGCGTTTGCCAGAGGCGTAGGTGTGCTAAATATGAGCTTTTGCGCACTCATAAAAATCAGGTAAGCGATAACCCCGGAGATAGCGGGCGTAACAATCCAGCTACCCACAATGCCGCCGACTTTGTCCCACGACACAGCGTCCATGCTGACACCGGTAGCGGTAAACCCGATAATTGCACCTATGATGGAATGTGTAGTCGACACCGGCCATCCTAACCATGATGCCAGTCCTAACCAAATACCGGCAGCAAGGAGTGATGCAATCATTCCAAGTACCAGTAAATCTGGTCGCTCAGTAAAATAAAGGGGATCAATTATGCCTTTACGAATCGTAGAGGTAACTTCACCGCCGGCTAGATAAGCGCCAGCGAATTCAAAAATCATTGCTATAAAAATAGCTTGTTTGATAGTCAACGCTTTGGAACCCACCGAGGTTCCCATAGCGTTTGCAACATCGTTAGCCCCAATACCCCAGGCCATAATGAAGCCTACGACAGCGGCCATGATGATGAGGATCATGCCATAGTTTTGCAGTAATTCCACAGATAATCGCTCCTGAGTTACGTGCGATCAGGGTTGATGAACACCCGTTGGCGTCGAAGTGAAGTGTGCCAATAAAGGCAGTGATTAATAGTCATTGACAATAAATATCCGAGCTTTTGCATAGGTCAATTATTATACTTTTCTCGTCTTGGCTGCGGCGCATAATAACGTAATCAACGCAGTTGCCATAGAGGAAATTGGTTCAAAATGACGAAATAAAACAATTTATTCGTCGAACGTACATTAAAACGCCAGATGTTTCATATTTATGACAATAACAAAAGTTGTTTAAAATAAACCCTCTAATTTTTGCTGAATGTTCTCCAGAGGAACATGTCTTACATCTCTCCCTCTGCTTAAGTAAACGACATATTCGCAAATATTCTTACACCGATCGCCAATCCGCTCCAGTGAGCGCAAGGCCCAAAGCACCTCAAGCCAATCTTCCATTCCAGCAGAACTCTTTTCCATTTCGGAACTCGTAAATGTCAGTAGCTTTTTATATTCGCTGTCGATACGGTTGTCTTGATCATATACCTCCAGCGCTGCCTGTTCATCCTGTCTGGCAAGAGCGTCAAATGTACCACGCATCATCGCAACGACTCTGTCTCCGATCAACAACATGCTGCTTTTGATGGTCTCTGACGCTGGCAACTTGTTGTTGGTTACCAGTCGCGCAATGCGCTCTATTTCATCGCCAATTCTCTCAATGTCGGTAATTGCTTTTGCTACGGTCATGATGAGACGCAGATCACTGGCCGTTGGGTGACGCTTGGCGATAATACGCAAACATTCTTCATCTATCTGCACTTCCATCGAATTGATTTTCAGATCGTTTAAAATAATCCGTTCTGCTAATCCGGCATTATTTGTTTTAATCGCACTGAGGGTATCAATGAGCTGTTGCTCAACTTCCCCGCCCATGGTCAACACGGAATTACGTAAATTTTCCAGCTCAATATTAAAATTGCCAGAAATATGGGTGTTTAGTGCAACCTGTCTCATCGTCTTTTCCTCAAAACCGCAGATTAACCATAACGCCCTGTAATATAGTCTTCAGTCTGCTTTTTCTCGGGCATGGTAAAAAGCGTGTCGCTGTCTGTATATTCAATCAGTCTGCCTTGGTGTAAAAATGCTGTGTAATCTGAAACGCGAGCGGCTTGCTGCATATTGTGGGTAACGATTACAATCGTGCAGCGCTTCTTCAAACCGGCCATAAGCTCTTCAATAAATAAGGTGGTAAGTGGATCCAACGCAGACGTCGGTTCATCAAGCAGCAGAATATCCGGTTTGAGTGCCAGTGCACGTGCAATCACCAGCCGTTGTTGCTGCCCGCCTGATAACGTATTGGCAGATTCAAAAAGCCGATCTTTAACCTCATCCCATAGTGCCGCTTCTTTTAATGCTTGTTCTGCGGCATCATCTAACTGCCTTCGGACTTTAATTCCCTGTAAGCGCAAGCCATAGCAAACGTTCTCATAAATACTCATCGGGAACGGGTTTGGCCGCTGAAATACCATGCCCACCTGAGTACGTAACTGCGACACATTCTCCTTTTTATAATTGATATTGCGCCCTTTAATGATGATTTCACCATCATAATGACAGGAAGGATAAAGATCGTTCATACGATTAAAACTTCCCAGCAGCGTAGATTTACCGCACCCGCTTTGTCCGATAAGGGCGGTAATCCGATTCTTTGGAATACGCATGTTGATATTCTGCAAAACATGTTTAGTACCGAACCGCAAATTGAGCTGGTTGACGGCAATCGCTGTCTCATCGTCACTCAGATTAGCAACATCCTGCCTGTCATAGTCGAATAGTTTCAGCATAATTAAACCTTCAGCCTTGTAAGTACCGTCTTCGTAAGCGAGTCCGTAAGAGTACGGCGAGAATGTTCAGCACAAATACCACTACCAATAACAGCAAACAGGCAGCAAACATCATAGAGGCTCCCTTTGCATCAGTCTGGCTATGAAACGCGCCATCGTAAATTAATACGCCAAGGTGCATAAACTGGCGGTCGAGGTGCAGATAGGGAAATTCTCCGTCAACGGGCAGATTGGGCGCAAATTTCACCGCTCCCACCAGCATCAGTGGCGCCACTTCACCAGACGCCCTTGCAATAGCCAGAATAACGCCTGTCATAATGCCCGGCGAGGCGATGGGTAGCACGGTGTGAAGAATGGTTTCCGCTTTTGTCGCACCTAAGGCATAACTACCTGACTTCAATCCTTCCGGTACTCGCCTCAGTCCTTCTTCGGTGGCAACAATAACCACCGGCAGCGTCAGTATCGCCATCGTTAACGCCGCCCAAAAAACACCGGGCGTGCCCATGGTCGGTGCCGGTAAATGATCGGCAAAGAAAATAGCGTCGATATTACCGCCTACTGCGTAAACGAAAAAGCCCAGCCCAAACACGCCGTAAACAATGGAAGGCACTCCGGCCATATTACTCACGCTGATGCGAATAATAGCAGTAAGCGCATTATTCGGAGCGTATTCATTCAGATACACCGCCGCCAGCACACCAAAAGGGGTAACTATGATTGTCATCAGAAACACCATCAATACCGTACCAAAAAGTGCAGGAAATACGCCGCCCGCAGTATTCGCCTGCTTCGGCGACTGGGTGAGAAATTCCCAAATCTGCCCCAGTACTACCTGCCACTTTTCCAGATAGTTTAATTTACCGGAATAGGTGACATCGGCAATGTCAGAAAGGGATAACTGCACCTCGCTGGCGTCCGCCAGCCTCACCCTCATCTGATACCCTGCACGCTCCCGCTCCAATACTTCAATTTTTGCCTGCCACTTACGAAAGGCATCATTTAACCGCTGGCGAGCAGGCGCATCATAAGCCACTTTTCGTGTATCTAAATCTGCCAGTTGCTGATGAATACCAGCTAATTGCTGCGCTCGTATGAGTTCTATTTTCTCACTGAGCTCCCCAACCTGCTGCTGTAACTGCTGATATTCTGCCAGCGGCAGGGTGGATTGCTGTGCCTGCAGGAAGACAGGCTGTCCTAGCACTGTGCGCCCGTCTTTTACCGTAATCTGCGCGGCGTTTGCAGCTTCTTCAATGAACTGCACATCCTTTCTTTCCACCCGCGCCTGAGAACCATACGGGCTGCTTTTATGGGAGTAATGTAACCACCATACCTCCCCGCCTTTTTCCTGATAGCGACTGTGCACCTGGGCATAGCCTTTCGTTAACTTACCGGTTGCCTGATGAGTAAAAACGACTTCATAAACCGGCGTCGGCCAAAAATATGCGCCGCCGCGTACAAATATTAGTAGGAGCACACTAAACAACGCCATTAACAACAAAGTGGCGAGAAACGCTGTGAAGCTGATCACAAACGATTGCCGCTGTACCGGCGAAATTGAACGCTCCAACCATTCTCTAACCATAATGAGCGTTTTTCCGTAAGCGATGCCGCAACAATTCAGCAAAGGTATTCACTATGAATGTGAAGGCGAACAGAATACAGGCTGTGAAAAAAAGAATTTGATAATGAATACTTCCTACGTCAGCTTCTGGCAATTCTATCGCCAAATTAGCCGTCAGCGCCCGTAAGCCTTCCAACAAACTCCAACTGGAAACTGGCGTATTTCCCGTCACCATCAGCAAAATCATGGTTTCCCCAAAAGCGCGGCCAAACCCCAGCATAATGGCTGCTAAAATTCCCGGTAACGCCACTTGTAACACCACGCGATGTAACGTTTGTAAACGCGTGGCTCCCAACGCAAAAGAGGCATGTTTCAAGTGCTCTGGCACGCCGCTAATGGCATCTTCCGTCAACGAATAAATACTCGGTGAAATTGCAATTCCTAAGGCAATTGCCACGACGACAGTGGTTTTACTTAATGGACTGTCAGAATCCGCGGTAAGCGACGACACGCCAATAAAATCCGCCAAAACTTGTATCCATTGCGGCGCGAATTTCATGCTGATAAACCCGAGCAGCAGTACACCAAAGAAAACAAACAGCAACTCGGTGCCGCTCTTCATAAGTTTGGGGAAATAGTGCGACAGCCGGTGCTGTAGCAGCGCGAAGAAAAACAGAATCAGCGGCAGAATCACAAGAAAGAAACCTAATGAAAATAGTAATTGCTCTGCCATCGGTGCTAACCAGATAGCAGCAATGAAGCCTATCAACACCGAAGGAATGGCCTCAAGCATTTCAATAGTAGGTTTTATCCACTGGCGCAATTTAGCGTGAGCGAAATAAGCCGAATAGACCGCCGCACCCAGCGCCACCGGGATCGCGATGAATAAAGCGAGAAGCGATGCTTTTAAGCTTCCGACCAGCAATGGAATCAAGCTATATTTTTCTTCCTGATAATCCGAGGCGCTGGAGGTTTGCCACACCGTTTGTTGACTATCATACCCTTCATAAATTTGCGGTTCAAAAAGTGAGGCCCAAGTGGTAATTCCCGATAAATAGTTTACCTTCCACACTGACACCGCAGCCGAATTATACGAATAGATTTTTCTACCAAACCAGGCTAAGCCAGTGTCGGCCTGCGGCAAGGGAGTCGATGACACAATCTCCCCGGTTACACGATTTAATATAAGCAAACGCTGGTTGTTTGTCAGCAAAGCCAAAGCATTGGAACTGGCATGCGCTCGCACAGCCAGCGGCACTTCCTTATCGGCCAAATGAATTCGGTAAGTGGGGCTGTACACCAGCTTGCCACCTTCATTTCGTAAGATCCAACGCGTGATCTCGCCAGTGCCTGAAGCCGTCAGAAGTGTTCGGTCTTTGGGCAGGCTTTGCCACCAGACAATGGGCTCCTTTAAGCTTTGGGAAGTTTGTAGTCCTCGTTGAATATCAACAAAAGATAGCCGCTCAGGAGTGAGCACAGCGGTTTGCCGCGTGCCCGGCAGAGGCAACACCGTTAAATCAACAGGAAAATTTTGTTCAATTATCTTGGTGGGATTCTGGCGGTTAATCCAGCGCACATGATGGTTATCCGGGGTCGTAATACTAATAACCGCCCATTCATCGGAGAGGAAAACAGACCATGACTGTTGATCCTTCCAAATAGCTTCAGGCACAGCAAAGGACACTACCGGTGCTTCGGCTGACATCCTGACCAATGAGGATAGGTTGTCAGGGATGTTATTCTGTAACCGCAATGTTCTTACCGCCACCACGCGCACTAAACCTGCAGGAGAAATGTCCACAATGTAATTTTGCCCGGCAGCACTGATTACTTTTAGCGCATATTGGCAGGGACGTATATAATCGTGAAAAGGCGTAAGCGTATTTTTCACCAAGGTTTTTAAAGAAATGCGGCAATCACTACTGCGAATAATTAATGGTTCGCCTTCTGCCACATCAGCAGTGGCCAGAATTGTCTCTTTTGCTGGCACGTAGAGGTGGTGGTTTAAGGTAAGCGTCGGTCGCAGAGCTAGTGGTGTCGCCTGGCTCACCAAATGCGCAATCAGAATCAATAGAGTCAGCAACACCAGTGCACCAAAGGCAGTCACCACAATCCGTAGCCGGGTATCCCTCTGCTGGCGTTGTTTATGTCTTTGGGTCGTCGGAGACTTCATTGGTTCATCACAACAATTGCGCAATTTGCACTGGTTAGCCGCCAATGATGTGGTATTTTAATAGTTATTATCAAGTGAAAGTTTGACGCTGGTCTATTGGTGTTTGCCGCTGGTGAGGCAAATTCCCGTGAGTACCAGCTACTGGTATCGGTTAAGTAGCCATGAACCATAGCAGTTTGTGGCGGTACTTGCGATTATTCTCAATGGGGAAGGAGGATTCATGCAGTCATTAGTTATCACAATTATGGGCAAGGACAAGCCCGGGCTGGTCGACACTGTCGCCAAGTGCGTGTATCAACACAGCGGCAACTGGCAAGGCAGCAGCTTCGCGCATATGGCGGGCTTGTTTACAGGGTTTGTTGAAGTCCATGTGCCAGAGGACCAACATGATAAACTTGTTAAAGCCCTAAACGCGCTACCTGACCTGACGGTGCAATCGGTTTCTGCCACTACCCAAAGTTCTCCGTTTAGTGACACCCTTATCGTCGAAGTGATGGGCAATGATAAACCTGGTATTGTTCAGGAACTTACCAGCATTCTGAACCAGTTCAACCTGAATATCGTTTCTTTTGATTCCCATTGTGAAAGTGCGCCAAACTGGGGCAGCTTGATGTTCAAAGCCAAAACTGTCATTGCGGTTCCCGATTCCTTTGATAATTCAGCATTAAAAACATCGCTGGAAGGCATTGCCAACGATTTGGTTGTCGATATCACTCCACGGCTTTAAGATTAGCTTTTTTCTCTGTCACCTTTATGTCACAAGTAAGTGTCAGGCTTTCTCCATTTTAAGTTGAAGTAGCAATAAGTATGGAAAACATAGAGTTGTATTATCCGAAAGAACTTAGCTGGCTTGCTTTCAATGAGCGCGTCTTACAGGAAGCTGCTGATAAAAATAATCCGGCAGTTGAGCGCATTCGATTTTTAGGTATTTACTCAAATAATCTGGATGAATTTTACCGGGTCCGCGCCGCCGATGTAAAACGCCAGATTACTATTGCCCAGAACGAAGAGCAGGATGCAGAAGCCGCCAACCTGATGGCGCTAATGGAGCAAATCCAAAAGAAAGTGGTGGAGTTATCGGTTAAGTTCGATGAAATACACAAAGAAGTGCTGCGGACGCTGGCGCGATATCACATCTACATTTTGCGTAAAAACCATCTCAACGACTATCAAAAGACCTGGGCAAAAAACTTCTTTGTCAACAAAATACTACGGCACATCGCCCCTATCCTCATTGATAAAAAAACAGACCTACTTACGCGGATAAATGGCACGGCGGTTTATCTCTATGTTGCCATTCGCCGCAAAGACAGAACCACACGCTACGCCGCAGTACAGGTACCGGCGGCGGAAATGTCGCGTTTTGTGCAAATTCCGCCGGAAAAAAGCCGCAAGAAAAAACATATCGTGCTGCTAGACGACATTATACAGCTTTGCCTGGAGGAAATTTTTCGCGGTTTCATTAAGTATGATTCTCTGGAAGCTTTTTCTTTTAAAGTTACCCGGGATTCTGAATATTCCATTAATAATGAAATTGATGAAAGTTACGTAGAAAAGATGTCGGAAAGCATGAAGCAGCGCTTAATTGCTGAACCCGTGCGGGTAATTTATGACAACCACATGCCAGAAGACATGGTTCAGGATCTGCGCAAGCGCTTGAAGGTAACGCGTCTTGATACTATGCATGCTGCTGGGCATTATCGCAATTTTAAAGACTTTATCAGTTTTCCGAATGTGGGCAGAGATTATCTCGAACACAGCAAACTTCCCGCTATCGATACGCGGGAGTTTTCGCAATACAATACGGTGTTTGATGCAATTACTGCTCACGATATCCTGCTGTACTACCCTTATCACCGTTTTTTGCATTTTACCGAATTCGTGCGTCAGGCAGCCTTCGATCCAAGCGTAAAAACTATTCGCATCAATATTTACCGGGTTGCCAGTAATTCTCGTATTGTTAATTCGTTAATAGACGCCGTAGACAACGGCAAAAAAGTTACCGTTGTGGTGGAACTGCGTGCCCGCTTTGATGAAGAAGCCAACATTGAATGGTCAAAACGTATGACCGATGCTGGCATTCGCGTGGTGCTGGGAGTACCGACCTTAAAAATTCACAGTAAGCTATGTATTGTGACGCGGGAGGAGCGTGGGGCGCTGGTTAATTATGCGCACTTTGGTACCGGTAACTTCAATGAAAAAACCGCGAAAATTTACACCGATTTTAGTTTGTTCACACGCAATCAGGAACTGGCAGAAGAAGCAGTAGGCGTATTTGACCTTATCCAGTACCCTTACCGGCGGTATAAATTCCATCATCTGCAGATCTCTCCGCTGAACGCGCGCACCCGTATACAATCACTCATTCGTCAGGAAATTCAGTTTCTTAAAGAAGGTCATGAAGCACAAATTACCTTTAAAATTAACAACCTGGTGGATAAAGAACTGATTGATGATTTGTACCGCGCCAGTCAGGCTGGCGTAAGAATTCGTGGAATTGTCCGTGGCATGTGCTCATTAGTCACCGGACTAGCGGGTATAAGTGAAAACATTGAGATAATTTCTATTGTAGATCGCTTTTTAGAACACCCGCGTGCTATGGTGTTTGAAGGGGGAGGCGATAGAAAAGTCTATATTTCATCAGCCGATTGGATGACGCGAAATATGGATAACCGCATAGAAGTGGGGTGCCCTATTTATGACAGGCGATTGCAACAACGTATCGTGGATATTCTGGAAATGCAATTTCAAGACACCCTTAAAGCCCGTGTCATCGATAAAGATCAAACAAACCGCTACGTTCGGCGCGGGAACCGTAAAAAATTGCGCTCGCAGATCGAAACCTACGTCTATCTACAACAGCTTGAAAAAGAGTAACTCTATTAATGACACAGCACGAATCTGCTTTTGACAGTGTAGAAAGCCGTGAAATCAGTAAAATTGCGGCGTTAGACATAGGTTCGAACAGCTTCCATTTAGTGGTTGCAAGAGTGGTTGCCGGATCCGTGCAAATACTTCATCGTGTAAAGCAGAAAGTTCGTTTAGCGGCAGGTCTTGATGATAATGACATTCTGTCACAGGATGCCATTGATCGCGGCCTGCAAACCTTACGGATTGTCGCTGAAAGTCTACAGGGCTTTGAGCCTGATTCAGTACGTATCGTCGCCACCCATACCCTTCGTCGTGCGCGAAACGCCCGTGACTTCATTAATGCGGCGAGGCGAATTTTGCCCTACCCTGTTGATGTCATCTCAGGGACGGAAGAAGCCCGGCTAATTTATTCTGGCGTTGCGCATACCAATCACAGTGATGGTCAGCGCCTGGTTGTGGATATCGGCGGCGGCTCTACAGAGCTGGTTATTGGCGAAGGTTTTGATCCCATAGTTTGTCGTAGCCTGCAAATGGGATGTGTCAGCTATACCAAACGTTTTTTTGCCGATGGCCAACTCGACGAGACATCTTTTGCTAAGGCTATTACGGCGGCAGAGCAAGAGCTTGAGCATATTGAAGCTAAGTTCAAACGCCTGGGCTGGATTCACTGCATTGGCACCTCAGGCACCATTAAGACTCTCTTTAATTTGGTGCAAACAGATAGGACCAATAGTCACGATGTGCCAGTCACCCTGAAAAGCTTAAAATCGCTTATGAGCGAATTTATTAGAGTCGGACATATCAATCATTTATCCATGCCTGAAATCAGCGAAGATCGACGCACGGTGATTGCTGCAGGCCTGGCAATTCTGATAGCCATTTTTGAACTGCTTGATATTGAAGGGATGGTGTATTCGCCAGCGGCGTTGCGTGAAGGTGTGCTATACCAGATGGAGGACGAACTGCATAACGCAGATATTCGTAGTCGCACCGCCTCCAGCCTGGCTACCCGCTATGATGTCGATACCAAACAGGCGAATATGGTATTAAATACCACATTAGATTTACTGAACCGCTGCGCCAAGAACTGGAAGTTAGACAGAACTGACTATAAAAGCATGCTGGGATGGGCGGCATTGCTGCATGAAATCGGGTTGCAAATCAATTCCCGCGGCGTACAAAGACATTCTGCTTACATTCTGGCAAATGTAGACATGCCTGGATTTACGCAGGAACAACAGGAACTGTTGGCCACGTTACTGCGCTTCCATCGCAAGAAAATCAAAATTAATGAGTTACCTGCGTTTTATCAATATGAGGAAAACGTAGTAAAAAAGCTAATCGCCATATTGCGGCTGGGTGTGTTGCTGAACATCAAGCGTCAGGAAACCTTTGTCCCTGACTTTGTCGCAGATATTACTAAAAATTCTCTCACCATTACCTTTCCTGAAGACTGGCTGGCGCAACGTCCCATTATCTCTGCTGATCTAGAACGAGAAAGCGCCTATTGGAGAGCTTTGGATTTAAAATTACAGGTAATGTAAAGCCGCTTTAGATTCCCACTGCTATTACCTGGTTACGCCCCTGAGATTTCGCTTCGTATAACGCACCATCGGCCTCGCTTATACCTTTAAAAATATCGCTTTTGGGAGCAATTGCTCCTACGCCAAAAGACGCGGTAAGCGTAAAAGAGGCTTCTTTAAAGCGCATGGGTTGCTCACACACCAGTTCTCTGAGGCGTTCTGCCATGGCGTAAGCCTGATTTAAACTGCAATTGGGTGAAAGAATAAGAAATTCTTCACCACCTAATCGAATGAGTGAATCTTCTTTACGCAATCCTGCGCCTACGATTTTGGCGAACTGCTTTAATGCTTTATCACCGACGACATGCCCGTGTTTGTCATTGATTGCTTTAAAATGATCGATATCACAAACCACCACCGACAAATCGTGTCCTGCACGTGCAGCATGTGCACCAAACTTAGGTGCCATATCATAAAAATAATGGCGATTTTTACAACCGGTTAACGGGTCGATGTAGACCTGGGAACGCAGTCGCCGCACCAGAGAGTGCAACACACTTACCACAAACCCCAGCATAAATAAGATCATCATTACCAATATAAGGCCGAATTGAATGAAGGTTTGGCGAAGCTCAGATCCGGCTCCATTAAATAAGTATAAGGGAGAGCCCAAAAACAAAATTCCCTGTGCGCACAGCATCCCTACAAATATTACTCTGTCTCCGCTGCTGTCATTTCCAATATAGTGACGAATACGCAGCGTAGTCATGATCAATGGGATGGAACAACTGACCAGCAAAATCATTTCTCTTGCCGCTACAATATCGTAAACAAGGTAGAAAAACAGCGTGGCAAATTGGTTTACTGCCATATGTGCCAGTATCAAATGAAAGCTACGGCGGCGTATAACATGCCCATAGCGCTTAATCACTGTCATGAACAGTAGGTAGGCGCTTGCGAGGGTAAAGAAGTTGTATCCGACTACGTATATCATCATTTGATCGAGATGACGCGCAGATAAGCAACAATGGCCTAGCCACATACATAGAAGAAATAGCCTGGCAAAGTGGACAGAACGTCCTTTTTCAAAATGAGAAGATGGAGGTAACGCAAAGGTGAAGAGCATACCAATGCATGCTACTACGCCGAGTATTACAGCCTGAAATAGAATAAACTCGTATGCGCTTAACAACTTTTTACCTACTTAAGGCAAGGCCCGAATTTCTTCGCCTCGCCGTGAGTTTAAACAACTGTCAGGACACGCGCACTTCCGCTTCCTGCAGAATTAGGTGATCGTCTTTGATCGTAAGGCGATTATAGAAGGTTTACTAAAAAGAATTCAATGGAATAAGGCGTGGATGAGGACAAATGTCTTCAACCACGCCAATGACTATGACTTTGACGCCTCATAAATAGACGCGATCGCCTTGTCCAAGGTGCTTTCGAATTCCGCTTGAGATTGTGTAGCAGAGACTCCCTCAGTTAAAGCACGGGAAAAGCTCGCAATCACGCCCTTGTTTTCCTTTAGTTTGGCATTAGCATCTTCACGGGAATAACCGCCAGATAACGCCACTACTTTTAATACTTTCGGATGATCCACTAATTCTTTATAAAAATTAGGTTTGGCAGGAAGAGTAAGTTTAAGCATCACCTGCTGGTCTTCGTTCAGCAAGTTAAGCTGCGTCAAAATCTCCAGTTTGAGTAAGGCTTCTGCTTCGGCCTTTTGCGGACTTTTGATATCCACCTCAGGTTCAATAATGGGAACCAGTCCAGCTGCAAGAATCTGCTTACCTATTTCAAACTGCTGCTCAACAACGGCCTTAATGCCTTCGTGATTAGCCAGCTTTACTACCGAACGCATTTTTGTGCCAAAGACATTTTGTGCGGTGGCTTTTGCTAACAGCGCTTCAAGAGCGGGCATGGGTTTCATTGTTTGCACGCCGTTAACTTCATCAGTTAAACCTTTATCTACTTTAAGAAAAGGCACAATGCGCTTTTTCTCCCAGAGATACTTCGCTACGGGTATGCCTTCAATATCTCTTTCAAGCGTATTTTCAAACAAAATAGCGCCTAATATACGATCGCCGTTAAACGCCTCGCTGGCAATGATACGGGTACGCATTTGATGCACGGTTGTGAACATTTCTTCATCATTACGATAAGCTGATTCTTCAATGCCGTAAAGACGTAGCGCTTTTGGTGTGCTTCCGCCACTTTGATCCAAGGCCGCAATAAAACCTTTTTGAACTTTGATTTTATTAAGCATGGCTTGTTGAGCTTGTGATGCCATTTGCAACACTCCTTTTTGTTATACTGCCTAAAGGCAGGTGTAGGGTTTATGATTATTATTGCCGATGTACGTCACTGTAGCACCGGCGAATTCGGTAACAGGTTACCTAAGACAGTTGCGTGCTTTATTTATTTTTTTCTTCTAGCACGGCAACTGCGGGTAATGTTTTCCCTTCTAAAAATTCCAGAAAAGCACCACCACCGGTCGAGATATAAGATATTTTATCTGCAATTTCGTATTTATCTACCGCTGCCAGCGTATCGCCGCCCCCCGCAATCGAAAACGCTTCACTTTCTGCAATGGCCTGCGCGATTGCTTTTGTACCTGCGCTGAACTGCTCAAATTCAAATACACCGACGGGGCCGTTCCATACAATCGTGCCGGCATTTTTCAAGATATCCACTAACACAGCAACGGAATCCGGACCAATATCAAATACCATGTCATCGGCATCAATACTGTCGACAGCTTTTAAAGTTGCTGGCGTCGACTCTGAAAAGGCTTTTCCCACCACAACATCAGTAGGTACAGGAATATCTCCACCATTAGCCTTGGCATCAGCAACAAGACGCTTGGCTTCCTCAATCAGATCGGTTTCAACCAATGATTTACCCACTTCATACCCTTGGGCAGCAATGAAAGTGTTAGCTATACCGCCGCCGACGATCAACTGATCGACTTTTTCTGCCAGCGATTTCAGTACGGTTAATTTTGAGGACACTTTCGAGCCCCCGACAATCGCTACCATCGGACGTGCAGGTTTATCTAATGCTTTGCCTAAAGCATCCAACTCTGCTGCAAGTAAAGGACCCGCGCAGGCTTTAGGAGCAAATTTGGCCACACCGTGGGTAGAAGCCTGAGCTCTGTGAGCAGTACCAAAAGCATCCATTACGAAGATGTCGCAAAGGGCTGCATATTGCTTTGCCAACGCTTCATCATCTTCTTTTTCGCCTTTGTTAAAGCGCACATTCTCCAGAATAACGACTTCGCCCGGCGACACATCTTTTACGCCATCAAGATAATTTTTTACCAGTTTTACCGGTACATCCAGCGCATCGTTGAGATAGTCAACGACGGGTTGTAAAGAAAATTCTTCTTCCGGCTTCCCTTCAGTCGGGCGCCCCAGGTGAGACATAACCATGACGGCTGCGCCTGCATCCAAAGCGGCTTGAAGAGTAGGAATCGACGCTTTGATCCTTGCATCAGAGGTGACTTTGCCTTCTTTTATCGGCACATTCAGATCCTGACGGATCAGGACTCGCTGGCCGTCCAGCGAGAAATCTTGCATAGTTGGAATCGTCATACTATTTCCCTTTAATGAGGTTTACTACGAATTCGTTACGCCAGCACGATACATTGCCAAAGTCGTATCGATCATGCGATTGGCGAATCCCCATTCGTTGTCACACCAAACCAGTGTTTTTACCAGTTGACGGTGGCTGACCCGGGTTTGGGTGCCGTCAACAATGCTTGAATGAGGATCATGATTAAAATCTACAGAGACCAGAGGTTCTTCGGTGTATTCCAAAATACCCTCGAGCCGCCCTTCGCGTGCCTGCTTAAGCGCATTATTCACATCAGCAATGGTGACTTCGGTATTAAGTGTGACACTAAGGTCCATTGCCGTCACGTTGATAGTCGGTACGCGCACCGCAATGGCTTCAAACTTCCCTGCGAACTTAGGTAAAATCCGCTCAATCCCTCGTGCCAAGCGTGTATCAACAGGAATGATGGATTGACTGGCCGCCCGGGTGCGTCTTAAATCATCATGGTACGCGTCAATCACCTGTTGATCATGCATGGAGGCATGAATCGTGGTGATAGTCCCGCTTAGCACCCCAAAAGCGTTATCCAGCACCTGAATTACGGGCACTATACAGTTAGTGGTACAAGAACCGTTGGAAACCAGCCGATGATCAGCAGTTAACGTATCCTCGTTACTACCAAAAATAATCGTGTTATCCAGATCGGCACTCCCGGGCTGAGAAAATAGCACCGCTCTAGCTCCGGCATCCAAGTGTGCCTGGCCGGCGCGGCGATCATCATTAACCCCCGTGCATTCAAGCACAATATCTACGCCCAAATCCCGCCACGGCAACATATCTATAGCGGGTTGAGCAAGTAGACGAATGGGGTTTCCATCAACATGCAGCTCGTTTTGTCTCAGCTCTACAGGAAAGCCAAAACGCCCATGAGCGGTATCGTATTTTAAAAGATGGGCAATGCCCTCAGGTTTGGCGATATCATTTATTGCCACCACCTGTATCAGATTTGTGCGTTGAGTTTCATACAGCGCACGCAACAGGTTACGGCCAACCCGGCCAAACCCGTTGATGGCAACTCTTACCATATATCCCGCCTGTTGCCGGTGATTACTTCAGTGCAAGTGCAGCCTCAACCACAGCATCGGTTGTAATGTTAAAGTGCTTAAACAAGTCTTCAGCGCGGCCAGATTCTCCGAAAGTATCCATACCGACAACTGCGCCCTTAAAGCCCACGTATTTATGCCAGGATTCTTTTGCCAATGCTTCAACTGCCACCCGGCGTTCAACATTGGAAGGCAGAACCGACTCCCGATAGGCTTCGTCCTGGCGATCGAAGACATCCGTACACGGCATAGAGATAACTCTTGCAGCCTTGCCCTTTTCTTTTAATTTGTCAGCAGCTTCAACGGCAAGTTGAACTTCTGAACCTGTTGCAATTAATAGTACATCAGGAGTACCGTCACAGTCTTTAAGAATGTACCCGCCCTTTTCAATCGACGCCACCTGTTCTTTAGACCGTTCCTGTTGAGGAACACTCTGGCGGGTGAAGATCAGCGTATTCGGTCCATCCTTGCGTAACAGCGCAGCTTTCCACGCCACAGCGGATTCAACCGGATCACATGGCCGCCAATTATCTAAATTCGGCGTTGCGCGAAGCGCTACAAGCTGCTCGATAGGCTGGTGAGTGGGTCCATCTTCGCCCAATCCAATGGAATCGTGGGTGTAAACGAAGTTTACAGGCGCTTTTGCTAATGCTGCAAGACGAACTGCGTTACACGCGTATTCCATAAAAGTCAGAAAGGTCGCACCGTACGGTTTAAAGCCGCCGTGCAGCGCGATTCCGTTCATCATTGCCGACATGCCAAATTCCCGTACTCCGTAGTAGATATAATTACCAGCGGCGTTGTTGGCGCTTACTCCTTCGCTGTCATCCCATAGGGTAAGGTTGGAGCCTGCGAGGTCAGCCGAACCGCCCAGCAGTTCGGGTAGCAACGGCCCGTAAGCATTTAAACAGTTTTGCGATGCTTTTCTCGTGGCTATTTTTTCCGGATTTGCTTGTAGCCTGGCAATATATTCGTCGGCTTTTCCGATAAAATCAGCAGGCATGGTACCAGCTATGCGGCGTTTAAATTCCTTGGCCAGATCAGGGTGTGCTTTTTCATATTCATCAAAGCGCGCATTCCAGTCACTTTCAGCTTTAGCGCCGCTGTCTTTGGCGTTCCATTCGGCATAAATGTCTTCAGGAATTTCAAATGGCGCGGCAGTCCATCCCAACTCTTCCCGTGCGGCTTTAATTTCATCATCGCCGAGAGGCGAACCATGAGTGGCTTCAGTCCCTTGTTTGTTAGGAGAGCCAAAACCGATAATGGTTTTACAGCAAATCAGGGTCGGCTGCCCGGTATTTTTGCGGGCTTCTTCAATCGCTTTGCGAACTTGCTCTGCATCATGACCATCTACATTTGCTATTACGTGCCAGCCGTAGGCGCGAAACCGTCCAACCGTGTCATCGGTAAACCAGCCTTCAACTTCACCATCTATGGAAATCCCGTTATCATCATAAAACGCAATCAGCTTTCCAAGCCCTAGAGTTCCAGCCAGCGAACAACTTTCGTGGGATATTCCTTCCATCAAACAGCCGTCGCCTAAAAACACATAGGTGTAGTGGTCGACAATATTGTGGCTACCTTTATTAAATTGTGCGGCCAGAACCTTTTCTGACAATGCCATGCCCACAGCGTTGGCAAGACCTTGTCCTAAAGGACCTGTGGTGGTTTCTACACCGGGAGTATAACCATATTCGGGATGTCCGGGAGTTTTTGAATGCAACTGGCGGAACTGTTTTAGTTCTTCGATAGGAAGATCGTAACCGGTTAAATGCAGTACCGAATATTGCAACATGGAACCGTGACCATTGGACATCACGAAGCGGTCTCGGTTGGGCCAGGCAGGATTACCCGGGTTGTGAGACAAATAATCGCACCAGAGAACCTGAGCAATATCAGCCATTCCCATGGGTGCTCCAGGGTGACCGGCTTTAGCTTTTTGTACTGCGTCCATACTTAACGCCCGAATGGCGTTGGCGAGTTCACGACGAGTTGGCATGATGTCTCCTTGTATTTTACACATTAGAAATGTCATACGTGATCACCAGCGTTTAGCTCAACTAAATTTCCCAGGAGTAAGCATCACTGTGGTTTGATTTAGCTGGCCTCTCTGCCGTTACAACGACCTCGGCTTATTCTTACCCAGGCGCACAACCAGTTCAATAAATTTTGCGGAATTTATTGTTTCGAATACAGACGTAACGGACAGACAGCACTGCGGGAAAGAAAGTAAACCAAAAACGTCAACAATTCGTAACAGATAGACTTGTAGACGTCCAGAAGTAAAGACTGGTAATTTAAAGCAATATTGATACAATACTGCGCTTATTTTTGGTGATTAACCATTACGGAGAGTTTATGGCAACGCATTTATTTACTTCGGAATCCGTGTCTGAGGGACATCCGGATAAAATTGCCGATCAGATTTCTGACGCCGTGCTTGATGCCATTTTAGAGCAAGATCCGCGCGCACGTGTAGCTTGCGAGACCTATGTTAAGACGGGCATGGTATTGGTTGGGGGAGAAATTACCACCTCAGCATGGGTTGATATTGAAGAACTTACCCGCCAAACGGTAAAAGATATCGGTTATACCCACTCCGACATGGGTTTTGATGCAGATTCCTGCGCGGTGCTTAACGCTATTGGAAAACAGTCACCGGACATTAATCAGGGTGTCGACCGTCAAAGACCAGAAGATCAAGGCGCTGGCGACCAGGGGCTCATGTTTGGCTATGCCAGCGATGAAACCGATGTATTAATGCCCGCCCCTATCACCTATGCTCATCGTTTAGTTCAGCGTCAGGCTGAGGTAAGAAAGTCAGGTAAGCTGGGCTGGTTACGTCCGGATGCGAAAAGCCAGGTTACTTTTAGGTATGAAAATGACAAGCCTGTCGGTATTGATGCCATTGTGCTTTCAACGCAACACAGTGATGCAGTATCTACTGAGCAAGTGCGTGAAGCGGTGATGGAAGAAATCATTAAACCGGTAGTACCTGCTGAGTGGCTAAAGAAAACCCGCTTTCATATTAATCCTACAGGGCGTTTTGTCATCGGGGGGCCAATGGGAGACTGCGGATTAACGGGCCGCAAAATCATAGTTGATACTTACGGTGGCATGGCGCGTCATGGAGGCGGAGCGTTTTCCGGCAAAGATCCTTCTAAAGTAGATCGCTCTGCCGCCTATGCAGGCCGATACGTCGCTAAAAATATCGTAGCTGCAGGATTAGCAAAGCGTTGCGAGATCCAGATTTCCTACGCCATAGGTGTGGCTGAACCAACTTCCATCAGCGTAGAAACGTTTGGTACAGGTACAGTGGATGAGAAAACGTTGGTCGCACTGGTGCGGGAACATTTTGATTTGCGTCCTTTCGGACTGCTGAAAATGCTCGACCTGGAGCGCCCGATATATCGAGCCACCGCCGCGTATGGACACTTCGGCCGCGAGAGCTTTCCATGGGAAGCCACCAATAAAGCCGAGGCATTAAGAGCTTCCGTATAGTTAAGGGCGTATGCCCTTGGCTGTCCAAAAATTTCTGATTGATAGATCTGTATCAATTACGCTATGGGCGTTCTATTCACTGTTGCGAACCTTCGCTGCTCTATGGGCGAAGGCTCTGCAAATCCCGTCAGCGTACTTTCTCACCTCCTTACTCATAACGCGACAAAACACGAGCCCGCCTCATCAGGTAGTCGCGTCAATTTTTCTTCTTTCCCGACATCAACAGCCGAAAATTTAGAGCCAGTAAATTATACTAATACGCGCTGAGTGAGCACACATAAAGGTGGGTTAGTACTGAATACAACCCCTACAGAACGAAATTTTAAATAAGGCGATCAAATTTTTAAAACTCCCGTACACATATAAAATCAGCGGGAGATTAAAAAACAAACAATTCTTACTGCGAAATTTACTTATGCCTTCTACACTAAAAATAAACAAATCGATAAACGCTCAACTGTTATGGAAACGTGCAAATGAAAAGCACATGGAGTTTTGTCACTATTGCGATGATGGTAGTTGCCAATGCGACCGCGGGTGAGGCTGAGGGTATCAGCTCAATTACCAGCCTGTATGCATCGCCCTATCAAACGGAAATTTCTTATCGCAGCAAACGTCTGCCTAAATGGTCGTTTGGCGTTAAATATAATCGAAAGGTAAACTTCCATCCGCTTTGGGTCGACAGCATTAGTGAAAATCCCAGCATTGACTCTATTCGCTTATCGGCCGCGCGAATGATACCAATGACGAAATCTCAGCGAATTTTCGCATCTGTACAAACCAGTAACGATCATAACTTTGATGTACATGATTGGGTATATTTACCTGCCAATGCCGGTACTGCTGCCAGCCTGGGATGGCAATTAGGAGCGTCCCAGGATTTAAATCTTGCCGTTGAATATGAATATCGGGAAGTAGGAGAAGTGGATATAAGCTCCCTGTTATTGGGCGTGCAATATTACTTTTAGGTCATCGCTTCAAGAGTAAAACTAAGATTCAGCAAGCATAAAATCCACGATAGCGGCTGCATGAATTTGCGCTGTATCCAATACCGGAATACTCACATCCTGCTGCCCAATCAACAATCCGATTTCGGTACAACCCAGAACCGCCGCCTGAGCGCCATCCACTCCCATCTGCTCAATAATCTGCTGGAATATCTGGCGGGAGCTATCACGAATTTCGCCCCGGCAAAGCTCCTGATAAATAATATCGTGTATTGCCTGTCTGCCGGCCACATCTGGGGTGATCACATCAATACCCTGCTGCTTCAGGCGCGAAATATAGAAAGGTTGCTCCATGGTAAACCGGGTTCCTAACAGCGCGACCTTGCGCATTCCGGTAAGCTGACACTGCATAGCGGTCGCATCAGCAATATGTATTAATGGAACGGAAATTTGTGCTTCAATTTCAGGCGCGACTTTATGCATGGTATTGGTCGCTATCACCATTCCTTGCGCCCCGGCCTTTTCCAGATTAACGGCGATTTTTACCAGATGGTCTGTAAGTGATGTCCAGTCGTTATTATGCTGCCACTGGCTCACCGGCTGAAAGTCGACGCTGTGAAGCAGCAAACTGGCACTATGCAAATCGCCCATTCGCGCATTAATCCCACGGTTGATTGCCTGATAATAACTAACCGTAGATTCCCAACTCATGCCACCAATAATGCCGACAGTACGTTGTTTTGCCATTTCAACTCCTGCTTAATTACGATGATGCCAAAGACGTCTGAAGGAATGTTTGCTGAATCAACTCAGCATCAACACTGGCTCTATGACGAGAGCGGGACTGACGGGAGTACAAGTCCGATTTTACCTTATGCCATGACTTCATCTGAGCTTCGCTAAGTACATGCTCTAACGCAGACAACCTGAAGGTCATCATACGTCCAGCGCGCGCAAATAGTTGAATGAGCCACGGATTATCTACTACCCAGCCATCCGAATATGCTGTCTGCGCATTCAAGAATCCGTTGAGGCGATCGCACACCACGCCGCCATCAGAGCCAAAGCGCAACAGATGTTCCCGTGATATACCGTGTAACGCTTCTGCGCTGTTATCCCAGTGCTTCCAGTCGTCGTAAGGCTTTATCAACATGCAAAATCGTTCGCCATCACTTCGCTTTACCCCAATTTCGATGGGGTAGCTGCTGGCGCCAAAACCGCTGGCTTCCATATCTAAGATACTTGGGGGATATTGTCGAGAACGCACAGCCTGATGTTTGTTTAAAGGAATATAAATGATACGCTACGTGCAGACGGCCGCTTGTGCAAGTTTACTTTGCCATTAGCGTTCCCAAAGTCACATTTTAGGTCCTGGGAAAGAGGATATCAGTGTTGCGCCTAAGTAACTTTTCCTTCCGCACACAGCCGACACCAATGCAATAATCTGGTGTTTTGGCACGGTAATCGCTTAAAATTGAAGATATCACAGAATTTTACTCACGCTGCCAGGTAGTAACATGACCCAATCCCCGTTCCAGTCTGACCTGTCGGTTAATACCGATAAGGCAAGACAGCAGGCGAGCGCGCTAACGCAATTGTTACGCGTAGCGGTAGCTTGCGTGGCATTAGGTTTATCTGTGCTTTGTCTGCAATTTGGTACAGCATACCTCACCGCCCAACATTCCGAAGCCACGGTGAGTCGTTGGTTTAAAGGTCTGGAAATTCCGGCTGCAACAGATATCGAACTAATGCAAAAAAACCTGGAAAGCGTTAGCGAAATTTTACCCAGCGATGCTGGTGTGGAGTTAGCTCTTGCCCGTTTATATTTGCTACGGGGACAAGCGGAAAATTCTGAAGTATTTTACGAGGCAGCCCGTACCACGCTGAATGATATCCGCCTGGCTCAACCCACTCACTTCCAGCCCCTAGCCCTGCTTGTGCTATTGGATGACATGCAAAATATTCCCATTGCAGATGCAATGCCGAATATTGAAAAGGCATTAAGTGCCGGAGCATTCGAGAAAGAAACACAGCTAACTATCGGCCCGCTGATTGTGAAAAAATGGCAGCATCTATCCGCCCATGCGCAAGAGTTAGCTGGCCCCTTTGTGAAAAGCGCCTTGCGGGAAGAAGACACCAAACAACGTATGTACTCCGCTATGCGTGAATATGCTCTGGTAACGCCTTTTCTTAGCTATTCTTCAAATAAGAAAACATCTGCGGAGCTTAGGGAGATGGCAAGCTCGTTGATGAAGCACACAGAAAATGCCACTTATCGATAACTCTCTCAGCACATGTTCCCGAATTGTTATCGCTATAGCGATTCTACTGTATCCCTGGTTACACGGTGCTGAGCTACCTTGGGAACAGGTAAGCATGGCCGGATTTATTTTTGTAGCACTACTGTTAGCAATTACCCAACGCAATCTTCTGGTTGACTTACCTGCCGCGTCCAAAACGTTTTTCATGCTTTTTATCCTTTGGCTGGCCTACTGTTGCCTGTATATCATTCCCTTACCTTTTGCCGTTGTAGAAGTGTTAAGTCCCAATATCGCCGCCTGGTATAACAGCGGGCAGCCGCCGGAAGAAATTTACCTTTCGGTATATAAGCAAGCCTCGCTTATTGAATTGTTCAAATATATTGCCCTGGCAGCGCTGTTTTTGCTGGTAACCGCCTTATTTCGGGAGGAAAAAAACGTTCATCGTTTAGCCTGGATATTGGTGGCGGGCTGTCTTTTAACTGCATTGTACTCGCTGTTAAATTTTGGTACTAAAGGACAGTTTGAATGGGTAGCCGCCATTCCTCCCTGGGGTTTTGAATGGGAAAACGGTATCCGCGGGACCTTTAGCTATAAAAACCAGTACGCTATTTATCTTGCAATGACCATTGCAGTGGCAACAGGCTTACTTGCTGATCGGCTACAGGCATTCCACTTCTCCGGGCACTCATCGTTTACAGCGAAAGTAAAAATGGTGATGCAGTCCAGCGCCTGTATCTTGTTAATCAGCATTGTTGTTCTTTACATCACTTTGCTTAACACCAGCTCACGCGGAGCGGTGGTATCACTGATTGTTGCAGCAATTATAGCGCTGGGGTTGTATCTACTGACAAACCGCGTCTTTCGGAAGCTGATCTTTAATAGGAAAATACTCGGGCTTGGCGCTGTAGCCCTTATTATTGCTGCAGCCTTGTTTACGCAATCGTCTATTTTCAAGCGCTTTGGTAGTGATAAGTTAGAAGATAACGGAAGAACCTTACTTCGTAATACAGTAGTGCAGGTTATTGAGCACAGCCCTGTATTTGGCACGGGGCCAGGCACTTATCCCTATATTCAGCATTATTTTAAGCCGTTGCAACTGGGCAATTCGCAAATGTCAAAACGTGCGCATAATGATTATTTAGAAACTTTTGCTACCCAGGGAATAATCGGGTTTTCACTACTGGGGTTAAGTATCGGTTATCTGCTGGTGCATCTATTTAAAAATGTGGATACCAGGTTTAACGGTCTGCTGCTGGGATGCCGGTGTGCAATTGTGGCGTATATGATTCAGGCTGTTTATGATGTTAATGCTGCAGTTTATTACCTGCCGTTTTGCTTCATATTGATCCTCGCTTTAGGCAATGTAATCTTGCTGTTTCATCGCCGCACCAGTGACGCGTTAGTGGCAGACTCGAACGAAAAAGCTGCAGTTCCCCAAGCCATCTTAAAGCGAAGCCATTCTTAACAATATCAACGAAGCATTTGAACTTATATCAGAGAGAAAATACCCGCTCAGTAATTCATATGGAAAGAACCACAATGAAGAAAGCAGCATTTGCGGCCGTAGCGCAAGTGCGCTAACGCTGCGGTCCTTTTCCACATATCAGCACATATGTCTAGGAACCGAAAAAAAAGGTGGAGTTGGCCTGTAAGCCGGGTTCTGTCGAGGGCAATCATTCGTCTAGGCCAGTAATCGCTCACTGGCTCAAGCAACCTACCCGCCCCCCATGCGGGCCGCACGTTATAGGGGCCTATTTGGTCTTGCTCCGGGTGGAGTTTACCTCGCCACAACCTGTTGCCAGGCGCGCGGTGCGCTCTTACCGCACCCTTTCACCCTTACCGGCGCATTGCTGCGCTTAGGCGGTCTTCTCTCTGCTGCACTTGTCGTCGGCTCGCGCCGCCCAGACGTTATCTGGCACCCTGCCCTATGGAGCCCGGACTTTCCTCCCCTTTCGCAAAACGAAAGCGGCGATTGCCTGGCCAACTCCGCCGCGCATTCTACCGGAGTTTACTCCATCATGCGACAACCTTCCGCAGCCCCGATTCAATTCCTTTCATATAACCTTGTTTTAAACATCCAGTTGAGTATACGCAGACGGTTTCTGTGTACCTGTTGGCTCGGCACGTTTCTGATCTTCCCCTTTGTAAAACTGGTATTGAGACTGATGAGAAAAATTAGTGATGTAGCACCCGCGTGTAAACGGTTAACTGGCTATGCCAACTGCCCCCGGGGCTGATGAAAAGATAAGTAATGCCGAGTTACATCGGCTCAAAAAATGAGAGGTAACACAATGACAAATATGGTGGCATTACACTATCCTAAGCACGCAAACATAAAAGTCCAGCAAGCCCAGGTGGAAGCTGTCGGTGCCAAGCAACATATTATTCCGGTAGTGGTGTCTGAATTTGCCAAATTGATTGTGCACTACCCCATTGTTTTCACCCAAAATGACGAAACAGGTGAGTTCAAGTCTTTTGCGCTAACAGGTTTTGAAGAAGGGGAAAACCTCTTCTGGCAAGGGGGGCGCTGGAACGGTATCTATATCCCCATCCAAATAGAACGCCATCCTTTTTTTGTGGCTCAGGAAAAAACAGGGGAAGGGAAGGCTAAGCATACAATTTGTGTTGATAGCAGCAGCAATGCCATCAGTGAAGAAGAGGGCGATGCAATATTCGATAACCAAGGTAAAGCAACAACATTATTAAAAGAGAAAAAGCAAATGCTGGCGCAGTGGGTCGATGGTCAAAGTCATACCAAAGCATTTATTACCGCCATGCAAAAGTATGATCTTATTACTCCACTTTCGTTAGACATTGTTTTTTTGGATAAAAGCAAAACCATTGTAAATGGGCTATATACTGTTGATGAAGATAAATTGGCAGCGCTGGATGCCCAGGCTCTAAAGGAATTACAACAAGAAAAGTGGCTGGCTCCTGCTTACACGGTTGTTGCCTCTAATGCTCAAATTTACAATTTAATTGATCGTAAAAATAAGGCCATGGAACATGGCAAGGCTTGGTTTAATTAACTGGAGGTTTTATCATTTAGCGCCAGTTCCAGCTGTTAAGCCTGAACTTCAGAAGCGGTGCCGCTAAACCGACACCGCCAAATATATTATGCTTCTGGCAAAATAGCGTTATGGTAAACGTCCTGTACATCGTCACAATCGTTTAGCATATCCATGAACTTCTCGAACATCGGTAAATCTTCATCGCTGATTGGCGTTTCAACCTGAGGAATAAAGCTTATTTCTTCGGCATCAAAATTAATGTCAGGATACGCTTCAGTCAATGCAGTTTTAACTTTATAAAATTCGGTCTGAGGCGCATAAACAGTAATCTTGCCTTCTTCGCACTCGACTTCACTGACATCCACATCTGCTTCCATCAGTACTTCTAAAACAGCGTCCTCATCATCTCCGGCAAAAACAAAAATTGCCTGATGATCAAACATATGTGCCACTGCACCGGGAGCGCCTATTTTCGTACCTGTTTTTGTAAAACAATTACGAACGTCGGTAATTGTGCGATTGTTATTGTCTGTCAAACAATCGACAATGACCATGCAGTTTCCTGGTCCGAAACCTTCATAGCGAGCTGGCACAAAATCCTCACCTGCACCACCGGCAGCCTTGTCTATTGCCTTCTCTATGACATGGCTTGGCACCTGATCTTTCTTGGCTTTGTCCATTAACCGTCGTAAGGACAAATTCGTGTCAGGGTCCGCACCGCCATTTTTGGCACTTACGTAAATCTCTTTCCCATATTTAGAATATACTTTCGTTTTCACCCCAGCCGTTTTAGCCATGGCGTTCTTTCTTACTTCAAATGCTCTACCCATCTTACTTTCTCTTGATTTGCGTTAGGCAATTCCCCACCTGAGGATATCGCTGGCGGGATCTGAATTATACGGATTCTACCGAGTTTAACACTGTTATAACAGGGCTATGGCAAATGCTGAGTCGACAGATAATCATGAGACTGCATTTCTTTCAGCCGACTTAAACAACGTTTAAACTCGAAACTCAGGCGGCCTTCACTATAAAGCGATTCCATTGCCACCTCAGCAGACATGATGAGCTTCACATGACGCTCATAAAATTCGTCCACCATGGCAATAAAACGCCGCGCAACATCGTCATTTTGCTGGCCCATCGCTTTAACATTGGCAATCAGTACCGAATGATAGCACCGACTGAGTTCAATATAATCGCTCTGACTACGAGGCCCTTCACAAAGTTCTTTAAACTCCGCCATTAATACTCCGTCGGCATTGCGACAGGTTTTTATTTTCCGATTATTGACTTCAATAGTCTCCCCTTCTGTACCACACTCTGGCGCAAGTTGGGCAAAATATGCATGCAGATTTTCGGTCGCCGCGTCATCAAGGGGATGATGAAAAATTTCCGCTTGTTCTAATGTGCGTAAACGATAATCAACACCACTATCTACATTAATGACTTCAGTATGGGTATTTATCAATGTAATTGCAGGTAAAAAACGTGCCCGCTGTAAGCCATTTTTATATAAGTCATTCGGTACTATATTAGAAGTCGCCACCAACACAATGCCATGCTCAAATAGCTCTTCCATCAGGGTGCCGAGAATCATGGCGTCAGTGATATCAGAAACAAAAAATTCGTCGAAACAGATTACTCTGGCTTCTTTTGCCAATTTTGTGGCGATGGTCTTTAAAGGATCTTGCGCATTTTTTAACTGACGAAGCTCATCGTGAATTCGATGCATGAACCGATGAAAGTGCACGCGCATTTTATCATCAAACGGCAGACAGTCGTAAAACGTATCGACAAGATACGTTTTACCTCTTCCTACACCACCATAAAAATAGATGCCTTTAATAGTTGCTCGTTCAGGTTCACTGCCAAAAAACGCCTTAATTTTGGCTCCCCATCCACCGGTGGCGACAGGTTTGGTGAGATCATCGTATAAGCGCTGCAATGCTCGTACTGCATTTTCCTGAGCAGCATCGTAATGAAAATCCGGTTGCTCCAGATCCTGTTGATACTTTTCCCATGGCGTCATCGCCGATACTACTCCTGGTTTGTCACAGATGAATACAAAATAAGGCTCGGGTCTTATTGAATTTTACAATTATGGCCTTAATTTCTGGCTAAATCACGGTAGAATTGCAGCGTGCACGAGCAAGACAATTATCGCCAGTTGTTTGTTTAAATGGCTTAACACTTACTTCTAACGCTGTGATAACGCTATTATACCGCATTCAACGACAAAGTATGAAGGGCAGCAGACGGTGAAAATTTTCTGTTTGATAGGATTCATACGCAGTTTTTACGTAGATTGCGATACAATGCGAAGCGTAAAAGGAAAGTGAACTTGCTATAGTCAAAGATGTATTAGTAAGTAAATCGCAGGTTTAACAGCTTCGCTGTTGTGATTAGTTGGATTATTTGGAGACCCCAATGGATGTGTTAATTCCTTTAGCCTTGTTAGTCGTAGGCTTAATTATAGGATTTTTTGTCGCACGCTATCAATATACCCGCGACGGTGTGGCGGGCAAAGCCAATAAAACGGCAGAGCAAAATATTAAAGAAATTATGGCGCAACAAGCTGAGCATCATGTGCATCAGACCCGCCAAACCATTGAATCAATAGAAAAGCAGTGTCAGTCATTGAAACAACAGGTTGATGAATACGAAACTCTGCTGGTGCAAAATACCGATGAAGATGCGCCGCGGGTGCCCTTTTATGGAGAGCAGGCGAGCACGTACCTGCGCAACAACCTAAAAGGAAAAGAAAAAGTGCAGATTCAGTCCGTTTCGGCTACGCAACCGAAAGATTTTGCGAATACTGGCTCAGGGCTATTTGTCGGCTCTGCTGGACAGTCTACCGCAGAGAAAGATCGGTAGCGGAACTTTGTTGTTTGGTCTGAGTCTGTTTGTTGAACTAGCACATATCGCAATGAACATGAGGAGTGTAAGCGATTATGAATAAGTCTTTTCGCCAGATGTTATTGGTGTCGGGTATTGTAGTCAGCACATTAGGCATGCCGCTTTCGGCAAATGCGGCCCTTCCTTTTTTTGGTAATGACAAGAAGGATGACATGCCTTCACTTGCTCCGATGCTTGAAGAAGCTACACCAGCCGTAGTCAGTATAGCGGTTGAAGGAACGCAAACAGCCAAACAACAAGTGCCTGAGATGTTCCGCTACTTCTTCGGCGGGCCACAAGAGCAGGTACAAGAACGGCCATTTCGTGGTTTAGGTTCCGGCGTTATTATCGACGCAGACAAAGGTTATGTGGTAACCAATAATCATGTGGTTGAAAACGCCGATGAGATTACTGTCAAACTAACCGATGGCCGCGAGTTTAAAGCGAAAAAGCTGGGCGCCGATGAACAAAGCGATATCGCGTTGTTAAAAATTGATCCTGATAATTTGAAAGCTCTTCCTGTTGCTGACTCTGATGCCATGCGTGTAGGTGATTATGTGGTGGCGATTGGAAACCCGTTTGGGCTGTCTCAAACAGTTACTTCGGGCATCATTAGTGCGATGGGACGCTCAGGACTAAACATCGGCGGATATGAAGATTTCATTCAAACCGATGCTGCTATAAACCGCGGTAACTCCGGCGGCGCGCTGGTAAATCTACGCGGTGAATTGGTAGGAATTAACACCGCCATATTTGGTCCTAACGGCGGCAACGTGGGTATTGGTTTTGCCATCCCCAGCAATATGATGAAAAACCTCGTCAAACAGATTGCGGAATTTGGTGAAGTGCGCCGCGGCCTGCTTGGCATTATGGGCAGCGACGTAGACTCCAGCCTTGCGAAAGCCATGGACACGTCCGTAAATAAAGGGGCGTTCGTTAGTGAAGTGCAACCAGACACGGCCGCAGAAAAGGCCGGCATAAAAGCCGGAGATATTATTACCGGGATCAATGGTAATAAGCTGCACAGCTTCCTGGAGCTTCGTGCAAAAATCGCCAGCATGGGGCCAGGCACCGAAGTTACGCTTTCGCTTTTACGCAAAGGCGAGAAGATGGATATCGATGTCGTCCTTGATGATGCTACTACAACTGAAGTTACCGCAGCACAAATTCATCCGGCGCTGGAAGGTGCTACATTAGCGAATAGTAAAGATGAAGCGGGTAACGCGGTAGTTGAGGTAACTGAGCTGGCCAATGGTAGTCCGGCGGCCCGAATCGGTTTACAGTCAAAAGACCTTATCGTGGGCGTAAATCGCAGTAGAGTGACTTCCGTAGCTGAATTCAGAAACGCGCTGGAAGAAGCCAATGGCACAATTGCGCTCAATATTGAACGCGGCAACTCGACGTTATATCTGTTGATTCGTTCCATTGAATAAGCGTTAATATAATAATAGTAATTAACATGAAAACAGCGCCTGCGGGCGCTGTTTTTCTATCACCCTTTTCCTAAATAATCACCCGGCTCATTTTTGCAATTGGTATTACCTGACAAGAATGTTATTCTTTGTTTATCTTAGATTTTCTGCCTCCCTCCTCTTTGATGCCGGAGGCGCGTTAATAAGAACATAAAGTGGCAGGCAGGCAATTTTTATTATTCCTCACAAAATCTGTGGGCCTGGGGCTGGTAGTAGCCGCCCTGGTGTTATTTCTTATCCCAAATTTACGTGGCAGCTCTGGCGTAGGCCTCGGCTGGTTCAGTGCCTCAGCTGATCATATCAATCGCGAATCTTACTATAATGCTTTAAGTCGGGCAGCGCCTGCGGTAGTGAATATTTATAGTGTGAGTATTGAAACCGACACCGGGCTTTTCCGCAATCAGCCCCGGGAGCGTACCAGCCTGGGTTCGGGTGTCATTATGACTGCAAATGGATATATTCTTACCTGCAATCATGTGGTGCAAAATGCTGATAGCATTTTTGTAGCCATTCAGGATGGCCGTATACTGGAAGCAGAAATTGTAGGCACCGATCAGCTTACCGACTTAGCCGTGCTAAAAGTAAATGATGACAATCTGCACGTCATTCCCCAGACCAGCGAATATGATTTACATGTTGGTGATATTGTTATGGCGATTGGTAATCCGTTTGATCTTGGCCAAACCACCACCCACGGTATTGTCAGTCGAGCAGGAAGAAACGGGCTGTCTAACTATGTCGATTTCATACAGACGGATGCAGTACTGAATCAAGGGAATTCGGGCGGTGCGCTGGTCGACAGCAATGGCATATTAGTTGGTATTACCAACGCTAATTTTCAGGTCCGCGATGCTGGAAATCGTGTCAGAAATGTTGACGGCATCAACTTTGCTGTTCCTTATGAATTAGCCCACCGGGTAATGAACGAAATTATCACCAACGGTAAAGTAACTCGCGGGCAGTTAGGATTTATCGGAAGTGAAGTCAGAGATCGTCCCGGTATCGAAGTTACCGCTGTAGCCAATAACAGCCCGGTGGATCAAGCAGGTTTACGCGCAGGTGATGTTATCATGGCGATTGATGGAATTAGTTTGGAAAGCGCTTCAAAAACTTTGGATATGATCGCTGAAACCGAACCGGGAACCGAACTGGAATTAAAGGTCAGCCGAAGTGGCAATTTAGTTACAATGAAAGTGATTGTAGCTGAGCTTGGAGCTCAATAAGCTATATATTCAACTAACTATCTGCAGAGCTCTCTTGCAGATTTTTGCCGTTTATGTAACTGCCTTTTTTGTTTACTTTCAGCACTTTTGCAGAAGAGGAAACTTGTTTATCACCCTTCGCTTTCGCCATAGCGTATTTCGGCTCGCCTAACAGCACCATTGTCAGTACCATCATCGCAAATAAGATTGATGGTATGGCACTTCGGGGATCAACTCGAAAACGGTTACACCAGCCATTCACGCAAAACCTCCGTTTTTGTTCTTTTCGAATATTCATAATTTGTGACATTACCCGCCTCATACACATACACTTGTAAACTCCCTTGCCTCAGCAACTCCGTTTTGCCAATTTCAAAGTGAAATGTTCAGAGGAAAATCCTTTATAAGAGAGTAAATTCCCGCGGTTTGGATGTCAGCCACAAATCGTTGTAATTTGTGAATAATTGTAATCGCTAGCTGTCCTTCTAACTGCGGTTTGGTAATCTAGTGACAGATTACGTTTGCGGGATCTCTCTATTGTTAAAGCACGGCTTACTTTTATTGCTATTGGCTTTTACGAACTTCGCTCGTGGCGAGTGCGTCAACAACAACTGCATTTTTTCCGACTCCTGGCAAATAGGTTTAGCGGGCGGCTTAGGTGAACGCAGTAATCCGCTGCGTGGCGGTGATGATCAACCGCTGGTTGTGGTGGCGGATGTTGCGTGGTACGGCGATGTCTTTTATTTTGATAATCTGGAAGCCGGATATCAATGGCAAAGCGATGAGAATTTTGCATTCGATACATATTTTGTTCTCAATCGGGAAGCGCGGGCTTTCAAAGACTGGCATTCTTTTGATGTACTCAGTACCGAGGCTTTTCTAAGCAGTGACAATGATACACAGCAGAGCCCCTCGTTTGGTCAGCCGGTAAGCCGCATCAGCTTACGCCAAATTCAATCTCGCGATTGGGCTGTTCATGCTGGTATTCGCGCCCACTGGCGTAATCCCGCCAGCGAATGGCAATTAGCGATACAAACCGATGCTAGTGGTGTGCATCAGGGTCAATTGGTGAACCTGCAATATCAGCAGAATATTCAAATGGGGCAATGGCAAATAGGTATTACCCCAAATTTGGCTTGGAACAGCGCTGCGTTTAACGACTACTACTACGGCGTAGGTGCTGAAGATACGCTGGATGAACGGCTACACTACCACGCTGGCAGCGGCTTCCGTCCGGGCGTCAATCTTTCTGCAGCCCGGCCGATAAATGAAAACTGGGGCGTGTTGCTGTTCTTTCGCTACCAGCACTTGCCATCATCGTTAACTCACAGTCCGTTAGTGAAAAGCAACCATATAAGTAGTATATTCGCCGGAGTTACTTACCATTTTTAACGGGGCGTATCGTTGCTAAGGATAGTCTTCACGCTTGTTATTTTGCTTTTCACACAATCGTCACAGGCTTCCACAGCTCCCTGGGAAGTAGCGCCACAGGTTTGTATTGTGGATCACGCAGGATCAGTTTGCCAGATGCAGATAACGATTTCTGAGACTTCCCCTCCGTCGCTACCAGCCGGCAGGCTATGTTTATTCTTGGATACAAGGAAGCAAAAATGCTGGGATAGCATGCCCAAACATAGCACCTTCAAGATCTCGCTTAAGCAAGACACCTGGCTTTATATTAAAACGGGCCGAGACGATGTACTTTTTTCTCAGCAACTATTTGTAAAATCAGAGAAGTCCCGTGTTAGACAACGGGTTAGAAGCCCCTGGAGCCTATTTTAATGGACAAAATCATTCTCGTAGAAGACGATGACCGACTTCGTAAGCTGGTCAGTGATTTCCTGATTGTCAGCCAGTTTACGGTGCTGGAGTATCCTGATGGTAGTAATTTGGTAAATGCAGTTCGAGAGCACCGTCCCGCACTTGTAATTTTGGATGTGATGCTGCCTGGCGAAGACGGTTTTACGTTATGTAAGGCGCTGCGCAAAGAATATAGTGGGCCACTGTTGTTTATGACCGCCAAAGACGATGATTTTGACCAGGTGTTAGGGCTTGAAATTGGCGCTGATGATTATGTCACTAAACCTATCGAGCCACGGGTTCTGCTGGCGAGGGTTCACGCGCTCCTGCGCCGGGTGAACGCGAAACCTGCGACGACTGCTAGCAATACTCCACAAAAGCTGGTTTACGGCGGACTCGTTATTGACAAAACGGCCCGTTCAGTAAAGTTGGGCGGGCAGTTAATTACTCTTACCAGCCACGAATTTGACATGCTCTGGTTACTTGCCTGTCGTCCGTCGCAAGTCGTGGATCGCAATACCATTTATGAGGAAATCATTGGCCGAGAATACGACGGCCTCGATCGTTCTGCCGATGTCCGCATTTCCCGCCTGCGTAAAAAGCTGTTCGACAACCCCAGTAACCCCTTTCGCATCAAAACCATTTGGGGAAAAGGGTTTTTCTTTGTAGCAGACGCTTGGGAAGCCTGATGGCGAAACTGTTCATCAGCCTGTATATTTTTATCGCACTGACGCTAGTTTCTCTCAGCGCCATTCTTGATAAGGTTTTTGAACAGCAAGCAGCAGAACCCTCGCCAGAACTACAGCAACTGGTTAAAATACTTAAACAAGTTAAATATCAGAAAATAGATTTAGAGCATTTTCTGCAGCAGGCAGACATAGACTTTGCACAGGTGCCACTCGCAATGTTTGCATGGCCTTCTGACGCCTTAACTGCGCTACAAGCTGGCGAAATAGTACCGTTACATTCTCAGGATTCTACTCAACTCTACACGCTGGCTTCTGCCGATACTCTGTATGAAATTTCGATTCATAAACCGGCTCCGTTACACCGCAACGTGAGCCTGTATAGTGGCGTGTTTTTTCTTCTCTTGGGCTTGCTGATAGCGCTGTGGCTGTGGCCGTTATGGCGCGATCTTACGGCAATAGCGTCTTCACTGAAGAACCTTAATGCCGACGGTAAACTTGATACTATCAAGCTGCCTAAGCGTTCGCTGGTTAGCAATATTGCCGAAGCACTTAACCAGATGAGCAATCAGGTAGTAGAATTGCTCGCCCGGCACAAAGAAATGACCGGCGCTGTCGCTCACGAACTTCGTACCCCGCTGGCGCGTTTAAAATTTGCTCTGGCATCGGATTCTCCTCCTAGGTCTGACGCTTGGATAGCAATGCGCGACGACGTAAACGATCTTGAACGATTAGTGCAGGAAATGCTGGATTATCTGCGAACAGAAAATTCAGTGCCTGAACTCAATTTCAGTAGTATTCCTTTTTTGGCGCTTGTAGAGCAGATATTACAACGTATCGCGGCGCATAATCTTCGCAAGATCCCCGTTACCATAATTGAAAGCGATGTAGAAATTTTAGGTGATGGACACTTCATTGAAAGGGCCCTTGAGAACCTGTTGTTGAATGCCTTTCGTTATGCCCATAGCCACATTCTAATTCGTACCGAAGTTGTAAATTCATCATTACTTTTGCATGTAGAAGATGACGGAGAGGGCGTGACCGACGAAAATAAAGAGAAAATATTTGCCCCCTTCTACCGTCCGGATTCAGGGCGCTCACGTGAGCGCGGTGGGGCGGGTTTAGGGCTTGCTATTGTAAAGCGCATTCAACACTGGCATTCGGGAGACTGCTGGGTAACGGACAGTTCTTTGGGCGGAGCAGATTTTATCTTACTGTTTGCTCCTGATCCCAAACAAAGCCTTAAGACCAATCCGCATAGATACAGCTAACCGGCTACGCAAGGTATAAAAAAGGCAGAATATTCTGCCTTAGAATTCGCTATTCTGTGCCGAAATGTCTACTCACTGACTCTTTTTATATTGGCACCGAGCCCATTAAGTTTTGCTTCAATCGCCTCATATCCGCGGTCTAGATGATAAATACGATTAACGTGAGTTTCGCCATCAGCAATTAAACCAGCGATAACTAAACTGGCAGACGCACGAAGATCGGTAGCCATCACCGGAGCACCTTTAAGCTTTGAACTTCCACTGGATACCGCGCTATTGGCTTCAAGGGAAATTTCTGCGCCCATACGCTGCAGTTCAGGTACATGCATAAAGCGATTTTCAAAAATAGTTTCAGTAATTACTCCGGTTCCCTCTGCCACGCAGTTAAGGGTAACGAACTGCGCTTGCATATCGGTAGGGAAAGCTGGATGCGGAGCAGTTTTTACGTGCACGGCGGTAAGCTTTTTCCCTTGCATATCCAGCTCAATCCAATCATCCCCGGTGGTAATTTCGGCCCCTGCTTGCTGTAGCTTATTTAACACTGCATCAAGCGTCTCTGGTGCCGCTGCTACACAGCGTATTTTTCCACCGGTTACCGCTGCAGCTACCAAGAAAGTGCCTGTCTCAATTCGATCGGGTAAGACCCGATAATTACAACCCTTCAGTTCAGGCACACCCTCAATGTGAATATTTACCGTTCCTGCGCCAGTAATTTTTGCGCCCATCTGGTTCAGACAGTTCGCTAAATCCACGATCTCGGGTTCACGGGCTGCATTCTCAAGCACGGTGTGACCATCAGCAAGAGCCGCAGCCATCATCAGATTTTCCGTTGCGCCCACACTTACCATATCCATAAAGATTCGAGCGCCTTTCAGGCGACCATTAACTTCTGCACGGATATAGCCTTCATCGACTTCAATGGTAGCGCCCATTTGCTCAAGGCCAGCGAGATGCAAGTTGACTGGACGAGCGCCGATAGCACAGCCACCAGGAAGAGAGACATTGGCCTTGCCATGTTTCGCTAATAACGGCCCCAGCACCAAAATTGAAGCTCTCATTGTGCGAACGAGTTCATAGGACGCAGTAACGCTTTTAATGCTGTTCGCGTTAATGATAATTTCATTATCAGCCGGACGCTCAATTCCCACACCGAGCTCTTTCAGTAGCGCTACCGTGGTATTGATATCGCGAAGTGCCGGAACATTGGTATACCGACACTGTTCATTGGTCAGTAAACTGGTCATCAAAAGCGGAAGCGCCGCATTTTTCGCGCCGGAAATTGTCACTTCTCCACGTAACGGAGAACCTTTCTTTATAACTAATTTATCCACGATGGCGGTGACCAATTATTGGGGAAGATTGAACTGACGCTCGCGCTTCCAGTCTTTTTCAGAAAAAGTCTTAATCGAAATGGCATGCATAGAACCGTCAGCAATTTTATCAGCCAAGGGCGCATAAATGATCTGCTGACGTTTGACGCGGCTCATATCATTAAACTGGTCGCTTACCGCGATTATATTAAAATGAGAACCTTCGCCGCGAACATAGACTTCAGCCAGTCCCAGTTCTTTTTTCAGCAATGCTTCAATTTCAGTTACATCCATAGATTTTACACTCGATATTTTTGCCAGGAATCTATTCTAACGGTAAAAGCGTATCGACATCGCTGATTTTTGCTAACTTCATCAGTTTTTCAGGCACATCGTTTAATATGACCTGTACACCCTGTTTCTTACCGTCCCGGACTGCATTAATCAGCCAAGCCAGACCAGCACTATCAATGCGCTCAACGCTGCTTAAATCAAGTACACAGCGTTTTAGTTGTTGTAGTGCGCTCTTCTCGTCTGAGCTTAACATGTTCCACCAGTTTTTGGCGAGAGTGTCACGGTCAAGATGACCGTGAATACTTACTTTGCCGTTACTGTTTAACTGGAATAGGCTCACGCGTTATCCTTCTCCAGTTCTTTTTTTATTTCCATTGGATTTTCGATCTTCTCGCGCATCAGCGAAATTACCGCATCAATTCCCTGCTGGCGCAGTATAGATTCAAACTCACTTCTTTTACTGTTTAACATGCTGATACCTTCGGCCACCATGTCATAGGCTTTCCATTCATTGGTGCGGCTATCTTTGCGCACTTTAAAAGCCACATTAATTTCTGGACGGGAAGGATCTTTGACCACTGCTCGCACAGTTACTGACTTTTTATCATCATACGCTACTTCCGGCTCGAACAAGACTTCCTGATTATCGTAGTATCCCATTGCTACTGCATAAGTAGTGATTAGATACTCTCTGAAAACCTGAACATACTCAGAAAGTTTGTCTTTAGGAACAGATTTAAAATGTTTACCCAACACCATAAACGCAGCAAACTGATAATCTATATGCGGAAGTAGCTCTTCCTTCATAATGGTGCGCATGATTTCCGGATTTTTCTTAATTTCTGCCTGATTGGCTTTAATACGGTCAAAGGTTTTCATCGCTACGCCGTGAACTAAACTATAGGGATTGTCCTCATTTATTTCTTGCGCGCTTGCAATGCCAACTATGCTAAATAACCACAATCCAGCTATCACTAATATCTTTTTCAACGGACTTCTCCTAAATTTCCTAAAATTCTCTAATCCAGCTTATGAGCGTAAGCGGCTGAATTGCTTTTAATCGTTTTTCCCACGATTGAACAGGAACTGTCCAATCAGGTCTTCTAAAACCAATGCGGATTTTGTATCTTGCAGATAATCGCCTTCTTCCAGATTAGCCACGCCTTCAAAAGAAAAACCTGGCTGGAAACCAATATATTGTTCGCCAAGTAATCCTGAAGTAAGAATGGAGACAGAACTTGTATCCGGGAATTCATTATATTGTTTGGAAATACTTAGCGTTACCACAGGGGTGTAATCATCTTCATCAAGAGCAATAGACGTTACCCGCCCTATTGTTACGCCCCCTACTTTTACTGCTGAACGGCTTTTTAAACCACCAATGTTGTCGAATTTCGCATACAACGTATAAGTGTCGCCGTCACTGGTCATGGTAGTATTAGCAACTTTTAGTGCCAGCAACAAAACGGCACCGATAGTCAGTACGACAAATACTCCCACCATCAGTTCCACACGGTATTTGTTCATATTATCCCCTTACTCGATTCCAAACATCAGGGCAGTCAGCACGAAGTCCAGCCCCAGAACAGCTAATGACGAAAAGACCACAGTTTCTGTTGTGGCTTTACTAATTCCTTCAGAGGTTGGAATGGAATCATATCCTTTAAATATGGCTATCCAAGTCACAACCAAGGCAAAAACAAGGCTTTTTATGACACCATTAATGACATCCTTATCCCATTCTACCGTCGACTGCATTAACGACCAGTAGCTGCCGCCGTCAACGCCTAACCAATCAACACCTACCAGATGTCCACCTAAAATACCTACAGCGCTAAAAATAAGGGCTAATGCAGGCATAGATATCATGCCTGCCCAAAACCGCGGCGCAACGACTCGACGAAGAGGATCCACAGCCATCATTTCAAGGCTGCTTAATTGTTCGGTGGCTTTCATTAAACCAATTTCCGCAGTAAGTGCAGAACCGGCCCGCCCCGCGAATAACAGTGCGGTTACAACCGGCCCGAGTTCTCGCAGCAAAGACAGCGCCACCATTGGCCCTAAGCTTCCTTCGGCACCATATCCCACCAGGATGGTATAGCCCTGAAGAGCCATAACCATGCCGATAAACAGCCCCGACACCACAATAATCAGCAGTGACTGAACGCCCACTACATACAACTGATGAATGGTCAGCGAAATATTTTTTGCCTTGGGAAGCGCAAACAGCGCGCCAAAAAGCATTACTCCTGCCCGTCCCACGCTGACAATTTTTTCAATGGTGCTTGCGCCGATGGTTTGAAAAATGTTCATAAACCATCTCCAAACAAGCGGCTTTTTAAATCATCGGCGGGATAGTGAAACGGCACGGGACCATCTGCTTTTCCTTGCAGAAATTGCTGCACCAGCTCCGAATCGCTATTACGGATTTCATCGGCAGTACCTTCCCCAATAATCCGTTTATCGGCAAGAATATAAATATAGTCCGCAATCGTAAGGACTTCGGTGACATCATGAGTTACTACGATACTGGTAACATCGAGCGCATCGTTTAACTGGCGAATAAGTTTTACCAGCACACCCATTGAGATTGGATCCTGTCCGGCAAAAGGCTCGTCATACATTATCAAATCAGGGTCTAGCGCTATGGCACGAGCCAGAGCAGCCCGTCGGGCCATGCCTCCGGAAAGCTCGCTGGGCATCAGCTTGGCAGCACCACGAAGGCCTACTGCCTGAAGCTTAAGCGCAACGATGGTATCAATTATGTCGCTTGCCAGTTTAGTATGTTCGCGCAGCGGAAATGCGACGTTGTCATGCACGCTCATATCGGTAAAAAGCGCACCGCTTTGAAACAACATACTCATGCGCCGGCGGATTTGGTACAGTTCGCTACGACGCATGTTAACGATGGACCTGCCGTCAAAACGGATATCGCCTTCGTCCGGTTCCAGTTGTCCCCCAATTAGGCGTAAAAGCGTGGTTTTACCTATTCCACTAGGGCCCATCACGGCTGTAATTTTGCCTTTCGGCACTTTGATAGACACATCGTCGTAGATCATGCGGTCCGCGCGACGAAATGTCATATTGTCTATTTCGACTAAATTATCCATACCCAAAGAGAATTGTGTCCTTGCCGGTTACGAATGGGATGTCACTGCCAGAGCGACTTTACTGCGGCAATAATGCCACCTCGGCCTCAAAAGTTCACTGACCAGTGTAGTTTAGCGTATTGTACGCTTTTTTGATGCGCGGTCCAAAAGTAAAAAGTTACAAGTTATGTTCTAATTTAACGAATACTCGTCCCGCTCCAGCAAGTTAAACCTGAAGACTTGGCTGCTGTTACTGGTAATCGGAAAGCGTTATTCAACGCTTTGCAGCTATTCCCCTGAATAACGCAAGACGAGACTGGACGCAGTACCAGCCACAATTGTAGCCAATATAACAATGAATGACGTCCGGTTATTGGGTTAATTTCCTTATCACGTCAGCTTCTTGGCAAACTGTGGGGGGATTATACGCATTACCCATAGGCAAAAGCCTTTGTTTTTGCGACAATCTTCAGAAATTCACATAAAATGAGCGCCTGTGCTTTTACAAGTCTTTATTTTTCTGGTTGGATTAGCCACTTTAAGCTGGAGCGCTGACCGGTTTGTCTATGGCGCTTCCGCTTTGGCAAAAAATATTGGCATGTCGCCCATGATGATTGGCTTGACTATTGTTGCCATGGGATCTTCAGCGCCAGAAATTGGGGTCTCAGCCCTTGCTTCTATTAACGGCAATATAAATACAGCGGTGGGAAATGCGCTGGGGTCCAACATTACAAATATTGGCCTCGTATTGGGCGTGACCGCACTTATCAAGCCGCTATTGGTATCTTCTACCACCTTAAAAAGAGAACTTCCCTTATTGCTGGGAGTAACGATATTAGCGATGTTTTTCGTTTCAGGCGGTCATCTTTCTCATTTTGAAGGTATCGTTCTGTTTGGTCTCTTTATTGTTGTTTTAGCTGGTGTAGCCTGGATATCTTTAAAAGTTGATAAAGAAGATCCCATTATGGCTGAGACCGCTGACGAAATTCCTTCAGGCGTTAGCATGGGCGCTGCAGTATCCTGGATTGGCGTAGGGCTTGTTTTATTACTGTTAAGCGCCCATTTTATGGTTCAGGCCGCGGTGAGTATTGCGCATTACTTTGGCGTGAGCGATTTAGTTATCGGCTTAACAGTTATTGCGCTTGGCACCAGCCTTCCTGAACTTGCAGCCAGCATAGCGGGTGTGCTGAAAGGTGAAGATGATCTGGCGCTAGGTAACATTATCGGGTCTAACATCTTTAACTTATTGGCAGTTTTGGGTATGCCGGGACTTATAGCGCCAGGAATTTTGGACGCTGATGTCTACGGACGGGATATATATATTGTTTTTGGCATGACCCTGCTGCTGTTTATATTTAGTTTTAATTTCTTCGGTAAGCGACATATCGGACGGACAGAAGGCACCATACTCGTGCTGTGTTTCTTGCTGTATCAATATTGGTTGTTTAAATAAATGACAGAAATGCATTCTTCATTTGTGGCATCAGCACAGCGGGTTATCGCGATAGAAACCAAAGCGATACAAGCCATGCAAGCCAGGCTAGATAGTGCTTTTGAGAAAGCCTGCGATATTTTGTTTAATTGTAAAGGGAAAGTAGTTGTCAGTGGCATGGGTAAATCCGGTCACGTCGGCCACAAAATTGCCGCCACTTTAGCTAGCACAGGGACACCATCGTTTTTTATGCATCCCGGTGAAGCCAATCACGGTGATTTGGGAATGCTCAGCGAAAATGATGTGCTGCTGGCGATTTCCAATTCCGGTGAAACTGTCGAACTTATTAATCTGTTGCCAGTACTGAAGCGACTGAATGTGCCCGTTATTGCGATGACGAACAGCAAAACCAGCACGCTTGGCCGATATGCCGATGTTGTTCTGGATATTAGTGTGGCAGAAGAAGCCTGCTCTCTCGGGCTGGCTCCTACTTCCAGTACTACCGTCACACTGGTGTTAGGCGATGCATTGGCTATTGCCCTGCTTGATGCCAGAGGCTTCACGTCTGATGATTTTGCGTTATCCCACCCAGGGGGCAGCTTGGGCCGCAAGTTGCTGTTAAAAGTCAGCGATATCATGTTGACTGGTCCGGAACTGCCAATTGTGAAAACCACGGCCACAGTGTCTGATGCGCTGCTTGAGATTTCCCGCAAAGGATTAGGTATGACGGCGATAGTCGACGACCATCAAGTCATGCAAGGAATTTTTACAGATGGTGATTTACGCCGTATTCTGGATGCCAAGGTGGATATTCATGCGACTTGTGTGGCGCAAATAATGACTCGGGGCGGAAAAACCATCGGCGAGGAAGAACTGGCTGTCGAAGCGTTAAATTTAATGGAAATGTATAAAATCAGTGCGTTAATGGTAGTCGACGATAATCACATCCCCATTGGGGCTTTCAATATGCACATGTTGCTTAAAGCAGGAGTGTTATAAATGGCACCGGAAGTCACCTTTTATGGTGTAATTTCAGATGAACGTTTCGAAAAGCTCAAGGCGCTTAAACTTTTGGTCTGCGACATAGACGGCGTTTTTTCAGACGGCAGAATTTATTTAGGCAATGACGGCGAGGAACTTAAAGCTTTTCATACTCGCGACGGATACGGTATTAAGGCACTGGTAAAAAGCGGCGTAGAGGTTGCCGTTATCACCGGCCGTGAGTCGGCAATTGTCGAACGCCGTATGCGAACATTGTCAGTAAAATATGTTATTCAGGGACAAGAAGATAAAGCCACTGCAATGGCAAAACTGTGTAAAGATTTAGCCTTAGTTCCTACGCAAGTAGCTGCAATGGGTGATGACATGCCAGATTTAGGTCTTTACGAATTTGCCGACACCAAAATTGCCGTTAAAGACGCTCATCCAGCAATTACAAGAGAAGCAAACTGGATAACCACAAAGCCCGGCGGCTATGGTGCTGTGCGCGAAGTGTGTGACGTAATTCTGCAGGCTCATGGAAAGCTAAATAGCATCCACGGAGCGAGTATATGAGCCGACTCGGCATCAGCATTGCCGCGCTATTTGTAATGGCATTGCTTATGTACCTGCCCGTGTGGCTGGCTGAACCCGATGAGACGCAACGAAGTAAAGGTCTAGATGCCTTACGCCCTGCTTATCTGGCTAAAAATCTCACCACCACCTTATATGATGAAAACGGTAAGCTTAACCATCAGGTGTTCGCAAAATCCATGGAGCACTACGATCTATTGGGATTTGTGCTCTTTGAGGAGCCCGAATATACCGTGTATGTCGAAGAAAACGCTCCACCCTGGCAGGTCACGGCCAATGAAGGCACTTTGTATAACAACAATTTAATTCAGTTGGAATCTGATGTAATTATTAAAAGCTTAAGTCAGGAAGACTTTGTACAAACCATTACGACCGACTTTATTAAAATAAATCTTGAAGCAAAAACCATGGCTTCCGATCAACCGGTGGAAATTCATGGTGTAGAATACGTTATTAACAGCAATGGGTTTAAAGCCAATCTCCAAACCCGCAAATATGAGTTAATCGATCATGTACAAACTATTTACTCTCCTGACCGCTAGTATTTTTGCTTCGCTTCTGGTGGCGACTTCAGCCTTAGCGGATGTTAAGGATTTCGGCAAACCCATCAAAGTCGATTCCAAATCACAATTTATTGACGGGAAAAATAAAACCTCAGTGTTTAAGGACAACGTACGTATTTCTCAGGGAACCTTGGTTATTAATGCGGACGAGGTAGAGGTAATTGCTTCTGAAGGTGAAGGGCGAGAGGTTTTTATTGCACGCGGTACACCTGCACGTTACCAGCAAATTATGGATGATGGCACGAAGGTGAAAGCCAGCGGCAATGAAATCCGTTATGAGGTAGCGAAACGTACTATATCTTTGACTGGAAATGCTGAGATCCAACAAAACGATAGCGTAGTAAAAGGCGATACCATTACCTACGATATGGCGAAAGAGCAGTTGTCTGCCACCGGTGGAAATGAATCAAGCCCTGGTCGTGTTACCACGGTTTTTCGGCCAGACGCAGTGAACAGCCCGAAAAAAAGTGAAGGTGAAAACCAATCGGAAAAACCACAAGAGAACCCAGAATCAGAGGAATCACAGAAGTAATGGCCACCTTGTCCGTCAGTCATCTGGCGAAATCCTATAAATCCCGTCAGGTAGTACGAGATGTCAGCCTTTCTGTATCCACCGGGCAGATTGTCGGATTATTGGGCCCTAACGGTGCCGGAAAAACCACCACCTTTTACATGATAGTAGGGCTCGTATCATTAGATAAAGGTAAAATCTTTATCGATGATAACGAGTTAACCCATCAACCCATGCACGAACGGGCCAGAAAAGGCATAGGATATTTGCCGCAGGAAGCCTCTATTTTCCGAAAACTGACAGTGCATGAAAATATTATGGCTATCCTGCAGACGCGGAAAGGCTTATCCTCTGTACAACAGGAAGAAGAAGCCGACGCGCTACTTGATGAATTTAATATCAACCATATACGTAATAGTACGGGTATGAGTTTGTCAGGCGGTGAACGGCGCCGAGTCGAAATTGCACGCGCGCTGGCTGCCAACCCTCAATTTATTTTACTCGATGAGCCCTTCGCCGGAGTTGACCCGATTTCGGTTAATGATATAAAGAAGATCATCCAACATTTGCGTGACCGTGGAATAGGGATCCTAATCACAGACCATAACGTACGTGAAACCCTGGACGTCTGTGAAGAAGCCTACATTGTAAGTCACGGCGAGTTGATCGCTCAAGGTAGTGCTGAACAGGTATTAAGTAATCAAAAAGTACGGGATGTATACCTTGGTGAACAATTCAGGCTATAGTAAAGATATGAAGAACCTGCATATCTTATTGTTTATTAACGGATGCAAGCGTACACGAGCATTGAAATTAAGACGTAGATGAAACCATCTTTACAGCTAAAATTTAGTCAACAGTTAACTATGACGCCCCAATTGCAGCAGGCAATTAAACTGCTGCAATTGTCGACGCTGGATCTTCAACAGGAAATTCAGGAAGCTCTGGATTCCAATCCCCTATTGGAGGTGGATGAAGGGAACGATGATGTCGGTGAGAAAAACAATCTCGACAATGACGACTTTAATGAAACGGCAAGTACGCCGTCGGACAATATGGATACCGGCGAAGCGTTAGAGAAAAACGACCTGCCTGACGAGCTTCCTATTGATAGTACCTGGGATGAATATTATTCCGCGTCTTCTGCCCCCGCAGCGTCTTCCTCTTCTGGTGGTAGTGGTGGCGACGATGAACAGGTTTTTCAGGGTGAGACCACAGATAACATTCAGGATCATCTCTTGTGGCAGATGCGTCTGACACATTTTTCTGATACCGATCGTGCAATTGCTATGGCCATTATTGATTCCATAGACGAATCGGGATATTTAACTGTCACCGTTGAAGACATTCTACAAAGTGTAAACGACGAAGATATGGAAGATCCTATCGAAGAAGACGAAGTTGAATGTGTACTTAAGCGGATTCAAATGTTCGACCCTCTTGGTTCTGGGTCCCGTAATCCGCGGGAATGCCTGATGGTGCAGTTAAAGCAGTTCTCCCCTGATACGCCCTGGCTGGAAGAAGCCAAAATGATCATCGATGAATATGCTGATTTGTTGAGCAGCAAAGATTATCGTACGTTGATGCGCAAATCGAAGCTTAAAGAAGATCAGTTGCGCGAGGCCATGCGCTTGTTGCAAACGCTGAATCCTCGCCCCGGCAGCGCCTTAATAACCAAAGAACCGGAATACGTAATACCGGATGTGTCGGTTACCAAGAAAAACGGCCGTTGGGCAGTTGAGCTTAATCCTGACAGCCTGCCAAAGCTAAGTGTGAATCAGCAGTATGCCGCTATGAGTCGTCGTTCGAGAAACAGCAGTGACTCACAGTTCATTCGCTCTCATATGCAAGAGGCGAAATGGTTCATAAAAAGCTTAGAATCCCGCAATGATACATTGCTGAAAGTGGCTAACTGTATTGTTCAGCAGCAAATGGGCTTTTTTGAACATGGCCCTGAAATGATGAAACCTATGGTGCTAAATGATGTCGCAGAGATGGTAGACATGCATGAATCTACTATTTCGCGGGTAACCACCCAGAAATACATGCACACGCCCCGTGGGATTTTTGAGCTGAAGTACTTCTTCTCCAGCCATGTGGCGACAGATTCTGGCGGCGAGTGCTCATCTACCGCTATTCGCGCATTAATTAAAAAGCTGGTGGCAGCAGAAAAACCGAGTAAGCCGCTAAGCGACAGCAAGATTGCTCAATTGTTGGCCGAACAGGGTATAAAAGTTGCTCGGCGAACAATAGCAAAATATCGGGAGTCGTTATCGATCCCACCGTCTAACCAACGTAAAAGCCTTATCTGATAAGGCGGCTCAAAATAAGGAAGACGAAATATGCAAATCAACCTTACTGGTCATCATGTCGAGATCACTGATTCTTTGCGTAATTATGTCGAAACAAAGTTCAGCAAGTTAGAGCGTCATTTCGATCACATATCTAATGTTCATGTAATACTTAACGTAGAAAAACTTAACCAAAAAGCTGAAGCCTCCATGCATCTCAGCGGTGCTGAGGTGTTTGCATCTGCGGAAAACTTAGATATGTATGCGGCAATTGACGGTATGGTAGATAAGCTTGACAGGCAAGTTATCAAGCACAAGGAAAAGTTGAAAAAGCACTAATGCCCGTCATGGATATTCAAACTCTAATCAGCATGGACCGCACTGAATGTGCGGTCCATTGCAATAGCAAAAAACGCATCCTGGAAATCATCAGTGGTATAGCGGCCAAAAATAATCCTCAGGTAGAAGAGGCTGCGGTTCTCACTGGGTTGCTTTCTCGAGAGCGTATGGGAAGTACTGGAATCGGAAACGGTATTGCGTTACCGCATGCCAGGTTGCCGGGCCTGGATCGCGTGGTTGCCATTGTCGTTACCACTGAACCCGCTATCGATTTTGATGCTATTGATAATAAACCGGTAGATATTTTCTTTGCATTACTGGTACCAGAAGAACAAACTGAAGGACACCTACAAACATTAGCTACGGTTGCCTCTAAACTTAGTGACAGAGACACAGTTAAAGCAATTCGGAAAGCCACCACAAGCGATGATATAGTGACGGCCTTGAAATAAGCCGTCACTACGTTTACAGGGAGATGGGCATTGAAGCTTATTATTATCAGTGGGCGTTCCGGGTCAGGAAAATCTGTCGCCCTGCGCGCGCTGGAAGATTTAGGGTACTACTGCGTCGATAATATTCCGGTTAATCTGCTTCCCGCCCTTACCCATACTGTTGCAGAAGAATACGATCAGGTTGCAGTTAGCATTGATGTTCGAAATCTGCCCAAAGATCCCGCTGAACTGGTAGAAATTCTTGATTATCTGCCGGCGTCTTGGAATATGACCATAGTTTATATCGACGCCAGCGATGATATTCTGGTTAAGCGGTTCAGCGAAACTCGTCGTTTACACCCGTTGGCAAAGCTAAACAAATCCTTGTCTGAAGCGATTAAAACCGAAGCGGGTTTACTTGCTCCCATTGCGGAGCGAGCGGATTTATATATTGATACAGATTCCTTATCTATTCATCAATTAGCAGAACTCATTCGAGAACGCATCCTGGGGAAGAAAAGCTCCAGATTGGTATTGGTATTTGAATCTTTTGGGTTTAAGCACGGTATACCTAAAGATGCCGATTATGTATTTGACGCGCGATTCCTGCCCAATCCACATTGGGAGCCTGATTTAAAGCATCTGAATGGATTGGATTCGCCAGTTGAAGTGTTCCTTGGCTCACTGCCCATTGTTACCAAGTTTATCTGGCAAATACAGAATCTACTCACCACCTGGCTGCCTCATTTAGAGCGCAATAATCGTAGCTATGTCACTATTGCTATTGGTTGCACTGGTGGTCAACATCGTTCTGTTTTCGTAGCGCAAACGCTTGCCAAGAATTTCAGTGATATTCATCCTGATGTTCAGATCCGTCATCGTGAGTTAAACAAATAATGCGAATAGAAAAATCTCTTACTATAGTGAATAAGCTTGGACTTCATGCAAGAGCAGCGACTCAGTTAGTTCAACTGGCAAACCAATTTGATGCTGAAGTCACCCTGATAAAGGGCGATAAAGAGGCCAATGCGAATAGCGTACTGGGGCTGATGATGATGGAAAGTCATCAAGGCGAACTAGTTACCGTTATCAGCAATGGGCCGGATGCTGAGGCTGCGATGCAGGCGATTGAAGCGCTTATCGCTGGTAAATTCAATGAAGCAGAATAGCGCTTGTTTTGCTAAAGCAGTATTACGCCCGTAAAGTCTTCTTCTCTATTCCTTACTGAAAAACTTCTCCTGCTAATTTCGTAGAGAGGTCTTGATTGCGCATCATAATGGAAGTTATAAACGCCTACAAAGGCTTCGCGAATCATCGTATTGTGTGGCTATTCATTTTATCCGTCTTTTCCCCTTCCCTGCTGGCGGCGCAGGACAAGGTGATAGAGCTGACAGCGACGAATAACTGGTATCCCTATGTTTACTATGACAGTGAGCGCAAAGTAAGAGGCTCCGATTATACCATCCTTAAAAATTTGCTGAACGAGATGGGGTATCAACTTCGCGCCTCCACCTTTCCTGAGCGGCGAATGGGAAGGAAAATTGAGCAGGGCGATATTGAAGTCGTTCTCGGCGCAGCGAAAAATTCAGTTAGAAGCAGAAACAATACTTTTTCGCTGCCTTATCGCAAAGAAACAATTACTTTTGCTTACCTGAAAAAACACCAATCCGCCTATGCAGACAAGAGCCTGCTTATGTTGCTTGACGAAGGGCATATGGTCGCGATAAATAAAAGCGGCTGGTATGGCGAATGGTTTGCCGACAATGTCATTAAAGCCTATCCAAAACAGATTGTGCACGTTGAAAGTGTTAACAGACGTCTGAACCTGGTGAATCAAAATCGCGTAGAACTGATCGTGGATGACCGGCAGGTGCTGAAAGCAAATGCTAAGTTACTTAATGTTAAAAACCTTATAATAAGCGAGACCCCAATTAATGTTCAAGATGTGCATTTTATGTTCAGCAAGCGCGCAGTCACCAAAGATTTCATGCGTGAATTCAATGCTAAGTTAGCCGAGTTTCTTCTTCACAACACGCCATTGTAGCCCGACTTTTACTCGCTAAATGCTAACCTGATCTGCCTCGCTTTACTGCACCGTTAGCGCTCGAGCGTTTCACTCGTTGCCATTGGATAAATCGCACAAATTTCATGACACTTGGTGGGTGCTGATGTAACCTATAAGTCGTTAATTTTTCCCGTTTTTTGAAGGTCTGCTATGGCCGAAGCCCTTGAAACAAAATACGCCCAAAGTCAGCTAAGACAACTGAATGCCGCCTTGGCAGACGGTCGTTTTGTGTCTGTGCGTAAATTGCTTCATGAGCTGGCTTCCAGTGACGTAGCGCTTATTCTTGAGTCCAGCCCCACCCGCACCCGTGATGAGCTCTGGGAACTGCTAGATGCCGATTTTCACGGGGATGTACTGGAAGAGCTTTCAGAAGATGTGAGGAACGGCATTATCACTAAGATGATGCCAGAAAAAGTGGTCGATGCCCTGGAAGAAATGGACACCGATGATCTTGCTGAAACTCTCAGCAGTCTTCCCGATGAAGTGTTGCAGGGCATACTGCAAACAATGGGTACGCAAGACAGAGCGCGGGCCGAACAAGCGCTTTCCTACGGCGAAGAAACCGCCGGTTTTGTTATGAACACCGATACCATTACGTTGCGCCCCGATGTGACGGTAGATGTGGTGTTACGTTATGTTCGCTTGAAAGGCAATCTGCCGGAAAATACCGATACTTTTTATGTGGTAAATCGCACTGATAATCTTATTGGTATTGTTCCAGTCACGCGAATGTTAACGGCTGATCCTGAAGATAAAATTTCGGAAATCATGGATGATGACGCTGAAGCCATTCCTGTCAATATGCCAGATGGTGAGGTTGCCAGTCTGTTTGAACGGTACAATTGGCTGTCTGCGCCCGTAGTCGATGAAAAAAATCGCTTAGTTGGGCGCATCACCATTGATGATGTGGTAGATATTATTCGTGAGGATGCTGAGCATTCCATGATGAGTATGGCCGGTCTGGATGATGAAGAGGATACCTTTGCTCCAGTGTGGCAAAGTACCAAACGCCGGTCGGTGTGGTTAGCAGTAAACCTGGTTACCGCGCTGCTCGCTGCTGCGGTAAGTGACTTATTTGAGGCAACATTAAGTCAACTGGCGGTATTGGCAATATTGAACACCATTGTACCAAGCATGGGTGGCGTAGCCGGCAATCAAACCTTGACGCTGGTGATCCGCGGCATGGCATTAGGACATGTAAACATGAGCAACGCCCGCTGGCTGATAAGCAAAGAATTAGCAGTGGGATTTCTTAACGGCATGCTATGGGCGGTGCTCATTGCTACCGTAATCGCCGTCTGGAAAAGCGATTTCATGTTAGGCGTAGTGATTGCGTTTGCGATGCTGATTAACATGATTGCAGCGGCGTTATCGGGTGCAACCTTGCCTCTTGTGATGAAACGGCTGAAGATCGATCCTGCTCTGGCCGGTAGCGTTATTCTTACGACCATTACCGATGTTGTCGGTATCTTTGCGTTTTTAGGTACTGCAACGCTGTTTCTTGTTTAGTCTGACGACACCCTGATTCATACGTTTGCCCAAAGCGAAATATTTTGCGCTTATACCGCCTTCTTCTTTTTGTATGCGATCAAAAAAGGGATTGAAAAGGTGGCGCTACAAACGAAATGCTCTATTGTTTCAGAGACTACGAGGGTAAGGAATCCTCGGCTAAAAGTGGCATCATCCGGAGCTTGAGTGTAGAACAAGAAGAGTAATGAAAGGCAGAAGCTTGTTTAGAGAAATAGCGTTATAAATAATAAATCCGGCTAGGCCGGATTTATTATTATAAATTTTTATTTAATTACTTTTAAAGTAGGCTTACCTTTTTTAGGAGGTACCGGCGCACTTTCCGCATCGCCATCTTTAGTATCACCAGAAGGTCGGGTTTTCGGCTCCTGAGGATTAGGATCAGGAATCATTTCGTCCTCCACCGCGAAGACAGTGCCCGCGCCGTTTTCCCTGGCGTAGATAGCCAGGACTGCTTGGCAAGGCATACTTATCACTCTCGGTTGCCCACCGAAACGCGCCTGAAAAGACAGCGACTCAAGATCCAACGCAAAGTTAACACAAGCTGCAGGTGAAACATTAAGCACTATCTGCCCGTCTTTGACAAACTCTTGTGGTACATTAGCTAGCTCGTTTGTTGCGTCAACAACAATATAAGGCGTTAACTGATTATCCACTATCCAGTCAAAGAACGCTCTTAACAAGTAAGGCTGGTTTGACGTCATTTTGCTCATAATGGATTATGAATTTCGCGTTCTTGATCCGTAAGTGACGCTTTAAATGAGCTACGAGAGAATATCCGCGTCATATAGCCGTTTACTTCTTTACTGCCTGCACCGGTTAACTCAATGTTCAGAGCCGGTAAACGCCATAACAGAGGCGCTAAATAGCAGTCAACTAAGCTAAACTCTTCACTCATAAAGTATGGCATTTCAGCGAAGACAGGCGCAAGAGAAAGCAAAGCTTCACGCAATTCGTTTCGAGCAGTTTCAACATCCCCTTCACCCCGGAAAATTTGCGCGGCTAACGAATACCAATCGCTTTCAACGCGATGCATCATTAGGCGGCTTTGACCTCGTGACACGGGATAAACAGGCATCAATGGTGGATGCGGGAACCGTTCATCAAGATATTCCATAATGATGTGAGATTTATACAACACCAATTCACGATCAACTAGGGTTGGGACTGTACCGTAGGGATTTAAATCAATCAGATCCTCTGGCAGATTATTGGGATCGGTATAACTGATTTCTACACCCACTCCTTTTTCAGCCAATACTATACGTACCTGATGACTATAAATATCAATGGTATCTGAGAACAACGTCATAATAGAGCGTTTATTCGCGGCTACGGCCATTCAATTTCCTCCGTCGAGAGAGTTTGCATTACCCTGCCCATAATAGGTAATACGCAAGATGCTAAAAAAGGGGCAAGACGCCCCTTCCCATATTATACATAAATCTACTGGCTTTAGTGTATTTCTCGCCAGTAATCTTTTTTCAGCAAGTAAACAAACACAAACAGCACAATAATAAATACCAGTGCCCATTTCCCAATCTTTTCAGACTGCAGACGGAAAGGCTCGCCGGTGTACTTCAGGAAGTTTACTAAGTCGCCAACCAGTTGATCATATTCCTCTGGAGATAGAGCTCCGTCACCAGCCGATTTGATCCCTGCGTACCGTTTTACCATTTCACCATCGACCATCACCTCTTCAAAGGTCTCAACTGGCGTTCCCTGCAGAGGTTGCAGCACGTGCGGCATACCGACTTCAGGGAAAACTTTGTTGTTTACCCCAAAAGGACGTTCAGGATCTACGTAAAAAGTACGCAGATAGGTATATAGCCAATCTACACCGCGAACGCGGGCTACCAACGTCAAATCCGGCGGCGCAGCTCCAAACCAACCAGCTGCCGCCGTTTCAGGCATGGCTCGGGTGATATAATCTGTGACTTTATCACCCGTAAACTGCAGATATTCTTCCCCTAATTCATCCGAAATACCCAAATCAGAGAAGGTGCGCTGATAACGCTGATATTTCATTGAATGACAACCAGAGCAGTAATTCATAAATGTCTTAGCGCCGCGCTGTAACGAAGCTTTATCGGTTAAATCGATAGGCGCTTCATCAAGGTGAACCTCATGCCCGGTAGCGGCTAAAACAACACCTGGCAAAAAGAAAGCAAAAAAGCACATCAATTTTTTCATCTAGGGATCCTCGCCGGTACAGGTTTAGTCCTTTCATTTCTGCTGTACAGGAACAGCGCAACAAAGAAACCGAAATACATCACCGTAGCAATTTGCGACGCGATAATTTTCCAGTTTTCCTGTGGCGTACCGCCAAGGTAACCCAAGAAGATAAATACAATAGCAAAAACAATCAGATTTACTTTATGCAAACCACTACGGTAACGCCAGGATTTAACCCGTCCCCTATCGACCCATGGTAAGGCAAACAGGGCAGCAATTGCGCCAAACATTGCAAGCACACCCATCAGTTTGTCAGGTACGGCTTTAAGAATTGCGTAGAACGGCGTGAAGTACCAAACAGGAAATATATGCTCAGGAGTTTTCAGCGGGTTTGCAATTTCAAAGTTTGGATGCTCCAGGAATTTTCCGCTCATTTCCGGTGCGAAGAACATGATATAGCAAAAGATAAACAGGAAGACACAGAATGCCACCATATCTTTAAGGACGATATGGGGGAAGAACGGCACTACGTCGTCAACGATGTCATATTTGTCAGTATAATACTCGTGAATTATGTGCTGAGTTTTTTCATCTTCTTTCAGCGAGCCTTTCTTGTACTTGATGTTAATTCCATCAGGATTATTAGAGCCAACCTCATGCAGAGCAATAATATGTAGGAAAACAAGAATCACTATAACCAGAGGTAGAGCAATAACGTGCAAGGCAAAGAACCGGTTTAACGTGGCTCCGGAAATAACATAATCACCTTGAATCCAGATGACGAGGTCTGGACCAATAACAGGAATTGCACTAAACAGCGATACAATTACCTGGGCTCCCCAGTACGACATCTGACCCCAGGGAAGTACATATCCCATGAAAGCCTCAGCCATCAGCGCCAAATAGATAAACATGCCGAATACCCATAGCAACTCTCGGGGTTTCTGATAAGACCCGTAAATCATGCCACGGAACATGTGTAAATAAACCACGATGAAAAACGCTGAAGCACCAGTACTGTGCATGTAGCGAATAATCCAACCGTAGTCAATTTCCCGCATGATAAATTCAACTGACCTGAACGCACCTTCTGCGTTAGGTACAAAGTTCATCGTTAACCAGATACCAGTAAGGATCTGATTAACTAATACGATAGTGGCCAAAAAGCCAAATACGTACCAAAAGTTCATGTTGAACGGCGCGGGATACTGAATAGCATGCATATTTGCTACTCGCATCATCGGGATGCGCTCTTCAACCCAGGTTAAAAAACCTTTCATATTACGCCACCTCCGCTTCGGAGCCGATGATTACGGTCGTGTCATCAACATATTGATAAGGCGGCACAACTAAATTCAGTGGCGCTGGCACACTTTCAAATACGCGGCCAGCCATATCGAATTTTGAACCGTGACAAGGACAAAAGAAACCATCAGGTACGCCTTCTACGGCTTCCTCAAAGGCTCCTTCTTTTTTGTACTGTGGCGAGCATCCTAAGTGAGTACAGATGCCGACCAGGATCAGATATTCCTCTTTTAAAGAGCGATAACGATTTTTGGCAAAAGTAGGCTGTTGTTCCGCTTCCGAATTCGGATCCTTCAGCTTATCTTCATGTTTCGCCAGTTCATCTAGCATGGCTGGCGGACGGCGAACGATCCATACCGGCTTACTACGCCACATGACTCGTATAAGCTGGCCTGGTTCAATTTGGCTGATATCGACTTCGATATCAGCACCTGCGGCCTTGGCTTTAGCGCTAGGATTCCAGGACGCAACAAAAGGTACTGCCGCACCAACAACACCCACTCCACCAACGACACATGTAGCAACAGTCAAAAATCTGCGACGTGTGTTGTTTTCTGGCTGGTTATCATTATGTGCAGACTCTTTTGCATCTATAGATACATTGCTCATCCACATTTCTCCAGGTTCGGATAGTTATGGCACCTGACCATATCAAGTTTGGTCAGAGTCAGGTATCCATATCGACTTGTCATGAGTGACGCGTTGAAGCACTCTAATGCCTTTGCGTTTCACGATAATTTATAAATTTTTCAACGCAGAATGATAAGTGAAAACCCCTGATTGTTACAAGGTTTTACTGGCATTAAAGCGATATTTTAGCTAACTACCATAGAAACTTTGCTTTAATTTTTATTAATAAACTTTAAAAATTGATTCTCTTTTTTCTATTTTTAAGGTTTTGTGTGAAAAGTATTCAACAAACGCTATAAATTTTCCATTGGTACGCCATGCTATTTCACTGAGGCTATTGATTTTTAGCTGATATTTCAATGTGATTTGCAGAGTATTTGGATGAGAATAAAAAAACGAGCGTAATGAGATCAGTCCGCAGTGATAATTAGACAAAAAATGGAGAAGATCGTAATTAAAATGTAAAAGCATTTTCACGTGCTGCCATAATTTGCATCGTTGCCTTGCTTCTCTTCAATGACATTATTCTTCTGGGCAGGCTGAATTGGTAAATCGAATAGCAAGTATAGCCAAAGCTTTTTCTAAATCCGACAAAAGGCAGGAAAAAAAATATATATAAAAAAGCCCGGCATTGCCGGGCTCTTGCGTAAAGCGTAACAATTAACGTTTTGAGAACTGAGGACGCTTACGAGCTTTGTGTAGACCCACTTTCTTACGTTCAACACGACGCGCGTCACGGGTAACAAACCCAGCTTTGCGCAGTGCAGGACGAAGAGCTTCGTCATACTCCATAAGAGCACGAGTAATACCGTGGCGAATTGCACCAGCTTGACCGTTTGAACCACCACCGCGCACGGTAATGTACAAATCGAATTTTTCGCCCATTTCTACCAGTTCAAGTGGCTGACGAACAACCATGCACTCGGTTTCACGGCCGAAGTACTCGTCAAGAGCACGTGAATTTACTGTGATGTTACCTGAGCCTGGACGCAGGAACACACGAGCAGTAGAACTTTTGCGGCGGCCAGTGCCGTAATATTGAGTATCTGCCATGTCAGTTGCCCCTTAGATGTCCAAAACTTGTGGTTGCTGTGCTGCATGCGAATGTTCTGCACCAGCATAAACTTTCAATTTACGGAACATTGCACGGCCTAAAGGACCTCTTGGCAACATTCCTTTTACTGCTTTCTCAAGAACCATTTCTGGCTTATGAGCAATCAGCTTTTCAAAGTTTGTTTCTTTCAAACCGCCTGGATAACCAGAATGCGAGTAATACATTTTACCCTTTGCCTTATTGCCGGTTACCGTCACTTTTTCTGCGTTAACTACAATAATGTAATCACCAGTATCTACGTGAGGCGTGTACTCTGGCTTATGCTTACCGCGTAAACGCATAGCAATTTCAGAAGCCAAACGGCCTAAGGTTTTGTCTGTGGCATCAACCACATACCAGTCGCGTTTTACCGTTTCTGGCTTTGCAACAAAAGTTTTCATTTATATTTCACCCGAAAAATATCGTCGTTACTGACTCCCAACCATTGGAAATCAAGTTAAAAATCAATGCTAAAGCCCCTTCGAGCTGATTGATTCATCCACCTTCCCAAAGGTGGGCGTAACTGGGCAGGGCGCGAATTATACAGTATTTGAATAAAAAGCGAACCCCCAAAAACAAAAAACTCTGCTGGTAATGTTCAGAAAATGGATTAAGTTAAAGAAGAGAGAATAACAACGACAAACTGATGCGCCATTTACTTTATTTATTGTTTGGTTGGCTGGTTTTCGCCGCGCAGTCTCAAGCAGATACTCAAAAGATAGTTTACACGCAGGGATTCGATAACGAGTATTATGGCTCTTATCAGGCGGCAGTGTTACACGCAGTGCTTGGCGCCACTGCTGATTTTGGTGCGGCAGAAGCAGTGGTTCATCCTCAGCCTATGACTCAGGCGCGGCAAATACTTACGTTGCTTAACGGCGAAGCTGACGTTATGTGGTGCGTCACCAGTGACGAGCGCGAGAAACATCTCATTCCGGTGCGCTTTCCTCTGATAAAAGGCTTAGCAGGCAAGCGAGTGTTGATAATAAAAGCCGATAAGCAGAAAAATTTTCCTTCTACCTTAACCCTTCAGGAACTAAAGCGAAAAACGGCTGTTCAAGGGATTGGCTGGCCGGATCTGGATGTATTAAGCGCCAATGGCTTCACAGTCACCGCGGCAGACTGGAGCAGGTGGTCTACTGCTATGTTTATCGCGGTGGAAAAGGATATGGTCGATTATTTCCCCCGCAACGTTATTGAAGTCTTCAATGATTTGGAACTCCATAACAATAAGCAGGTAACACTGGAAAAGTACCATATCTTAAGTTATCCGAATTACGAGTACTTTTTTGTCTCACCACATAAACCAGAGCTGGTAAAACGCGTGAAGACCGGACTGGCAAGATTAGTGACAAATGGTGAGTTAGAAAAATTATTTAACCAGCACAAAAACCATGCACAGGCGCTGAAATTAGTAGCTGATCCGAAAAGAGTTACCTTTAAAATCATCAACCCTCACTTATCTTATGAGCTTCCTCATTCAGATTGGTTAGAAGACCCCGACGCGGTAGTGGCAGAACTTCTTGATTAATATGTCTAGCAGGGCCTGTGGTTCTTTTAAGAAAGCCCAGGCGTTTTGCCGTGAAGAGGCTTCTAGCTCGCACCGTGATCAAGCAGGTTTATTTAGAAGAAAAACGGACAGCAAAGGCCAACAGGTCTAATCATCTGCTGACATTTTTACAGCTTGCCAGAGTTTTTCCATATCTTCTAAGGATAAATCCTGCAATCCCTTTGCACTCGCGACAGCCATTTTTTCAACTCCGTTAAAACGCCGCCGAAACTTGTGACTGGCGTTTCGCAAGGCGGTATCGGCATCTACGCCGCTGTGCCGGGCAAGATTTACCAAGGCAAACAGCGCATCACCAATTTCCTCTTCAATTGCTGCCGGAGAAGGCTCGTCGGCATCTATCTCTTGTTGAATTTCCTCAATTTCCTCTCGCACCTTCGCTAATACGGGTGCGATGTCATTCCAGTCAAAACCAACTTTTGCACAACGTTGTTGGAGCTTTTGCGCATACATTAATGCCGGTAATCCTTCAGGAACGTCATCAAGATGATATTGCTCAGTGGTGCCTTGTGCTCGTTTTTCCTGTGCTTTAATCGCTTCCCATTGCTTGTTTAGCGCGACCGGCGTTTCTGGTGGCAAACCGGATGCAGGTTTCTTCGAAAATACGTGGGGGTGTCTACGCACCATTTTATCGCTAACGGCGCGGGCCACATCATTAAATTCGAAATCGCCCTTTTCTTTGGCTACCTGGGCATAAAACACGATCTGAAAGAGCAAGTCGCCCAGTTCATCACAAATAGCGGCCGGATCATTGCGAGCAATTGCATCGGCAACTTCATAAGCTTCCTCAATTGTGTAGCGCGTAAGCGACGCCATTGTTTGCGCTACATCCCAGGGGCATCCATGTTGCGGGTCGCGCAGCGTGGCCATAATATTAAGAAGACGCTCCAACTGATCAATATCAATGAGTTTTTCTTTTAACATCGCCAACGCCTTTTAATTGTCTTAACCGCACCATCACTTTAGAGACAGTCTCTAAATCAGGTACTTCAATGGAAATAGAGATAACGGCGGTTTGACGAGGTTTGTCGCTCAAACTGTTAACCCCCAGCAAAGCAACATTTTCATTGGCAAGTACAGTTGTGATATCCCGCAAAATCCCCGTACGATCGGTACAATAAATATCCACACCGGTTTCAAACCCAACATTTAGCTGCTGCGACCAGTTGACTTCAATTTGACGCTCTGGGTGTTGCTCTAAAAGATGCTGAAGCTGATCACATGATTCCTTATGCACGCTAACGCCCCGCCCTTGCGTAATATAGCCTAAAATAGATTCGCCCGGCACCGGCTGGCAGCAGTTTGCTAACTGGCTCATAAGATGACCGACTCCCTCCACCACCACAGTATTTTTCTTACCCTTTGCTCCTGCAGCTTTACGGGTTTTCAGTTTAGGACTGACTTCCGGTTCTGGAGCAGGTTGATATAGCTGACCGATTTGGTGCACCACCGACATGACACGAATATCGCCAGCGCCAATCGCCGCGTATAAATCATCAACCTGCTGAAAATTAAATTTTTCACATGCCTCTGCAGGAACTTTTACCGGTAGATGGGCGCGACCAAGCTCTCTCTCAAGTAACTCCTTACCCGCCACCTGGTTTTTCTCTTTATCCTGCTTTTTAAAAAAAGAGTGGATTGTGGCGCGGGCACGGGAAGAGTGGACATAGCCAAGGCCGGGATGCATCCAGTCGCGGCTGGGATTAAGCGCTTTTCCCGTATGAATTTCCACCTGATCGCCGCTTTGCAGCTGGTAGGTAAAGGGAACGATTCGCTGATTTACCTTTGCACCAATACAACGATGACCTACATTGCTGTGAATGTAGTAGGCAAAATCTAGCGGTGTCGAACCTTGCGGCAAATCAATAACATCACCTTTCGGGGTAAACACATAAACCCGATCATCGAATACCTGACTACGCAGTTCTTCTACTAAGTCGCCTGATTCCGCAACTTCTTCCTGCCACTGCAGAATCCGGCGTAACCAGTTGATGCGCTCATCGTAACCCGATGTTTTCCCCGTTGAGCCTTCTTTGTACTTCCAATGTGCAGCAACGCCCAGCTCTGCATCCTGATGCATCTTCTGGGTCCGGATCTGAATTTCTACCGGCTTTCCCTCGGGCCCCTCAATGACAGTGTGAATCGACTGGTAACCATTCGCCTTAGGCGTAGCGATATAGTCATCAAACTCGGTGGGAATATGGCGATAATTAGCGTGAACCGTACCTAAAGCCGCATAGCAATCCTGCAAGCGTTCGGCAATAATCCGCACTGCCCGAATATCAAAAAGCTGCTCGAAAGTGAGCCGCTTTTTCTGCATTTTTTTCCAGATACTGTAGATGTGTTTCGGTCTGCCATGTACTTCAGCTTTTATGTGCTCTTCATCCACCAGCGCCTGTAGGTGGCTTACCACATTGTCGATATAAAGCGCGCGTTCTTTGCGTTTACCGTCGAGTTGTTTAGCGATTTGTTTGTAAGAAACCGGATGCAAATAGCGAAAGGCTAAATCTTCAAGTTCCCATTTTAGCTGCCCGATTCCCAGACGGTTCGCCAACGGTGCATAAATAGTAGCGCATTCACGCGCCACCATCACCCGCGTTTCTTCATCGGCCTTTTTAACTTGCTGTAGCGCGCAAATGCGTTCCGCCATTTTAATAACCACAGCACGTACATCTTCTACCATCGCCAGCAACATCCGACGGATATTGTCGATATGTTGCTCGTCGGTTACGCCACCTATGTGTTTACCAGTATCTGTGCGCCGACTATGCAGCGCCTTGATGGCATCCATACGTCGCACACCGACGATCAATTGTTCAATATCACTGCCAAACTCATTCAGAATATCCTCGTCAGACAGCTGATGCTGCTCGCAATAAGGATAAACTAGTGCGGCCTGAAGCGTTGCATCATCCATATTAAGCTGGTGTAGAATTTCCACCATCTCCTGCCCTACCAATAAGCGTTCGGGAATTGTGGAAATCGCGCGCAGCTTACGCTTGCTTTCTTCAGCCAAAGACAAGCTGTCTAACCAGCTTTCAAAGGAGGGTCTATCGGGTTCGTGTACTTTCCGTGTTGACACCATAAAACATCAACTCGCTAAGGTGGTTTTGTTGTGCGTAAATAAAGCCATGGTTTCAAGATGCCGCGTATAGGGAAACATTTCAATTACACTTACTTTATCCATTTGGTATCCGCCACTTAACAAAATTTTTGCGTCTCTTGTGAAAGAGCTGGGATTGCAAGAAACGTACAAAATTTTTGGCACTGGCTGCCTTGCCAGCAGCTCACACACACTCTGGGCTCCCTCTCTGGAAGGGTCCAGGAGTAAACTGTCTACAGGTTCAGCTAATACATTTTTAACTGCCGCCGGATCACCAAGATCAAGATGTAGCCAATCAATATTTGTAATGCCCTGCTGGAGTGCATTATTCCTGGCGTTACGCACCATTTCTGCAACCCCTTCTATGGCTTGCACCGAAGCGGCGCGTTTCGCCAATGACAAGCTAAAGTTACCCAGACCACAGAACCAGTCAGCAATTTTATCGTCCGGCTGAGGCGCAAGCCACTCCATCGCCCGTTCAATCATTTGGCGATTTACATCGCTGTTCACCTGTACAAAATCGTTGGGCATAGGCGATAAAGTTATTCCGGGTTCGGTCTGGCAAAGAAGCGGCGCGTGTTCATAAGCAACCTCAAATTCCCCATCGGGTCGCTCCAGGACAATATTGACTGCGTGGTATTTCCCCAGCTGCACCAACGCGTTCATCATCTCCTGGCCTAAAGCACGAACAATTTTTACGGTAACTTGCGCGACATTATCACCTTTAAGTAAGCTGATATGCCCGACATTGTGGCGGCCAGCGTGACGGGTAAGCAACTGCTTCAGAGGCGCAATAACTGCCGATAATTCAGGCTCCAGAATAGGACACGCAGGCACATTAACTATGTTTTTGCCGCCTTGTTCACGATAGCCCACTTTTACGTTATTGCAGTCTCTGGCATCTACCGCCAACCTTGCCTTACGGCGATAATCAGGCTTCCTACCCGTGAGCGGTGGTTGCCAAGGAATATCTGTTAATCCCAACCGGGTTTGCCAGTAGCTTCCTAACGCTTTTTGACGCCCTGCCAATGAACTTTCTGCAAAAACATGTTGCAACTGGCAGCCGCCGCACCGGGCGATCAGCGGACAAAAGGGCGTAGTACGTTGAGCAGAGGGTATCAGTACCTTTAATAGCCGCGCCTTGGCAAATTGTTTCTGACGTTGAAAGATAACCACTTCGCAGGTTTCACCCGGCAACGCGCCCTCTACAAACAGCACCGGCGAATGAGAAGTACTCACCCCCTGCCCTTGCATATCCATTTCATCGATATAAACCGTAATGGGCGTTTGTTTAACCAGTTTACGCTTTGTAGGAGTGTAAAAATTAGCCACTTTAAATCCTAGGCTGTTGCAGTTTCCAGAATGACGGTAGCGACGGCATAATGCTTCTCATCAGAAATAGAAAGATGACTCGACACTATTGCTCGCTTGTCGCAGTGTACGGCGAACTCGCCCGAGAACAATAAAAACGGTGCGCCTAATTGATCGTTACACACTTCAATATGCTGCCAGCTTATCCCTCTGCCGATGCCGGTGCCTAACGCTTTTACCGCAGCTTCTTTGGCTGCAAAACGTTTTGCAAGATATCTGGCTGGCTCTGAATGCTCAGCAAATATTTGCATTTCTCTTGAGGTTAGAATTCGGGCTGCTAAACGAGGAGTACGCGCAAGATTCTGCGCAATACGATCAATTTCAATAATATCTGTTCCCATACCGGCAATAGCCATAGCATTAACGCGGGGATAACGAAGCCAGCCGGGCTTCCTGCATTAAGCTTCGCATTTCTGCCACGGCATTATGTAAACCGTCGAACACTGCTCGCCCAATAATGGCGTGACCGATATTCAGTTCGATGATTTCAGAAATGGCGGCAATAGGTTTCACGTTGTGATAGTGCAGTCCGTGCCCCGCATTAACAGACAGCCCGAGACTGGCCGCATAACGAACTCCCTGCGTTAAGCGGATAAGTTCCTGCTGCATTGCGTGTTCGTTTTTCGCTTCAGCATATTGTCCGGTATGAATTTCGATAAATGGCGCACGACATTCTTGAGCGGCATCTATTTGCTTTTCATCGGCATCAATGAACAAAGAGACCTGGATACCTGCATCGGCCAATTGAAGGCACGCGTCTTTTACCTGTGCAATATTTCCTGCCACATCCAGCCCGCCTTCTGTTGTCAGTTCCTGACGCTTTTCAGGCACCAGGCAACAAAATGCTGGTTTTACATCGGTGGCGATAGCAAGCATCTCAGGAGTAACTGCCATTTCCAAATTCAGCCGCGTATTGATGGTTTGCGCCAGTAGTCGCACGTCGCGATCTTTAATATGGCGGCGGTCCTCACGCAGATGAACGGTAATGCCGTCCGCTCCAGCACGTTCTGCTATATCAGCAGCGTGTACCGGGTCAGGGTAACGAGTACCACGTGCATTTCGCAACGTAGCGATATGATCAATATTAACGCCAAGAAAGATATCGTTCATTCACCTAAAGCCAGAGTTATTGATAACAACTAAAGTGTACCAAAATTACTCCTGTAGGTGAGTAAAATCATGTAATACTCATCCGCCTTGATGTGTAATCAGCTCAGAGCGCACATCAAGGTGGGTTTAATATAAAAGAAGGCGCAATGCCTGTTGCTGTAGAACTACCGGATTACGAAAAGTTCGCGGCTTTTGAGTGGCTTATCCCCCACCAGTGGCAGAAGCGCCAGTCGGTTAAGGTGTTTCGCCACTTTTCTCGCTGACGGCGTCCAGTCTTCGGCTACCGCAGCCAACAACGCATAACCGGGAATTGGATTTTTAATGATATCTGGTAGCGCAGGCACAATTCCTTCTTCGGAGGAATACGCATACCATTTCTCTGCCTGCACCTGTTCGCCAGTTATTCCTTCCTGCGTCCAGTCCGCAAGCAGCCCCATTTCTTTTAACACTGCAAATTCAAACCGGCGTAAGGTAAGTTCAATATCTACCGCGGCACTGAGTTCACCTAACGCTTTCTGATAATGACTATAGAGACTTTCGCTGACAAGTCCTGCGGGCATTACCCGGTTCAACAATTCGTTGACGTACAACCCGCAAAACAGCGAGGTCCCTTGAAGCAATATTTGCCCTCGCTCCCCTTCAGCTTGTACTAAATTTTTTAGTTCCGAACGACCGGTTAACTGGATGCGTAGCGACTGGAACGGCTGCAAAAGGCTTTTTCGATCAGAGCGGCTGTTACGGACACCCTTTGCCACAGCACTCACTTTGCCTAGTTCTAACGTAAAGCAATCAACAATATAGCTGGTTTCCCGATAGGGCCTTCGATGAAGTACATAAGCCTGAAGCCATTGGCGTTCTGCCATATTCTTGTTCCTGCTTTCAGGCGCGCCTGATTCTGACTACTTTCATAAATTCAAATTCGATTCCGGCAACGATTTCGCTCTGAGGATAATAGGTTACATTCACTCTGGCGCCTACCAGCCTCTGGTACGGTTTTTTACGGCGAAAGACAAACGGCACATCAACATTCTCCAACATTAATGTATGACGAATCCACTCGCCTTCATCGCGCTGAACATGAGACGTCACTTTTTTGTCTTCAGAATGCGTAAGGGAATTATGCCGTTCAAGCAGAGGATTACGTTTATCCTTCATAAACACTCAACTCCTCAATCATTAGCTGAACGGTTTCTTTGCCTCTGAATACATTCACATCCAGCCGATATGCCACCTGCACCCATTTTGCTGCAATGTTCGGCCAAATTTTGTTATCTACATTGAACGCAATGGCATCGACTTCATTGCCCGAGGGTAAACGAAAGACGACTTTTAAATGCTTTTCCTGCAATAATTTTTGCGAAACCAGTTCAAATATCCCATCGAATAACGGCGGTTCAAACCCTTGTCCAAAAGGGCCTGCCTGACGGAGTGTCTTAGCCAGTGAAAGGTCGAGCTCGTTATCCGCCAATTCACCATCACTCACAATGGTAAACAACTCACCGGCCTTTGCCATGTATCTGTCAGTTATTGTTTGAAAAGCAACTTCAAATTCTTTTAATTTTATCGCTGGCAAACTTAATCCAGCCGCCATGGCATGACCGCCAAATTTAATAATAATGCCTGGATAAAGTCTATTCACTTCGTCCAACACATCGCGAATATGCAGACCTGGCACCGAGCGAGCAGAGCCCTTAATGATTTGCTCATCCTGATGCGCAAAGGCAATAGTCGGGCGGCGATACTTTTCTTTTATTCGGCCCGCTACAATCCCGATAACCCCTTGATGAAAGTCTTCCTTATAGACTACCAGTGCTGAGGGCATTGTAGCCTCCCCCAACACCACTGACTGAAGAACCATTTCCGCCTCGGCTTTCATACTTTCTTCAATGGCACGACGTTGCTGATTAAGCCCATCCAGTTCCGCTGCCATATGGCGCGCCTGCGTATCGTCCTCGCACAATAAGCACTCAATACCCAGCGCCATATCTTCCAATCTGCCGGCAGCGTTAAGCCGTGGCCCCACAACAAAACCTAAATCTGCGGCGCTCAAGTGGCTGATTTCCCGCCTGGCGACCTCTACCAGAGCCCGAATACCAGGGCGACACTTGCCGCTACGGATACGCTGGAGCCCTTGATGGACCAGCACACGATTGTTTTTATCCAGCACTACCACATCTGCGACAGTACCAACCGCTACGATATCTAACAGGGTGGCGAGATTGGGAACTGGCAAGTTATGAGAGGAGAACCACTGTTTTTCTTGCAGCTGCGCACGACATGCCAGCATCAGATAAAAAGCGACTCCCACTCCTGCTAAATTTTTTGAAGGGAAAGTACATTCTTTCTGATTGGGATTAACAATAGCATCGGCCAGAGGAAGTTCGTTGCCGGGAAGATGATGATCAGTAACAATAACCTGCATTCCCAGCGATTTGGCTCGTGATACCCCTGCCAGACAGGCAATACCATTATCCACTGTCAGCAGCAGCTCTGCGCCTTGGGAATGAGCAACATCTACAATCCCTTCGCTTAATCCGTAGCCAAAATCAAAACGGTTGGGAACCAGATAGTCTATATTAGAGTGGCCCATCTGCCGCAAAGACAATATACAAACAGCCGTACTAGTGGCGCCATCGGCATCGAAATCTCCGACAATAATAATGCGCTTATTCGTCTGAATTGCCGCGACAAGTAGAGAGGCAGCCTCGTCAATACCTTTCAATTCGCGGTAATGGTGTAACCCGCTAACCCGGTGATCCAATTCATTTATGGAAGCAATTTGGCGGCCACGATAGATACGATCCAATACCGGATGTAACTCATTTGATAACGGGCTGTATTCAATGTTGCGACGGACAATAGGCAATCCCATAACGACTTGGCACCTGATAATATAACTGAAAGACTATGATAGCGGGATTTGAGGAACAAGAACAACGCCGCCAACCCTGAGAGCCGGCAGCTTGATTGAAGAATTATCAGCTTGACTGCTCGAGGGCATCAATTAGCACCTTGGCGGGCTGATAGCCGGGAATCATGGTCCCGTCTTCCAAAATAATGTTAGGTGTACCGTTCACACCGACCTGCTGACCGAATTGATATTGCTGCGCCACTTTATTTTTACAGTTGGCAATTTTCACATCTTCACCGTTTTTCGCTTCGGTTAATGCTTTTTTCGGATCTGCGGCACACCATACCGACACCATATCCAAATAATTCTGACTATTTAAACCGCTACGAGGAAACGCCAGGTATCTGACAGTAATCCCATTCTTATTTAGCTGGCCCACTTCACTGTGAAGTTTCCGGCAATAGCCGCAGGTAATATCAGTAAATACCGTCAGCACATGCTTTTCGTCTTTCGCCTTAAATTCGATAGCAGATGACGCGAATTCCTCTACTCCCTGCCGACGCATTTCAGAAAGTGCGGTTTCTGTTTCGTTGCGCATGCCTTCGTCAATATTAAATACCCGCGCCTGTAATAAATATTGCCCGTTTTCACTGATATAAAACAAACCTTGACTGGTATTCACCTGCAATAAACCTTTAACAGGAGAATCAGCAACGCTGCTTACTTCCAGACCCAGCGTATTTTCCACCTTGGCTTTAATGTCTACTGGAGCATCTGCCGCTTGCAGCGCAAAGATACTAAAAAGTCCTAACATCAATACTGATGTTCTGAAAAGTTGTTTCATTACCTCAACTCCTAATTACTGCTTTAGCTGGTTTGAACCCGCCAACTCAGTAAACAAATTTGTTAATTAACGCTAATAATATCACAGTGACCTGGCATGAGCAGGCATAACCATCCAGCCCTGGCGCAATTCGGCGTATTTTTTATTCCGCCCTAGATGCCTCGCTTCTCTTTAATAAGTTCGTAAGCTGCCTGTATGTCCTGCGCTTTGCCCTTGGCAATTTCCAGCGCTTGTTGCGGCAGACCTTTTGAAATCAATTTATCCGGATGATGTTCAGCCATACGTTTACGGTAGGCTCTTTTTATCGTTTTATCATCGTCGGCAGCATTTACACCCAGAATTTGATAAGCATCGTCCAAGGTTTGGGTGGCTGAATAAGATGATGTGCGCTGACGCTGCTGTCCTTGCCTGTCACCACGTTGGTGGCCCGAACCCTGCGCGTATTCCCGCTGACGAAAACGTATTTCCGCTTCATAGGCTGAAATGAGATAATCCAGATCCTGGCGTTTAAACCCAAGTGGACGGGCTACCTTTTCCAACACTTTATACTCTTGTGGAGAGATTTTTCCGTCGGCAAAGGCGGCTTGAATGAGAATCTCCAAAAACACCTGAAGAATATCGCGGCGTCCATGCGACGCTTCATAGAGACCTTTTAAAGTTTCCACAACCGGAAAATCATGCGACTTGCCTTCGCGAAACGCTTGCTGCGCTTCTTTTCTCGCATCGCCCGTTAAGCGCATATCATCCATTAGCGCAGTGGCAATCTGAATCTCTCTTTCTGTTACCTGGCCATCTGATTTTGCCAGATGTCCTAGTGAGGCAAACAGGCTATGGAAAAAAATTGCCTGTTGCTTTAACGCCGATTGATCAGTAAAAAATCGACCAAAGCCACCCAGTTGGCTAAAATCCTGCGAATACGCCCGGTCAAAAAAGTGACCGACAATGAGGCCTAAAATGGCACCAGGTATTTTTAGGAACATGAAACCAAAAAGAAAACCGAGGATTTTTCCCCAAAATCGCATGTTGGAGTCTCCATAGAACGGATATGTGTTGCACTATACCTTTTGATAACCCGGCTGAGAAGCGACTGTGCTTATCAACTTTTTCCGCTGAAATTATTGATCCCACGACTTTTCGTTGCTCAGGCAAAGCCATATCAGGTGGCAGAACAAACAGATATAGTGCTAAGCCACGATTTTTAAAGGTGAGAATCCAGAAACGTTGTAAAAGGCACATTCGCCAGGGTTATTGTTGAAATTTCACCCAACCGTGAGGCGCGTTAAGGTCTTTTTCTAATTTTTTAGCGTTAGCGGTTGGTTATTGGGAAATAAGTGCTTAGAATTAACGCTTTACTATATCGCCTATAGCCGCCGTTTAGCGAGTAGAACATTAACCAGAACACAGTACTTTAATTTACATATTTACCTGCTTCGAAAGGTGTATGTACCCAAGACTGTTACGCAACACAACAGGCCCTTCACCATCGCATGAAAAAGACCTGCGCATCCTTTTTGGTCCTTGCATTGAGCTGGCAATACGCTCAAGCGCAACAGGCACAGACTGCTGAAAATTCTGACACCGGTAACGCCATGGGTTTTTGTTCAGTTGCGCCAGTACGGTTTTCCAGCACTAAGCTTATGCCTGCTGGTCAGGTGAAGGTTGAAGCTGATCGCGCTGAAATTATTGAGAAACGGGTAGCCTCTTTTGTCGGTAATGTGGATATTATCTCTGATCGCGCCACCATTCAGGCGCGACAAGCGGAAGTAAAAGATAACGGTCGCCAGTTACATGCGCAAGGCGACGTAGTGTATCAGGACGAACAAATGCGGGTTAGCAGTGATTCCGTTGACGTCAATTCGCTGGCCCAAACCCTGGATATGGAAAATACACAGTACCAATTAAACGGCTCAAACGGACATGGGACAGCTGAAAGTATTAATCTGAGTAGTGAGGCAGGCGCCATTCTTGATGGCGTGAGTTTTACTACCTGTCCACCAGGTGAAGAAGATTGGATGATTCGCGCCTCTGAAATCAGCGTTCGTCGCGGAACCTTTTGGGGTCAGGCAAAGCATACCCGTTTCTATGTCGGCGACGTGCCCGTTTTTTATCTGCCCTATTTTGCATTTCCTATCAGTAATCAGCGACAAACAGGGCTGCTGTTTCCCGAACTGACCAGTTCCAGTACAACCGGCGTCGATTTTACCCAACCGTTTTATTGGAATATGGCGCCCAACTACGATATGACTATTGCGCCACGTTACATGACAAAGCGCGGCGTACAACTGCAAACGGAATTCCGCTACTTGACGCAAAGCAGCTATAGCCAGATTGATGTTGAATATTTGCCAAACGACAACGATATGGCCGCGGACACCGACCGGTATTTTTATCGACTGGTACACGAAGGCGAGCTAAATGAAAGCTGGTTGATGAACGTTGAGCTTAACGGCATCAGTGATGACAATTACTTTGTGGATTTAGGGTCTGAATTTTATAATCGTGCCGATACCCACCTCTCTCGTACCGCGGGGCTGAATTATTTTTCTGATAATTTGCTGTTTAACGTTAATGTGCGAGATTTTGTCACGATTGGCGATCAGCAATCTGCCTATCGTGCACTGCCTGAAGCGCAGCTAAATTACGTAAAGAAGCTGGGAAGTTTACTGCAGTTTAAACTGGATTCTGAACTCGCTTATTTTGACACCTCCGAAAGCGAACAGCCTACAGCAGTCCGTTGGCACGTTGCTCCTACCATTGCCATACCTTACCAACGACATTGGGGTGAGTTAACGGCCGAAGCCTCTTTGCTGAATACCTATTATCAACAGGATAATATCGAAGGTACTGAACTTGAAGAGGAAGTGAACCGGACTCTGGGACAGGCAAGGCTTTTCGGTGCACTTTATTTTGAGCGGGATGAAGCCTGGTTTGATGACAATATGCGCATGACCTTGGAACCCAAAATCCAATATTTATATACTTCCTATGAAGACCAGTCGAATATCGGGATGTACGATTCAACGCCGTTGCTTATTGATGTTGAAGGCTTATTCCGCGGGCAGGAATTTACGGGCCTTGACCGTATCAGTGATAATAACCAAATCACCCTGGGCGTCACTTCCCGTACGATTGATAGTGCCAATAGGGAACGATTTGTTATAAGTTTGGGTCAGATATTCTACCTTGAGAGAAATCGGGTTATTGCGGCAAGTAAGGAAGTCGACCGTTCGGCGTTGGCAGCCGAGTTCAATTGGCGGATGAACGACCGTTGGTATTTCCATAGCGATGTGCAGGTGACAACACAGACAGATAAAGTGGAACGAAGCAGCGTAACCTTGGAATATCGTAAAAATCAAGACAGCCTGGTTCAGCTTACTCATCGTTATGTGCGGGAACTGTCAGGCGAAACGATTGACCAAGTAGGGTTATCTGCAAGTTGGCCCATTTCGAAAAACTGGCAGTGGGTTGGCAGAACCTATCGGGATATCGAACGCAATCGAAGTGTTGAATCTTACTTTGGGTTGCAGTATGAGTCCTGCTGCTGGGCAATTCAGGTTATCGCCCAGCGCCATCTTAGCAACCGGTACACCGCAGCAGGCCTGCAGTCGACGGATGATTATGATTCAGGCGTAGCATTACAATTTATATTCAAAGGAATTGGCTCAAGCCGTTCTAGCCGCCGCATGCTGGAAGATGGTATGTTTGGCTACCGGCAGCCTTATAGTTTAAATTAGCGTATTGCGCCTGTTTTGGTGAACAACGCGCACAGAATTAATCAAAAAAAAGAGAGATTATGAAGTTCATTATCCGGGCCATCTGTTTAAGTGCCCTTTTATCTTTTACGAGTTGGGCGCAACAAGTTCCTCTAGACCGCGTGGCGGTGATTGTTGATCAGGGTGTTATTCTGGAAAGTGAAATCCAGGCTCTGATCGACGAAGTTAAGCGTAATGCTGAGACAAACGATCAATCGCTTCCTTCTGATCGTGCACTTCGTACGCAAGCGATTGAACGCTTGATACTGAAAAGTCTGCAAATGCAGATGGCTGAGCGCATGGGCATACAGGTTAGCGATCCGCAACTGGAGCAAACTATCGCGAATATTGCCGCTAGTCAGGATGCTTCCGTCGCAGACTTACGTCAGGAATTAGCGAGAGAAGGCGTAAGTTACGATGACTATCGTGAAGATGTGCGTGAAGAGCTTATTGTGGGAGAAGTTCGCCGCGCGAACGTACGCCGCCGAATTTACATCACGCCTCAGGAGATCGAAAGCCTGGTTAAGCTCATGGACGAACAAGGTGCAGAACAGGCTGAGTATGATTTAGGTCATATTCTGATAGGTCTTCCTTCTGAACCCACCGACGCCGACGTTGCTGATGCCCGCGACCGCGCAGATAAAGTTATTGAATTACTAAAAGGCGGCTCCGATTTTGCCAAAATCGCCATTGCCTCTTCCTCCGGCTCTGAAGCTCTTGAAGGTGGAGATATGGGCTGGTTGAACATTAATTCCATGCCCACTCTTTTTGCTGAAGCAGTACAAGGTAAAGAGAAAGGTGAGTTAATTGGCCCTATTCGTAGCGGTGCTGGGTTTCATATACTAAAAATTCAAGATACCCGCGGCATTGAAAAAGTCACCATAGAAGAAGTTAATGCACGTCATATTCTTATTAAACCGTCCATCATCCTAAGTGAAGATAAAGCTAAGAAAATGCTGGAAGACTTCAAGAAACAGATTGATGCCGGAGAGGCTAAGTTTGCTGATTTGGCGAAAGAACATTCTGAAGATCCCGGCTCTGCATTGAAGGGTGGAGAGTTAGGTTGGGCGGATCCGAACCTCTATGTTCCTGCATTTAAAAATGCACTAGCGCAGCTTCAGCCCAATGAATACAGTGCACCTATACGTTCGACTCACGGTTGGCATCTTATCCAGCTGTTAGACCGGCGGTTCGACGATGCGACTGAAAAGAAAAAAGAAGATAAAGCGTCTCAGTTGCTCTTTAACCGTAAGTTTCAAGAAGAGACCGAAACCTGGCTGCGAGAAATGCGCGACGCTGCCTATATAGAAGTACTGGAATAACTGACTGAACGGGCAAGTGTAAATGACTCCACTGAGAATAGCCGTTACGCCCGGTGAACCTGCGGGTATCGGGCCGGATCTTATTATTACCCTTGCGCAGGAGCAGTGGGATGCGCAGCTCGTTGTGTTTGCTGATGCAGATGTAATGCGAACGCGAGCCAGGCAGCTTGGCCTGCCGCTGACGCTTATTCCTTTTAGCGTCGATAATCCGCAGATACAGCAGCCGGGTGAACTGTATATCCAACAAGTAAATGCGATTGTGGATGTGGTACCCGGCGAGCTTAATAGCGACAATGGCCGTTATGTTGTGGAAACATTGCGTTTGGCCTGTCAGGCAAATATGGACGCCACTTTTGCCGCGGTCGTTACCGGGCCTGTACACAAAGGAATAATAAATAAATCAGGAGTGTCATTTAGCGGTCATACCGAATTTTTTGCACATCAGTCGAATACAATTGATGTAGTGATGTTATTGGCCACGGAAGGGCTGAATGTGGCGCTGGCGACTACCCATATTCCGCTTGAATATGTTTCAAGAGCCATCACGCCTGAACGCCTTCATAAAGTCATCCATATTATCAATACGGACCTGAAGTTAAAATTCGGTATCGCTGAGCCTCATATCTTCGTTTGTGGCTTAAATCCACACGCGGGTGAAGGAGGACACATTGGCAAAGAAGAAATTGAAACCATTATTCCGGCGCTGGATGCATTGCGCGAAGAAGGGATTCAAATAACAGGCCCGTTACCGGCTGATACCATATTCCAGCCAAAATATCTGAAAGACGCAGATGTAGTGCTGGCTATGTATCACGATCAAGGGTTACCCGTATTAAAATACAAAGGCTTTGGTGCTGCTGTAAACATTACGCTTGGGCTACCGTTTATCCGTACTTCTGTTGACCACGGCACAGCCGTTGAGCTTGCCGGCACCGGCGAAGCAGACGCAGGAAGTTTTCGTAAAGCCTTACAAAAAGCCATAGAATTAGCGAATCGCCATCAATGAGTAAAACACATTTAGGTCATACCGCCCGTAAACGGTTTGGCCAGAACTTTCTCCATGACGAGTATGTCATTGATAAAATCGTCAGCGCTATCAATCCAACAAACGAACAGAATTTAGTGGAAATCGGCCCTGGCCTTGGCGCGTTAACCGATCCTGTTTGCGAGCGCATTGATAAACTCACTGTCATTGAGCTGGATAGAGATTTAGCAAAGCGGTTGCGTCACCACCCTTTCAATGCTGAGAAATTGACGGTCATTGAGCAAGATGCGCTTGCACTGGATTTCTCTTCTCTCAAAGAGCATCTGCCGCATCCACAAAAACCGTTACGGGTGTTTGGCAATTTACCCTATAATATTTCCACGCCGCTGATGTTTCATCTTTTTACATTTTCGAATCTCATCAGCGATATGCATTTTATGCTGCAAAAGGAAGTGGTAAACCGGCTTGCTGCAGTACCGGGAAACAAGAACTTTGGCCGCCTTTCGGTAATGGCGCAGTATTATTGCTCTGTCATTCCAGTGCTAAGCGTGCCGCCTGATGCTTTTAAACCGCCTCCCAAAGTAGACTCTGCGGTAGTGCGTCTGGTACCCCATGCAAGCCCGCCGGTAGAGGTAGCTTCCGCTCATACTTTGGAACGAGTATGTGCCATGGCGTTTAACCAGCGGCGTAAAACTATCCGCAACAGCCTCAAAGATTGCATGACAGAAGCGCAGATCTCTTTGCTGGGATTGGATCCCACTGCTCGCGCAGAAACACTTTCTTTAGCAGATTTTGCGAGTATTGCTAATGTGGTATACGAACAGGAAAATCTTCAAAATCCCGATGAATGATCCCGCAATCGCAATTAATGTTAGCACTCGGTATTTAGCAAATCATCCCCTTGATGAACCAGATAAGTACCCTTTTGCGTATCAAATTACAATTGTAAATAATTCTAATGAAACGGTGCAGTTGATAAACCGGTGTTGGTTGATCACAGATGGCAACGGCAAAACTTCGGAAGTACAAGGTAGTGGAGTGGTAGGTAAACAACCGACTCTGGCGCCCGGCGAAGATTTTCAGTATTCCAGTGGTGCCATCATTGATACGCCGGTTGGCAGTATGCAAGGTTTCTATGAGATGAAAAAAGCGGATGGCAGTATGTTTAAAGTAAACATCAACGTATTTCGTCTTGCGGTTCCACACGCCGTTAACTGATCCTCTTCCATTCATTCCCCTACGCAGGAGCTTTTATGCCAGAATCGCAAACTTTGGTTGTTGGTGACATCCAAGGCTGCTATACCGGACTGATGAGATTGCTTGAAAAAGCAAATTTTGATCCAAAACGGGATCGTCTCTATGCCGTAGGAGATCTGGTAGCAAGGGGTGAAGATTCGCTGGAAACGGTCAAGTATCTGATGGAACTGGGGGATCGCTTTGCCAGCGTGCAGGGCAACCATGACCTGCATCTTCTTGCCGTTGCTCTGGGTATTAAGAATAGCAAAAAGAAAGATAAGCTTGGCCCGCTATTATCGAGTAAAATATTGCCAGACATCATCGATTGGTTTCGCCAGTTTCCGCTGGCGCTAGCTATTGATGACAATCACACTTTGGTACACGCTGGCCTTTACCCCGGATGGTCGACCTCCCGCCTTCTTGCCTATAGTGGTGAAGTGAGCCAAGTGCTCCAAGCTTCCAACTGGAAGAATCTGTTAAGCGATATGTATGGGTCCAGCCCCCGTAAGTGGAAAGATGAGCTCACTGGCACCAAGCGCTTACGCTTTATCATCAACGCTGCCACACGAATGCGTTTTTTAACCGACGATAGAAAGCTTGATTTTGATTCTAAGGGTACGCCAGAAGAAACAAACAAAAGTTTAAAGCCATGGTTTGCTATTGAAAATCCGCACCTGCAAACAGACGAAAAGATTATTTTCGGCCACTGGGCTGCGTTAAACGGCAAAACGCAATCGTCGCAGTTTATTGCACTGGATACCGGCTATGTGTGGGGCCAAACTATGACAGCACTGCGGTTAGAAGACAATGCCATTATTAAAGTAGAAGCAAAGGGTTAGCGCCCTTTTTCTCGCGATAACTCCGCATCGATATAAGTTAGGTAATGTTGGCCTCCTGCTCTCCTTCCCATGTCGTCTTGGTGTCTATATTCTGCTCGACATGGTAAAAAAGTATGCACTCTTACACTAAAGTATCGCCTCACATTGACGATAAAATGTATTAGTGGTTGTATACTCATTCACTTACAAGAGCTATTTTCTTTAATTCAAATGTGGTTCTGGTAAATTTTGCCAGAATTCGTAGATTATTTTTTATACCCATAAGAATAAAAATCATAAAAATCAGGAGTTTCGATGAAAGTTACGGTGGCAATGCGCATTATCGGTGGGTTTCTTACCATCAGCCTTCTATTGATTATTATCAGTATTTCGTCTCTTTACAATCTGAACTCTGTGGGCTCTGCCACCGATGAGGTTAATAAGCTAGCCATTCCCACGTTATCGGGTAGTAATGCTTTAAAAGCGAATTTTTTGAATATGGGCCGTTTAACGTTTGAAGCCTATATTGAAGAAGACTTGCAAGGTTTAGAAGCGAAACAAGCAAGCTTTAACCAGAGCAAAAGCAACTTTGAGCAGGAATATAATAACCTTGAGCAAGTGGTAACTGACGACGAAGAATTACAGAAAAAGTTAGCTAACGTAAAAGCAGCGTACGAGCAGTATGTTGCGAATGTTGACGATATGTATGCCAGTCACCGCAACTATATGCAGATGCGTAACACCATTCAAGCTCGATTAGGCGTTGCAGAAGACAGCGCCGATGATGCCTCTACCTATTTACTTGATTTTTCCGATTTGGATGCCGTTCAAACCAATCCTGCGCTGCAAGAAGCTGCTGCAGTTGGAAGCAAATTGGAAACCTCGCTACTCTCTTTACTCACAGTTTCTTCCGAATACATTAAAACGCAAACCATGGTCCGTGCGCAGACGCTGGGCAACGAAGTAGATTTGGTTGTCGCTAATGTCGCCGAGCAACTTTCTAACATGTTAAGAGTTGCCAATAATCAAGATACCTCAGGCACTTTGGAAGATATAAACGGATTAGTCGGTGAAGCATTAAATGCTATTACCGCCGTGGATGGAGTTAAGCAACTACATGTTGAACGTCTCGGGTTTCGGAATGCTTCTGAGCAGGCGCTTAATCGTTCTGATGAAAACATTAAAGAAGCCGTGATTGACTTGGAAGCGCTTTTGCAACTGGCTAACCAGCGCGCCAATGATATCGACAATCAGGTAAGTGAGAAAGTATCTACAGGCAACATGGTGGTAATTGTTGTGGTATTGGTTTCGCTGGCAATTGCAGCAGGTATTGGTTATTTCACTGTTATTGCTATTACTCGTCCACTTAATCGCGTAAATCAATTATTAAACGTAGCATCATCTGGCGATCTGACGCACCGTTTAGATGATTCAGCCGCCGATGAGTTTGGTCAATTAGCGCGTAACTGCAATAAGTTAATTGGTAACCTGAAATCGCTTATTACCGGAATTAATACACGGGCCGAGCAGCTGGCCGCCGCTTCAGAACAAACGTCTACGGTTACTGCACAAACCACGCATTCTATTCAGGATCAGAAGTCGCAAATTGCTCAGGTGGCGACTGCCACTACAGAAATGCATTCCACCTCACAACTGGTTATGCATAATGCAGAAGATACACTTAACCAAATTCGACACGCTGATGCTGAGGCGAAAAACGTTCGTCAAATCTCTATTGAAAACAGAAATACCATTGAAGTGTTGGCCAGAGATGTTGAAGAAGCCGCTATGGTTATTAACAAGCTTCATCAAGACAGCGCCAGTATCGGCGGGATCCTGGATGTTATTCGCGGCGTAGCGGATCAAACCAATCTGTTAGCACTGAACGCTGCTATTGAAGCTGCGCGCGCAGGGGAACAAGGCCGGGGATTTGCCGTAGTAGCCGACGAAGTAAGAACGCTGGCTAGTCGTACGCAGCAGTCGACCCAGGAAATCAATGCGATGATCGAAGTGTTGCAAGCGGGTGCAGAAAAAGCGGTATCGGTAATGAATCAAGGGAAGGATCAGACGGCGTTATGTGTTGCACAGACAGAAAAAGCTACGGAAGCTTTAGATATTATTTCTGAAGCCGTGCATAAAGCGCACGATGTCAGCTCGCAAATTGAACAGTCAGCACGAGAGCAAAATACGGTGTCTCAGGAAATAAGTGAAAAGCTCGAAACAATTGTGGGCATCGCGGAAGAAACCACCTCGGGCGCGCAACAGACTTCAGATTCTAGCCAGGAAGTGGCTCGATTAGCAGAAGAACTGCAGCAGTCTATTCGTCAATTTAAAGTGTAGTAACCTGCTCTTTAGCTAAACCGGGCTCTGCCCGGTTTTTTTATGGTCATTAATCCAGGCATTTCATCCTCACGTACTAAATTAAAACTAATATTAGTCCGCTTTGACGTGTGCTCACGAGAATTTTTCATCTTTTGACAATTCAATTTTGTGAAGGTTTATTAGGGCTAAATTGAACGCATTAGGCGCAGCTCAATAGTTGAAAAATTGGCGAAGGTAGAGGAGAGTTAAAATGAGCAAAGCTTATCAAAAGAACGCCAAAGTGAAATGGGCATGGGGTCAAGGAGAAGGAACCGGCTTTATCCATGAGGTGTACCAAGAGCGAGTCACTAAAACCCTTAAAGGGAGTGAGGTTACTCGCAACGCAAGTTCAGATAATCCGGCATATCTTATTGAGCAGGAAGACGGGAGCAAGATTTTAAAAAGCCATTCCGAACTAAGTACGTGCAATTGATTTCCGGCTCGCTTTTGTTTAAGCCCAAAGCAGCGAAGTTAAGATCTGGCTATCTGCCAAACATTACTGCATCTCACCAGAACCCATATATAATTACTCATACCGTCACCCTTTAGGGTTCGCCCACGATGAGTGTATGACGATTGGCTATGTTATCGAAAAATAATTTACGTTTTCAACTTTTCTTTGCTGTTCTTTTTGCCTGTGTATCCATCTTGGCAGCGCAAACGCTCATCCGCCAATTCTGGACATTACCTGCTTTTGAGGCCATGGCTGCGCATAACGATCTATTGGATTTAAAAAGGGTCGAAAGCCAGCTTACTCAAGAAATCACCTCACTGAAAAACCTTGTCTATGACAATGCTGTGTGGGATAAAATTTATCAGGCTTCGGCAGAACGCGACGTAAACTGGTTCCAGGAGACCTTTTTCATACCGGAGTCGTTTCAACACTTAGGGATTAATGGCTGGTATTTCTATGACATTAAGGGAGCCCCTATTGCTGGTTTTAGTACTGAACATGCAACTGCTGAGTTGAAAGTGCCCTTTTTTGAAAGCAGCAGGTCATCCGAATTAAGCGATATTCTGATTTCGCCAGAGTCAGTCCGCCAAAATGGTCTAATGCCAGTATCAAAAATTGGTTTTATCGACATATTAGATATGCCAGCGGTAGTGGTTTCCCACAGTATTGCTCCGTCTGGCGCAAAGGGAAATTCCCATGGCACTGCCGTGTTATGGCGATACATGGATGAAAGGTTTATCGAAACGCTAACGCCTGGTATCCCCGGAGACATTCAACTACATACAGGAGAAGAGGTGCGGCAACTGGCTCCTTACTTTACGATGGTGTTTGGTGAAGGGGTTCCCAATCAGGCTGTGCCTTTTCAAAATCGGCTTTATATCGGTATACAAAATACGCAAGGGACGCCGGTTTTTGCCGTATCCGTTGCCATCCGGGAACGTCCTTTTGACAGCGCTCTGTTCGACGCCTCCCTGATAAGCGGTATTGTTATTTCCATCACTATTTTGACTCTGTTCTACATGTTTATGCACTTTCAGCTGCTACGGCCACTGGAGCGGTTATTAGATACCGTCTGTCTCGCCACGCGAAGCAGAGACTTTTCTATACGTAGTGGTATGCAGGGACGCAATGAGATTTTCAAGCTGGGGCGTCGTATAGATGATTTGTTTGCGCTAATTGGTAAACAGCGTAGCGAGCTGGTGGCGAGAAACCAGGAACTTCAGAGGATAAGTAATACCGACCCACTAACAGGGCTGGCGAATCGGCGTTACCTTGACCAATATTTGCAAACTCTTGCCAGTCATGCGTCTACGGAGTCTCGTCCGCTGGCTTTATTAGTAATGGATATCGATTATTTTAAAGCCTATAACGATCACTACGGCCATAGCCGGGGCGATCAGGTATTAAAGCAGGTTTCATCTCTATTGCAGCAGTCTACCCACAGCGCAACCGACCTGGTAAGTCGCTATGGCGGCGAAGAATTCGTAGTGGTACTTCAGAACACTGCCGAAGATGAAGCGGTAAAAGTTGCAGAAAATCTTTGCGTGGCAGTGAGAGCCGCCAAAATACATCACGAATCAGCCATTGGTGTAGATATTCTTACTTTATCAGTCGGTGTGGCAGGAAAACCTCCTGGTACGCCACTACAAGCAGAGAAACTATTCGACCAGGCAGATGCTGCTCTTTATGCTGCTAAGCGCGCGGGTAGAAATCGTGTGGAAGTTGCACCAGGTATTTGATTGGAGAAATCGGGCAGCAAAAGCTGCCCGTCAATGTAAAGGTTATTCAAATAAAGCTTGGTGTAGCTGCGTAACAATTTCCGAGCTATTCTCTTCATTCACCAGAAACGACATATTGTGGGGGTTTGCGCCAAAGCAAATCATGCGTAAATTGTAATCGGCAACTGCAGCAAAAATCTTGCTCGACACGCCTTTCGCGCTCTGCATATGGTTACCTACTACAGTTACCAGGTCGTAACCATGCTCAACTTTCACATCACAGATGGTTTCCAGTTCAGCGATGGTTTCTTTGTTGAGACGCTGGGCTACAGAATTGGCGGGATTGTCTAAAGTAAAAGACACCGAGATTTCCGATGTGGTAACTAAATCCACGCTAAGCTTATGTTTAGCAATAATCGCAAAAACCTGTTGCAGAAAGCCTTGTGCATACATCATTTTCGGCGTTTTTACCGTTACCATGACTTGTTCTTTACGGCGGGTAATTGCCCGATACGCAGGTTCATGTTCACAATCCCGAACTATCCAGGTTCCGCCCTTTTCCGGCTCTTTGCTTGAACCCACAAAAACTTTTATATCCTGTCTTAGCGCTGGCTCCATCGTGGCCGGATGCAAGACTTTAGCGCCAAAAGTCGCCATTTCAGCGGCTTCTTCGAAACTCAGTTCAGGTAATGGTTTGGCCGCCGGGGTAATTCTGGGGTCGGTTGTGTAAACGCCGATAACGTCAGTCCATATTTCGCATACATCCCCTTTTAATGCTTCTGCCAGCAAAGCAGCGGTGAAGTCAGAACCGCCTCGTCCTAACGTGGTAGTACGTCCTTCGGCATCGGCACCCACGAACCCCTGAGTTACCACAATGGCGTTGGCTATTTCCGGCCGTAACAGGGCTTCTGCCTGTTCAGCAATAATCTCCAGTTGAGGCGCCGCCGCACCAAATTCGCTGTCGGTTCGAAGTACCTTACGAACGTCGAAATTCAAGGTTTGCACATTTTCTTCAGCCAACACAGCGCTGAACAGCAGTGACGACATCCGTTCACCCATAGAAAGCAACTGATCTTTTAAATCGTTGCGGTGCAAAATTTCCTCATGTAGCGCTAAAGCGCGCAGCTCATCAATAAGTTCATTTAGCTTTGGCTCAACGGAAGCTTTATCTTTAAGTTCGGCGAATATAGCCATTTCAATATCGATAATTGACTGGCACGTGCTGGTAATTTGTTCCTGCGTCATAGGGGTATGAGCAAGACTCACCAGCAAATTAGTCACACCTGCTGCAGCACTGACCACAACAATCCGCGTACTGTCGTTACTGCCAACAATTCGAGCGCAATTTTGCATTGCTTTGTAGTTAGCTACACTGGTACCGCCAAATTTGGCAATGGTTAAAGCATTTTTCACGGTTATCTCCGATTTCGGCCTGGCAACACTGCGTTAGCAGCGGGCCAAACGCTATGGATTAACAATAATTTGGTCACCGACTTTGATGTTGTGTTCGGCAAACCAACCCTGGTTCATCTCGAGCGCGTACGTCACCATTTTAGAGGCTCCCACTGAAGTTAAGTCGTGGGGCTGTAATGGTTTTATGTCAGTAATCACGCCATTTCTGTCGAAAAATGCTACATCCAAGGGAATAAATGTGTTTTTCATCCACATACTGGCTTGTTTAGGTGGAGAAAAATAAAATAACATGCCGCAATCAGCACATAAAGATTTACGAAACATCAAGCCCTGCGCTCGCTGTTCGAAATGTTTTGCATATTCTAATTTGTATTCATTGCCTTTTATAGCAATGGTCACTTCGTCAAAACTGACGCTTTCATCGCTGGCAATGCATGTGCTGGTAACGGCTAAGCTCATTGAGGTGATAACTACCGCAGCAAAGGTCTGTAGAACCTTCATTCCATTTATCCTTTTAATAACGTAAGTGTAAACAAAGTAACAAGTATAAAAAAAGCCGGACCCTTACGGTGCCCGGCTTGCTAGTTTATACGCCAAGTCAGGCAACATTCAACGTTGGAATGATCTTAGCTTTAGCATCATCTTCCGCTTTCTTAAAACTTTCGATTTTATCGAAGTTTAAATAGCGGTAAACATCTGCCGACATAGAGTCTATTTTACTGGCATATTCCATGTATTCAGCCGCAGTAGGAATACGGCCAATGATAGCGCCTACAGCCGCCAGCTCAGCAGAGGTTAAATAGACGTTCGCACCGTCTCCCAGGCGATTCGGGAAGTTACGCGTAGAGGTAGACAGCACTGTTGCGCCCGCGTCTACTCGCGCCTGGTTCCCCATGCACAGTGAACATCCCGGCATTTCAGTACGTACACCTACACGGCCATAGATGTTGTAATACCCTTCTTCCATCAACTGCGCTTTATCCATCTTGGTGGGAGGAGAAATCCACAACCGGGTTGGTAAGGTCTTACCAAACTGATCCAGCAACTTGCCTGCTGCACGGAAATGGCCGATGTTAGTCATACAAGAGCCAATGAAAACTTCATCTACTTTGTCGCCAGCAACATCAGACAAGGTTTTTGCATCATCTGGGTCGTTAGGACAACAAACGATCGGTTCTTTAATTTCGCTAAGATCGATTTCAATCACTTCAGCGTATTCGGCATCTGCATCCGCTTCCATCAGCTCCGGATTAGCCAGCCACTCTTCCATCTTCTGTGCGCGGCGTTCCAGTGTACGCGGATCGCCATAGCCTTCGTTAATCATCCAGCGAAGCATGGTGATATTAGAATTGAGATATTCTGCCACAGATTCTTTAGACAACTTAATAGTACAGCCGGCAGCGGAACGTTCGGCAGAGGCATCAGACAACTCAAATGCCTGCTCAGCGGTCAAGTGCTCAAGACCTTCAATTTCCAGAATACGGCCAGAAAACGCATTAATCTTGCCTTTTTTCTCTACGGTTAACAGACCTTGTTTAATGCCGTAAAGCGGAATGGCATGTACCAGATCCCGTAACGTAATTCCCGGCTGCATTTTGCCTTTAAAGCGCACCAGAATAGATTCAGGCATATCAAGAGGCATTACGCCAGTGGCTGCCGCAAACGCTACTAATCCAGAGCCTGCCGGGAAAGAAATCCCTAACGGAAAACGAGTATGTGAATCGCCGCCAGTTCCTACGGTATCGGGCAGAAGCATACGGTTTAACCAGGAGTGAATGATGCCATCACCCGGACGTAAGCTTACGCCACCACGATTCATAATAAAATCAGGCAGGGTATGCTGCGTTTCAATATCCACCGGCTTAGGGTAAGCCGCGGTATGACAGAAAGACTGCATAGTAAGGTCAGCGGTAAAACCTAAACAGGCCAAATCTTTCAGTTCATCACGAGTCATAGGACCTGTGGTGTCCTGAGAACCTACAGTGGTCATTTTCGGTTCGCAGTAAGTCCCTGGACGCATGCCTTCCACGCCACAGGCTTTTCCAACCATCTTCTGCGCGAGCGTATAGCCTTTGCCGGTATCTTTTGGTTGCTCAGGCTTACGGAAAAGATCTGTCGGACCCATGGCCAACGCTTCACGCGCTTTGTCGGTCAATGCCCGGCCGATAATCAGATTAATCCGACCACCAGCGCGAACTTCATCCAGGATCACTTTGGACTTGTAGCTATACTCTGACAGCACTTCGCCAGTTTCGTGATTGGTAATTTTGCCTTCAAAGGGATAGATATCGATGATATCACCCATTTCCATTTTTTCGACGTCAGCTTCAAATACCAACGCGCCAGCATCTTCCATGGTGTTAAAGAAAATTGGTGCGACTTTACTGCCGATACACACACCGCCACCACGCTTATTAGGCACACCAGGCAAGTCTTCGCCAAAGAACCAAAGAACGGAATTGGTCGCTGATTTACGTGAAGAGCCGGTTCCTACCACATCGCCCACGAAAGCCACTGGATAGCCTCTGCTTTTGACTTCTTCAATCTGCGTCATCGGTCCTTTTACGCCAGGCTCATCGGGTTCTAAACCTTCGCGAGCCATTTTATAAGCGGCTAACGCATGCAAAGGAATATCCGGACGTGACCACGCATCAGGTGCCGGAGACAAATCGTCAGTATTGGTTTCACCGGTCACTTTGAACACGGAATAGGTGATTTTGTCTTCCATCTTATTCCGTGACGTGAACCACTCACCTTCCGCCCAGGATTTAATGACGTCGGTAGCAACCTGATTACCCGCTTTATGCTTTTCTTCTACATCGTGGAACGCATCAAACATCAGCAAGGTATGCTTTAATTCTTTGGCGGCTATTGGCGCTAGCTTTTCGTCGTCCAACAGTTCTACAAGAGTGACGATGTTATAGCCGCCGTGCATGTTGCCCAGCAACTCAATCGCTTTTTCTCTGCTGATCAGCGGGCACGCGTCTTCGCCTTTTGCCACTGCGCTCAGAAAGCCGGCTTTAACATAAGCGGCTTCGTCAACACCAGGAGGAACGCGTTCAGAAATTAGTTCCAGCAGGTATTCTTCTTCACCAGCCGGAGGATTTTTGAGTAATTCCACCAAACCTGCGACCTGTTCTGCGTTTAGTGGTTTAGGAGGGATCCCTTCTGCAGCACGTTCATCTACGTGTTTGCGATAATCTTCTAACACGACTTCTTCCTCATGGTTATTCCCGCCGATAACGGTCTTGTGGCAGGAAGTAATTAATTGCCGGAATTATAACGGTTTGTTTGCTGAAATTACATTCCCTTGCACTTTCATTCAGTGATAGCCGGTATTCAGCCAGTCTATCTGCATATTGTCCTAATGCTACTTTCTGCAATCCCTATTTAGGTTGCACCTTCAGCAAAGCAGCTTTATGACCATTGGTTAATATATAAACCGCACCATCCTGGCCTACTGCTACGTCCCGCAGACGCTGTTTAATAGTAGCAAATATCCGTGTGGTAACGGGGGGCGTTGCGGATAAATTCACTGCATACACTGCCTCGTTTTTAAGCGTAGAAACCAGCAACTGATCGCGAAGCGCCGAAAATAACACATTGGTATATAGCGTCATTCCTGAAGGCGCTATTGATGGTGTCCAGTCTACCACAGGCTGTCGCATATCAGCATACTGTGTAAAGGGAGATATTTTGGCACCCGAATAATCCAATCCTTGTGTTATGACAGGCCAGCCGTAGTTCTCGCCCGCTTCGATAATATTTATTTCATCGCCTCCGTCAGGGCCATGTTCATGTTCGATGATACGGCCGTTTTCTTCGTCAACCACAAGACCTTGGGGATTACGATGTCCGTATGAATAAACATAAGGCGCGTCAGGAAACGGGTTATCCACCGGCGCCCTGCCATCTTCGCGAAAGCGTAAAATCTTGCCCAACTGACTGTGTCGTAGTTGCGCCTGCTCCCGATAATCAAAGCCATCTCCCACTGTTACCAGCCAGGTGCCATCGTTTAATACGGCTAAACGGCCGCCGAAATGAACGGGTGTGCCTTTCATAGGTTCGACGGCCAGAATCAGTTTTATATCTTTCAACTGATCCTCTTCCAACCTTGCGGTTGCCACTGCCAATCGATTGTTGTCTGCATTCCCTTGTGCAAAAGAAAATAAAACGCGATGGGACATGGAATAGTCCTGCGTGAGCGCAATGTCCAGCAGTCCGCCCTGCCCAGCCACATACAGCTGAGGCAAATCAAGTTGCTGACGATTAAGCTGCCCATCCTTTCCCACAAATACCAGCGATCCTGACATTTCCGTTACGACCCAGCGGCCATCGGGCAGTTCCACCATCGTCCAGGGATCGTGCAGATTTTCTACGACCTTAGAAACCTGATAGTCTTCCTGCGCTGCTACTGCTAGCGGCAAGAGCAACAACAGGAACATCCGCCGGAACCAGCTACGGGGAAATCTCTTCATAAAGAACGCTTTACCATAAATGTACTTGAGATACCTACCCTAGCATGAAATGATGGAACGGTAGAATATGCAGAGAAATTCAGTTGAGAAAAATACTCCCTTTTTTAAAAGCTCTGGTTGTTGGTTGGTTGGTGACGTACTTTTTTGCCAGCGTTTTTCACACTCAGTCGGTGCTATCCGGGCTCGTTGCCATCGGTGTCGAAATTCCCTTAGCTGATCGACTGGCAACGACTGCCTATGATATCTGGGGACTGTTGCCCACTTATGGCAGTGCAATATTAGGCGCTATTTTCATTTCAATGCTAATTGCGGTTATCTTAAACCTGTGGCTGAAAGCGCCTATAGCATTAGGTGCAGTAGCAGGAGCCACCGCGTTGCTGGTAACATTGCTGGCTATGCAACCCATCATGCATGTTACGCTTATTGCGGGTGCCCGAGGTCCGATAGGCATTGCGCTACAATGTATCGCAGGCGCAATCGGCGGAGCTGCTTTTATGTGGCGTTATCAACATAAATAATCCTATCTTACTTTACCGCCAATGCTGTTTATTACTGTAACTTGCCATTATAAGCTACGCTGAACATATCAATACTCACGCGGAGCTATAAATGCTGGACAAGTCTCACACTGGTCTTCTCATTATTGACGTACAAGGCAAACTCGCGACGCTGGTGAACAACAGTGAAGCCATGATTGCGCATATCGCAGCATTAGGCGAAGCCGCAGTACTGCTCGACTTACCTGTTATCGTACTGGAACAAAATCCTGAAAAATTGGGTAACACAGTGGCGCAGATTAGCAGTATCACTCAGGCAAAAACCCTTTCTAAATGTACCTTTAACGCCTGTGAATCGCAGAATTTTGTTGACGCAATGACAGCAGCAAATCGGCAGAACTGGTTAGTCTGTGGTATTGAAACTCATATATGTGTTTATCAAACCGTGTTGGGATTAGCAGAGCGAGGGTATCATCCGGAAGTGGTAGTTGATGCCGTGGGTTCGCGCAACCCAATCAATAAACAAATGGCTATTGATAAGATGGCGCGAAGTGGTATTGCCATCACCTCATTCGAGATGTGTCTGTACGAACTGATAAAAGACTGTCGCGACGACGTCTTCAAATCGATTTTGTCACTGGTAAAAAGATTTTAAGCGAGCTTCACCAAGCTTCAGACTGCTAAACAATAAGCCCTAGTGGTACGATACTTTAAAATCTAGCTGTACAACGTTATCTTCCGCTGGCACTGGTTTGCCATTCTCGAATTTTGGCGCATAACGCCATTGTTCCAAGGCTTGAAGACTCGCGTTTTTAAACTGGCTTGCCCCCTCCGCCTCCAATACCTCAGGGTTACGCACAAAACCTTGCTCGTCGATATTGAATTTGAGTCTGACGTAACCGCTAATACTGTGCCTCAGAGCATGTTGGGGATACACCGGGTTTTTGCGGTACAGCGGCGTAGGCTCCTGATTCTCTTCCCATGGCGTCATTTTGCCAATTGCAACGCAGTGTTGGGTTGCTTTCTCTGACTCTCCTTCCTGCTCATACAAATTCACCAGTTTTGCATGTGAAGCTAAAGCATAGGGATGAGAAAAGCTCACATTGTTATCGAAAGCTTGGGCTACTTCTTCATATCTTTCAATGGCAGCATAGCGGTTGCGACTTACAGCAAGCACCGCGCCTTGAATAAATTTTACCTCCAGAGTACGAACGGCAAATGTTCCTGCGATGTCCTCGACATGTTTAACAGCTTGCTCCATGAACTGGGACGCGGTTGAGGCATAGACAGGTAAATTACCCTCACGGCTAAGCGCTCGGCTGCCTTGATAATAAAGACGCGCCGCCAAATCCGGATCTTGATGCTCCTCAAGAACATCATCCGTATCCATAATAACCCGCTTTAAAAATTTTTGGCGCAATTTGCTATAGTCAGCCTGTGGTTGAGAAGGCGCTTCCTGCAAGGCCAATATGGTATCTACATAAAACGTAAATAATTCAGGGGACTCATACCCGTACAGATCTTCGTACTGCTCGGCGACCTGCTCAAACACTTCAGTTGCTTGTTCATATTTCTTATTAGCAGTTAATGCGTTGGCATAGTTATAGGTAAGGTTAGCGGTATTTTCACTGTCCTTGCCGAATTTGACCTGGCCTAACGCCAGAGCCTTTTTTGCCAGTGTCTCTCTGGCATCGGTATCATCTTGGCCAAGCGAACTTTCGTAGGCGTGATAAACGTCTGAAAAGGTATCTTCTTTAGCGTCAGCCAAGAGAGTAAATGAGCTGGCAGCCATAACTACACAGAAAGAAATAAGAGAAGGTCGCATGCAATACTCCATTTGCTGCTGAAAATGTATACTTAACCCCAACTCGCGATACGCCGCGCCGCTCAATAACGATCTTTTTGCGCCTGGCAGCGTTGCGCTTTCTAATCATAGCTGGCTATGACGTACGAAATCCCGCCTTGCTATGCGCAAAAATCTCATCATCGAGCCAATATTAGCTTAAGAACAATCGACAGCTATATCTAAAATCCTAATTTGAAAGGATGTTTAAAGTCTATACGACACTTCTTATCCCGAGCTGGAGTTAGTTAACTTAGCTAATCAAAAGCCAAAGTTCAACTTATATTAGCCCGCCTTGATGCGTCCTCACTCATCAAGGCGGGCTAAAATTTTGAGGGAAGGTCTTTATCTGCTGGAAGGGTAATAAACAAAAGCTCGGCAAATCGCCGGTTGTTACTCATGTTTATCAGCCTTTTAGGACGACAACTCTGCGCTAATCCGTTCTTGCGTATTTTTTTCAGACTGTACGAACTCTTTCCACTGTTGTGCCATGCCGCGGCTCTTGGGGTGCTTTTCGGCTTCTGCCAGCATATTTAACGCCTGGGCATACTGCTTCTTATTGTAAAGCGCCATGCCTTTTATCAAATAAACCAGGCCCGGATTACGCAAATCGCCTTTTTGACTGGCGCGGTCAGCTGCGGCTATTGCATCGTCCCAACGTTCGTCGTTAAGTAGAATTTGAGCAACCTGTGCGTCTAACTCCCCATCTTCGGAAAGCTCAGCTGCCGCCATCATGACCGGGATAGCTTTATCCTGCTCCTTCGCTAACGACCAGCTTTGTCCAAGAAATTTTAAATTCCGCAGGTTCTTTTCCAGCAGCCCGTCTTGCATCGCCTGTTCCATAAGCAATGCACCTTTGACCGGTGCTCGATGGTAGTAGTACAGTTGCGCTAAATTGAAAATATCAGCGGCACTTTCTACATATCCCTGCTGGTACGCGCTTTCCAAAATCGCCAGTTGTTTTCTTTCTTCACCTAACTCGCCATACATGCCAGCCAATTGAATCCAGTAGCTGGGCTCGTTAAACAGCTTCACCATTTTAATCAGCACATCGCGAACTTTTTCAGGCTGCTTAAGTTCATAGAAGACTGCCCGCTGCAGAATAAGCCAGCTTTCATCTGGCAACATGCCTTCAGCTTCCTGATCGGCTACCGCTTCACTGATAAACTTCGCCGCTTCCGCGTATTGTTTGTTCTGATAATACGCCTGCGCCTTCAGAACTTTATTTTTTGGCGGCACAGGCCCATCGTTTAGGGTTTCCCAACGCTCAATAAACTGTATGCTTTTATCAAAATTACCTTGCATTAAATGCAACTGCGCCAGACTGAACAAGGTCGTCATCTCGAACTTTTCGGGAATAGGCTGTTGCGCCACCACCTTTTCAAAAGACGCTAACGCTTCATCGTATTGCTCATCGTTGTAGTAAATAAAGCCGTAGAAGTTATACATCATGGCTTTTTCATAGCTGTTCATGGAAGTGTCTTTTTCTTCTACTTCATCAAGAATAGCAATGGCTCCAGCGATATTTCCTTCATCGGCGGCAGTTTGCGCCCGCGATAGCTGCTCGTAAACTTTTGACCGTAGCGTCGGCACACGGCGAGTAGGTTTGTCACTTGCTTTTACCGCCTGCTCCTGGGCCATAACCGGCGCTGATGTTAGTAACGGCAGCGCACTTACGAGCACCGAACCGGCCAGGGTCGCTGCTGCCAACAGCGTATACGTGCATAGCTTTTTCATAGTCATTTATTACCCGTCAATCTGGAAAGTGATGCGGTTTTGCACCCCAGAAACTTCTGTGGGCTCACCGTTTACCACTCGCGGCTTGTATTTGAATTTGAGCGCAGCGTCCATCGCTGCTTGTTCAAATATTCCCTCTGGGTTTGCTTCAACCACAATGGGATCGCGGACTGCCCCCTGTTTGGTAACAGTAAACTCCACGATAACAAAGCCTTCTATTCCCCGCTGAAGCGCGCGCCGTGGATAGACAGGCGCCACCTTTACTATCGGTAAATATTCGCCGTCTCCAGATTCCAGCGCAAGGCCGCCGTCAAGAGCGATACTCTCGCCTACGTCAGCACTGAAGTTCATTCCGCTTCCTTCGGCATTGGGGGTTGGAGAATCCATTTGCGGTTGCTCCATTGGCGGAGGCGGCTGCTCCGGCTTGGGCGGCTTCTTAGGCTTACGGTCTTTCGACTCTACAGTTTCTTCCTGCTTTATTCTCACGAAGTCCAGTACAGTACCTTTAGGCGGCTCTGTCAGTGCGCTGCCGCCCATTTGAATGAGAGACTGCATCAAGAAGAACAGCCCCAGGGTAATACCCAGGGATATGACAACAGCAATGAGATAACGTGGCATGGCTTATCGCTCTTGCGCAGCAATTGAAACGTCGTAAACGCCTGCGGCACGTGATGCGTCCATTACCTGAATCAGCGTTTCCGTGGTTGCCTTTTTATCAGCCTGAATAACCACAGAACCCTGCGGATTTTCCGCATGCAGCCGCTCAATATTGGCCTGAACCGCGCGCACGTCAATGCGCCGCTTATTGATCCAAATTTCTCCAGTATCCGAAATGGCAACAAGAATGTTAGCGCGATCTTGCTTCACTGCCGTCGCCGCTTCCGGGCGATTAACATCAATACCCGCTTCTTTCACAAAAGAGGCTGTAACAATAAAGAAGATCAACATGATGAAAACTACGTCCAACATGGGCGTCATATCAATAGTTGCTTCTTCTTCATCAATCAGGTTTTGGAAATGCTGCTTCATAATAAATACCTTAACTTAATGCCGGCTCAGGCATTACGTTTAATAGTGATGGCATCCTCAAGATGCGTGCGTTCAGATTTCGCCATTCGGTTAAGCCAAGTGGCAGCAAATACACCAGAGAGTGCGCCAACCATTCCGGCCATTGTCGGAATAGTTGCTTTAGAAACACCTGACGCCATAGACCGAGCATTTCCGGAACCGGATATCGCCATCACGTCAAATACTTCTATCATCCCGGTGACTGTTCCCATTAGCCCCAATAGCGGACACAATGCCACCAACGCCTGAATAATGGGAATGCTGCCACTTAACTGAATGCTTAACCGTGAAATCACTTTCTGTCGAATTTGTTCGGCATACCAGGAGGAGCGATCTTCTCTGGCTTTCCACTCGGCAATTGCCGCGCTTTTAAAATTCTTATGCCAAATTAACAAATACAACGCACGCTCGAGGATCAAAAGCCACATAACGAATATCAGCAGGCCGATGACCAGGAGAACCTGACCACCTGTCTCTGTAAAATCGCGAATTGCTTCTAGAAACTCGGTCATGGCTTAGCCTCGCTCAGCACGCTCTGCAATTACACCAGACGCCTGTTCCTGCAGAACATAAACAATATTTTTGCTGCGGGTATTCAGCATGGCGTAGAGCAATGTCATAGGGATTGCGACGACCAGCCCCAGCACAGTGGTAACAAGTGCTGTAGAAATACCGCCAGCCATAAGCTTAGGATCGCCCGTACCAAACAACGTAATGGCCTGGAACGTATTGATCATCCCTGTCACTGTACCCAAAAGACCCATTAGCGGCGCGACCACTGATATAATCTTAATTATTGTAAGGTTGCGGCTTAGCTTAGGCACTTCACCCAAAATAGCTTCCGTTAAATGCAGTTCCAGCGCCTCGGTGTCGGCGTTAGGATGCCTTTCGCGTACTTTTAGAATGCGTCCAAGGGGATTGTTCTCCTTGATTTCTTTAGATTTGAGCTGCTTGTTCACTTTGTTTTTCACTAGTGTCAGCGTAACTAAACGCTCAAGTGCCAGCAACAAACCGAACGCGCCTACAATTAAAATGATATAGCCGACTATACCGCCCTGCTCTATCCGTTCCCGAAGATTTGGCGCTTGTACTAACAGACCTAGAATCGAACCGCCGGTTGGGTCTAAACCAAACTCAACCATTTCACCACTGGAAGCTTGCAGTTCAGCGGCAGAATCGCCGTAACGATCAGCGGGTTGGCGAATAAGTTCGGCAACGGTGCCGGTAACGCCGTTGAAATCAAGGTACTTGCCATCAGCAACCAGTGCAAATGGCCCCACGCGTACCACTTCTTTATTGGTTTTTTGACCGCCCGCTTCCACAACATTAGTATTGAATTTTGTGACCTTACCGGACTCGGTCATTTCCCGTTGCATTTCAAACCAGACTCGCTCAATCTCTTCAATTGAGGCAAGTTTAGAACTGGAGCCCATCTCTTGAGCCATCTGATCCAAAAAGGCAGCGCGACCAGGGATCTGAGCAGAGATCATAGAATTGTAAAACTTGTTTTTGGTATCGCCAGCGACTTGTTGCAACACACCAAATAGCTCTTTTAACGACCCTAACCGGTCATCAAGCGCACCATTTAAATCTGCCAACTTAAACTCATTTTCTTCGAACTGGGTTTCAAGCTGCTCAGACGTTTGTAACCTGGCATCCCGCTGCTTACGGGTGTCTTCAAGAATGCTGTCTTGTTCAGCACGCTTTTGCATAAACTCTTGCTCGCGTTGCTTGTTTTGCTGCGACTGAGAAAATTGGCCTTCTTCCAGTTGCTTAAGTAAGGCATCTAAATCCAGCGCTCGATCGTTTTGAGCCATCGCGCCAAAACTGAAGGTTGCGGCAGCCAGACCAACAGCAATAAATTTCATATGTTTAAACATGGTCATCTACCTCTTAATCGGTAATTGCTACAGGCAGCATTAACAAATCCGGCGCAAGCTGTTTCTTCGCCATGCGCAAGCCTTTGGTAATCTGTGTACGATAGCTGCTATCTAACGCTTCCCACTGGCGAGTTTGCTTATTCCATACTCCCTGGCTGCTGGCATCGCGTGTTTGGTAAATTAACGCAGTACGTCCCAGACGCAGAAATTCAACATCACGTTCCTGCCCTTCGATATCGTGAATACCGCTGTACGCTTCCATTGTGCGTCCGTAATCCATTTCCACCTGATAGGCTTCCATCACCCGGCGAAACTTTTCAGAGGTAGCGACATCAGCACGGTCCATCATCGCCTTTAAATCGGCAATGCGATTGGCCCTTTCTTCTTCAAGAAACGGCACATCCAGTGCTACGAATTGTTCCAGGCCTTCAATCATGCGAATCATGAGAGGCGTAATCTGGCGCTCTACGACAGAAACTTCATCAATCGCACTGTTAAGATCATTCATTTCCTGCTGCTGATTGCTGATTTGCTTACGCAGCTGTGTGTTGTACACCTGAAGACCTTCAATTTCCTTGTTCAACGTTTTAAATTGCTGAAGCTTATTGTCGATTTGATCGGTAATATTGTTAATTTTTTCCTGCGATGAAGCAGCAGATTCGTTAATCTTTGCGGCTTCATCGACAACAGGTTTTAAGACGTCATCGTCCTGTGCCATGACGGGCGCGGCCATCAGAGCACTCGCCAGTAGCAACGAGTTGAAAAGCTTCATACATTCAAACCTTTTTGTTTAAAAAAATCGGGCATCGCCCGACCATGAAATTCTGGGCGTAGGATAGGAGTTTTCTGTGACAGTTTTATTACATAACTGTCATACACACTCTATTTTCGTTAGGGTGAATCGGGTTTAGGGCCTGCCAAAAAGAGTTCTCAGAAAGCAAGTTGAGATGGTAAATAAACGTAAAATCTTAATAAATCGCAAAGTGAAATTTGCTAAGAGGCAAACAACGAATTCTGTAGCTTCCGCTGCATTATTGCAGCGGAAGAGAGCGTTCTACGAGTGTGAGCTTTACGCAGCCGAAAAACGAGCCCGTTAAAAATCATACTGATATGACAGGCGGAAATCGGTGCCACGGGTTTCTGAACGTAATAAGGTGTCTTCAAACTCCAATTCGCGATCTTCACCTAATATATTCTGAACACGTAAGGTGATAGTGGTATTGAAGTCGGGATAGTATTTATACACCATATCTAATGAATGAAATGGCTGCTCATAGCTGTCATCGAAACCATCAATACCGGGTATCAGGATACGGTCGCCAAAAACATTATAGACAAGCGAACCTGAGTGCTCCCCATTGTCTGAGTCATACCCTAGCTGTAAATTCACCACATATTCTGAATGCCCGGTCAGACGACGTTGCAGGTTGGTAACGGAAGCCGATACACCGGTTTGCTCTACAATATGCTGGCGATCTAGCTGAATTTGTGAGCCGCTTACAGTTACGTTGCCTGAGACAAAAAGATTGTCCCAGATACCCTCATCAATAAAACCAAGCCCTTGCAGAAATTCAACTTCCATGCCGTACAGTTCGCCACTTTCTGCATTGGCAATCCGAACGAGTGGAGGTCCGTCTTGAGCCGGAGACTGTACTGACTCAATGGGATCAGCCATATCTTTGTAGAACAAACCGACAGAAACGTTGTTACCAGCTTCACGGTACCACTCCCAACGGATGTCATAATTTTTAATCGCAGTGGTCCTGATTCCCGGTGTACCGCCTATAGGAAATTCAGTAAGTGGATCGATGTAAGTGGAAGATGAAACCTCGCGTAAATCGGGGCGCACCACAGTTTCGCCGTAGTTAAACCGCAACTGCATATCTTCCTGCATAAAGTAAGTAAGCGCTATGGCAGGATAAAAATTATCTTCAACAAAAGCCAGTTGTGACCGATCCGCGTTTGCAGGTAAGTCAAATTGATTTGACCGCGGATCGAAGGGTACTACCGCTTGTCGAAAATCTTCGTATCGCACACCGCCGGAAATTCGCCAGGTGTTGTTATAGAAGAGATCCGCTTCAAAATAATAAGCGTCTATTTTCTGCGCTGCGGCATAATCATCACCAGCCACTGTTGTATCCCGCAGTATCGGAATATTAGATAGAGTCGCAGTATCAAGCACATTGTCACTCAGAATATCTGCAAATTCGTATCCGCTTAAAAGGGAAGTATCTGCAAATGCACGGGTATTGATGTCCAGACGGCGGTTTTCTGCGGTACGGGTTTTGGTAAGGAAGTTGCCACCTACTTTGAACTCCATCTCCCAGTTATCCAACGTATAGGGCAGATTGAAATTGTACATATAGTTCTCTACCCGGTCGTGCAGGGTTTGAAAAGTGTATCGCCCCGCAGTGGTCGAGTTACTCAATGCACTTTCTGTTTCCTTATCATAAATGCCATCCAGGTTTTCGTCGTCTAGCAAGAAGCGTGCTTCCATATTGCCAGGAGCCTGGCGAGCCGACCTTCCTAATGAATATTTCCAGTCAAAACCAAGAAATCCTAACTCCGGAAATGTGTGTGTGCCACGTATTTGGTTGGTGTAGAGACTCCGCTCTTCGTACTGAATTTCGTATTCACGCACCCGCTGATTATCATTCAAAGTAATGTTGGCTGTATTCCCTACTTTTTCCTGAATCTGATCGCGAGTGTCGTTCAAAACAATCACACTGTAATCGATGCGGTGCTGGCGATTATAATCGACACCTACGTTGAGCATTGTCGACCATTTCACTGATTTTTCGGTGGTATCGACTTCATCAAAATAGCGAACCATGCGAATGGTGTCACCATTACGTAGTGGCTGCTCCCCAATGTATTCTTCAGTAACATCAGTTTCACTGGTATAACCGGATGAAGCAAGAAAGCCAAAGCGCCAATCTTCATCGTAGTCGAAGCTATTTCCTACTGACAGGTTGAAACCATAGTCCGGATCTACACTTTCCAGTTTAGGATCGTAGTTCCGGTTCATGTCTTTCAATAAGGCAACCGCCTCACCTTGAGGCAAGTTATCAAGGAAATTTTTACTCTCCCACCGGCTGGTGATAGCTGCTGGCGCTGCCCGAGTACCATCATCTTCGCCTCGCCAGTCTTGGCCGCCGCCGTCATAAGCGTAAGCATCATCAAAGTTGTCGGTGCTACTTCCTAAATTTCCAGTGACACTGAAGATGAAATCACTGGGAATTGTCTTAAGACGTATATCGACGTTACCGCCACCGAAGGACGCTGGCATAGAAGGCGAATAGGCTTTTTGCACTGAAAGGCTTTCAATAATTGCTGAGGGAAACAAATCCAGTGGGATAACGTTTCGTGTGGGATCGGGACTAGGAACAGCTGCGCCGTTCAGCTGAGTTGAAGAATATCGCTCACCCAAACCACGAACGTAGATAAACTTCCCGTCTACCAGCGTTAAACCTGTGACCCGGCGCAGAGCCGCCGCGGCATCAGAGTCGCCGGTGCGGGAAATCTGTTCCGCTCCCATAATATCAGCCACAAATGCCTGATTTTTTCTTTCTTCCATAACTGCGGTTGCAGTGCCTTTAAGGCGGGTTCCGGTTGCCACCACTTCTTCAATGGCTTCAGCGTCGTCGCCTTGCTCCTGCGCCATTATCGGTAATGCTTGCATCGCTAGACCAGCAAGCACAGCCAGGCTGGTGGGTTTGATAGAAAACCGGTTAGCAGGCTTATTCATTGTTAACCTCATCGAAAACAGTCTTACTACAGTTGCCCATCTCGCATGGACTTCGTTGTTCTAACTCAAAAACAGGCACGCCATCACCGATGAAACGTGCCTGTTCTATTTGCCTCTAAGCGACGATTACTCCAGACCGACAGTCCAGCCAGACGTCCAGTTATTGTCTGCGGAAACCGCACCTACGAAGCCTGCATTATCGAAGAAGGTGTCACCTGACCAGTCTTTAGGTGCCAATGTAGAAATCGTAAAGATTCCATCAACAACTTCGGCACGAGTGGCAACTACAGCGTTCCCAGTCATTGTGTTGGAGAACCAGTCGGCCAGGTCAACCGCACCGGCTTCTGAGTTAAAGTTTTCACCATTTTCACAAGCAATAACTGAGTTGGTAAAAGTAATAGTGCCATCGCTCAGGTTAGCCTGTGACTCTGCTACATTTTCTACCTCAAAACATTCACCCATTCCGCTTGGTCCGGTGACAATAAAGTTAGAAAGTTGCGCGCCAGTACCTTCACGTAAATAAACGCCTTCAGAATCATCATCACCATCAAAGGTATTGCCGATAATAGTCACGTTCGAAAGCACGGGGTTAGATTGAGGTGAATTAGCAGGATTAGATCCGTCATTGTCTGCTTCAATGCCGCGGTTAGCATCTGAGTTGTCTTCTGCATGACGAACCAGAACATATTGCATGCGGCCACGATAGCCATTATCCCAGTCAATGCTGTCGTCCTGATTATCTGTGAGAACCAGATACTTCACATCCACATTGCCACCGAAAAATTCCACACCGTCATCAGAGGAAGCGTGAATTTGAACGTAGCTGATGTCGGTACCTGAACCCACACCACCCATTGTCAACCCTTGAAGTTCGTTATCAGGTGAAATTTCAAAGCCAGAATAAAGAATTCGGACATACCGTAATCTGCCTGAACTGTCGGCTTCATCTGTACCGCCGAATACAGCGCCTTCTTCTGCACCTTCAATTTGTAATGCACAGTCGCCTGTTGCAGGACATTGATTTGATGGTGCATTTCCTAACAATATTAAACCGCCCCACTGCCCTGGTACGCCTGCATCAGAAGCAATGTCTGCTTCAGAACTGAACGTGATAGGCTTAGAAGCAGAACCGTTAGCGTCAATTTCTGAACCGCGACTGATAACCATATAATCGTTACCAGACGCTCCATAAAGAGTTACACCCGCCGGAATCGTCAAGGTCGCGCTGTCAGCATTATCACCACCGATAAACACAGCACCGGAAATTGCGTACAGGTTATTTTCAGTAAGGGTAAGATCAGTGGTATAACGGCCAGACAATTCGCAAGTTGTAGTAACACCGTCTGCTGAATCGATCTCAGTTGTACCTGCAGGACAACCTTCTACTGTCGCTGGTGCCGGACGAACTTCGCCACCGCCGTAACCAAATGCCCATCCCTGACGCCAGTCGTTAGTACCGTCAAGAGCGCCGATAAAGTCATTAGCTTCAAAGAAACCGTCCACTTGAGAAGCATCAGTGCCAGCACCTAATAAGGGGCTACCTGCGGTAGGCGTACCATCGCTATTTAGCATAACGGATTCTGAAATCTGGTTGTTTTCCATTGTGTTAAGGAACCAGTCTTCGAGGTCTACTGCGCCTTCATCACTGACGAAATTTTCACCATTGGCACACGCCATAACTGAGTTCTGAATGGTAATAGTTCCATCTTGTAGATTGGCCTGGGACTCGGTCACGTTTTCCACTTCAAGACATTCGCCCATACCTGACGGACCGGACACTACCATGTTATAAATTTGTGCGCCTGTGCCTTCGCGAAGATAAACACCCTCTGAATCATCATCGCCATCGAAGTTGTTACCAATAATGGTCATATTGGCGATCATTGGATTGGACTGAGGAGAGTTGTCTGGAGCAGAGCCGTCGTTGTCTGCTTCGATACCACGGTTGGCATCAGAATCATCTGGAGCATGCTGGACAAACACGTATTGCATTTTACCCGTGAAGCCATTGTCCCAGTCGACACTATCATCCTGATTCGATGTAAGGACCATATGCTTGAGATTCGGGCTGCCGCCGAAAAACTCTACGCCATCATCAGAAGAAGCGTGAACCTGCAGGTAATCTACCGTTGTTCCTGAACCGACACCACCCATGGTAAGGCCTTGTAGTTCATTATCTGGAGAGATTTCGAAACCCGAATATTTCATGACTACGTAACGCAAGCTTCCTGAGCTATCAGCGTCGTCGGTTCCACCAAATACTGCGCCTTCCTCTGCACCTTCAATTTGCAATGCACAGTCGCCTTCGGCAGGGCATTGATTAGATGGCGCATTCCCCAACAGGATCAGGCCACCCCATTGCCCTGGCATGACTTCTTCACCTACCACATCAGGATAAGAAGTAAAAATAATAGGATTTTCCGCTGTACCTTGAGCTTCAATGGTAGATCCACGGCTCACGACCATATAGTCATTACCTGAGCTACCAAATATGATTGTACCTTCTTCAACTACTATATTTACGCTATCAGCATTATCGTTACCAAAGAAAACTGCACCGTCAAGTGCCCAAACTCTGTCGTTAGTTAACGTAATCGTACCGCTGTCGTCAGCGTCGTCAGCAGTTAGACGACCAGACAATATGCGAACTTCAATGTCAGAACCGAAAGCCGCTGAGACTGCATTCGTTAATGAAGAATCGGCTGTACCAGGCAATGTTTCTTCTGGTGTTTCAGGATTTGTGGGTGTGCCCCCGTTGCCGTAGTTATTCTCTACGCTGTTGTCGATGTCACCTTCACTGATGTTTACATCGCCGCCGCAGCCCGCTAAAACGAGCGCAGTTGCAATCGCAGAAGCCCTAAATAAGTGCATAAGTTCCATTCGGTTCTCCAAGTGCTATATAGAGTAATTAATATCTGAAAACGCAAGCACTTTACCTAAGGTAAATGACATATTTGTTACACTGCTTCGCTGTCACGAAACTTTAATAACAATTTGTTGAACCTTTTTCTGCTTTACGAGAGCAGGACACTGATTTTTGATTTTAAAAAGGTTTTTACTCGGCAACCTAGAGGAGTTAGTAGTTGGAGGTGAACAGCGAAGGAAAGGGAACCTTACTCAATCATCCGGCGCTGCCGTAACAACACGTCGCCTGGTACAGAAAAATAGCCATCTCGCTGTACCTGCTGCTGGCCTTCTTTGGATAAAACATAATGCAAAAATTCCCGTTCCAGCGTGGGTAACGCTTCCGTTGGGGATTTATTAATTACAAGATAAAGATAGCGTGCAAAAGGATATGTTTCGTCTCTTACCGTCTGCGTTGTCAGTGGGATCAGAGAGTCGAATGTCTTGCCAATAGGTAACGCCCGCACGCCAGCGGTTTTATAACCGTATGCGGCATATCCCAATCCGTCCTGACTGGTGGCAACAGACAATACTACAGACGCCGATCCCGGTAGCTCGTTCACCGTATCGCGAAAATCGCCGTCGCATAATGCCATAACCTTAAACAGTCCGTAGGTACCGGAAACCGAGTTACGACCGAACAAGCGAATGGGATGGCGGTATTCGTCGCTGTTGAGCCCCAATTGCTTCCACTGGGTAATAGGTTGTTCCCCTCCGCAAAAGCGTGTGACCGAAAACAGTGCGTCAACCTGCTCAAGCGTAAGACCCCGAACAGGATTACGTCGCTCCACAAAAATGGCTATAGCGTCCATCGCCACTCTCAGTACCGTTGGCGGATAGCCGTGCTTGCGTACAAAGGCACGAATTTCGCTGGGTTTAAGGTCACGGCTCATAGGGCCGATAGTGGCCGTCCCTTCAGTAAGAGCAGGGGGTGCGGTAGAAGAGCCTGAGGCCTGAATTTGAAACTTCACCTGTGGATACATGGATTTGAATTCTTGCGACCAGAACGACATCAGATTGGCTAATGTATCTGACCCAACCGACGTTATTTTACCCGCAACGCCGGGTTTGCGTTCGTAAGAAGGCACGTCAGGTGTTGCCGCCAGAGCAAAACCTGTTGAACAGCTAAGAAAGCCAAGTAAAACTACAATGCCTGTACGTAGGTACGTCTTCATTTATTGCTCCGCAATCAGCTCCTCTTGGAGAGTAAAGGAAAATGTACTTCCTTTACCCACAGAACTGGTGATATCCAGTTGCGAATTATGATGACTTAAAACGTGCTTTACAATCGAAAGACCCAAGCCGGAGCCGCCCGTTTTCCGTGAGCGGGCTTTGTCCACCCGGTAAAAGCGCTCGGTAAGTCGCGCCAGATGATTTTGCTCAATCCCGTCGCCGTTATCTTTCACAGCAAACTGAACCCCGTGCTCAACGCGCTGCCAGTAAACATCAATTGTGCCCCCAGCCGGCGTATAATGTACGGCGTTAAAAACCAGATTTGAGCACGCGCTGCGCAGTTCGGTTTCGACCCCAAATACCTTCAACGATTTATCCACATGAAAGGTAATCCGGTGCTGTTTCTCTTTATTTAACGCCTGCGCTTCACGCTCCATCAGCGCAAAGGTGGCTGGCATATCTACCACATGTTCATAAATTCTTTCAGAACTGGCTTCTATGCGGGACAACACCAGTAAATCCTCAATTAAACTTTGCATACGGTGAGTTTGTGATGACATCTCCTTAAATGCTTTAGCTACAAATGGATTGTCTTCGTCATTATCCGCTAGAATCTCAATGTAGCCGCTGATAACAGTAAGCGGGGTACGCAATTCGTGGGATACGTTGGCGACAAAGTCTTTACGCATTTCCTCAAGCTGAGACACTCGCGTTACATCCCGTGCTATCAGCAACAAGTGTTCATCGCCGTACGGCATTACTCTGTATTCAAAGGTTTTATTGGGATTAGTTGGTGCGGGTACTTCAATGGGATAATTAAAATCGCCGGCATGAAAGTATTCGATAAACTGCGGGTGACGAATCAGATTGTCTAACCTTCTGCCGGCATCAGTAGGCCACTTCAGGCCCAGCTCCAGCCGCGCCAATCGATTGCACCAAATGATACAGGCTTTGGAATCTACCACTACAGCAGCATCAGGTAAGGCTTCAGAGCCTTCGCGAAATCGTTTTACCAGCTCCCCCAATTCCTTACGCTTATTGCGGTTGCGCCGCTGGAGATAATAAATTCCTTCGTAGATATATTCCCATACGCCGCTGACGGTGGGAGGCGACATTTTACGGCTGTGCCACAACCAGTGATTAAGCTTATAAAGATGCCAGTAATTGAGAATTAACAAACCTACTGTGCCTAACGCTACAGCAAACAGCATGTCGTCCAGATACAGGCCGATCAGAGCAAAGATAAGCAGATATGTAGCCAGCCGGATAATGCTTCTTAACCATGAAAAAGGATAATACATACAAAAAGCCAGGCCTGCTGATTATTCAGTTTAGCGAGAATATGCTAAGCATACGAAGCGGCCGCGAAGCCGCCTCGGAAAGCTTCGGCTACAACTTAGTGGAAAACCGATAACCGGCACCACGCACCGTTTGAATCATGGCATCGTGGCCATGCCGGGAAACAGCTTTACGCAACCGTCGAATATGTACATCAACGGTTCTGTCTTCGACGTAAACGTTGGTTCCCCACACGTTATCTAAAAGCAGTTCGCGGCTGTAAACCCGCTCCGGATGAGTCATAAAAAAGTGCAGCAACTTAAACTCAGTAGGCCCCATGTCCAGAGCTTCTTCATTGGCAGTAACCCGGTGCGATATCGGCTCAAGTTTAAGGCCATTAAACTCAATAGGTTCTTCACTTGAGGTTGGCGTCACTCTGCGCATGACTGCTTTAATCCGCGCCACCAGTTCCTTCGGTGAAAAAGGTTTAGTGACATAATCATCAGCACCAGCGTCAAGACCGCGAATTTTATCTTCTTCTTCGCCGCGCGCGGTAAGCATAATGACAGGAATGTCGCGGGTAAACTCATGTTGCTTAAGGCTTTTCGCCAACTGCACACCACTACCGCCCGGCAACATCCAGTCCAACAGAATCAAGTCAGGATAAGGCTCCCGAATTTTCTGCTGGGCTACATCAACGTCTTCCGCTTCAACTGTATTAAAGCCCGATTGCTCAAGCACAAACTTAAGCATTTCGCGGATCGGCGCTTCGTCTTCCACTAACAATACCGTTCGAGACATAGATTTTTTCCTGCTCATACTAAAACGCCGCTATTATTCATTGGGTCTATGACAGTTTTATTAAAACGATGACAATTTTGTGTCAAGTATTTGACAAAAGCAATCTCCCTATATAGATATGAGATTTGCTTGTTTATTAACGTAATAATGCATACTCTTGGCGTATTATTGACCGCTCACATAACCAAAAAGGTGCAGTACGAATGGCGACCGTAAAGACAGGATTGTCGAGAAAGCTGTTAACTCGTGTTCTCTCGGTCTATTTTGTATTAACACTTATAGTCACAATTGGGCAGATATTCACAGAATATCTTAGCACTAAGAACCATATTGAGAGCGAATTACAAACGCTTAAAAACACGTTTTCCATTAGTCTTACCCGCGCTATATGGGAACTTAACACACCGCAGGCTATTTCCATAGCCGAAGGACTGATGGAACTTCCTATTGTGGAAGGCGTGCAGATCAGAGATGAAAATGGCGATTATATTGCTGATCTTGGGCTTACCATTGCGCAATCCCGAGAACCGGTAGATGTTGGCATTATGCGCGACCACAGTGGGGGCGTTTTTGGCTACAGCTTTCCGCTGATTTTTGAGTTTTCAGGACGCGCGTCCAACGTCGGCGATGTTACGCTTTATTCAAGTTTTGACATTATCTTCGGCCGCATTGAAGTAGGGGTATTTTTCCTCATCGGCAATGCTATAGT